>JAZQFC010000036.1:0-2001 GCA_045539315.1 Acutalibacteraceae bacterium | reverse complement strand
CCTTTCTTGCAAAGTCGATTTTAAATTTTCAAGTGCTTCTTTCTTTTGATTGTAAACCTCTTTGTCAAGTGTGCCATCAAGATATAAATCAAGCAATCTTTCAATCTTCTTTTCCGCTGATTCTAATTGTTTTTTAGCAGAGTTTAGTTGCTTTGAGATTATATTTTGTTTTTGGTTTTTTGACTTTGCTGCTTTTTTGATAAGCTCGTCTTTTTTCTTGATTTTTCTAATACAATTGTTAAGAAATGTAAGCACTGCGTCGTTAAGCTCTGTTTCAAAAACCCTGTGTGATGCACAATTTTGTGAATTTTGTTTATAATTCCTGCAAACATAACGAACAACGGTTTTAGAGCTACCATCTTTATATTTATATTTGTTTGTGATTTTAGCCATAGGATGTCCGCATTCACAACGAAGATGTTTTGCATAAATGCTCACGTTGTTTTTCAAATTTTCTGAAACATCTCGGTTGTTTTTAAGTTTGTTTTGAACAAATTCAAAATCTTCTCTGTTGATGATTGCTTCGTGAGTGTTAGCAACAATAATGTTCTCTTCTTCTGAATACTGGCTACTGCCACGGTCAAATTTGCCACGCTTGTTTCTTCTTTGCCACATATCGCCCACAAGCATTTTATTTTTCAAAATTCTGTGCACAGTAGAATATGTCCATTGATTAACAAGGCGCTCGTTTGAGTTTTTGTAATTAAGCCCTTGACGGCGCTTGTATTCACTCGGCGTTGGAATGTTTTGTTCGTTTAATATGTTTGCAATTCCAATTTGCCCCGTGCCACTCATATACAAATCAAAAATCATTCTAACAATGTCAGCCGCTTCTTCGTCAATAATAAAATGATTTTTGTTTTTAGGGTCACGCATATATCCGAAACTTGCGAAAGCGCCGATAAACTCGCCTTTTTCTGCTTTAACTCTAAAGATTTCTTTGATGTTAGTTGAAAGTCTTCTTGAGCGGTTTTCATTAAGAAAACCCATAAGCTCGGCGCTTTCAGAATACACACCGTTTATGTTGTCGTAATTATCAAAAATCGAAATAAAACGAACATTTTTATCAGGAAAATACTCGTGAATCATTCGCCATTGCAGAGCACTATTTCTCGCAAGACGAGATAAGTCTTTAACAATAACGCAGTTGATTATACCTGCTTCAATATCATCTGTCATTTGCGCAAGGGCATCTCTTTTTAAAGTTGATGTGCCAGAAATACCATCATCAATATACTCTCGGCAGACAACAAATTTCTCTTTACTGCTTTTTGCATTAAGATTATTAACATAATCGTGCAAATAAGCGCATTGGTTTTTAATGCTTCCTGAATCATCGGTTTTATAAGTTTTGTCTTCATCTTCTTTTGAAAGACGCATATACAAACCAACGTTGTATTGAGTAAGTTTACTTGCCATTTATCGTCCTACCTTTCTAAGTTCTTCGAGATTATCGTAGTTATCATCAAGAGAAATGAAGCGAATGTTATTTTTAATAAATAATTTAACAACTCTTTTTAATCTCTTTGGTTTTTTTGAAATAACAAAAAAGTTTTTAACAATAATACAATCTATTTCGTCTTTAAAATCTCGCAAAACCCCATCAAGAGTGTCTTTTGGCTCGGCAATGCCGTCAAAACCATACCAATATTCAGCAAATTTATGAAGCACGTGCAGTTTTTCGTTCTTGTGCGAATGATTATAATTTGAAACAAATTCAAATATGTCCTCTTCTTGAGTTGGAAGCATACCGCCTCTTAAATAAATAGCTGTTTTATATTCCTTTGCTTTGTTAATCATTTTAATTTTACCTTTCTTTTTTTATTTTGTTGCCTTTAAAGCATCGTGATATTTTAAAAATTCCTCGAATTTTTCGTGAATGTTTTTATGTTTTTCATATTTAACTTTTATTTTCATATAAAAGCCTCCTTTATAAAAAATTATTCAAAAACCAAGTGAAAAATGACGTCCTTTTTCATTGTTTGTTTAAGTTTAGAAACA
>JAZQFC010000035.1:0-39934 GCA_045539315.1 Acutalibacteraceae bacterium | reverse complement strand
GTCGCCCGAAGAATGTGCTCTTGTCGGGCGACCACACAGGGTCGCGCCTACTAAAATTCATGGTGTGTTATTTGTCAGCAAAACGAATATTTTTATTTAAAATAAAGGAGTAGAAAATGAAAATAGCCGCTGTTGAAGAATATGTTGGAAGTTCTGAAGATAAGTTGTATAGATTTGTGATATTGCGAAAGAATGGCGCATATGAAGTTCAGTTTGAGAAATTAGTACAGGAAACTTTGTATAATGGCAAAGAATATTCTGCTTATGAACCAATAGATTTAGAAGAAACAGTTGTGCATATTTTTGATGATTATAAAAAAGCAAAAGAATATGGCGAAGATATGCTTGTTAAATTAAATAATAAATAAATTTTAACCTTTTAAGAAAGGATTTTGATAATATGAAAACTAATGTTGCTGTGTTTTTTGGTGGTAGGAGCGTTGAACACGAGGTTGCAGTAATCTCGGCAGTTCAGGCTATGAATTACATAAACACTGAAAAATACGATATTACACCTGTTTACATTTCAAAAAATGGCGAGATGTACACTCACGAGTGTATGATTAATATTGATGAGTATCGCAATATAGACGCGCTTATCAAAAAATCGCAGTGCGTTACTATGGTGCGTGATGGCGATAAGTTTAATCTTATTGAACTTAAAAAAGGCTTGTTCAAAAAGGTAATTGCAAGTGTTGATATTGCTTTTCCTATTGTTCACGGAACAAACTGTGAAGATGGCTCACTTGTTGGTTGGTTTGAACTGCTCGGTATTCCTTATGTTTCTTGTGATGTGCTTTCGGCATCGGTTGGTATGGATAAAGCGGTTTGCAAATATGTTTTGCAAAAAGCAGGTGTGCCTGTGCTTGACTGCGTAGAATTTTATGCAAAAGAGTATGTTAGCAAAAAACAAAGCATTTTAAAAGAAATTGAAGAAAAGTTTTCTTACCCTGTTATTGTTAAACCTGCAAATCTTGGCTCATCAGTTGGCATTTCAAAAGCAGATAATCAAGACGAGTTGCTCGCTTCTATCAAAGATGCTATGAATTATGCTTCTAAAATCATTGTTGAGCCTGCAGTAGTAAATCTTCGTGAACTTAACTGTTCAGTTGTGGGCGATAGCGATGAGTGTGAAACTTCTGTTATTGAAGAGCCTGTTATGACCGGCAAGATTTTATCTTATGAAGATAAATACAAAGGCGGAGAAAAAGGCGCTAAAGGTGCTAAAGGTGGCTCTAAATCAACCGGTACAAAATCCGCTGGCGGTATGGCTTCACTTTCAAGAAAAATCCCTGCGGATATTACTAAAAAAATTCAAGCAGATGTTGAAAAATATGCTAAAGAAACATTTAAAGCGCTCGGTTGCAATGGCGTTGTAAGAATTGACTTTTTGTATGATACAAAAGCAAAGTGCGTTTATGTAAATGAAATCAATACTATTCCTGGTTCGCTTTCTTTCTATTTGTGGGAGCCAAAGGGCGTTAAGTATAGCGAACTTTTGGATAGAATGATTAAATTAGGTTTTAAACGCGCAAGAGTTAAAGAGAATCTTAAATTTTCTTTTGATACCAATATTTTAGAGAACAAAATGTCTTTTGGCTCTAAAGGTTCAAAAGGAAGTAAGATATAAATTAAAATTTAAGGAGAAAAAGAAAATGGAAAACAAAACAGGATTTTTTAAAGCATTTAAAAACTTTTTATTAGAGGGCAACGCTATCTCTATGGCAGTCGGTGTTATCATTGGTGCTGCGATGAAAGATTTAGTTACATCACTTGTTGATAATATGTTTACACCAATTATCGGTTTGGTGCTTGGTAAAGTTGATTTTTCTTCACTTTCAATTACCATCGGTAGCGCAAGTATTAAATACGGCGCATTTATCACATCACTTATCAACTTTATTTTAATGGCATTTGTTGTATTTCTTATTATCTATCTTATTGATAAAGTAAAAGAAGGCTTAAAAAAACTTTCAAAACAAGAAGAAGTAGCAGCAGAGCCTACAACAAAGGTTTGCCCTTACTGTCAGTCAGAAATTGATATTAAGGCAACAAAATGTCCTCATTGTACTTCTGATATTAAATA
Source organism: Acutalibacteraceae bacterium (assembly GCA_045539315.1). GTDB lineage: Bacteria > Bacillota > Clostridia > Oscillospirales > Acutalibacteraceae > RUG11462. Next base: position 37,848 of record JAZQFC010000035.1, on the reverse strand, counting down.
ATTTTCCAGGACGATTTAATGAAAAAACTTTTAGAGTATTTAAAGCCTTGCAAAAAAGCATATGATAGTGTTGTTTGTGCGCTTTCAAACAAAGAAAAACCATATTACATACAAAATATCATAGCCGCTTTTGTAATAGCGTTTTTTGCTACAACTGCGCTTTTTATGAAGGTTGGCGAGTATGAATATTTTGCAACAGAATATGTTGCTTCAAAAAGCATTTTGTTTTTCTGTTTTGATATGATTTTGTTTTTTGCAATACAAATGATTTTATCAAAATATGTTTTTCGCCCTGAAACTGTGTTGTCGGTTTCGGGAGTGCTTACGCTCACTGTGTTTTGCGCATTTTTGCAAAAAGGCTCTGAAACTAACATATGGCTTAATGTTGGCATAGCGCTTATTTGTTTGATATTTTGCATATGGCTATTTAATAGGTTTGAATCGCCGTTATCTTCTTGCAAAATTAACTTTAAATTTGTTAAAATCGCTGTTGGCATTATGTTTTTAGTGTTTACAACTTACCTTTCAATTATGGGTATTTGCAGATACTATTCTTTTACATATGACACATTTGATTTCGGCATTTTCGCGCAAATGTTTGATTATATGAAACAAACAGGTCTGCCTGATACAACAGTTGAGAGAAATATGCTTTTATCTCACTTTGCAGTGCATTTTTCGCCGTTTTTCTATTTGCTATTGCCAGGCTACTTTGTTTTTTCAACACCTGCATATCTTTGCGTTATGCAAACACTATTTGTAGGCGCAGGCGTGTTTTTGGTGTATGGCATTGCAAAGCATTTGGGCTTTTCACCTAAACAAACATTGGCTATTTGTTCTGTTTATTTAACATACCCTGCGTTGTCATTCGGTTTATTCTTTGATTTTCACGAGAATAAATTTTTAACATTTTTTATACTTTTAACGGTGTATTTCTTGTTAAAGAAAAAATATATTCCGTTTTATATCAGCGCAGTTTTGCTTTGTTCAATTAAAGAAGATGCCGCAATTTATTTAGTGGCAATTGCGCTTTATATGATAGCAAGTCAGCGCCTTATTAAACACGGAATTATTACACTTGTTTTGGCGGTAGGTTATTTTGTGTTTGCAATGAGCATAAAACCTGCGTTTGGTACTTTGGAAGATATGCAGTTTGTGCATAGATATTCTAACTATGCTATTGATAATCAGTCTAGCCTTGTTAACATTATTAAAACTGTATTTTTAAATTTTGGCTATACCGTTTCGCAGATGTTTACCGCTGAAAAGTTTGAATTTGTTTTGTGGATGTTTTTGCCGATTTTGTTTATGCCTTTATTTACAAAAAAGGTGTCAACACTATTATTGCTTACACCAATGTTGTTGATAAATTTAATGACAAACTGGGTTTATCAATACCATATTGATTTTCAATACACTTTTGGCAGCGCTGCATTGATTATTATTTGCAGTATATTAAGCATTAAAAACCTTTCTGCAAAAAACAAAAAAAATGTGCTTTGCAGTATGGTTATGATTAGTTTAGCAATTACAATGCCAAGAGTTATTACAAGATGTAATGGGTATATAGGCGACTATTTTGAAAATAAACAAGTTTATAAAAGTTCAATTAAATTAATTGATGAAACTTTAGAAAAGGATAAAGTTATTGGTGTAGAAGGCATTGTTATGCCAATGCTATATGATTATCCAAATTTGTATCTTGACCCTCATTCTGATGAGTTGGCGGCAAAAGTTGAGTATTTTGTTGCAAAGTCAGACGATAAAGAAGATATACAAACAATGGTTGATAAAGGCTTTGTACTTGTAACTTCAAACAACCATATTTCAATTTATAAGAATTCCAAGTATGTAAAAGCCAAATAATAAAAATATTGATTATTTGGCTTTTATGTGGTATAATCATTTGTAACACTCGTGTATTGTAGTGAATTTTTAAAGGGTTGGTGAGTGAAATGAGCAGAGTTATTGCGCTTGTACTTTGCGTTGTTATCTGCCTTTTTGCAGCATCTTGTTCTAATAACTCTAATCAAGAAAATTTAGCCCCAACTAATGAAACTACTACAACCGCAAGTGTGTTAACTACTGCTGAAAGTGTGTCTGAAAGAAAGAATATTGCGCTATATTTTAGTTATTCTGATAGTTTAGACCCTTATAAAGCAACAACTGCGGGCAACAGAGCGGTTTGTTCATTGCTTTTTGATTCGCTTGTAAAATTAGATAATAATTTAAATGCTAATTCGCTTCTTGCAAGCAGTGTTTCAATGTCTGGTAAAACTATTAGCATTGTGCTTAATTCTCATAAATTTTCTGATGGCAGTTATGTAACCGGAGAAGATGTTGTTTATTCAATTGAAAGATGTAAAAACAGTAGCAATAGCGACTATGCAGGAGCGCTTGAGAATTTTCAAAGTTATAGTGCTAGTGGCTCGCAAGTTTTTATCACTTTAAAAAGATATGATAGAAATGCAAAAAATCTGCTTGATTTTCCTATTATGAAAAAAGGTAGCGCAGATAAAAAGAATGAAGATGGCAAACAAGTCGCACCAATAGGCTCCGGCAGATATGTTTTTGTTGATAATAAAGGCGAATTTTCGCTAACAGGTAATCAGCATTACTTTGGCGGCGCGCCTAAAAAGGATATTGAACTTAAAAATATTCCTGATTATGAGGCGCTTGAATATCTTATTCGCTCAAATTCAATTGATGTTTATTATAGCGGCTTTGATTTAAAAGAAATGCCACAAATCAGTGGTAAAACTCAAAGTGTTAATCTTACTAATTTAGTTTATGTCGGTATCAACCAAAAACGAGGCAAACTTAATGATAAAAATGTCAGAAAAGCGTTGTCTTTAGCGGTTGACCGTTCAGATATTTCAGAAAAATGTTATTATTCATTGTCATCACCGGCGCTTTCTATTGTTAATGATGGTAATGAAATTATAAAAAATCAAACAGCAATTTTTAATTTAGAAGATAATGTACCTTCTTCGCTTGAATATTTGAAAAAAAGTGGGTATAAAAATCTAAATAAAGAAGGCTATTATGCAAATTCTAAAAATGAAATAATTGAACTTGGTTTGCTTTATAATAGTGACAACAATGTTCAAAGTATGGTTGCTTCAAACCTTGTAAAGCACTTTAAAGCGAGTGGCGTAAAAGTTACTGCAAATGGTGTTTCGGCGGCTGAATATAAATCGGCTGTAAATGGTGGCAATTATGACTTGTATGTGGCAGAAATAAGGCTAACAAAAAGTTTTGATTATACAAAATTATTAAGTTATCCAAAAAGCGTTGCGAATGATGGTTTTGCTTCCTCATATCAAAAATATATGCAAGGCGAAATTCAAATCGAAGAAATGCTAGAAAAGTTTTCTGAATTAAACCCATTTATTCCGCTTGTTTTCAGAAGAGGAACTGTGAGTTATTCAAAAAGGCTTTCGGCAGACTTGATATCATCAATTAGCGACCCTTACTACAACATTGAAAAATTATACTTGAAATAATTTGAAAGGAAACGAGATTATGATTAATTTTGAAACAAGATACGGCAAAATTATTATTGAAAATGAATTTTTTGCAGAGTTTATCGGCAATGCAGTAACTTCTTGCTATGGCGTTGCAGGTATGGTTGCAAAAGGCACTCAAAAAGTTCGTAATTTAATTTCAAAAAAACAGTATAACGATACAGGTATCGTTGTAACAGGTAATATTGATAAAATCAATGTTGACTTGTATATTACTGTTATGTATGGCGTAAATATCAATGCAATTTCAAAAAGCATTGTTCATAAAGTAAAATACTCTGTTGAAGAGGCTACAGGTATTGAAGTTAACAGAGTTACCGTGCATATTGACGGAATGCATATTGACGACTAATTAGGTGTTTCGCGAAAGGAAGATTTAGTATGATTACTGGTGAAATTTTAAAGCGAGCCGTCATATCAGGTTCAAATAATATTTCAAATAACCGTGTTCAAGTTGATGAACTTAACGTTTTCCCTGTACCAGATGGTGATACAGGTACTAATATGTCGCTCACTATTGGCAATGCAGCAAAAGAACTTAATGTTTCTGATGAAACTGCAGTTGGCGATGTGGCAAAAACTACTGCAGGCGCGCTTCTTCGTGGCGCAAGAGGTAACTCCGGCGTTATTTTGTCGCTTATTTTCAGAGGCTTTTCAAAAGGTTTTAAAGACCTTGAAACTGCCGATGGCGCCGATTTGGTAGAGGCATTCAAAAAAGGTACAAAATCTGCTTATGGCGCAGTTATGAAACCAACTGAAGGTACAATTTTAACAGTTGTGCGTGAAGCAGGTGAAGCGGCTGAAGAAGCAGTTAAAAATGGTAAAACTGACTTTGTTGAAGTTTTTGAAATCGCAGTAGAAGGCGCAAAAGAAGCGCTTGCAAAAACTCCTGAAATTTTACCTGTTCTTAAAAAAGCAGGTGTTGTTGATGCGGGTGGTGCAGGTCTTGTAAAAATATTTGAAGGTATGTTGTCTGTATTTAAAACAGGCGAGATGATTACTTCTGAAGATGCTCCAAGCGCACCTGCTCCACAAGAAAAAACTGCTACAAACGCTGCTGCAGAATGGGAAGGCGAAATCACTTTCACATATTGCACAGAGTTTATTGTTAAAAAAGAAGAAGATAAAAAAGATGATGCTAATACTCTTCGCGCTTATCTTGAAACAATTGGCGACTGTGTTGTAGTTGTTGATGATGAAGAGATTATTAAAGTTCATGTTCATACTGATAACCCTGGTAAAGCGCTTCAAAAGGGACTTGAGAATGGTTCGCTTATCAATATGAAAATTGAAAATATGCGTGAGCAACATGAACAGGCTAAAAGAGATGCAAAAATCGAGTCAACTGTTCAGTCTGATGATAAGGGCGCTTATACCCCTGTTAAACCTGAAAATGAATATGGTTTTGTAGCAATTGCAGCAGGCGAAGGCATTAAAGCGTTGTTTTCAGACCTCGGCGCAGACCAAGTTGTTTCAGGCGGACAGACTATGAACCCATCTACCGATGATATTTTGCGCGCAGTTGAACTTACTCCTGCTAAAACAGTTTTTGTTTTACCAAATAATAAAAATATTATTATGGCGGCAGAGCAAACAACTCGTCTTGCAACTAGAAAAGTTGTTGTTTTGCAAACAAAATCAATTCCAATGGGAATTTCGGCAATGCTTATGTTTGACCCAGATGCAGATGCAGATGCTAATGCTAACGCAATGCAAGCAGCGGCAGATGCAGTAGGTACAGGTAGCATTACTTTTGCCGCAAGAGATTCTGACTATGAAGGTCATAAGATTAAACAAGGCGAAATTTTGGCGCTTGAGAATGGTAAACTCTCATTCGTTGAGCAAGATGTCCAAAAAGCAGTTGTTAAACTTACAAAATCTCTTTATAAAAAAGAAAGCCAGTTTGTAACTCTTATTTATGGCGAAGATGTTTCTGAAGAAGACGCAATGAAAACCAAAACTGCGTTAGAAGCAAAACTTCCAACTGATGCAGAGATTACTTTGATTCCTGGTGGTCAACCGGTATATTACTATATCATTTCAGTTGAATAAAATTATTAAAGGGCGAAATGATATTTCGCCCTTTTTATGTAGTAAAGGTAGGTGAATTTATATGTCAGATAAGAATTTTAAAATCCAGTATTTAAAAGGTGTTGGCGAAAAACGAGCAAAACAGTTGGAGAAACTGGGTATAAAAACCGTTAATGACTTGCTTGAATTTTATCCAAGGCATTATGAAGATTGGAGCAAGTGTTACTCTGTGTCCGAAGCGCCTTTAGGCGAAATGGTTTGCGTTAAAGGTTATGTTTCAACAAAAGTATCGGCAGTGCAAATTAGAAAAGGCTTAACTTTATATAAATTCACTGTTACAGATGGCATTGCCAATATGTATGTAACCCTTTTTAACACAAAATATACTGCAGAAAAAATTTATCGTGGCGGCGAGTTTTTGTTTTTCGGCAAAGCAACCGGAAATTTGTTTAGAAAAGAGATGTCATCGCCATCGGTTGAGCCGGTTGAAAGCGATAAAATAAGACCAATTTATCGTACAACCGAGGGGCTTAATTCAAAGTATATTGAAAAATGCGTATTAGGTGCGCTTGATTTAATGGGCGATGATTTGAATGACTGTTTGCCTGATGAAATAAGGCAGGAAAATGAACTTTGCCATAGAAGATATGCTTTGCAAAATGTACATTTTCCTGAAAATAATAAAGCATTGGAAATTGCGAAAAAACGCTTGGTTTTTGAAGAATTACTTAACTTGCAGTTAGGTCTTTTAATGCTGAAAGGGCATAATGTTCAAACTAAAACCAAACCGATTTTAAATGATTATACCAATGATTTTATAAAAAGATTTCCGTTTGAGTTAACTGGCGCGCAGAAAAAAGCAATAACTTGCGCAGTAGAAGATATGAAGAATACAAAACCTATGTCAAGACTTTTGCAAGGCGATGTAGGTTCGGGTAAAACCGCAGTTGCGGCGGCGCTTTTGTATAATACCGCAAAAAATGGTTTTCAGTCGGCTTTAATGGCGCCTACTGAAATTTTGGCAAAACAACATTATTCATCAATTTCAAAAATGATGAATGGCACAGGCGTGTCGGTAATGCTTCTTACAGGCTCAACACCACAAAGTGAGCGAAAAATGATTTTAGAACTATTAAAATTAGGCGAAATCGATGTTTTAATCGGCACTCATGCGCTTATTCAAAAGGGTGTTGAGTATAAAAATTTAGGGCTTGTTGTAACCGATGAGCAACATCGTTTTGGTGTAAAACAGCGTAGCGATTTAGGAGAAAAAGGCGAAAATCCGCATACTTTTGTTATGAGCGCTACGCCTATTCCTAGAACATTGGCGCTTGTGGTTTATGGCGATTTGGATATTTCTGTGCTTGATGAAATGCCTGTCGGCAGAAAACCTATTGAAACTTATAGTGTTAAAACAGAACTTCGCAAACGAGCTTATACTTATGTGAAAAAGCATTTGGATAAAGGGCTTCAAGGATATATTGTTTGCCCAATGGTTGATGAAAACGATGATTTTGATTTGGTTTCAGCAAAAAAATTCTATGAAAAACTGCAAAAAGGCTTTTTTAAAGATTATAAATTAGGACTTTTGCACGGCAAGATGAAACCCGCTGAAAAAGAAGATGTTATGGCTAGATTTTTAAGTGGTGATATTCAGTTGCTAGTTGCAACAACCGTTATTGAAGTCGGCGTTGATGTGCCAAATGCTAATATTATGGTAGTTGAAAACGCCGAGAGATTCGGTCTTTCGCAGTTACATCAGTTGCGAGGCAGAGTAGGCAGAGGTGGCGAGCAAGCGACTTGCATTTTGATTTCTGATGCAGAAAATGAAGATGCAGTAAAGCGCCTTAAAGTTATGAGCGAAACTACCGATGGCTTTAAAATTGCAGATGAAGACCTGCGCCTTCGTGGTCCCGGCGACTTTTTTGGCTCAAAACAACATGGTCTTCCAACTCTTAAAATTGCGAGTATTTTTGATGATAGAAATGTGCTAAAACTCACTTCAAAAGTCGCTCGTGAGATAATAAAAGCCGACCCTGATTTATCAAGTGAAAAGTATAAACCACTAAAACAAAATGTTAAAAGACTTTTTGAGAGTAGTTTTTCGTCCGGATATAATTAATTAGGCTAAAACACTTGACAAATCTTTGGTATGAGAATATAATGTGAATATAGTTTAAACCGTTGAAGAAGAGTAAGTAGTTTATTTTTCTCGTACTTTCAGAGAGTCGCTGGTTGGTGTAAAGCGATAGTCGGAATTTAAGCGAATGGACTTTTGAGGGTGGCCGAAAGGGAGTTTTCCTTAGTAGTAGCCAACGGGTAATCTGCCCCCGTTATCAATGCAGGCTTGTATAGTAGTACAAGATAAAGCGGATACTTTGTATCAACTTGGGTGGTACCGCAGGAAAAGTAACTCCTGTCCCTTGGTTTTCAAGGGACAGTTTTTTTGTTTTTAAGGAGAAAATTTTATGAAACTTTTAACAAAACGATGGCGCGTTTCTTTTTAATTTTCAAAACAGATAAATACTAATATAATAATTTTTGGAGGAAACTAAAATGAAACTTAACAATATTGATTTTGAAACTTATTTTAATAATTACCCTGATAAAGATGGATATTTTGGAAAATACGGTGGCGTGTTTATTGATGATAAATTAAAAGCGGCTATGGCAGAAATTACTGAAGCATATTTTTCTATTTGTCAGTCAAGAAAATTTATTGCCGAACTTCGCAGAATTCGTAAAGAGTTCCAAGGCAGACCAACCCCTGTTACTCATCTTGAGCGCCTTTCTGATGCACTTGGTGGCAAGGTTCAACTTTATGCAAAACGAGAAGATTTAAACCATTCCGGCGCTCATAAATTAAATCACTGTATGGGCGAGGCGCTTCTTGCTAAATATATGGGTAAGAAAAAGATTATTGCTGAAACAGGTGCAGGTCAACACGGTGTAGCGCTTGCTACTGCAGCGGCTTATTTCGGGCTTGAATGTGATATTTACATGGGCTCTGTTGATATTAAAAAACAAGCGCCAAACGTTGCTCGAATGAAAATTTTAGGTGCAAATGTTGTTGAAGTTACTCATGGCCTTGCAACCTTAAAAGAAGCAGTTGACGCGGCTTTTGACGCTTATAGCAAAGAATATGAAAACACAATTTATTGTATCGGCTCGGTTTTAGGTCCTCACCCATTCCCGATGATGGTTAGAGATTTTCAAAGTGTTGTTGGCATTGAAGCAAGAGAGCAGTTTATCGAGATGACAGGTCATTTGCCAAATGCAATTGTTGCTTGTGTTGGTGGTGGTTCAAATGCGGCAGGCCTTTTCTCTGGATTTTTAAATGACCCTGTTGATATTTATGGTGTTGAACCACTTGGTCGTGGCGCTAAACTTGGTGACCACGCTGCAAGTCTTAAATACGGCGAAGAAGGAATTATGCACGGCTTTAACAGTATTATGCTTAAGGACGAAGACGGCGAGCCTGCTCCTGTTTATTCGGTGGCATCAGGTCTTGACTACCCATCATCTGGCCCTGAACACGCTTTCTTGCGAGATATCGGCAGAGTTAAATACGATGTAATTGATGATGAAGAAAGTATTGACGCATTCTTCAAACTCGCTCGTATGGAAGGTATTATTCCTGCTATCGAAAGTTCACACGCAGTTGCTTTTGGTATGAAACTTGCTAAAACTATGGAACACGGCTCAATTCTTATCAACCTTTCAGGCAGAGGCGATAAAGATATGGATTATATTATTGAAAACTACGGTATAAGATAAAATTTAAGGAGATATATTATGAAAAAACCACAAATCAAACCAAATGGTTGGTTAAAAAAGTTTTTAGAAACACAAATTGATGGTTTAACAGGTCATATTGCAGCGGCTGGTTGGCCTTACGATACACCTTTTTGGCTAACGGAAGATATTGAAAAATATGACGGCTGCTTTTGGTGGCCTTATGAACAAGTTGGTTATTATATTGACGGTTTTGTTCGCACCGCAATTCTTTTGGGTGATGAAAAATTACTTGAAAAGGCAGAAAAATATATTTACACAGTAATTGACAACCCTGATGAAGATGGTTATCTTGGACCAAGAGTATTAAAGGTTCAAAAAGATGCTTACACTCGTTGGTCTCACATTATATTTTTCCGCGCTTGTCTTGCGCTTTATGAATATAACAACGACCAAAAAATTATTGACGCAATGGTAAAACATTATCTCGGCCATGAATATGATTATGGCGGAGGCAGAGATGTTAACAACATTGAAATAATGCTTGAGCTTTATCGTTTTACAGGCAACAAAGCGTTTGTTGATATGGCATTAAAAACTTATAAAGATTATCACACACACGCCGAAAAGAATTATGATAGAGCAACTGATGAAACAATCGGCTCTATGAAAAAATTTTATGAACACGGTGTTACTGTTAACGAATTTTCAAAATTAGGCGTACTTATCTATCGTGCTACAGGAGATAAATATTATCTTAACATTTCTGAAACTGCTTATAGAAAAATCAATAAGTTTTATATGCTTCCTGGTGGTGTTAACTCGTCAAGTGAGCGTATGAAGAGCAACACTTATGATGAAACTTATGAAACATGTGATATTACTGATATGACATGGTCACTTCACTATTTAGCGCAAATCACTAACAAAGTTCACTATTCTGATATGATTGAGCGAGCAGTTTTCAATGCAGGTATCGGTTCGGTTACTGAAGATTTTAAAGCGCATCAGTATTTCTCAAGCGCAAACCAACTTATAATTAACGAGCAATCTAATACTGCAATGTATGATAGGGGTAACCAAGCACAGATGTATGGTCCTAAACCATTTACTGCTTGTTGCACAGGTAACGTTAACAGATTTATGCCAAACTACATTTTAAATATGTGGGATTTAGAAGGCGATGTTTTAACTGCTAGAATGTTTGGTCCATCAGAGGCACAAGGCGAAATTGACGGCAAAGAGTTTAAAATCACTCAAAAAACTACATATCCATTTGATTTTGGTATTGAATTTGATGTAAAAACAAAAGCAAAATTCACTTTTAAAATCCGTGTGCCAAAATGGTGTAAAGATTTAAAGGTTAACGGTTGCGAATATAAGTTAGAAAAGGGCTTTGTTGTTGTTAAAATTGATGGCAACGCTAAAATTTCAGTTGAATTCAGCGCTGAAATCGAAGAAAAGCATACAAGTTCCGGCGTTTATTTCAAACGTGGTCCGCTTGTTTACTGCCTTGGTATGAAAGGTGAGCGTTCACATTGGGCTACTCACGAATTAGATGGCGAAATTTACCCATTCTATCGTATGAAGCCTGATAAAAAATGGAATTATGCTATTAACACATCTAAAGCCTCTGTTTACACTGCAGGTAAAGACACTGCTTGGGATGTTGACAAGAGTTTGCCATATATTGAAGTTTCTGCAAAAGAAGTTGAAAACTGGGTTATTAAACCTACTCATAAATTCAAAACTCATTCTTGGGATTATGTTATAAAAGAAGTAAATGAAACTCGAACATTTACTCCAAGATTGCCTCGCAAGGGTTCAATGAAATTCGCTGACAAGAGCGAAACAATTAAACTTTATCCTTATGGTGCTTGTAAAGTAAGAATGACTGTTTTACCAATAGTTGAATAAAAGGAGAATTATTATGAAACCAATTTACACACCACCGATGGGGTGGAATTCTTGGAACACATTTGCTAGAAACATCGATGAAAAAATGATTATGGAAACTGCTGATGTTATGGTAGAAAGTGGCCTTTTAGATTGTGGCTATAATTATTTAGTTATTGATGATTGTTGGGCATTGAAAGAAAGAGATGAAAACGGCAAATTAGTGCCAGACCCTGAAAAATTCCCAAATGGTATGAAATATGTAGCAGACTATGTTCATTCAAAAGGCTTAAAATTTGGTATGTATTCTTGCGCGGGCACATTAACTTGCGCAGGTTATCCTGCTTCTTATGAACACGAATTTGATGACGCTGCTTCATTTGCCGAGTGGGGCGTTGACTTCTTGAAATATGACTATTGTTTCAGACCAACAACAGTACCAGGCAAAATTCTTTATAAGAGAATGGCAATTGCGCTTAAAAATTGTGGTAGAGATATTCTTTTCTCCGCTTGTTCATGGGGCGCTGATAACACTCGTGAGTGGATTGGTGAAACAGGCGCTAACATGTGGCGAACAACAGGCGATATTTTTGAAAATTGGAAGAGCATTAAAGAACTTTCATTAAAAGGTCTTGAAAACGCTCGCTATGGTGGTATTAACTGTTTCCCTGATATGGACATGCTTGTTGTTGGTATGTATGGTAAAGGCCATGTTGGCTTTGCAGGTTGCACAGATGTTGAGTATAGAACTCATTTCTCACTTTGGGCACTTCTTAATTCACCTCTTATGATTGGTTGCGATATTAGAGATATGAATGAAGCAACTAAAAATATTTTGATGAACAAAGAAGTTATTGCAATCAATCAAGACCCTGATTGTAATGTTCCTTTCTCTATTAGAAGAGATGAAGATCAATATTGCGACGTTTCAGTAATTGCAAAGATGCTTTCAAACGGTGATTATGCAATTGGTATTTTCAATTTTACTGATGAAAATGCAAACAAATGGAACACCCACTTTACACTTGAAAAATTAGGCCTTCCAGAGTCAACCGGTAAGACATTAGAGATGAAAAACTTGTGGACAGGAGAAACAACAGTTATCAAAAATGGTGTTTTCTTCACAGAAGTCGAACCACATGATTGTTTGCTTTTCAGAGCAAAGGTAATTGATAAATAATGAAATGCAAAGAGTGTAACAAACCATTAACCGCAGATGAAAAAGCAGTTTATTTAAAAATGGTTAATCGTCAGGCAACCTCGTTTTTGTGTATAAGTTGTTTAGCTAAATATTTTGATGTTGATGAAGCGTTGATATATAAAAAAATAGAACAATTTAAAGCAACAGGTTGTATGTTGTTTGAACAAAATAAATAAATCACAAAATAAAAAAACGCACCAAAAGCGGGTGCGTTTTTTATTGTTATTTTACATTTGTTTTGCCCATGAATCTTTGAGCGCTACTACTCGGTTGATGATAACATCATCTTTAGTTGAGTCTTTATCAATACAGAAGTAGCCTTGGCGCATAAACTGGAATGTTTTGCCGATTTCTGCATTTGCAACATCATCAGAAATTTTACATCCCTTTAATTCAACCAATGAATTAGGGTTTAAATACTCTGTGAAATCTTTAACGCCATTTTCATTTGATGGGTTTTCAACTGTGAAAAGTCTGTCATAAAGTTTAACAGTTGCGTCTTTACAGTGGTCTGCAGATACAAAGTGAATAGTACCTTTAACTTTTCTACCATCTGGGCTTTCGCCACCGTAAGAAGCAGGGTCATAAGTAACGTGAACTGCAGTTACTTCGCCATTTTCATCTTTTTCGCAAGAAACATATTTAATGAAATATGCACCTTTAAGTCTAACTTCTTTTTCAGGACAAAGTCTAAAATATTTTCTGTTAGGAGGGCATTCCATAAAGTCATCTTGCTCAATGTAAATCTCTTTTGAGAAAGTAACTTTTTTAGTGCCGAGTTCAGGTTGCTCTGGGTTGATTGGAACTTCAATTTCTTCCACCTTGTCATCTGGGTAGTTATCAATAATAACTTTAAGTGGTTTAAGAACAACCATAGCACGTTCTGCATTTTTATTAAGATTATCTCTAACACAAGACTCTAAAAGTGAATAGTCAATAACCGAATTTGCTTTAGAAACACCGATTTTTGAAACAAAATCTTTAATTGCCTCTGGTGGATAACCTCTTCTTCTAATACCTGCAAGGGTTGCCATTCTTGGGTCGTCCCAACCGGAAACCAAACCTTCATTAACAAGTTTCAAACAACGGCGTTTTGAAGTAATTGTATAGTTAAGATTCATTCTTGCAAACTCAATTTGTCTTGGTGCTTCAGGCCAGTTAAGTTCTTTAAGCGGCCAGTCATAAAGCGGTCTATGGTCTTCAAATTCGAGTGTGCAAAGTGAGAAAGTAACCTTTTCTTCTGCGTCTGATAATGGGTGAGCAAAGTCATACATTGGGTAAACACACCATTTATCACCTGTTCTGTGGTGGTGCGCGTGTAAAACACGGTAAATGATAGGGTCACGCATATTAAGGTTAGGCGAAGCCATATCAATTTTAGCACGAAGCACCTTTTCGCCATCTTTGAATTCGCCTGCAGTCATACGAGCGAACAAATCAAGGTTTTCTTCAATAGAACGATTACGATAAGGGCTTTCTTTACCAGGGGTTTCATAAGTGCCTCTGTATTCGCGAATTTCATCAGCAGTTAAATCGCAAACATAGGCTTTGCCTTGCTTGATAAGTTCAACTGCGCATTCGTGAATTTTATCAAAATAGTCAGAAGCATAGTAAATGTTATCAATTTTAAAACCAAGCCATTTAATATCTTCAATAATCGCGTCAACATATTCAACGTCTTCTTTAGTAGGGTTAGTATCATCAAGACGAAGATTACAAATACCACCGTATTTTTCAGCAGTACCAAAGTCTATGCAAATAGCCTTTGCGTGACCGATATGAAGATAGCCATTTGGTTCAGGTGGAAAACGGGTTTGCACACGTGAATAAACGCCATCTTCTAAATCTTTATTAATAAATTCTTCAATAAAATTGGTAGGAGTTACATCAACTTTCATTTATTTTTCCTCTTCTTTTATAAATTTTCAATTGCTTCTTTAATTCTGTTAGTCGCTTTGTCGCCGAGAAGTTGCATAATTGTGCAAAGGTCAGGTGTATTTTGTCTTCCTGTAACTGCAACACGAATAACAGTTGAAACATCTGCAACACTGCCTTTGAAAGCATCAGGATTTTGTTTGTATGCCTTCATATCAGTTGTAAAGCCGAGCGGCTCACAAATTGATTTAACCTTGTTAAACCATTCTGAATTGTCATCATTTATATCATAAACTTTTAAATAAGCCTCTAAAATTGCTTTTATATCTTCGCGTGATACTTTTTCAGGGTAATCAGTAGTAGGAGTGAAAAGTTCATCATAAAAATATGAGCAATAATCTTTGGTATCAGACCAAACTGCAAAGTCTTTTCTAGGCTTTTTACCGCCTCTGCCGATTTCAAAAATCTTAATTGCATAAGATTTGTCTGCAACAAGCAAGTTGTAATACTGCTCATCAAATTCTTTTGCCCATTGGGTAATATAATCAACAACAGTTTCTGCCGAGAATTTTGAAATAACATTTTTTGAAACATCGCAAAGTTTCATATAGTCAAACAATGAACCGGCAGGGTTCATTTTTTTGTATGAGAATTTAAAATCTTGCGGCGGTAAGTCAGGATTTGCCTTTCGCCAGTCTTCATAGTTTGAATTAAGCACGGTCATCAAATATTCGTAAACCGATTCAGTAGGGAAACCTGCGCTTTTGTAGAAAGAAAGTCCAAGTTCAGGGTCTTTTCTCTTTGAAAGTTTACGCTTTGATTCGCCGTCCATCTTCATCAAAGGTCCAATATGCAAATACTTTGGCACTTTAAAATCAAGCGCACGGAATAGTTGAATATGGAATGGCAAAGTTGAAAGCCACGAGTCATCGCGCACAATATGAGTTGTTCTCATAAAATGGTCGTCAACTGCGTGAGCAAAGTGATATGTTGGAACGCCGTCAGATTTAAGTAAAACATGGTCAATATCGTTTTCAGTAATTTCAAGGTTGCCTTTGATTAAATCAGTAAATTTAATCTTGTTTTCAATAGAACCTGTAGAACGAAAACGAAGTACCCAAGGTTTATTCTCTGATAACGCTTTCTCTATGTCTTCTATCGGTCTGTCACGCCAAACTGCCCATTTACCAAAGTAACCGAAGTTTGCTTTTTCCGCCTCTTGTTTTGCGTGAATTTCTGCTAATTCTTCTTCAGTGCAAAAACAAGGATAAGCCATTCCTTTTTCAATAAGTTCTTTAGCAAATGTATGATAAATATCAACACGCCCGCTTTGTTTATAAGGGCCATAAATACCCTTTTCACCGTCCGCTGTGATACCTTCGTCAAACTCAATGCCATAGTGACCAACGCCGTCTATAAGCGCCTCGATAGAGCCCTCAACCTCACGCTTTTTGTCAGTATCTTCAACTCGAAGAAACAAAACGCCATTTGACTGGTGGCAAAGGCGTTCAGAAGTGAGTCCTTGCACCAAATTTCCCAAATGCACAAAACCTGTTGGGCTTGGCGCCATACGAGATACAATTGCGCCTTCAGGCAACTCTCTTGGTGGGTATTTTTCCTCTAATTGCTCTCTTGTGTATTTAACATCAGGCAATAAAAGGTCGGCTAATTTTTTAAAGTCCAAATTTTACTTCCCCTTTTACATAATTAATCTATTATATTATTACAAATTTTTAATAAAAAAACAATAGTTTTTTTCAAAAAATTCAAGAAATTTGAAAATTTTATTTGATTATATGATAGATATAATATATAATATATAATGAATTAATATGTGTAGGTGAAATTATGGACATTAGAGTTGGCGATATTATCACAATGAAAAAGCCACACCCTTGTAAATCAAAAGAGTTTTTGGTAACTCGTATTGGCGCAGATTTCAAGATTAAGTGTTTAGGTTGTGACCACGAAGTAATGCTTTCAAGAAGCGCTTGTGAGAAAAATATTCGAAAAGTTAAACGCGATGGCGAGTTTTTGTAGTGATAAGCCGTGTTATTTAATATTAGAATTTTACAGTTTGAAAGGAATTTTTAAATGTTTGATAAATTGATTGAAGTTGAGAAGCGTTTTGATGAAATAAATGAACAACTTATGGACCCAGCAGTTGTTACAGACCAGAAGTTATACGCTTCTTTGATGAAAGAGATGAAAAATTTAACACCTGTTGTTGAAAAATTCAGAGAATACAACGGTGCTAAACAAAATATTGAAGATGCCAAGGCAATGATTGCCGAGGGCGGTCTTGATAAAGATTTTAAAGAGATGCTTGATGAAGAAATGGCAGCATCAAAAGAAATTATGGAAACCTGTGCAGAAGAATTAAAGGTTTTACTACTTCCTCGTGACCCTAACGATGATAAAAACGTTATTATCGAAATTCGTGGTGGCGCAGGCGGTGAAGAAGCAGCCCTCTTTGCAGGCGAACTTTGCAGAATGTACACAATGTATGCCGAGAGCAAAGGTTGGAAAGTTGATATGCTTTCTGCTAACGAAACAGGGCTTGGTGGTTATAAGGAAGTTTCGTTTATGGTTGAGGGCGACGGTGCTTATTCTCGTCTTAAATTTGAATCAGGCGGTCATAGAGTGCAAAGAGTTCCTGAAACCGAAAGCCAAGGCAGAATTCACACATCTGCAGTTACAGTTGCAGTTCTTCCTGAAGCAGAGGATGTTGAAATCGATATTAACCCTGCCGATTTGCAAATTGATACTTACAGAGCATCAGGCGCAGGCGGTCAGCACGTAAACAAAACTGAATCTGCTATTCGAATCACTCACTTGCCAACAGGCACAATTGTTGAGTGCCAAGATGAGCGAAGCCAACATAAAAACCGTGATAAAGCGATGAAAATTCTTCGTTCTCGTATTTATGATAAAATGATGCAAGAGCAGATGGACGAAATCGCATCACAAAGAAAAACAATGGTAGGTTCTGGCGACCGTTCACAGAGAATTAGAACATATAACTTCCCACAGTCCCGTATTACCGACCACAGAATCGGTCTTACAGTTTATAAATTAGAGCAGTTTATGAATGGAGATTTAGATGAAGTTGTAGATGCGCTCATCACTGCCGACAGAGCCGAACAATTAAAAGCAAGTAATGAGGAATAAAGAACTACCAAAAAGAAAGCAATTGCGTTTGAGTTGTTACGATTATTCGAGCAATGGAGCATATTTTATAACGATATGTACACATAACAGAGCAGAATTGTTTTTGAATACTATAAGAAACGATGTAGGTGCGACCCTGTGTGGTCGCCCGAACAATCCCGATAAAATGATTGAAAAATGGCTTTTAGAAATTGAAAATAAATTTTTAGAAGTCAAGATAGATTATTATTGCATTATGCCAAATCATATTCATTTTATATTGTTTTTTGAATCAAAAACGGGCGACCACGCAGGGTCGCCCCTACAAGATGTTGTTAGTTGGTTTAAAACAATGGTAACTAATGAATATATCAAAGGTGTGAAAAAAGGATTATATATACCTTTTGATAAAAAATTATGGCAACGTGGATACTACGAACACATTATTCGTGGGGAGAAAGATTTGTTTGAAATTCGCAAATATATCGAAGAGAATCCTATTAAATGGGAAACCGATGAATATTATATATAACAAAGGATTTAATTATGTCAAAAGAAAAGAGATTTAAGAAGATTTATAGCGAGAGTATGGGTTCAGTTCAAATTCTCGTTGATACCGAGACAGGTGTAAATTATTTATTTTGTCAGTCAGGTTATGCAGGTGGTTTAACACCTCTTTTAGACAAAGACGGAAACGTTGTTGTTTCTAGTAAATTAAATTAAGGTAAAGATTATGAACACAAAGATTTTATCGACAAGTGAAAAGGATATTAACACTGCTGCGAAGATAATTCGTGACGGTGGTCTTTGTGTGCTTCCAACCGAAACTGTTTATGGACTTGGCGCTAACGCTTTTGACAGCGAAGCAGTTAAAAACATTTTTGTTGCAAAAGGCAGAGCGCAGGATAATCCGCTTATTGTTCATATTTCAGAGTTTGATGAAATTTATGATTTAGTTTTAGAAGTGCCAGATAAAGCAAAAGTTTTAGCGGACGCTTTTTGGCCGGGACCACTTACTATGATTTTTAAAAAGAGCGATAAAATTCCATCAGAAGTTACTTGCGGAATGGATACAGTTGCAATAAGAATGCCATCTCACCCTATCGCTCGCGCGATTATTAAAGCGGCAGGCGTACCTGTTGCGGCGCCGAGCGCTAATATTTCAGGTGGCGTAAGCCCTGTAACTGCCGAGCATTGCATTGCCGATTTATCTGGCAGAGTTGATGCAATTGTTGATGGTGGCAAATGTGAAGTTGGCCTTGAATCAACCGTTATTTTGATGGTTGGCGATACTCCTCGCCTTTTACGTCCCGGGTTTGTAACACCAGAGCAAATTGAACAAAAAATCGGTGAGATTATTATTGATAAGGCGATTTTAAACCCATTAGAAAAGGGCGAAAAAGTGCTTTCTCCTGGGCTTAAATATAAGCATTATTCACCAAGCGCTAAAGTGATTATTATTGATGCAGATGATGAAAAATACTATGATTTTGTCAATAATTACTCCGGTGAAAATGCGTATGCTTTGTGCTATGAAGAAGATGTAAAGAATATAAATAAACCGTATCTTGTCTTTGGTAAAAACAATGATGAAAGTGCGGCGGCGGCAAATTTATTTTATAACTTACATAAGTTTGACACTCTTGGCGCAAAGGTTGTGCTTTCTCGTTTGCCAAAGGCAGATGGTATTGGTCTTGCAGTGGTAAACAGGCTACTTCGCGCCGCAGGGTTTGAGGTGGTGCGCTTATGAAAATTATAGGACTTACAGGCGCATCAGGTAGTGGAAAATCAACTGTTGTTAAAGTTTTTGGTTTTCCTGTTGTTGATGCAGATAAAGCCGCTCGAAGCGCAGTTGAAAACCAAGAGTGTTTGAATTTGTTAGTTGAGAGTTTTGGCGCAGATATTTTAAATAAAGACAAAACTTTAAACAGAAAAGAATTGGCAAAACGCGCATTTATCTCTAAAGAGAAAACTGAAATTTTAAATTCAATTACTCATCCGTTTATAATTAAAATTATGAACGATGAAATTGAGCGTTTGAAACAAATGGGCGAAAAAGCAATTGTTGTTGACGCGCCTCAACTTTTTGAAGCAAAATGTGAAGATATTTGCGATGTGGTTATCGGCGTTTTGGCAGATAAAGATATTAGAATAAAGAGAATTATATCTCGCGATAATATTAGTGAAGAAGATGCAAAAATCAGATTATTAGCCGAAAAAAGCGATGAATTTTTTAAGAGTAGATGCGATTATATTATTATAAACAACGGCACGGTTGAAACACTAAAACTGAATGCCGATGAAATCTTGAGAAAAATAGGTTTAAAATGAAAAAATTAATTAAATTTTTGCTCTGGGTGATAATTTTATCACTTGCAGTTTATGGGGCTTTTAATGCTTACAATAAGGTGCAAAGATATTTATACCCAATTGAGTATAGCGAAATTGTAGAAAAATACAGCAATGAATACGGTCTTGATAAAGCACTTGTTTTTGCAATTGTAAAATGCGAAAGTGGTTTTGATAAAAATGCCCAGTCAAGCATTGGCGCAAAGGGGTTAATGCAACTTACCGATGAAACTTATGAGTGGGTGCAATCAAAGTATAAAGATAGTGATAATGATACTGCTAATTTGTTTGATGAGGAGAAAAATATCCAAGCAGGTTGCAGATTATTAAGGCTTCTTTTTGATGATTTTGAAGATACAAAAACTGTGCTTTGCGCGTATCACGCAGGTAGAAATATTACTTATGACTGGTTAGCAGATGAAAGGTATTCATCTGATGGAAAAACGCTTGATAAAGTACCGTATAAAGACACTTCATCTTATGTAGATAAAGTGATTAAAACAATAGAAAAGTATAATAATATCTATGAAGGAGAATTTTGATATGGAAGAAAAAACTATGGCTCAAACTTTAAAAGAAGAATTGTTTTTAGATGATAAAAATGGTTATTTTAAAATTGATGAAAAAACTGAACAAGATATTGAAACTTTTTCAAAAGGTTATGTTGAGTTTTTAAACACTTCAAAAACCGAGCGCCTTTGCGTTAAAAATGCTATAAAACAGGCGAAAGAAAATGGTTTTGTTGAGTTTGATGAGAACAAAAAATACAGCGCAGGCGATAAAGTTTTCGTTAATCAAAGAGATAAAGCGCTTATTTTATCGGTTATCGGCACAAAGCCTTTGGCTGAAGGTGTGAGAATTGTTGCCGCGCATATTGATTCGCCAAGAATAGACCTTAAAGCAAACCCTTTGTATGAGGCAGATGAATTAGGCTATTTTAAAACTCATTATTATGGTGGAATAAAAAAATATCAATGGACCGCTATGCCACTTTGCCTTTATGGTGTTGTGCTTGATAAAAATGGTGAAAAACATGAAGTTGCAATTGGCGATAAAGAAGGCGACCCTAAATTTGTTATTACTGATTTGTTACCACATTTAGGTCAAGAGCAAGGCAAACGCACATTGTCTGATGGAATAAAAGGCGAAGAACTTAATATTTTAATCGGCTCTCGTCCATTTAAAGATGATAGCGCTTCCGAAGCAGTTAAACTTAATCTTATGAAGATTCTCAATGAAAAATATGGCATTGTTGAAGCAGATTTCAGAGCGGCAGAATTTGAGTTTGTTCCTGCATTCAATGCTTGTGATATCGGTTTTGACCGTTCACTTATTGGTGGTTATGGCCATGATGACAGAGTTTGCGCTTATCCTGCATTAAAAGCGGCGCTTGATGTAACTGCACCTGAATATACAACTGTTACTGTTCTTGCTGATAAGGAAGAAACAGGTTCTGATGGTAACACAGGTTTGCTTTGTGATTATCTTAAAAACTTTGTTAATGATTTAGCTATTGCTAACGAAACACTCGGTTACAGAGTTCTTCGTAATTCAAAATGTTTGTCTGCCGATGTTAATGCGGCTCACGACCCAACTTTCCCTGATGTTTCTGAAAAACGCAATGCTGCGTTTATTAACAAGGGCGTTGTTATTACAAAATATACAGGCTCTCGCGGTAAAGGTGGCACTTCTGATGCTTCTGCTGAATATATGGGCTTTGTTTCAAGGCTTCTTAATAAAAATGGTGTTGTTTGGCAAACCGGCGAACTTGGTAAAGTAGATGCAGGCGGCGGCGGAACAGTTGCAAAATACATTGCAAATATGGATGTTGAAACTGTTGACCTTGGTGTGCCTGTACTTTCAATGCACGCGCCATTTGAAGTTATTTCAAAACTTGATTTGTTTATGGCTTATAAAGCGTTTGTTGCATTTTATAAATAATTAATAATTCTTGTCCTTTTAGCATATATTTTATTAATGTTAAAATAATAATGTTAAAAGGACTTGATTTTATGCCGGGATTCATTTTAAAATTAACAAAGAAAAGAATTATTTTAATCGTTTGCGCAGTTTTGGTGCCGTTGCTTATTTTTTCGGCTACATATTTAACTCGTTTGGGCGAGCCTGAAATGCAAACTTTAGGAAAAACCAAAGCGCAAAGAATTGCTTTTTTAAAGCAGTTTGGTTGGCAGGTTGAAACCGAAAGTGAAACGATTAAAGATACCATTATTCCAAGTGAATTTGATAATGTGTATAATGCGTATAACAACATTCAAAAATCTCTTGGGTTTGACCTTGAAAAGCATAAAGGCGAAAGGGTAAAACTGTATAATATTAAAATAGTTAACTACCCTGAAAACTCTGAATATGTTTATGCAACGCTACTTGTGAAAAACGGCGAGATAATCGGCGGAGATATTCATTCAACGCAACTTAATGGGTTTATGCACGGATTTAAAATATAAAGGAAGAAATTTATGAAAATTTGTTGTTTGGGAGATAGTTTAACCGAGGGCGATTACGGAGTAAAAGGTAAATCGGGTGTTGCCAATGTACAAGAGAAAAACTACCCTTATTTTTTAGCAAAACAAACGGGTTGGGAAGTTGAAAATTTCGGCTTTTGTGGAGTTAATCCATCTCATTTTTTAGGAATTTATAAAGATGGTAAGGTTGATGTGACAGGCGCCGATTTAATTGTTATAATGCTTGGCACAAACGGTGGTTTAGATGCGCAAAACGACACTCAAGCGAATGTTGATTATAAGAAAATAGTTGAAAAATGCAAAGAGCAGTCAAACAATGCAAAAATTGCAGTTGTAACACCACCACATGTTACAAAAAATCCTGCGTTTTCAAATTGCGGATTTGCGCCACGAGTAAATGCAGCAGTTGATTTTGTAAGAGAATTTGCTAAAAGTAATGATGTTTATTTGTTCGATTTAGCAAGTACAGATTTGTTCACAGATGAAAATGAAAATATTATGCAAGCAAATGATGGACTTCATTTTGTTGAAATTGGGTATAAAACTCTTGCAGAATATATCGAAAAAGAGATAAGAAAGATTATTTAAAATGGAAAGATTAGATAAAGTTATTTCAAATTTAATGTGCGTTTCGCGGTCAGATGCAAGACGTCTTATTAAAATCGGCAAGGTGTTTGTTGATGGTGTGAGAGCAAAGGCTTTTGATACAAAGGTGTCGGAAAAAAGCGAAATTGTTGTTGATGGCGAAAAATTAAACTTTTCAAAAGAGATTTATATTTTAATGAACAAGAGTCAAGGTGTGGTTTGCGATGATAAATCGTCAGCGCCTTATGCAGTTAGCGTTTTGCCTGAAAGTTTAAAGCGAAAAGATTTGTTTTGTGTAGGCAGGCTTGATAAAGATACAACAGGGTTGCTACTTATCACTAACAATGGCGAGTTTGCACACAAAGTAATTTCACCAAAATCAAATGTTGAAAAGTGTTATAGAGCGACATTGTCAGACCCAATAAACGAAGAGGGTATCAAACAAATTGAAAAAGGGCTAACACTTTCAGATGGCACCGAGTTGCTACCTGCAAAAATAGAAGTTATAAGCGATGATAGTAAAATAGTTGATTTTATAATTAAAGAAGGTAAATATCATCAAATCAAGCGAATGGCAGGCGCTATCGGCAATAAAGTTGAAAGTCTTCATAGATTAAAAATAGGCAAGTTGGAATTACCTGAAAACTTGTGCGTTGGACAGGCTGTCGAAATTGATGAAAAAACAGCGTTTCTTGTTTTTGAGTGAAACACTTATTATTAATGAATTTTTAACAAATCGACGAGAAAATCGGCGAAATATCACTATTTTGCAATTTTTATTGTATATATTGCATAATAATGTTAATGTTTTTTTGGCAAATAAAAATGTTGAAATTTCTGCAAAGTTATGGTATCATATTACAATAGATAAAGGGATTATTCTCTTTTTTATTACTAGGAGGAAAAAATATGGCAGGTTTGTCTTTAAAAGGTATTTATAAAAAATACCCAGGCGGCGTTATCGCTGTATCAGATTTCAATCTTGAAATCAAAGATAAAGAATTTATCGTTTTAGTAGGTCCTTCAGGTTGTGGTAAATCAACAACACTTCGTATGATTGCCGGTCTTGAAGAAATTTCAGAGGGTGAACTTTACATAGGCGACCGTCTTGTAAATGATGTAGCTCCAAAAGACAGAGATATCGCAATGGTATTCCAAAACTATGCGCTTTATCCACATATGTCAGTTTATGAAAATATGGCATTCGGTCTTAAACTTCGTAAAACTCCACGTGATGAGATTAAACGTAGAGTTGACGAGGCTGCAAGAATTCTCTCAATTGAGCAATATCTTGATAGAAAACCAAAGGCTTTGTCCGGTGGTCAACGTCAACGTGTAGCGCTTGGTCGTGCTCTTGTTCGTGAACCACAAGTATTCTTGCTTGACGAACCTTTGTCAAACCTTGATGCTAAACTCCGTGCTCAAATGAGAACAGAGCTTACAAAACTTCACCAAAGACTTGGTACAACATTTATCTACGTAACTCACGACCAAACTGAAGCTATGACAATGGCTGACAGGATCGTAGTTATGAAAGATGGTTTCATTCAACAAGTTGATACTCCTCAACACCTTTATGATATTCCTTGCAATGTATTCGTTGCTGGATTTATCGGCTCACCTCAAATGAACTTTATTGATTCAGTAGTTCGTAAAGAGGGTGACGATTTCTATGTAGAATTCGGTTCAGAAGATACAAAACGTCGTCTTGGTGTTAAATTTAAAATTAAACTTCCAGCATACAAGAACGAAAAAGGCGCTCTTGAAAAATATGTTGATAAAGAAGTTATTATGGGTATCCGTCCAGAGCATATTCATGATGAGCCAAAACTCTTGAAAGAGTTTAAAGATGGTAAAGTTGAAGCAAACGTTGAAGTTACAGAACTTATGGGTGCTGAAACATACCTTTATGTAAATTGTGAAGGTCATCACCTTATTGCTAGAGTTGCTCCAACAACAACTGCTAAAATGGGCGAGGATATTGACATTGTATTTGAACCAGAAAAGATTCACCTTTTCGATAAAGATACAGAGCAAGCAATTTGCCATTAATTTTTGAATTAAAAATCCCACTTTTGCTAGTGGGATTTTTTGTTTTTTTAGTAAGAATTTTCGGGTGAAAAAACTCATCATTTTGCACAAAAAAGGTTGACATATACTAAATGTAGTGTTATTATTAAAGTAATGTGGAGATATATTTTTTATTTTACATATAAATATATATTCAATTCTTACATTCGGGCGAACACGCGGCCTGTTCAACTAACAGCGGTTAATATATATTAGGAGGTCTGCAAATGGACTGGGTATTTTATGCCATTGCAGCCGCAGTATGTATTGTTGTCGGAATAATCTGTTTTGCAATGGGCTCTGCTCATCGTAAAAGAAAGGCAGAGGCTGAAATAGGTTCTGCGGAAACCGAGGCAAACAGAATATTGTCAGACGCAATGAAAAATGCGGAGGCAAAGAAAAAAGAAGCAATTCTTGAAGCTAAAGATGAAATTCATCAGTTGCGTTCAGATGCCGATAAGGAAATCAAAGAGCGCAGAAGTGAAGTTCAGCGTCAAGAAAGAAGACTTCAACAAAAAGAAGAGTCTTTAGACAGAAAAATTGAAAATCACGAGAAAAAAGAAGAAAAATTAGCTGAAAAAATGAAAATAGCTGAAGAAAAAGCAATTGAACTTGACGAGTTAAAACTCGCTCAAAGAGATATGCTTAAAAAGATTTCAGGCTATACAGTTGAAGAAGCTAAAACAGCGCTTTTGAAAAGTGTTGAGGAAGAACTTGTTCATGATAAGGCGATTCTTATCAAAGATTATGAGCAAAAAGCAAAAGAAGAGGCTGAATCAGTTGCAAGAAATATTATTGCATTAAGCATTCAGCGTTGTGCGGCTGACCACACTAGTGAAACTACTGTTTCGGTTGTTGCACTTCCAAATGATGAAATGAAAGGTCGTATTATCGGCCGTGAGGGTAGAAATATTACTGCTCTTGAAACTTTAACCGGTGTTGATCTTATTATTGATGATACACCAGAGGCTATTACAGTTTCTTGTTTTGACCCTATTAGAAGAGAAATCGCAAGAACTGCTCTTGAAAAACTTATTTCTGATGGTCGTATTCATCCAACAAAAATTGAAGAAATGTATGAAAAGGCAAAACGCGAAGTTGAGGGTATTATTAAATCCGAAGGCGAAAAAGCAGTGCTTGATGTAGGCGTTCGTGGCATTAATCACGAGTTGGTTAAATTGCTTGGTAAACTTCATTATAGAACTTCGTTCGGTCAAAATGTTCTTAAACATTCTTTGGAAGTTTCATATATTTCAGGTCTTATCGCTGCTGAACTTGGTGAAGATGTAGCACTTGCAAAAAGAGCAGGTTTGTTGCATGATATCGGCAAAGCGCTTGACCATGAGATGGAAGGTTCGCATATTCAACTTGGTGTTGATGTTGCTAAAAAATACAAAGAGTCTGAAGCAGTTGTTCATGCAATTCATGCTCACCATGGCGATGTTGAGGCGAAAACAGTTATCGCTTGTATAGTTCAAGCGGCTGACGCTATTTCAGCATCTCGTCCAGGCGCTCGTAGAGAGAATCTTGAAAATTATATTAAGAGACTTGAGCGTCTTGAAGAAATTGCAAACTCTTATAACGGTGTTGAGCGTTCATTCGCAATTCAAGCAGGACGTGAAATCAGAATCGTTGTTAAACCTAATGTTATTGATGATGATAAGATGGTGCTTGTTGCTCGTGATGTTGCAAAACAAATCGAGGAAGAACTTGATTATCCAGGTCAAATCAAAGTTAATGTTATTAGGGAATCTCGTGCAACTGATTACGCAAAATAATGGGTCTTTTCCGTTATTGCATCGTTAGTTTGACCGTCGGCATACCGATGAGTATTACCTTAGGTCAAACACCTTGCACTAACGAAAAATCCCACATTATTTAATAAACTAAAAGGCAGAGTGTTTTTCACTCTGCCTTGTCTTTCCGTTATTGCGTCGTTAGTTTGACCGTCGGCATACCGATGGGTATTACCTTAGGTCAAACACCTTGCACTAACGAAAAATCCCACATTATTTAATGAACTAAAAGGCAGAGTGTTTTTCACTCTGCCTTGTCTTTTCCGTTATTGCGTCGTGAATTATTAAAACAAACTAAAAAGCCACTCTTTTGAGTGGCTTTTATTATTTGAATTTATTCACGTGTTTAGGTTTATGTATTTTTGGCGGAGTGCCAAATGTTTTTGAATATGCTTTGAAAAAAGCAGAATATTCTTTATACCCACATAATT
The DNA here is from genome assembly GCA_045539315.1 of Acutalibacteraceae bacterium. Taxonomy (GTDB): domain Bacteria; phylum Bacillota; class Clostridia; order Oscillospirales; family Acutalibacteraceae; genus RUG11462. Next base: position 10,719 of record JAZQFC010000035.1, on the reverse strand, counting down.
CGGCAACTTTTTTCAAAGTGATATTAGTTTCTCTTGCGAGAAGTCCTTTTGCATACCACATTCGAATATCAATTATCATTTGTCTGTAAGGCATATTATAAAACCTTTTGCAAAGGTTGTTTATATATCCTTTTGAAACAAAGAATGTGTCAGCAACCTGTTGTGCAGAGATGTTTTTATTAAAATGTTTGCAAATATAATCATAAATTTTCGCATCATAGTCTTTTGAATATTTTTTCGCGATTTCAGGGAAAACGGTATCAAAATCAACACATAATTCTGATAAAATCATCTTTAAAATGCCAACAAAATGACCTTTTTGAAAATTGCGTTTTAAATAATGTTGAGTCCTGTCTAAAAGTGACAAAATAATATCTTTATTTTTCTGCAAATTGAGGTCTAAAAAGTTTTTACCATCGTCATAATTAAAAAGTCTTAAAAGCGATTCTTCGCAAGGTTGAAAAAGCGAACTCGCAAAACTAAATAAAATAATATGCGCATCAACATTTGGAATGGTTTCGAGTTGTGTATTGTGAAATTGCTTGAATAAAACAATGTTGTCTTTTTCAATTATTTTTTTCTCGTTTTCGGAGTTAAAAAGAATCTTTCCACTTTTAACATATACAAAAGACATTTTAGCATTAGAATTAATGTTTCCACTTGCTATAATCGGCGAAGCCTCTTTATTGTCTTGATTTAAATAATTAAAAACCCATAAATCAAAGTCATAGAATCGTCTGTTTAATTCAAGACCTTTAGCCATATATTTCACCTCAAATTCGCTTATGTAATCATAATAGCATAAAAATGTTCGTTTTGCAAGTTTTAATGTTCATATTGCAATGATAGTGCATATAGGATCCACACTATTAGACGAACGAAGTGAGACGCAAGGTTCTGGGGAACCAATTTAAAATCTTTAATTCTGTTAATGGGTCAGGTTCTTACAATAAAACCAAATTATATCGTAGGGGATTACGCCCTCGTAATCCCACGTCATGCGGACCGACGAGGGCGTTGGTCCCTACAACAAATTTTGTGTTTTAATGTAGGGGCGACCCTGCGTGGTCGCCCACAGGTCAAGGGAGGCCACACAGGGCCTCCCCTACAAAAGAATATAGTCGTGTCATGGTGAGCGAAGTCGAACCATCTTGAAAGATCCTTCGGCTCCACTTCGTTCCGCTCAGAATGACGATATATCTTATATTCTATCGTAGGGGAGGGGCTCTGCTCCTCCCGAAAAAACTTATATATTCGTAAGGAAGAATTACGGGCATCCAATGAACGCCCTTATAAAATGCAAAGGAATTACCAACCATATTACACCAAATCCGTGTTCACTTTGCAAGTAAAAACGCATCATCTTGCAATGTTTTTTGAGCGCAAAATCTTGACAAATAAATTTTTTGGGGTATAATATATAATGTATAATTTTCTTATACTGTTTAATTTTTCAAAAAAATAATTGTAAAGGAGGAAAAATGGTATGAAGAAATTATTGGCACTTACCCTTTCATTACTTATGGTATTCTCAGTAGTACCAATGACAATGGCTTCAGCTGAAGGCGAAACATATCTTTCAGTTTTCGATGCTTCATCTGAAACCGCTTCAAGCCAAATCGGTTCTATCCAAAGTTCAGATAAGAACAACGTAAAAATCGCTACATACGCTGTTCCTACAGGCGAAACCGATGCAGACGGCAACCCTGTTACCGAAGACAGAACTGTTCTTAAATTCCAAAGAACAGGCGCTTACAACGGTGCAGGTGTTGGTATCAAAGCGGACTACAGAAGCGTTATCAAAGGCGCTATAGGTATCCGTTTCTGGATGGCAGGCGACCCTACTTTGTTTAATACAAATGACAAAGTATCTCTTGGCTTCCAAACCTCATCTATGGGTTACAAAACCGCTACAGAGCACAGAGGTAACTGGTTACCGACTGCTGAAGGTGCTACTTACGAGTGGTATTGGAACACTGCAACTGATGTTTGGAAAATCGGCGCTACTTCTATCGATTCTGCTTACAACGTAGCAGGCAAAGCAAACGCATTGTTTACTGATTCATTCTTAGGTCAAGTAAAACAAATTATGTTTGGTGTTGACGCTTACTCAGCAGAGTCATTAAAAGAAGTTTACTACATCGATGATGTAGAACTTATCTACCCTGCAGGCGTTACTCCTGCTCCTATTGAGTTTGTCGCTTCATTCGTAGGCACAGAAACTGCAACTTTAGCAGCAGACGTTGAAGATATCAAATCAGATGCCGCTAACAACGACGCAGTAGTTATGCCTGAAGCAATTCTTGCAGAAGGCGAACTTGAAGGCTGGGCATTTAACGGTGATATTACTAAAGTTTACGCTCCTGGCGAAACTGCAAACATCACAAACAACACAACTTTCTATGCAGTTCGTAAAGACAGACCTGCACTTGCAACTCCTGCAGCTCCTGTTGCACAGTTAGTTAATGGTGCTTCTGTAACTCTTACAAAAGTTGACGGTGCAGTTTATTCAAAAGACGGCGCTACATGGCAAACATCTAACGTATTCACAGGTCTTACACCTGGCGCATCTTACACATTCTATCAAAAGATGGCTGAAACTTTGACTCACGCTGAATCAGCAGTTTCAGAAGGTGTTACTGTAACAACTCCTCTTGAATATGTTTACGAAGCAGAAAAATGCTCACCAATAGGTTACAAAGCAGATGACACTTCATATAATACAGGTAGTTACGCAACAACAGATGGTGGTGTTTCTTATACTTACGTACAAGACAACACATCTAAAACACTTGGTTACAAAGATGTATTTACAGTTGCTAATCTTCCTGCAGGTATTTTCACTTTGACTACCTACTCACGTAACGTTGCAAATTCAAGATCTTCTTATGAAGTTACTATCTTGAATGCAGACGGCGAAGTAGTTGGTAACTTTGGTACTGTTAACTTTGCAGACCTAACTTACAAATTCGATGGTGCTACATATCATTCAGCAAACTACTTAGAGAATGAAGTTACAATCGAAGAAGAAGGTACATACACACTTGTATTTACTAACGTAAAAGCAGGCCAGACAGGTATATGTCTTGATAGCTTTGCATTTAAAAAGGTTGCTGATTATAACGCAACAGAAGCAATAGTTAAAATTGATGGCGAAGAAGTTGCAGTTCTTGATATAGGCGCAACTTATACAATTCCAACTCCACCAACAGGTTATTACTACTCAGATGGTAACAACGATTACTATGGTGGTGAGCAAGTTGTACTTGAAAGAAATCTTAGCCTTCTCTCTGAAGTTTTAACAGCAAAAGAAGTTTACACAATGGACGAAGGCAAAGCCCTCACAGGTGCTACCACATTCTATGGCTCTGGCTCAGTTATGGATGTAGACGGCGACAACAAACTCGCTCTCAAAGCAAAATCAGATGCTTTCGCTTACTTCCAACTTCCTGCAAACTGGTCAAGCAAACCTTATTACAAACCAACTAAGATTACATTCACTGCTTCAGCAAGTGATACATCAAAAGTTAAAGCTTACAAGAGCTTGAGCTTTGCATCTGCTCTTGCTGACGACTACTCAGCATCAGGTAGTTCCTACACTATTGCAGCAGAAGGCAATCTTAAATACTTCACTACTACAGTATCAATCAACGTTACCGAAGATATGTATTCTTACAAATATATCACAGGTAAACTTTATTCAGATAACTGGTCAGAATCAAATGCAAGTTACGTTTATATCGATAATGTAACAATCGATTATGAATATGACTTTGATTATGTCCCACCAACAGAATGTAAAGTTACAGTTGACGGTGTAGAAGTTGCTACAGTATTAAGTGGCACTACATACACACTTCCTCAACTCGAAGCTGGTAAATACTATGTTGGCTACGAAGATGTTAGCGAAGTTGTAATCACAGGCGACCTTAACCTTACAACTGCTACATATACTTTCGACATCACAGTTGATGGTCAAGTTGTAGCTACAGTTGACTACGGTACAGAGTATACACTTCCTGCTCTCGAAGCTGGTAAATACTATGTTGACGTTACAGAAACAACATTCGTTGTAACAGAAAACAAAGAATTCACAACTGCTACATATAAATATGACATCACTATTGATGGCAATGTAGTAGCAACTGTTGAACACGGTACAGAATACACACTCCCAACACTCCCAGTTAGCAAATACTATGTAGGCGTTACAGAAAAAACTTTCACAGTAACATCTGACCTTACATTCACAACTGCTAACAAAGACGCTGTTGACAGCCTCATCGTTCACGATGTAGATGCAAACGGCAGAACAAACACTATCGGTATGTGGGGTACTCCTGCTCCATCTGCTACATTCGCAGACCGTCAAGCATTGAGATTCTCAAGAGGCAACTCTATGACATGCGGTGGTGTTGGTGTATCTGATGTTAATATGTTCGGTTCATTCGCAGACTATGCTGATACTGCTATCGGTGTTAGATTCTGGGCAGCAGCTAATTCAGACGAAGTTACTAACAACATTAGAGTTTACATCGGTGCTCCTAAAAACGTGTCAGATAACTACACACAAGAAACTCTTGCAGGTGAAACTGTAACAGTTCCTGGTACAACATGGACACAATACACAGTATTGTTTAATGACAATATTACACCTGAAGATATCGCTTCAATGACTCACATTTTGTTCACAACACTTGAAAACGGTGTTACTCATTATGTAGACGACGTTGAATTGCTCGTAGCAGAAGATGTTGATGCATCATGCGATATCACTATCGACGGCACAGTAGTAGACACAGTTGAATACAACACAGTTTACACACTTCCAACTCTCGAAACTGGTAAATACTATGTTGGCGATCCTGCTACAACATTCACAGTAACAGGTGACGCTGAATTCACAACAGCATTCTACACACACACTATCACTATCGACGGTGAAGTTGTTGCTACAGTTGACTACGGTACAGAGTATACATTACCTGCACTCGATGCTGGTAAATACTATGTAGGCGAACCTGAAACAACATTCGTTGTAACAGAAGACAAAGAATTCACAACAGCTACTTACACATACACTATCACTATCGATGGTCAAGTTGTTGACACAGTTGACTACGGTACAGAGTATACACTTCCTGCACTCGATGCTGGTAAATACTATGTAGGCAATCCTGAAACAACATTCGTTGTTACAGAAAACAAAGAATTCACAACAGCAGTTTACACATTCGACATTACAATCGACGGCGTAAAAGTTGCTACAGTTGCTTATGGCGATACATTCGTACTCCCTGCAGCACCAGACGGCAAACAATACGTTGACGGTTATGTTGATGGTCAAGAATTCGTTGTTACAGAAGCACTTAACTTCACAACTGAAGAAATTCCAGAACAAGACGGCGCAACAACAAACTATATCTCAACTCAAGCAGGCGCTTCTATCAGACTTAACGAAGCAAATGGTATGAGATTCTATGCAACAGTTGATGCAGGTCTTGACCTTACAACAGTTGATGAAATGGGTATCATCATCGCTCCAAACGATATCGTTGGCGATTACTTTACAATGGAAGATGACCATATTAAAGTTGTTTATGACCATAAAACTCATGAATTATGGGATGGCAACCAAATCGTAGGTTCTATCGTAAATGTTGCAGATAGAAACTTGGGCCGTGACTTTATTGCTCGTGCTTATGTAGTAATCAATGGTGTAACATATTACGCAGAAACTGCAACTGTTCGTAACCTTGCAGGTATTGCAGATGCTTACATTGCAGATGCAAACGGTGGTTATGCTACATTAGATGCAGATACAAAAGCTTTAGTTGACACATGGGCTAAAGCTAATGACTAATCAAAGGAGGGTGTTTTATAATGAAATTTGAAAAAATTAGTTTAGAATTAGAAAAATACGAATCTTTTGATATCATTGCTTCATCACCTACAGAAGAGCCAACAGAGCCTACTAACCCAGTAGAGCCAACAACAAAATACGATCCATATGAAAATGATAAATGGTAATTGTTAATTTTTTTCATATAACGTATCCTTTACAAAAGAGCCAACCTCATTTGAGGTTGGCTCTTTGCTTTTAGTAATCTTCTCTCGTGTCATTCGTAAGCGCAGTCGAGGAATCTCTACTAAAAATCTCAAGAAAAGATTCTTCGGCTCCACTTCGTTCCGCTCAGAATGACGAAATTTTTAATGTCAATTTCGTTATCAATGTATTTATTCAAATTTCACAGATTTTTGCAATAATTTTGTACGATTTTTCAATGGAATTTCATACATATATATGCTATAATAAAATAAATAATTATAAAGGAGTGTTTTATTCTATGAAGAAATTATTATCCATTTTATTATCATTGCTTATGGTTTTTTCAACAATTCCATTTGTAATGGTATCGGCTGATGGCGAGGCAGTTGCATATCAGACTATCGTTGATATGTCTGACTACGATGGCGCAACCATCAACGAGTACGCATCCCCTTGGTTTACCGAAGGGCTTACTCGCTCGTACAACATTAATAAGACTACAGGCTATTCTTATGATGCAGAACTTGATGCTCTCAAAATCACTCGTGGTACTTGGGATCCTTGTGGTTTGTACTACTTTGACAAAGAGAACTTGCCACTCGCATTTTCTGACTCATTAGGTTTTAGAGTGTGGATTAAGGGTGACGCAGATTCAGGCGCTAACGTAACTGCTAATAACAACTTTGTATTTGCTGTTGACACAGTTGACGAGACAGGCGCTCACGTTACATACGGCGCTTTTTGGTATGACGGTCCATCTTATAAAGTAGTCGTTCCTGCCGAAGGTGCATGGGTTGAAATCCGTTGGGCAGACCTTGTTAAAAACTGGAGAGTTGTCGGCTCAAAGGGTATGACTGCAAACAGACCAAGCTTTTCCGGCGCAGGCGCATTAGTTGATTATACAACCTTTATGTCTAAAGTTGACGGCTTTGCAGTTGGTTTTAAAGAAGCAGGCGCTAATAAAATCTATCACATCGGCGATATGCAACTTATCAAACCTGTTGTTAATGTAACTTTTGATGATAACACAGTTTCAGGTTACGCAGGTCAGGTAGTAGAAGTTCCAGAGCCAACTACTGAAGGTGTTATCGCTTATTCAGACGGCAAAAAGCTTTACTACGCAGGTGATAACTACACAATCACAGGCGAAACAACTCTTACAAATATCACAACTATTGTTGATTCTGAATCAGACCACGATTTCGTGTTTGATACTGCTGAAAAAACATACACAGGTAGTGAGATTTGTCCTGCAGTTACTTCTGCAACGCTTGTAGAAGGTGTTGACTACACAGTTGAATACGAAAACAACGTAAAAGCAGGTACTGCTACAACTTACGTTCGTGGTACAGGCACTTGCTTTATCGATTTGTCAGCAGACTTTACAATTAGCAAAAAGAAATTTGAGGCTTCTGACTTTTCTATCGCGGCAGACGGCCTTACCTACTCAGGCGAAGCGCTCACACCTGAAATTTCTTCAGATGTATTCGCAGATGATGATTTCACAGTAGTTTACCACAACAACGTAGATGCAAGTGAAAACGCATACGCAATCGTTGAAGCAACAGGCAAAAACGGCTACGGCGCAGTTGAAATCCCATTTACTATTTTGCCAAAAGAAATCGAAGAAGATATGTTTACCTTCGATTTGGAAAACAAAGTATTCACAGATATGGAAATCTGCCCAACAGTTACTTCTGAAACTTTAGAATTCTCCACAGAGTATATTGTTGGTTATAGCGGAAACATAGATGTTGGTACTGCTACTATTACAGTAGAAGGTATCTACAACTATACAGGTAAAGTTGAAAAAACTTTTGAAATCGTTCCAAAAGAAATTACAGATGCAGACTTCACAGTAGATACAGATGAAAAGGTTTACACAGGTAGTGAAATTTGCCCAGAAGTTACTTCTACTTTAAGCGAAAACGATTACGAAGTTACTTACGAGAACAACGTTGATACAGGCGCGGCTACCATCGCAGTTACAGGTACAGGCAACTACGCAGGTACACTCACCTATGAATTTGTTATCTTGCAAAAAGAAGCTACCCCAGAAGATTTTGTTATCGACCTTGATGCTAAAGATTACACAGGTCAAGCAATTGAACCTTCAGTTACAAGTGACATTTTACAAGATAAAGACTACATGGTTTCTTATGAAAACAACGTAAATGTAGGTACTGCCACAATTACTGTTGTAGGTTTGGGCAACTTAAAAGGTGAATTTACAAAAGAGTTTACAATCAACAAGAAAACTCTCACCGCTTTTGATTTTACAATCGACCTTTCAGACAAAGAGTACGAAAACAAAGAAATCCGTCCTGAAGTCGTTTCAACATTTACTGAAGGCGTTGACTACACAGTTTCTTACGAAAACAACTTAAATGTTGGCTCTGCTAAAATTACAATCTCTGCTTGTGGCGATAACTGCCAAGGCGAATTTGCACTTGAATTTGTAATCGTTCAACACGAACTAACACCGGAAGATTTCACAGTTGAAGACGGTCAGTTTATCTACTCAGGCGAAGAATACAAGCCTACAGTTGCTTCATATCTCGCAGACGACGACTACACAGTAGAATACAACGACAACATCAACGCAGGTGAAGCTTATGTAACTATCACAGGTAAAGAAAACTGCAAAGGCGAAGCAACAATCGCCTTCACAATCGAGCAAAAAGAGATTGAAGAAGAATGGTTCTCTTTAGAAGAAACATCTGTAATCTTTAATGGCATAGAGCAACAAGTTGCTGTTGTATCAGACCTTGAAGAAGATGTTGACTATGAAGTTTCATATGAAGACAACCTTGACGTTGGTACTGCTACTGTAACAGTAACCGGTATCGGTAACTACACAGGCGAAGTAGCAAAAACATTTGAAATTACACAAAAAGAAGTTGAAAAAGATTATTTCACAGTTGATACAAGTGATAAAGTTTACACAGGTGATGAAGTTACACCTGTAGTAGCATCTGAACTTGAAAAAGATGTTGATTACACAGTTGAATATTCAAACAATGTAAATGTAGGTGTTGCTACTGTAACAATCAAAGGTATCGGCAACTACAAAGATGAAGTTGTTGAAACATTTAACATTACACCAAAATCTCTCGATGCAGGCGACTTTATTATTGATACAAAGAATGTTATTTACACAGGTTCTGAAATTAAACCACAAGTAATGACAACATTATCAGCAGACTGCTATGAAGTAACATATGAAAACAATGTAAATGTTGGTGATGGTAAAGTTATCGTTACTGGTAAAGGCAACTATAAAGATACTGTAACTGCAACATTCAAAATCGTTGCAAAATCAATTTCTGAAAGCAATTTCACATTTGATTTAACAAAAGAGAGAATTTACTCTGGTGAAGCATTTGAGGACGCAGTAACTTCTGAACTTGCAAAAGATGTTGATTACACAGTTGCTTATGAAAACAATGTAAATGCAGGCGAGGCTACTGTAACAATAACAGGTATCGGTAACTACGCAGGAACAATTGTTAAAACATTTGCAATTTCACAAAAAGCAATTGATGAAACAATGTTTAAAACTGATAAAACATTGAGAGAGTACACAGGTAAAGCGCATACTCCTGAATTAGCAAGTGATTTAGTGAAAGATGTTGACTATGTACTTGCTTATGCTAATAACAAAAATGTAGGTAAAGCAACTATTATTGTAACAGGTATTGGTAATTACACAGGCGAGTTGAATTACAAATTTACAATTAAAAAACCTTCAGTTAAAAAGGTTAAAGGCGTTAAAGTAACTTCAACAAAGGCTAAAACCCTCACAGTTAAATGGAAGAAGGTTAAAGGCGTTAAAGGTTATGTAATTCACGTATCACTTAAGAAAAACTTCAAAGGTAAGAAAGTAATAGTAGTTAAAAAGCAAAAAACAGTTAAGAAACTTATCAAGAAGTTAAAGAGTGGTAAAAAATATTATGTAAGAGTTGCTGCTTACAAGAATTACAAAAATTCAAAAGGTAAAACTGTAAAAGCAATTGGTAAATTCACAAAAGTAAAACGCGCTATTACAGTAAAATAACTACAACAAAAACCACCCTCGAAAAGAGGGTGGTTTTTTAATGGCAAAGAGATTGTTTAGTCCATCGTCCGTCTTGCCACTTCCCAAAGGCGAAGGCTTTTTATTGTCATGTTGAGCGGAGTCGAAACATCTTAAAAGATTCTTCACGTGCGTTCAGAATGACGGCGGGATGTGGGCATCCCGCCCTACGATAAGGCTAATATACATTCGTAGGTGGCAGCATCCTTGACGAACCTTTTAGCGCGGTGCGTATAGGGATTAAGCATCCTACCAATATGTTTATAAACATTCGTAAGGACCTGATCCATTAACAAAATCAAAGATTTTGAATGGGTACCCCAGAACCTTGCGTCTCACTTTGTTCGTCTAATGGGACAGGCGTCCTCGACTGTCCGAAGGGAAACGTCTTAAATATTCTTTGGCTTTGTTTCACTCCGCTCAGAATGACAAGAGAAAAGTTGATAATATTGCTTTAAAAGTTGGTTAAAATATACAAATGAGGCGGTTTTTGAAAAGAAATAATCGCAAAAATAGAAAAAATTAAAAAAATTGTTGACAAACAGACGATTTTGTTATAAAATTTAAAGGCTAATGTAATATCGGGTGTTATGCC
>JAZQFC010000034.1:0-20067 GCA_045539315.1 Acutalibacteraceae bacterium | reverse complement strand
AAATATTTGAGGTGAAATCATTGAATTACAATGAAATGACAAGAGAACAATTGCTAAAAGAACAAGAGTCTCTTGTAAAACAATACGAAGATTTTAAAGCACTTGGTTTGAGCTTTGATATGTCTAGAGGTAAACCAAACAAAGAGCAATTAGACCTTTCTGATGAATTATTAAATTTAGTAACAAAAGGCAATGCTTTTACTGATGACGGTACAGAATGCAGAAACTATGGTGGTTTAGATGGCATTTATGAAATGAAAAAGATTTTTGCCGACCTTTTTGACTGTCCTGTTGAAGATGTAATTATCGGCGAAAACTCATCGCTTCATATGATGTTTGATATAATAGCACAAGCAGTTTCTCGTGGCCTTGATGGAGAAAAGCCTTGGCTTTCACAAGGTAAAGTTAAATTTTTATGTCCTTGCCCTGGATATGACAGACATTTTGCTATTACCGAGTATTTTGGAATCGAAAATATTCCTGTGCCAATGACTCCAACCGGTCCTGATATGGATTTAGTTGAAGAGTTGGTTAAAGACCCATTGGTAAAAGGTATTTGGTGTGTACCAAAATATTCAAATCCCGATGGATATTCTTATTCAGATGAAACTATAATCAGACTTGCATCACTTTCCCCTGCTGCGCCAGATTTTAGAATTATGTATGATAATGCGTATGCAGTTCATCATCTTTATGATGACAGACAGGACGAAATTTTATCTTTATATAAAGAATGTATCAAACGTGGAACAGAAAAAATGATGATACACTTTATGTCCACTTCTAAAATCACTCATCCAGGCTCTGGTGTCAGCGCTTTGTGTGCTTCTCATCATAACATTCAATTGATGAAGCAAAGAATGCAATTCCAAACAATTGGTCCTGATAAAATTAACCAACTTCGTCATGTAAGATTCTTGAAAGATGTTGACAATATCAAAGTTTTAATGTCAAAACACGCTGATATTATGCGCCCTAAATTCCAAGCAGTATTAAATGAGTTTGAAACTACATTAAAACCTGTTGGTGTAGGCAGATGGACAAATCCAAACGGTGGTTATTTCATTAGTTTTTATGCACCAAAAGGATGCGCTAAAAGAACTATTGAACTTTGTAAAGAAGCAGGACTTGTTACCACTCCTGCAGGCTCTGCATATCCTTACGGAAACGATCCAGATGATTCTCACATCAGAATTGCACCAAGTTTTCCACCGCTTGATGAGTTAACTCAAGCAGTTAAACTTTTCTCAATTTGCGCTCGTTTAGCAGCAATAGAAAAACTTTTATAAAAACAAATATATTTGTTTGACTTTTCAGTTCAATTAATATATAATAGATTAGTAATGCATAACTATGCACAAATTTAAATTTGGAGGACTTTTCAATGAAAAAGACAAGAAGGTCAACCTTTTTTATAATTGCTGTTTTAATTATCGCATTCACATACTTGTCTTTCGCAGGTTTGTGTACATATTATGGTGATAATAAAATAGTTTATTTAAAAGGTGTACAAGATATCCGTTGGGGTATTGATATTCAAGGTGGCGTTGAGGCTGTTTTCACACCTGACATCGATGTTGATGAAATCACAAACGATGACATGAAAAAAGCCGAAGAAATTATTAAACGCCGTTTAACCGATCAAAAAATCACAGACTCTGAAATAAACAGAGATGACGCCAACAAGCAAATTATTGTTAGATTCCCTTGGCAGAATGATGAAGAAGATTTTGACCCGGCAGCCGCTGTTGAAGAATTAGGTCAAATGGCAGTTCTTACATTTAACGAAGGTGATTCAACTTCAAAAGGCGCTCAAGTTCTTGAAGGTGCAAAAGATATTAAAGAAGCTTCACTTTCAGTTGACGATGGCGGTAATAATATGGTAGCTCTTGAACTTACTCCTCACGGAAAAGCCGCTTTTGAAACTGCTACAAGAAATAATCTTAACAAAACAATTGCCATCTGGCTTGATGATACTTGTATTTCAGCACCAACAGTTAACAGTGTAATTACAGATGGTCACGCTGTTATTGAAGGTGATTTCACCGCAGAAGAAGCAGAAGACCTTGCTAATACAATTAATGCAGGTTCACTTCCTTTCGCTTTATCTGTTGATAACTCAAAACTTAGCATTATTGCACCAACACTCGGTCAGTCATCACTTGATGTAATGCTTTTAGCAGGTATCATTGCTTATGCGCTTATAGTAATCTTAATGATTTCTCTTTATAGATTACCTGGTATCGTTGCAGTATTCTCTATCACTTGTCAAATTGCTGGTATATTTGCTTGTATTTCAGGTTTCTTCCCATTCTTTGATAGTTTTACTCTTACAATTCCTGGTCTTGCAGGTGTAATTCTTTCTATCGGTATGGGTGTTGACGCTAATGTTATTAACGCAGAGCGTGTTAAAGATGAATTGAGTTCCGGCAGAACTATTGATGGTTCTATTAAAACAGGTTTCAAGCGTGGTTTTGGCGCTATCATTGATGGTAACGTAACTGTTGTTATTGTTTCTGTAATTCTTATGGGTGCTTTTGGACCTCCAGATTCAATTCTTGCTAAAATAGTAAACAGTGTAATGTTTATGTTTGGTTCATCAATTACCGGTTCTATCTATTCATTTGGTTATACACTTTTAATTGGTGCTGTATTTAATGTATTAATTGGTGTATTCCTTTCAAAAGTTATGGTTCAAAGTCTTTCTTCATTTAAGTCATTAAGAAAACCATGGTTATTCGGAGGTAAGAGAAATGCAAAAAACATTTAACATTACAAAAAGTTTTAAATTTGCAATCATTATCCCGATTGTAGTAATCATTGTAGGTATATTCTTTAATATCTTTGTAGGCGCAGACCTTTCTATCGACTTCAAAGGTGGTACTGCAATTACCTATTCTTACACAGATAAAATTGATTTTGATAAAGTTAAAAAATCTGCAGAAGGCGCTTTAAAAGACGTTAGCAATGAAACAATTTTAACTTATGCTTACACAGGAACTTTAGATGACAATGCAGTTGCAACTACTTTAAATTCAGATGAATTAAAAGATTTTGCATTTACTGCACAAGTTGGTAGTAATGAAGAAACTGCTTTTCTCGAAGTTTCCGCTGTTGGTAACAATTTCTTATCAGAAAAAGAAATCGAAACTGTTACAGGAATTTTAACTAAAAATTATACTTCTAATTCTCTTGTTCTCAAATCTAAACTTGAAAACGATTACAAAGATGTAAAAGTTGATGTTGTAAGTAGCGCTGCTTTATCAACAGGCGCTGAATCAATTAAAATCAATGCAATTGGTAACATTGCTCTTACTACAACTCAAGTTAAACAAGTTACTAAAGCATTACAAGAAGATTTCAAAGATAACAATATTAAAGAAGCTGGCGTAAACTCTGTTAGCGAAAGTTTTGGTGCTTCATTCTTTGGCAAAGCAATTTTCGCGGTTATTTTAGCAAGTATTCTTGTTATCATTTATGTAGGTTACAGATTCAGAAAAGTTGGTGGTATAAAAGCAGGTATCACTGCTCTTGCTGCTTTGATTCATGACGTAGTATTTATTTACTGCTTCAATGTAATTTTTGGTATTACTATTGACACTAACTTTATTGCTGTATTCCTTACAATACTTGGTTACTCACTTAACGACACTATCGTTATTTATGATAGAATTCGTGAAAATTCAGGTATCTATGGCAACAAAATGTCAATTAGAGAACTCACTAACCTTTCTGTTGCACAATCATTTAAACGTACTTGTGTAACTTCTGTTACAACATTCTTGGCTATTATGTCAGTAACAGTTGTAGCTTTAATTTATAACCTTGATTCTATTCTTACTTTCTCAATTCCAATGTCAGTTGGTACTATCTGTGGTACTTTCTCATCACTCTTTATTGCAGGTCCTTTATATGTGTTCTGGTGTGAACGTGATGAAAAGAAAAACAAAGGTGAGAAAAAATCAAAAGCTAAAAAGAATACAAGTTATACAAATAAAATTAATAAAAAAGGTAAAAAGAAAATCGAATATTAATTTTTTAGACGCTACTATAAAAGTAGCGTCTTTTTTTATATAATTCTCTTGAAGAAAATATAAAAATGTGGTAAAATAAATTTGATTAATATTAGGAGTAGAATTTATGAAAATTTTAGCTTTAGACGGAAACTCAATAATTAACAGAGCATTTTACGGAATACGAGTTTTATCAAATAAAGATGGTGTTTTTACAAACGCTATTTTTGGCTTTATGAACATTCTTTTAAAATTAATTGATACTAACTCCCCTGACTTGATTATTGCCGCATTTGACCTAAAAGCACCTACTTTTAGGCACAAAATTTATTCTGATTACAAAGCAGGTAGAAAACCAATGCCTGATGAACTTGCTATGCAAATTCCGATAATGAAAGAAATTCTTAAAAACTTTGGTTGTATTGTTTTAGAAAAAGAAGGATATGAAGCAGATGACATTCTAGGAACAATTGCACGTAAATGCAACGAAAATGGTGATGTATGTGTTATCGCTACTGGGGATAGAGATTCTTTGCAATTGGTATCAGAAAATGTTACTGTTCAATTAGCCGCTACTAAAGCAGGCGCTCCTGAAGTTAGAATTTATGATATAGAAAAAATCAAAGAAGAATATGGCGTTTCGCCAAAACAGATGATAGAAATCAAAGCGCTACAAGGAGACAGTTCTGACAACATTCCTGGTGTTCAAGGTGTTGGTCCTAAAACTGCCGGAGATTTAATTCAAAAATATGAATGTATAGAAAAACTATATGATAACATTGAAGAAAAAGACTTAAGAGAGAATCTTAAAAACAAACTTATAAATGACAAGGACAACGCCTTTTTAAGCAAAACTTTAGGCACCATTAACTGTGAAGTTCCAATTGAAATTCCAAACAATTCACAAGCAGATTTTGTTGAATTAAAAAAACAATTGATTAATCTTGAAATGTTTAAATTGCTTGAGAAATTAAATTTAGATGAGGAAACTTTACCTAAAATCAGTCAAACGGAAAAAGTTGATGTTGATGTATTAAACGTACCTTTTGTTCCTGATAACGCTATAATTTTATATCATGATAGCAAGATTTTTATAAAAAACAATGATAAATTTTTAGTAAGTGATAATTGTAATTTATCAAAAGTAAAAGGTATTATCACCCACAATTGCAAACAACTATTTCACGATACAAACGGTTGTTGTGATGTAAAATTCGATACAATGCTCGCTGCTTATCTTATTAACCCTGACCGCAATGATTTATCACTTGAAAGATTTATGGTTGAATACGGCGTTTCGGAATATAATAGCGAGTATTCAGACGTATTAAAAAAACTTGAATTAATTGAAAAACTATATAAAACTTTTTCATCTCAAATCACTGAAAATAATCAAGAGAATTTGCTTTTAGATGTTGAAATTCCACTTTCTCACACTCTTTATATAATGGAAAAAGAGGGATTTGAAGTTGATGTTGAAGGTATTAAAGAATTTTCTAAAAAATTGTATGAAAGAGAGCAATTTTTAGAAAAACAAATTTATGATATTATTGGCTATGAATTTAACTTAAATTCGCCTAAACAGTTAGGTATTGCGCTTTTTGAAAAGTTAGGTCTTCCTTGCTCTAAAAAAACAAAAACAGGATATTCAACGAATGCCGAAGTGCTTGAAGGTTTAAAATATCAGTCAGAAGCCGTTGAATATCTATTAGAATACCGTTCTGTTGCAAAACTTAAATCAACATACTGTGATGGTTTGTTAAAATGCGTAGGCGAAAACAATAGAATTTATTCAACTCTTAATCAGGTTGAAACAAGAACAGGTAGAATTAGTTCATCCGAGCCGAATTTACAAAACATTCCTGTAAGAACTGAATTAGGACGTGAAATGCGTAAATTCTTCAGAGCAAAACCAGGTTATGTTTTAGTAGATGCCGACTATTCACAAATCGAATTAAGAGTTTTGGCGGCAATTGCTGATGACAATAAAATGATAGAAGCATTTTCAAATGATGCTGATATACACTCTTTAACCGCTTCACAAGTTTTCAATGTTCCTCTTGAATTAATGACGCCTGATGTTCGTTCAAGAGCAAAAGCCGTTAACTTTGGTATTGTTTATGGAATTGGTGCATTTTCGCTTTCAAAAGATATTCATGTAAGCGTTGCTAAAGCAAAGGAATACATTGAAAATTATCTTGCAACTTATAGTGGTGTTAACAAATATTTAAATGAAGTTGTTGAAAAAGCAAAAGAAAGCGGATATGTCTCTACGATTTTTGGAAGAAGAAGATATTTGCCGGAACTTACCGCATCTAATTTTAACACTCGTTCATTTGGTGAACGTGTTGCTAAAAATATGCCTATTCAAGGTACTGCCGCAGATATAATTAAAATTGCAATGAATCGTGTTAACTCAAGATTATTAAAAGAAAATCTTGATGCAAAGTTAATTATGCAAGTTCACGATGAATTAATTGTTGAAACAAAGGAAGAAAACGCAGAATATGTTGCCGAAATTCTTAAACAAGAAATGGAAGGCGCGGTTGAACTGAAAGTTCCTTTGTTAGTAGATGTTAAATACGCAAAAACTTGGTATGAAACAAAATAAGGTGAATTAAATGAAATTTATTTTTGTTTGCACAGGTAATACCTGTAGAAGCCCTATGGCAGAAGGTATTGCAAAAAAACTCTTTAAAGAACATCAATTTTCAAGCGCAGGTCTTTATGCTAATGACGGAGAGAAAGTTTCAAAAAACGCAGTTTTAGCATTAAAAGAACTTGACATAGACATTTCATCTAATAGTGCTAAATCTTTAAGTTATGAATTGGTTGATGAATGTGATTATATAATTCCTATGACTTCATCACATAAAAATCAACTGCTTATGCTCGGTGTTAAAAGCGATAAAATTTTATGTTTTAAAGATGAAATTTCTGACCCATTCGGCGCTTCTTTAGACGTGTATAAAGAATGTGCAAAGCAAATAATGAAAAATATTAAAGTTACAATTGGTGAACTAAATGATAGTACGACTAAATAGCACAAATTTAGATGAATTAGTAATTATTGAAAACGTTTGTTTTTCACATCCCATGTCAAAACAAAATTTACTTGAAAGTTTAGATAATGATAAATACTTCATTTTTGGTTACAAAACTGATGGGAAAATAGTTGCATATGCAAGTGTTTTCATTACATCTAATGAAGCGTATATTAATAACATAGCGGTTTTATCTGAATTTAGGAAACAAGGAATTGCAAAAAAACTCGTTTTAAAACTAATTGAAACCGCTAAAGATAATTTATGCGAGTTTATTAGTTTAGAAGTTAGAGAAAGCAACTCCCCTGCTATTACTCTTTATAAAAAATTTGATTTTCAAGAAGTTGCTAACAGAAAAAATTACTATTCTCAACCTATCGAGAATGCAATAATTATGACAAAATATTTTGGAGAAAATAAATGATAATTTTAAGTTTTGAATCATCTTGTGATGATACAGCAGTCGCAGTTTTAAATGATAGAAAAGTGCTTTCATCAGTTATTGCATCACAAGTTGATGAGCATATCGTTTTTGGTGGTGTTGTGCCTGAAATCGCTTCAAGAATGCATATTGAAGCCATTTCAAATCTGTACAAAGAAGCCCTAAAACAAGCAAATATAACCATTGATGATGTTGATGCAATCGCTGTTACTCATGCACCTGGACTTATAGGTTCGCTATTGGTTGGAGTAAATTTTGCAAAAGGTCTCGCGCTTTCTACTAAAAAACCATTAATTCCAGTTCATCATCTTCGCTCACATATAGCGGCTAACTATATTACTCATCCAGAACTCAAACCGCCTTTTTTAGCGTTAGTTATTTCAGGTGGTCATTCTCATATAATTAATGTAAAAGATTATACCGATTATGAAATCATTGGTAGAACTCGCGATGATGCTGCAGGAGAATGTTTTGATAAAACTGCAAGAGCATTGGGTCTTCCTTATCCAGGTGGTGTTCATCTCGATAGGGTTGCAGAAAAAGGTAATCCTGATACTTACAAACTACCAAAACCAAAAATCGAGGATAACCCTTTAGATTTTAGTTTTTCAGGTCTTAAAACCGCAGTTTTAAATACAATTAACAATTCTTCACAAAAAGGAATTGAAGTAAATGTTGAAGATATGTGTGCATCAATCAGAAAAACTGTTGCAGAAATAATTTTAGAAAAAGTTTCAAATGCATTAAAAACAGTAAAAACGGACAAATTTGTATTAGCGGGCGGTGTTTCTGCTAACTCTGAAATCAGAAGAACGCTAAAAGATTATTGCGAAAAATTGAACATTGAGTTTTATGCTCCTGATTTATCTCTTTGCGGAGATAACGCCGCTATGGTTGCTGTGCAAGGTTTATATGAATACAAAGCAGGAAACATTGCTGATGAAACCCTTAATGCCTACGCAACTTTAGATATTTCAACATTAAAATAACTAAAAATTTAACTGTATTTTACTATTTTTTTAACAAACATCTAAATTTCTTTAAATTTGATAATTTTTTAACATTAAATCTTGTAATTTGGTAAATAATATAGTATAATTACAACAGTATGATTATCATGGGGACATTTGATAGTTATATAAACAAGTAAATTTTGCATTTTTTGCAATTGGAGGATAAAATCATGATTAAAAACAAATCTGTAAATGCATGGATTGAAGAGATGAAAAACCTCGTAAATCCTGACAATGTTGTTCTTATTGACGGTAGTCAAGAACAAATCGACGCACTTCGTGCAGAGGCTTGTAAAACTGGCGAGATGATTAAATTAAACCAAGACTTACTCCCTGGTTGTTATCTCCACAGAACCGCTGTAAACGACGTTGCTCGTGTTGAAGACAGAACTTTTATCTGTGCAAAAACTAAAGAAAACGCTGGCCCTACAAACAACTGGATGGACCCACAAGAAGCTTACAAAATGCTTTTTGACATTGCTAAAGGTTCATATGCAGGTAGAACAATGTATGTTATTCCATACTCAATGGGTCCTGTTGGCTCTGAATTCTCAAAAATTGGTATCGAATTAACTGACTCTATCTATGTTGTACTCAATATGGTTATTATGACAAGAGTTGGCACTAAAGTTCTTGAAGCTTTAGGCGATAGCGAAGACTGGATTAAAGGTTTACACTGTAAATGTGATATCGATGAACAAAAAAGATACATCTGTCACTTCCCTGAAGATAACTACATTATTTCTGTTAACTCAGGTTACGGCGGAAACGTACTTTTAGGTAAAAAATGTTTTGCTCTTCGTATTGCTTCATTCCTTGGCAAAAACGAAGGTTGGATGGCAGAACATATGCTCATTCTCGGTCTTGAAAATCCACAAGGCGAAGTTAAATACATCGCTGCTGCATTCCCATCTGCTTGTGGTAAAACAAACCTTGCTATGCTTATTCCACCAGAAAAATTCCGTAAACTTGGTTATAAAGTATGGTGTGTAGGTGACGATATTGCTTGGATGCGTATTGGTGAAGATGGTCGTCTTTGGGCAGTTAACCCTGAAAATGGTTTCTTTGGCGTTGCTCCTGGCACAAACGAAAACTCAAACCCAAATGCATTAGCTTCTACTCGTGAAGGTACTATCTTCACAAACGTTTGTCATAATCTTGATGATAACACTGTTTGGTGGGAAGGTCTTGATAAAAACCCTCCAACAAACGCTCTTAACTGGAGAGGCGAAAAATGGGATTACACAAAATATGATAAGGCAGATAAAGTTGGAACAAGTGGTGCTCATCCAAACTCAAGATTTACAGCACCTGCTAAAAACTGTCCATGTATCTCATCAGAATTTGAATCATCTAAAGGTGTGCCAATTTCTGCAATCGTATTTGGTGGTCGTAGAGCAAAAGCCGCTCCACTCGTATATCAATCAAAAGATTGGCAAAACGGTGTATTTGTTGGTTCAATTATGGCTTCAGAAACAACTGCTGCTGCAACAGGTGCAGTTGGTGTAGTTAGAAATGACCCAATGGCTATGAAACCATTCTGTGGTTATCATATGGCTGATTACTTTGCTCATTGGCTCGAAATGGGTAAAAAACTCGGCGATAAAGCACCAAAAATCTTTAATGTTAACTGGTTCAGAACTGACGACGAAGGCAACTTCATTTGGCCAGGTTTTGGTGACAATATGCGTGTTCTTAACTGGATTCTCGCTCGTTGCGATGGCAAAGTTGACGCGGTTGAAACTCCAATTGGTTATGTTCCTGAAGTTGACGATATCGACATTGAAGGTCTTGATATCACAAAAGATACTATCAAAGAACTTCTTACAATTGATAAAGATGTTTGGACTGAAGAAACTCAAAACATTGCAAAATTCTATGAGCAATTTGGCGACAAACTTCCAAAAGAAATTGTCGAAGAATTTGAAGGTCTTAAAGCCCGTTTAAAATAATAAGTTTTAACTTTAAAGCGCTACCTTAAAGGTGGCGCTTTTGTTATATTTTTATTATATTTTTCATAGATATTATTGGGTGAATTATATGAATGAATCAATACACAATTTAATTTTGGAAAATAGAAATAATTTAAGTATGAGCGGTGTAGAAAAAGTTATAAATTTTGATGATAATATCATAGTACTTAACACACATTTAGGTGAAATGACTATAAAAGGAGAAAAACTTCATATCTCTAAAATGGATGTTGATACAGGCGACTTATCAATAAGCGGAAATATTTATGGTTTGATTTATAATGAAAACACTAATAAAGGCTCTGTTATTAAAAGGTTGTTTAAATAATGTTAATTAATTCAAATTTAGATATTTTCACAGTACTATTAAGCATATTAGTTGGAACGATACTTTCAATTATTTATGACATTTTTAAATCTTTAAGAATTGTATTTAAAAATAATACAGTTTCAGTTTTAATCGAAGATATTATTTACTCATTAATTGCTTCGTTTCTTGTCTTTATGCTACTGTTAGTTAGAGTTAAAGGCGAGTTAAGATTTTTCGTGTTTTTATTTTTATTAATAGGCTTTTGTATTACTAAATACACAATTTCAAAAACTAATACAAAGATTATTTCTAAATCATTAAAATTTTTAAAAAACAAAATCCTATCCCCTACAATTAGATTATTCAACAATATTAGTTTTAAATCAAATGAATTAATTGATATATTTTTTACTAAAATATTAAAAAATAACTTGAAAGATAAGGCATAAGGTAGTATAATGTTTTTATAATAATTTTTATGAGGAAAATGCTATGGCTAAAAGAACTAAATTTGGCAATGCTGGTAAAAGAATAGTTTTTAAAGTATCAATTGTAGTACTTGCTTTTTATTTGGTATATTCAATGATTTCTTTACAATCACAATTAGTTTCTTCGAGAAAGATACTCGCTCAAAAGCAAGAAGAAATATCAGCGCTTAAAGTTTCTACTAAAGAACTTAAAACATTATTAGAAAACGGCTCGCACGATGAATTAGTTGAAAGAGCAGCAAGAGAAAAACTCGGATTTGTTTATGCAAATGAAGAAATCTATGAAGATATTAAAGGTAATTAAAAATAAAAATCGACTTGAAGCCAAGTCGATTTTTCAATTTAAGGTGATATTATGAGAGAAATTTCTTGTAAATTAATAAGTGAAACTGTTGAAGCGCTTTGCATTGAAGCAAATAAAAAATTGCCAAACGATATAGTTGAATCAATTAAAAAATCAATTGAAACCGAGAATCGCGAACTTCCAAAATCAATTATGAAAGACATTTATAGTAATATTTCGGCTGCAAATGAATTAGATATTCCAATTTGTCAAGATACAGGAATGGCAGTAGTTTTTGCAGAAATTGGACAAGATGTTCATATTGTTGACGGGGATTTTGAAGAAGCAATTAATATTGGCGTTAAAAATGGTTATATTAATGGTTTGTTAAGAAAATCAATTGTTGCAGACCCTATAAAAAGAGTGAATACAAATGATAATACCCCTGCGGTTATTCACACAAGAATCGTTAGTGGCGATAATATTAAAATCACAGTTGCACCTAAAGGATTTGGGTCTGAAAATATGAGTGCGATTAAAATGCTAAAACCTAGTGCTTCAAAACAAGACATTATTGATGCCGTTTTAGACATTGTAAAACAAGCAGGTTCTAACCCATGTCCGCCAATGATTTTAGGTATTGGTATAGGCGGAGATTTTGAATATTGCGCCTATCTTGCCAAAAAAGCATTGAGCAGATGTGAAAACGAACAAAATTCTGATGAATTTTATAGAGATTTAGAAACAGAGATTTTAAGTAAAATTAATGAATTAGATATCGGACCTCAAGGGTTTGGAGGCAAAACAACCGCTTTAAAAGTAAACATTGAGCAGTTCCCTACTCATATTGCCGGACTACCTCTAGCAGTAAATGTTGGTTGTTATGTAACAAGGCACAAAACAAAAATCATATAATTTTATTGAAATTACACAAAAACTCTTTACAAATCTATCACTAAATGGTATAATATAGATGAAATTAATATTTAATTAATTTCAATTATTATTCCAAGGAGTGATTTTATGAAAACTAATTACATTTTAAGAAAAGTTGCTTTAAAAGAGAGTTCTAAAAAGCACATTGAAAACAAAGTGCTTAAATTAAGCAAATTCTTTACAGATGATGCCGAGGTAACTCTTAAATTTGTGTTAGAAAACAATACAATTAAAGCTGAAATCACTATTAAAGATAAATCAACAGTTTATAGAGCTGAAGATGTTCAAGTTGATTTAATTGATGCTTTTGACAACGCTTTTGACAACATAGTTAGAAGAATAAGAAAGCAAAAAACAAAACTTGAAAAAAGACTTCGTTCAACTTCTTTTGATGAGGTATTTGCGCCTGCAGATTTTGAAGATGAAAAGTTTGAAGTTATTCGTTCTAAAGAGTTTTATCTCCAAGCAATTTCTGTTGATGAAGCGATTTTACAAATGAATCTCATCGGCCACCAGTTCTTTATCTTTGAAAATGCTGATACAAATCTTATCAGCGTGGTATATAAAAGAAAAGACGGAAAATACGGCTTAATTGAAACTAAATAATAAATAGATTTAACGAGTTATAGATGATTTATCTATAACTCGTTTTATAAGCGAGGATTTAATGAAAAGTTTTATTATCAATTCAAATGATGCAAATCAAAGGCTAGACAAATTTATAACTAAATCTGCGCCTTTATTACCTAAAAATCTTTTATATAAATATATTAGACTTAAGAGAATTAAGGTTAACAAAAAGCGCGCAGAAATTTCAACTCGTCTTAACGTTGGCGATGTTGTTGAAATGTATATAAATGATGAGTTCTTTGAAAAGAAAGAAAACGTATATGATTTTATGTATGCTTCTAAAAAATTAAATATCGTTTATGAAGATGAAAATATCATTTTAATTGACAAACCTGAAGGATTAATAGTTCACCCTGACAACCAAGAATTCAGAGATACACTAATCACTAGAATTCACAGATATTTATTTGAAAAAGGTGAATATTGCCCTGATGAAGAGAATTCATTCGCTCCTTCTCTTGCTAATAGAATTGATAGAAACACAGGCGGAATAGTAATAGCCGCTAAAAACGCCGAAACTTTGCGTATTTTAAACGAAAAAATAAAGCATAGAGAGATAGACAAATTTTATTTATGCTTAATACACGGCATTTTAGAGCAAAAACAAGATGTTTTGTATGGATACCTATCAAAAGACGAAGATAAAAACCTAGTAAAAGTTAAAAACAAGCCTTTTGAAAACTCAAAGGAAATTAAGACAAAATATAAAGTATTAAAAGAATTTAATAACACTTCCCTTTTGGAAATTGAACTTCTTACAGGCAGAACGCATCAGATTAGAGCACATTTTGCTCATATTGGTCACCCATTAGTTGGTGACGGTAAGTATGGCAAAAACTCTGAAGATAAGAAAAAAGGATTTGTTCATCAAGCGCTTTACTCTTATAAACTTTGTTTTAAATTCACAACCGATGCCGGAATTTTGAATTATTTAAACAACAAAGAGTTCAAAGTAGAAAATGTTTGGTTCGCTAATTAATCTAAAAAACTATTAATTAGATTGCTGCTACATTTGGTTTCGAGAGCAGTTTTAATATCAACTAAAATAGTTTCTTCGCCAACTACTCTTACTTGCTCCCAAGGAATAATTGTTGGCTCTTTCCTTCCAAACAGTCCAAAAAACCTTAATCTACCGGACACAATTAAATTTATAATTCTACCCGAACTTTCTTCGACATCAACATCATATATTTCACCGATTCTACTTCCATCTATAATTGAAATAATTTCTTTATCATAAAGAGAATTCATTTTAAGCATACTATCACCAATTAATAATATGAACTAAAAAATAAAGATATACAAAAAAGACGATTAGTTAACTAATCGTCTTTTTGTGTATTTAATATTCTTTTAGCAACTGAATTTGCTTCATTAAATATCACAGGATATTTAGCGCTATACTTTTTAAACAGTTCATAAGTATTTAAAGAAAATCTATGAACATCAGTACCGATCAAATTCACATTTCCTTCATTAAAATACTTTTTAATTTTAAATCTTGAAGAAAAACTTTCAAATGCTTCAACATTAACTTGAAACAAAACATCTTTTTCAAACAGTTTTTTCGAAGCATATGTTGGATATCTGTTTATATGCGCAATAATCGGCTCAATACCTCTGGCTACTAGTTCATCAATAGCACTGTAATGCCAAGGAGTCCAAGCAACATTCATAGGCATTTCCAAAAGCATATAATTAGTTTTTTCAATGCACAATGGTTTTAAATCTTTTAACTGAAACAAATCAACTTGCAAATTAACTTCACTAGCCTTAACAATTCTTATATTATAATTTGTTTCATTTAAAGCATCCATCAACTCATTGTAAGCCACTTCTCTTCTTTTCACAAAATCTTCAATAGTATCAGAATTTAGGTAAAAATGAGGAGTTGCAACAATAGTAGAAATTCCCACTTTGTGAGCTAAAGAGACTTGTTTTAATGATGTTTCAAGATTTTTACTACCATGGTCTGCATTAGGTAATATATGAGCATGAAAGTCAATCATAATTTATTATACCTATTTATCTTCTTTTTTATCAGTTTTTTCAGAAGCAACATCTTGACCGGAATGTGCTCTGTAATAATAATCATAATCTACATAACCATAGTTATATCCATAGTTAGATGATCTAAATTTATTATATTTTTTAGAAGCAGCAGCAAGAGGAACTGCATTGATAATACAACCAATTAAGTTAATGCCAGCTTGCTCCAAAGAACTCTTGATAGAATCAATATCTTCACTTCTTGAGTTTTCACAGTTTACAACGTTGATAACACCATGAGTTTTAGCGCCAACGATAGCAGCATCAGTAACAAGACCAAGTGGTGGTGTATCAATGAAAATATAGTCAAACAAAGGAGCGCAGTCTTGAATCAATTTCTCCATTCTTTTTGAAATCAAAAGTTCAGTTGGGTTTGGAGGAATTGTACCTGAAGGTAAAATAAACAAATTATCTACATCGGTTTTGTAAATGCAAGGTTTATCATCTGAAATACCTGCTAAAACTTCTGAAAGGCCAGGTTTAGACTGTGTTTTCATATATCTATGCAAAGCAGGTTTTCTCATATCAGCATCGATAACGAGAATTCTAGCACCAGTTTGTGCAAAAGTAATTGCAAGATTTAAGCATGTAGTTGACTTACCATCCATTGGAGCATAACTTGTAAAAGTGATGGCATTATTATCATTACTTGAATCAAGCATAAACATAAGATTTGTTCTTGCTGCTTTAAAAGCTTCGATTACTGTAAACGGTGTGTCTTTGCTAATAATAGCATTTTCAGTAAATCTTGTACCATGTTTTTTTCTAGCCATATTACATATCCTCCATATTTGGAATTATACCGATAATAGATATATCTGGGAAAGTCTCTTGGAAGTCTTGAGCAGAGTCAATTCTTGTATCAAGAATATCAATGATAACTACTGCAATAGCAGAAATAACAAAACCTGCAAGCAAACCTAAAATTATGTATGTTTGATGGTTAGGGAAAGATGTTTTCTTAGGCAAATCAGCCGGATCAACAACTTTTACACCTGAATTTTCAATGATTTCTTCAATTCTTGTTTGAGAACACTTAACAAAAGAATCACAGATTTTTTGAGCATCTTCAGGATCATCGCATTCAACTGAAATTTTAACCATTACAGTGTTTGTATCAACTTCAGCAGAAAGAACATTTTTAAGATGATCTTGAGTAGCTGTTCTACCTAAATCTTCATAAACTAAATTAAGAACAGAGCGGCTCTTAACAATAGCAACAACGTTATTAACCAAAGATTCAGCAGCAGAAATATCAGAAGACGAAATTTTTGCTTCATTTACTGAAACTGAAGAGTTGTTAATATAAATTGTTGATGATGATGTGTATAAAGGTGTTAAACTAAAGAAACTATAGCAAAAAGTTAAACCTGCACAAACAAGCGCACTAATTACTAAAATCCAAAGTTTTCTAATTAACAGATGAACTAACTCAAAAATATTTATCTCCACAATTAATCCTCCTAGATATTATTAATTCATTCTTAATTATTATATATCATTTTATCACAAATGTCAAATGGTAAATAACATTAAACATTAAATAAAAAGTGAACAACATCGCCGTCATTCATAACATATTCTTTGCCTTCGCTACGAAGCAAGCCTTTTTCTCTCACAGCAACCATTGAGCCTAATTCAATTAAATCTTCATAAGAAACAACTTCCGCTCTTATAAAGCCTTTTTCAAAGTCAGAATGAATAACTCCTGCTGCACCTGGTGCTTTTGTGCCAAGTTTTATTGTCCAGGCTCTTACTTCTGGTTTTCCTGCGGTAAGATAAGAAATCAAACCTAAAAGCGAATAGCATTCTTTAATAAGCCTGTCAAGGCCAGATCTTTCAAGACCGAGTTCTGATAAAAACATTGCTTTTTCTTCAGAATCCATATCAACAAGTTGAGATTCAAGTTCAGCACAAATTGGCAATACACCAGAATTTTCTTCTTGCGCTATTTTTTTAACAGCGTTAAATCTAATATTTTCATTTATACCGGAAACAAAGTCATCTTCACTCATATTACAAGCATAAATTACAGGTTTAGATGAAAGCAATGCAATTGTTTTTAAAATTTCTTTTTCGTCATCGTCCATCTCAATTGAACGAGCCGGTTTGCCTTCTTCTAAATGAGCGATAAGTCTTTGTAAAAAGTCAACTTCTTTTTGTAAAGACTTGTCCCCTTTTAAAAGTTTTGTTGATTTATCTTTTCTTCTCTCAACCATTTCAATATCAGAGAAAATCAACTCTAAATTTATAGTTTCAATATCTCTTGCAGGGTCAATTGAACCATCAACGTGAACAATGTCGTTATTTTCAAAACACCTTACAACATGAACAACTGCATCAACCTCGCGAATATGAGATAAAAACTTATTACCAAGTCCTTCGCCTTTTGAAGCACCTTTAACAAGTCCCGCAATATCAACAAATTCAATTACAGCAGGCGTAACTTTATCAGGTTGAAACATTTCTGCTAATTTATCAAGCCTTTCGTCTGGCACACATACCATTCCAACATTAGGTTCAATTGTACAAAAAGGATAATTTGCAGCAGATGCGCCTGCATTAGTAATAGCATTAAAAAGAGTCGATTTACCTACATTAGGCAATCCTACAATACCAAGTTTCATAAATTTACTTCCTTTACAAATTTATCTTAATGACTTAAAAAAGTCAGTTAAAATTTTTGAACATTCATCTTCTAATACAGAAGAAACAACTTTTGGTCTGTAACTGAAATCTAAATCAAACATAGAAATCACAGAACTAACTGCGCCGCCCTCTTTATCTTTAGCGCCGTAAATAACTTTATTAATTCTTGCATTTATTATAGCACCCGCGCACATCGGGCAAGGCTCAAGTGTTACATACAAATCACAACCGTCAAGCCGCCAAGATTTCAAATTATTGCAAGCATCATTAATCGCTTCAATTTCGGCATGGGACAAAGCATTATTTAACTTTTCACGTCTATTTCTGCCAACACCAATAATATTTCCATCTTTTACAATAACAGCGCCTACCGGCACCTCGTTTTCATCAAAACTTTCTTGTGCAAGTTTAATTGCTTCTCTCATATATTTTTCGTAATTCATAACTTACACCTTATATTGCAACGCTCTATAAATCATTATTATCATAAAAACAACAGTTGTTGGAGCAAAAATCATATTCAATATTTTAGACTTTAATGGCATAAATGCTATTTTATTGTCAATGCTTTTGAAAGCACCTTTTTTAAGCAATATTACTAAACACACAATGCCAATTACAACTATTAAATAAAGTAGCGTAGCAACAATAGTTGCATAATCGGTTACAAATAAATTAACTACATTTGCATATGCATTAATTAAAAAATGCGAAATAATTGCAGGCCAAATAGAATTTGTAATAACTGTAATCAAGCCTAAAACAATACCAACAATTAATGCAAATGGAATTTGAACAAAATTACCGTGAAACAAAGCAAAAACCAATGACGATAAAATAATCGCAGGTACGTCACCAAATTTTCTTAATGTGCCTAAAATCATACCTCTGAACGCAAATTCTTCAACCAAAGCCGGAACAACTGCAGAACAAATCAGAATGTAAATAAATTCTACTATATCCCCTGACGTATTGCTTCCAAGAGATGATGTTACTGCTTGAAAATCAAAAAAGGTTGATAAAAACATATTGAACAAAGACGTTGCAATATTAGCGATCATTGAAAAGCCAAACGCAAAACCTATACATAGCAAAACATTGTTTTTTAAAGGCGAGTTGAACTTTGCAACTTGATAAATCGGTTGTTTGTTAACAAACTTTAAAAGGCAAAACGGAAATACACAAATAGCAGATACTATTAAAGTGTTATATAAAAAACCGCTCCAAGGGTTAGAGAACATAGCATTTATTTCACTGCTTGTATATCCAAAAATGCTATAAGTCACAACTAAAATATTAGAAAGTATTTGCTCAACAAAATAAGATAAAAGCAAAACGCAACCAACAACAACGCTATATCTCTTTAATTCTTTCTTTTCGTAAAAAACATCGTTAAACATAATCAGTCTTCCTCAAAAAACTTTAACTGTTCATATAAACCGGCCCTTTTCAAACCAGAAGTTGTAAATTTAACAGGATTAATCTTCGGTCTTTTGCCGCAAACAACCCTTATAAAATATCTTACGCCGATAAATATAGGAGCAATTGGTAACAAAACTTTATATTTATCGCACAATGGCCAAGCAACTTTGCAAAAAGCAAATAAACTTTTGAAAAAATTACTATTACCCGATTTGTTCATAGTAAACATAGCGCTACCATAATAAGAGTCTTCTGATAACGCACCAAAATTTCCACTATTCAAGATGTCGTTTAAAAGTTCATTTGTTAATTCATCATCTGCGCCATCAATTAGTTCATAATAAGGTGCGCCTAAATACAAATTAGAAATTTTAGCAATTATTTGAGCAGTTTTATAAATTCCACCTTTTTTAAAGGCATCAATAATTTCATCATAATTATTTTTAAAATCATCGCTTGAATAAAACACACTAAAATCACATAAATGACGAAGCCCAATACCGCCTTTTTGAATATGATTAATGATATGCAAAATCAAAATCACTGCATTAGATATACAGTTTGGAGAATTAAAACAATAATCGTTTATACAGGTTATTTTAGAGTTTTCCAAAGAACTACATAAAATATCGTTCAAAAAATCGCCACAAGTATTGTTTGGCATCTCCCAAAAATTATAGTGCATTTCAATATCAACATCATCAAACTCAGAAATTGAAGTTTCACCGATTCTAAGGTCTGATATTTTAATATCACCCGTACCACATTCACCCCATATAAAGAGTTCATGTATGTACATATCAAGTCGGAGGCCA
>JAZQFC010000033.1:0-10856 GCA_045539315.1 Acutalibacteraceae bacterium | reverse complement strand
TCTGCAATTGGCTCGGCAGTATTTAATGCCCAACTTGTTTCAAGCATAATTGTTGCGCCATTTTTCATTCTGATAAATGCACAAGCCGCTTCTTCAAGTTCTGTAGAATTAACACCATTATCGCCCCAAGGGTTAGCGCCTGCTGGATTTTCAATTTGTTTATGAGTTTTACCAATAACCAATTCAGGCTCGTAGTTATTCATCAAGAAAAGTGTTAAGTCTAATGAATGAGTTGCAATATCAATAATAGGGCCGCCACCTTGTGCTTCTTTATCTAGAAATACGCCCCAGTTTGGTGTACCTCTGCGGCGAATTGCCAAGCAGTTTGCATAGTAAATATCGCCAAGTTCCCCATTATCAACAACTTCTTTGATATAACTACTTTCAACCTTATGGCGATGTTGATAACCAATAGTAAGTTTTTTACCTGTTTCTTTAGCCGCGGCTACCATTCTTCTTGCGTCTTCTGCAGTTTTAGCCATAGGCTTTTCACACATTACATGTTTACCTGCATAAAGAGAATCAACAGTAATATCGGCGTGTTCTCTATTAGGTGTTAAAACATGAACAACTTCAATTGATTCATCTTTCAAAAGTTCTTTATAATCAGAATAAACTTTTGCACCCTCACAGCCATATTCTTTAGCCGCTTTTTCTGCTCGCTCAACAATAATATCGCAAAAAGCAACCATTTTTACATTATCAAGTTTTTTAAGCGATGGCATATGTTTACCATTAGCGATACCACCACAACCGATAATTCCTACATTAACAGTTCTACTCATATTTTTACCTCCATTCAAAGTTGATATATTCAACTCTAACTTTATAATAACAGTATCAAACTAGTTAGTCAATAACAAATTTTCAATAAAAAATATCATATTTTTGCTCGATAAAAATAATGTTGACACGCTATAAAACTAAAGTTATAATTCAAGTATGAGGAGTTGATTTAATGTATTACGATATTTCTCTTGAAAATTATAAAAAAACAGATGGCGAAAAGTATGATAGCCAAAGAATCAAACGAGCAATCGCTGACTGTAAAGATGGAGTTTTGTTCATTCCTAAAGGTCAGTATTTAA
Source organism: Acutalibacteraceae bacterium (assembly GCA_045539315.1). Classification (GTDB taxonomy): domain Bacteria; phylum Bacillota; class Clostridia; order Oscillospirales; family Acutalibacteraceae; genus RUG11462. The sequence goes on along the minus strand of JAZQFC010000033.1, from coordinate 9,768 downwards.
TTGATGAGCCAATTGAAATTTTTAATGGTTGCTCTGTATATCTTCATAAATCTGCTACGCTTACCGCTATAAAACCGATGGAATTTATTATCACTATTGACTGTGAGCATAACAAGAATGAACACGATTTTATGGGCGAAGCGAATGAAATAAATCTAAACCTTAATCAATTTTTCACCGGTGGTGTTTTAGACGGAAATGGACTTGCCTCTTGTTTGAAACTAATTCATTATCGCCACTTTAATGTGAGCAAAACTGTGCTTTTAAACGGAAAGAAATTTGGATTATATGCCGGTGGTTATTACGAATTGATTTGCAATAATATTTATTGTAAATGCACTATGAATGGTCTTTCAGGTAATACTGCTATTTATTCCGATAATGGCGACAGTCATTACACCGACTGTATTATAGTTGATTATACAACAGGTATGGCGATGATGGGTGGTGGCTCAAACAGACTTACAAGATGTCATGTTTGGGGTGGCCCTGTTAAAGCGCTTGATGGTGAAACAATACCTGAAATGCTTAAAGATTCTGTTAGTTTTCATATTTCATCAGAGCAAACGATTCTCAGAGACTGCTATGCTGATACCGCTGTTATCGGTTACTTAATCGAAAAAGATGCAAGGCTTCTTGGTTGCTCTTATTTTAACAACGATTATTTTGGACTTGATAATATTACTGCAATTATGCAAACGGGTGGAGAGCTATTGGTTTGCGATTCAACCTTTGTAAAAACTGCCGAACATAATGAATTGTATGTTTGCAAAGGCGGTAGCAGTAAATGGTCAAACAATATTTTTAAAGGTGGATTTAAAGAAATATAAAAAAGCGACCTTATCGGTCGCTTTTTTTATTGCTTTAATAGTTGTTCTTTTTTCATTTTTTTAAATTCAAATGTAAGTAAAATAACATTCAAAGCAACTGCAACTACATCTGCGCAAGGTCCTGCATAAACAATACCGTTTATACCGAAAAATCTTGGTAAGATAAGAAGGAAAGGTACAAAACAGATGATGTTTTTAGATAAAGATAAAATCGCGCCTTTAATTGGTTTGCCGATTGCTGTAAAGAAAGTTGATGTTATCGGTTGAATAAAGTTTATCCATATAAAGAACATATATATTCTGCAGAACATCACACCAAATTCAAAGTAAAGTTCCGAACCTTGACCAAAGAGCGATAAAATCTCCCTTGGAAAAATTTGAAACGCTAAAAATGCAAAAATAGAAATTACACCACTTGATGAAAATGCCCACCAATACGCTTTCTTTACCCTGTCATATTTTTTAGCGCCATAGTTAAAGCTTTCAATTGGCTGTGCGCCCTGTGAAATGCCAATTACAACAGAGAAAATAATCTGCGCTGTTTTCATAACAATGCCTGCGCAGGTAATCGGAATATCTGCTCCATAAACAGACATTGCGCCGTAGATTTTGTAAGAATTGTTTATAAGAATTTGAACAACCATCATAGCCAATTGGTTGATAAACGAAGCCATACCGATTGACCCTGCTTTAAAGCATATTTTAAATTTTGGAACGAAATGTTTTAATTGCAATTTAACCGTTTTAAATCTTGTTAAATACCAGATAACAACCATCGCAGAAATAATCTGACCGATAATAGTTGCAAGTGCAGCGCCTTTCATTCCCCATTTAAAAATGATTACAAAAAGTGCATCTAAAAAGATATTTAAAACGGCACCTAACATACTGCAGAACATTGTCATTTTAGGGCTACCATCTGCACGCATCAAATGGCCGCCACCTGTTGTGATAATCAAAAATGGAAAACCGATAGCAGTTACCATTAAATAATCTTTAGCATAAGGCATTACATTATCAGAAGCCGCTAAAAATTTCAAGATTGGTGTTAAAAACACAAGTGTGAAAACTGCAAGTAAAACACCACCAACTGCCATAGCAGTTATAGCGTTTCCAATATAATAAGGGGCTTTTTCAGTATCTCCCCTGCCCATATCAAGATTAAAGCAACTCGCACCGCCTGTTCCGAAAAGCAAAGCAATCGCAATACAAGCCGATGTAAGCGGAAACACAACATTAGTTGCCGCGTTGCCGAGTGTTGAAACATAGTTGCCGATGAACAATTGGTCAACAATATTGTAAATTGCACCTACAAGCATTGCAATAATACTTGGAACTGCAAATTTTACCATAAGTTTTCCAACAGGCGCTGTGCCTAAAACATTCTTTTGCATTTTAAATCCTTCTTTTTATAAAAAATTTGCCTATTCTTCATTATATCACTCAAAAATGATTTTTCAAGAGGCAATTTTTATGTGAAAATTGAATAATCTTATTTTTTTGAGTGCAAAAAACATTGACAAATAAATAAAAAAAGAATATAATGACAAGGTGCAATGATTATGCTCAAAGAGAATATTTTTGTGAACGAGTCATTGTATGTTTATACAATGGCTTTTTATGTTTAAAAAGTATTGTTCTTAATACTATTTTTTAGGAGGTTTTTTCAATGAGCTTTACAAGTAAGTATCTTGAAAAAGTAATGGCAGAAGTTATTCAAAGAAATCCTGGCGAGCCAGAATTTCATCAGGCAGTTAAAGAGGTTTTAGAGTCTTTAGAGCCTGTAATTTCACAACACCCAGAATATGAAAAATGGGGTCTTATCGAGAGAATCGTAGAACCTGAAAGAATTATTAAATTCAGAGTTCCTTGGACAGATGATAACGGTAATGTTCATGTTAACCGTGGTTTCAGAGTTCAATTTAACAGTGCAATTGGTCCTTATAAAGGTGGTCTTCGTTTCCACCCATCAGTTTATGAAGGTATTATTAAATTCTTGGGCTTTGAGCAAACATTTAAAAACTCACTCACAGGTCTTCCTATGGGCGGTGGCAAAGGTGGTTCTGACTTTGACCCACAAGGTAAGTCAGATGCAGAAGTTATGCGTTTTTGCCAAAGTTTTATGACAGAACTTCAAAAATACATTGGTCCTGATACTGATGTTCCTGCTGGTGACATCGGCGTAGGCGCTAGAGAAGTTGGTTACTTATTTGGTCAATATAAAAGACTTAGAGATGAATTCACAGGTGTGTTAACAGGTAAAGGCCGTTCATACGGTGGTTCACTCATTCGTCCAGAAGCAACAGGTTTCGGCGCTGTTTATTACACAGATGAAATGCTTAAATCTTTTGGCGATGATATTAAAGGTAAAACTTTTGCAGTTTCAGGTTTTGGTAACGTTGCTTGGGGTACTGCACTTAAAGTAACTGAACTTGGCGGTAAAGTTGTAACACTTTCTGGTCCTGATGGTTACATCTATGATGAAGACGGTATCAACACACCTGAAAAAATTGAGTATATGCTTGAGATGCGTGCTTCTTGTAGAAACAAGGTTCAAGACTATGCTGATAAATTTGGTGTTCCATTCTACGCAGGCGAGAAACCTTGGGGCGTAAAAGTAGATATTGCTATGCCTTGCGCTACTCAAAACGAAGTTAGAATTGAAGACGCTAAGAAAATCGTTGCAAACGGCACAAAATACTATGTTGAAGTTGCTAATATGCCTACAACTGAAGACGCAGTTAAATACTTCAAAGAAAATGGCGTTATCGTTGCTCCTTCAAAAGCAGTTAACGCAGGTGGCGTTGCAGTTTCAGGTCTTGAAATGAGCCAAAACTCAATGAGATATAGCTGGACTTCTGAAGAAGTTGACGCTAAACTCAAACAAATTATGGCTGACATTTATAAGAGTTCTTGGGATGCTGCTAAAGAATATGGTATGGAAGGCGACCTTATCGCAGGTGCTAACATTGCCGGCTTCTTAAAAGTTGCTGATGCTATGATGGCTCAAGGTGTTTGCTAATTAAAAAACATATTAAAATGCCGATTGAAATCAATCGGCATTTTTTGTTTGAAAAAATTTCTTGAATTAATATATTGATGTGTTATAATAAAGCCAAAGGAAGTGGTTTTATGAAAATTTATAATTTAGGCTCGCTTAACATTGACTATGTTTACAACGTTGACCACTTTGTAACGCCGGGAGAAACTTTATCCTCTGAAAAGATGGAAGTGTTTCCGGGTGGAAAAGGGCTTAATCAGTCAATTGCATTAGCAAAAGCCGGCGCAGATGTTATTCACGGCGCTATTGTTGGTAATGATGGCGCGTTTTTAGTTGAAACAATGAAAAACGCAGGTGTAAATACTGATAGCATTAAAACTATGCAAAACACGTCAGGTCACGCAATTATTCAAGTTGACGCTTCTGGGCAAAACTGCATTCTTTTGTTTGCCGGCACAAATAATATGATTACAAGAGATTATGTTGAATCATTTTTATCAACCGCTAGAAAAGATGATATTTTGCTTTTGCAAAATGAAGTCAATGGGCTTGAAATGATATTTGAAATCGCCGAGCAAAAACAAATGCAGATCGCATTTAATCCATCGCCGTTTGATGAAAAAATACTTGATTTACCGCTTGAAAAAGTTAAATGGTGGTTTTGCAATGAAATTGAAGCGAAAGCAATTTTCGGCGAAGAAACCGTAGAAAAACAAGCAGATGTGTTTATTAAAAAGTATAAAGATAGCAATTTAATATTAACGCTTGGCAAAGATGGTTGTATATTCAAAAATTCAAGGGAAGAAATTTTCCAACCTATTTTTGAAGCAAAAACAGTTGATACAACTGCCGCAGGCGATACCTTTACAGGATACTTTTTAGCAAACATAGTTAAAGGTAACGACATTGCAACATCGCTCAAAATCGCATCAAAAGCAGCGTCAATAGCAGTTTCAAAAAAAGGCGCATCAACCTCTATCCCACTATCAAAAGAAGTAATAATAGAATAAAAAAGAGAGTTCAAACGAACTCTCTTTTTTTACTATTTAATAACTAACGATAAAAGCATTGAAATATGAAGAAAAAGGCTGGAAAATATATAATGCTAGTTAAAATATCAATTACCAAACCTTTAACAGACCAGTTTTTCTTCCTTAATTTCATATAAAACATAATCAACAAGAAAAACACAAAAAGGCAAACAACACCAAGTAAAACACTTACAGGATATATAAGTGGATGCTTTGAAGTTTCATGAAAAGAAACAAGTGTAAACCACAAAACTGCGCAAAAAACACCTAATGCGCCTATTGAAGACAACCCTAATGATATTAAACTAGTTTTTACATTGCAGTGTGTTTTAACTGTATTTGAAAATAACAAGCAAAAGACTGCAGAAATAATCAAAGCAATACCTAGTACCACTAAAACCATTAAAAAACCATCAAATAATGAAGCTAGTAGAAATTTATATGTATGCGAACTAGCACCACCGATAATTCCTACTTTCATCTTTTTTAAACTAATTTTCAAACAAACGATAGGAGCTATAGCGCCAATAAGCAGACTAACAAAACCCGCTATCAATACAATTAAAGAATTTCGTTTTAAATTCATAACATTACCTCATAGACACTTAATTATTTAATTATTAAATCAGATGAAACAGATTCTCCTGTATCATTTTTTTCGTTAATATTATTAATGAAATCAATTATTTCTTCTTTGTTATTTGCGGCTGTGATATTAACCGAATTAACAAACAAAGAATTATTGCCTTTATAATTATTATCTTTTCGTTCCTTAACACATTTATGGTCCCAAGTAATAATATTGCCATCGCTTGAAATGTTGAATTTGTTATCATAAAAAACTATTGTTGCCCAACGATAATATTCATCTTTTTTAGAAAGTTTTAAACGATTAATATTAGCAAAACTCATTCCGTTTTCAAGTTTTGTTGTTTGTACCGGCATTGAAAATCCATTATTATCAATAGAAACAGATATTTCTTCATAGTCTTTTGCAAAAAGAGAACGATAATGAATGCTTTTAATTTCTACACTCTTTTTGACAATATTTTGGTTTCCTGGCTCCCAATACAAACACTCATAAACTTCACTGCTTTGTATAGGAATCCGTATAAAACCGATTAACAATACTACAACTATCAATACAATTAAAGAATTTCGTTTTAAATTCATAACATTACCTCATCATTTATTAAAACAATTCAAAAACACATTTGGTTATAGTTTAAATTTTATTATTAATTTTCCTGTAGTCTTTCTTCAATAGGGACTTTTACCAACGGGTCGCCGGCACCAACAAGAATTACTTCATCTATACATTCGCCCTCAAGGTCTATAGTAATATCAAAATCGCAATGTTCCCCAAAAATTATCCCATATTTAAAACCTATTTTCAAGGTGGTATCCTCTATCTCATAATAATAGCCCGAATACAATGAAGTTGTGTTTGGTTGAGCGCTAATTCTAATTTTATCACCATAATTCTCATATTCACGAACCCAAAGATTGTTTGGATTAATACAATAATCAAATTTTGATAATTTATTACGATATACCCAATAGCCGAATATACTTATTGAAAATACAAGCACTATACTAATCAGCACTAAAGCGACTCTTCTAATGATTTTCAAACATTTCTTTTTCATCGCAAAATCTCCTTGCAATAAAATTTCTGCATTAATATAAACAACTATAAACAGTAATTATTTCGTTTCAAACAAACAACCACCATTTTTTATAAATTTCACCCACGAATCACTAGTTTTGCAATAATTCAGTTCGCCAAAAATTTCTATTTTCATTATATTACCTAACCTAAATGATACTTGCTATTAACTGCTATAATAATTATTCCTGCAATAAATATAACCAAAATTATCAATGCATAAAGAGCGGTTAAACACATAAATGGCAAAACTTCTTTAGATGCCAATGCTTTTTTAAAATTGTAGCAACCTAAATATGTTCTACACTTTAAAATTACAACGACGAGGTTGATACATAACAAAATCATCGATAAAGTCAGGCCTGTAACTACTTCTCCAACTGTAATATATATAACCAATGCCAAATTAATTGTAGAAAATACTATTTCGATTATTTCTTTTATTTTTGATTTGATTTGCAAAACATTTAAAAAGACAATTGTAACCGAACTCAAAACTATGTAAACACACTCTAAAAACAAAAATATAGTTTCTCTAATATTATACATTTCCATTTCTTAATCCTCCTTTAAATCATCTTCAAATTCGACTACTACTAAATCATCATAAAGATACATCAAACCATCAGTTTTTTTGGAATCATTAAATTCAATAATAACATTAGTACCATCATATGAGTTATATTTTATATAATCTTTATCTGTTTGGTTGCCATCGGTAGAATTCATATTTGAAGTAAATACATAATATTTTTTGTCGCCTACCTCAAAGCAACCTGTTCCTATCTGCTGGTCAACTGGAAAAATCGTGTGGAAACCGTTTTCAGATAAAATATTCGCTCTGTAATATTTATCGCCAACTAATTTTTCTAAAAACTCGATTTTATCATCAAAAGACACAATATTATAATCAGATGTCGTGCTGCCATACGAAGGTTTGCTAGTATTTATTTTATCAATAACAATCGCTAAATCTTCATTTATCCATACTACATTTTGTGAATCATATGCATATATTTTTGAATAAATCTGCTCTTTCTTTTTATTTATAACAGTTTTTTCGGCCTCGATTTTCAAATAATAAATACTTTCTGATTTTTTACTTTCAGCCTTGCTTAAAGTTATTTTATTTTCTTTTAAATCGCTTAAATATGTACCTATCGTTTTATATTCTCCTGCAATATTAGTCCTATCTATTGTTAATATAATTGCTAATGATAAAATCACTACAGCAATCGCTAATGTTATACCAAGAATTATTTTAATACTCTTGTTCATCTTTTTTCCTCGCTTTCATACACTCTTTTTGCCTCGTTGTAAAGAGTCTCGCCATCAACTAATTCAAAATAGCTAATTTCAGAAGTGGTTATATCATTGATTTTTAAATCGCCATTTTCATAAATATCAATTAGTCCTATCAAACGATTATTATCGTCATAAAGCCCTATTCTGATACTATCAAGTTCTAATTTTAATGTTTCTAAAGATTTTTCTGCTTTAGCAGAAGTTATCATTGACACTAAAGCTTCAACTTTTTTGTTGTTAACAGAAAAACTTTGCTCAATCGGCAAGTAAACAGGCGTACTGTTTTTAGTTGATAAATAATAGTCCTCTTCATCTGCATCAAAAGCAAAACGATTAACAAAAAACTTATCAAACCAAGTAACATTTTCATGCGCTATATAACTAAACTTTACGCTATCAATAATGTTAAAAAATTCATTTTCAGATACATATCCATTCATTGTATCTACTTTTATAAATGCACAATAATTTGAATTAAACACATCTTCAGAATTATCACATCTTACCACTGCATAATAACAAACACCGTCTGAAGTCTTTTTAGTTGCATACGCAATAGAGTCAGAATAGACTTTGTATTCAACATTTTTATGTATATCTTTATCATATATTAAGCATTCATGCAAACCTTGAGCATTATCCTTAATTTCTGTGTAAAAATAAGCATTAATTACATCAACAAAACAATATGCATATGAAGTTAATTCTTCAGAATATGAATAATACTGGTTAAGTAATGTCTCGTCCGCCGCTTCATTGAAATCATTAACAATGTTTTCATCTCTAGTAAATTTCTCTGGGAGTTTAATATCAAAAACCAAATCATAATTTCTATCTTCTAGCGGAATTATTGTTTTAGTATTATAACCGGTTTCATTCACACCAATTTCTATTTCGTTTTCATCTTTAGAAGTATTTTGTGGGTTTTCTTCTCTTGAGATTAAATTCAAACTGCCATACACCATCAAACATGCTAATGCCAAAGAGAAAACAACTGTTAATGCTTTGGTTAAAATAGAATAAACAATTTTAGAAATATAAGAAGTCGGAAGTGGTTTTATTAAATTACTAGCACCAAACAAAGCATTGAAATATGCTTTTTTATCTTCTTTTTTAAGATTCTCAATAACATTTAATATCTTTTTTCGCCCAAGTTTTAATCTTCCGCGAACACAATGTTCACTACAATTTGTTTTATGAGAAATTTCAGCAACGGATTTATCTTCAAAATAATACAAATAAACCGCCTGCTTTTGTTCACTTGGTAAATCATCTAAAATGCTTAATATATATTGTTTAGACTCGTTTTCAATAATTAAATTTTCAGGATTATTATTTTCATCATCAAAAATTTCTTCAAAAAATATAGTTGGATTTTCCTCATTGATTAAAACAGGCTTTTTCTTTCTTAAATAACTTTTAGACAAGTTAGATGCTATTTTAAGTAACCACTTTTCAAATTTTTGAGGATCTTTTAATTTATCAATATTTTTAATGGCTTTAATAAAAGTCTCTTGAGTTAAATCCTCTGCTTCGTGTTTTTCCCTTACTATTTTTAAACAAACATTATAAACTTTATCGTAATATGTTAAATAAATATTGCTTCTTGCGTTGATATCGCCATCAATAGCAGAAATAATTATATTATCATTATTTATAAAAATCACTCCCTATAAATATAGACGCATAACGCAACATTTTTTAGAAATTTTAATATAAAAAATTATACCATAATATTACAACTTTATCAACACATACAAAAAAAGACTACACATTTCTGTGTAGTCTTTTGTGTTGGCATTTACCTATTTTTCCAGGCGGTCGCCCGCCAAGTATTTTCGGCACAAATGAGCTTAACTACCGTGTTCGGAATGGGAACGGGTGGACCCTCATCGTTATCGATACCAACTTTGTGTGCTCTGGTTGTTGTAA
>JAZQFC010000032.1:0-7428 GCA_045539315.1 Acutalibacteraceae bacterium | reverse complement strand
GATATGTATGTTGGTGGTGATTTGAATATAACTTGGTTTGGCCATACAGAACTTGGTTTTTCAGGCAAGGTTGTAGTTGATGGAAATGTTAAAGTTAATAACTATCAAGCAAAAAAATCATCAAACCACCCAGATGTAACAGACCCTAAAAACATTACATTTGCAGATTTAACTTGCACAAGTCAGTCATTGAAACTCACAGAAAATTATCACAATGCTGATGTTGAAAACGATGTTTCTGTTTACGATTCAGGTTCTGCAGTAACAGTTACACCTTACGCTTGTCTTGAAAATGTTGTTGTTGTTAAAATTGATGATGAAATTATTTTCACAGGCAAATCAGGTGATAAAGTTAATCTTCCTGAATCACATCAAACTATTATTGGTTATTCAGATGGCAAAACTTTATATCAACCAAACGATGAAATCACAGTTGATGAAAACATTGAATTTACAACAATTCTTCGCGAAATAGAAGAATCAGACTTTGAAATAGACCTTTTAGACAAGGTTTACACAAGTGATGAAATTACTGTTGAAATTTCATCTGCAACTGGTCTTGTTGAAGAAACAGATTACTGGGTTTATTATGAAAACAACACAAATGTAGGTACCGCAACTGTAACTATTGCAGGATTGGGTCATTATGTTGGCAGTATTGAAAAAACTTTTAATATTGTCAAAAAAACTCTTTCATCAAATGAATTTTCATTAGAAACTAATAGTTTCGTTTATACAGGCGAAGAAATTAAACCTGAAGTATTATCAGATATTCCTGTCGAAAATTTTGATGTGGAATATGCTGAAAATATAAACGTTGGCATAGCTACAGTAACAATTATAGGAAAAAATAATTGTCAAGGAAAAGTTGAACTTGAATTTGAAATTACTCAAAAAGAAATTTCAGCAGAAAACTTTACAGTTGATACTGAGAACAAAGTTTATACCGGTAGTGGAATTTTAACAGATATTGTTTCTAATTTAAAAACCGAAGATTACGAAGTAAGTTATGAAAACAATGTAAATGTAGGTGAAGCGACAGTAACTGTTACTGGTATCGGCAATTACAAAGGAAAACTTACATATAACTTTAACATTTCTCAAAAATCAATCTCTGAAGCTAATTTTGTTGTTGATACAGAATCAAAAGTTTATACAGGCGAAGAAATCACAGTTGATATTGAATCAGAACTTGTAGAAGATAAAGATTATGAAGTAGTTTGCGAAAATAATGTAAATGTAGGCGAGGCAACGGTAACTATTACAGGTATCGGTAACTATGCAGGCGAATTAGTTTATAATTTTAAAATCACCCAAAAAGATATTACTACAGGTGATTTTACAATTGATATAAGCGATAAGATTTTCACAGGAAATGAAATTACAACTGGTATTGAATCAGAGCTTGTAGAAGGCAAAGACTATGAAGTAGTTTACGAAAATAATATAAATGTTGGTATAGTTACTGTTATCATCAATGGTATTGGTAACTATCAAGGCAAAGTTGAAACAACATTTAAAATTGCTCAAAGAGAAATTGTTGCTGAAGATTTTTCACTTAAAAATGAATCAGAATTGTATACAGGTGAAGAAATTAAACCTTTAATTATTTCAGATATTGGCGAAGAAAATTTTGATGTAGTTTATAGCAATAATATAAATGAAGGCATAGCAACTGTTACTATTACAGGTAAAAATAATTGCAAAGGCGAAGCTATTTTAAACTTTAGAATTATTAAAGAATTTACTGATGACGCTTTTTCGCTTGATAGTGATTCTTTTGTATTCACTGGTGAAGAAATAACTCCTTTGGTTGTATCTGAATATGATGCAGAAAATTATGAATTGTCTTATGAAAATAATGTAAATGTAGGTACTGCTATTGTGACTGTTACCGCAACAGGTGAAAACTACACAGGCGAAGTAACAAAAACATTTGAAATCACACCAAAAGAAGTTGAAAAAGATTATTTCACAGTTGATACAAACGACAAAGTTTATACAGGTAGCAAAATTATCCCAACAGTAGCGTCAAACCTCACAAAAGATATTGACTTCACAGTTGCTTATGAAAATAATGTAAATGTAGGCGAAGGCAAAATAATTGTAACAGGTAAAGGCAATTATAAAGACTCAGTTGAGTATAACTTTACTATCACACCAAAACCACTTGATTCAGAAGACTTTATTTTTGATACAAAAATAGTTGTTTATACTGGCTCTGAAATTAAACCTCAAGTAATAGGAACATTACCAACGGATTGTTATGAAGTTACATATGAAAACAATGTAAATGTAGGCGAAGGTAAAATTATCGTAACAGGTAAAGGTAACTATAAAGATACAGTAACTGCAACATTTAATATTGTTTCAAAATATATCACAGAAGAAATGTTCGCATTTGATTTAGATAAAGAAAGAATTTACTCTGGCGAAGCATTTGAAGATGCAGTAACTTCAGAACTTGTAAAAGATGTTGATTACTCAGTTGCTTATGAAAACAATGTAAATGTAGGCGAAGCTACTGTAACAGTAACTGGTATTGGTAACTATGCAGGAACAATTGTGAAAACATTTGCAATTTCACAAAAAGCAATTGATGAAACAATGTTTAAAGTTGATACAAAAGCAAAAGAATACACCGGCAAAGCAATTACACCTAGCATTACAACTGAATTAGTATTGAATACAGATTACACCGTAGAATGTATTGATAATAAAAATGTAGGTACTGCAACTGTTGTTATCAAAGGCATAGGCAATTATAACGGTGTAGTTATGGAAGTATTTACAATCAAAAAACCAACAGTTAAAAAGGTAAAAGGTGTAAAAGTTACTTCAACAAAAGCAAAAACTCTTACACTAAAATGGAAGAAAGTTAAAGATGTTAAGGGTTATGTAATTCATGTATCACTTAAGAAAAACTTCAAAGGTAAAAAAGTAATAACAGTAACAAAACAAAAAACAGTTAAGAAACTTATCAAGAAGTTAAAGAGTGGTAAAAAATATTATGTAAGAATTGCAGCTTACAAGAATTACAAAAACTCAAAAGGCAAAACTGTAAAAGCAATTGGTAAATTCACAAAAGTAAAACGCGCTATTACAGTAAAATAATTACAACAAAAACCACCCTCGTTTCGAGGGTGGTTTTGTTGATTTATAGTTGAATATACACTCGTAGGGGAGCGCAATGTGTTCTCGAAACAACAGCCAATCAATGGTCTCCCTTATAATAAATCTTATACTCTATCATAGAGTGGTGTGATGTTCAATATTTTTAGGTGCGAAATTCACTTGAATTTAATTTCTATGTAATATATAATTATAATAAGTTATAAAGATAAAGGAGAATTTTTTATGAAAAGACTTGTAAGTATTATTTTATCAATGTTAATTGTTGTTTCTGCGATTGGCGTTCTTCCTGTTTTGGCCGAAGAAAAAGCCACATCTGAAAATTTTTTAGATATTTTTAAAGCTAATTCAACTTTAGTTTTGAACGATGAATTTGAAGGCGATAAACTTGATCAATCAAAGTGGTCAGTTCAAAAAGGTTGGGGCCGTTGTACAGAAATTTGGGGTACTGAAGAAGATGGCAATGTTTCGGTTTCTGATGGATGTTTAAAACTTCGTGCTTATGAAAAAGAAACGCGTGAAAATAAGATTATTCAAAGTGGTGAGGTTAATTCAAGAGCCGCTTGGAGCGATGGTCTTATTGAAGTTCGTGCAAAACTTCCTAAAGGCAAGTCTGTTTACCCTGCAATTTGGACAATGGGTAGAGATTATGACCCTAAAGGTAACGGTTGCTTATGGCCACATTCTGGCGAAATTGACATTATGGAAGCATTTGGTGATGCTAACGACGATATAAGCAACTCGAGCACTTGGCAAACTTTGCATACCGCAAGACCTTATACTATGAATAAAGGTAGTGCAGGACACGTTGCTACAGGCGTGGGTGATTATGGTACACCTTATAGAGTTCCGCTTAATGATGAATTTCATACTTTTTGGGTGTATATGGACGGCTCTATTATGATCATCGGCGTTGATGAGTACATGATGAGCATAAAAGACCTTAATGACCCTAATCTTACTTGTTTTAAAGATTGGGAGCAATGGCTTATTTTAGGTTTCCAAATGGGCGAGGATCCTCAAAGAACAGATTATTCTGTTTGGGAAATGCTTATTGATTATGTAAGAGTTTATAGACTTGAAGATATAGAAGATTATAGTAAATATCAAATTTTTGAAGCAGAAAACCTTGAACCTTCTAATAGAGTAACAATGAATTACAATATTCCTTCTGCTCAAAATTGTGTTGTTACTTCAAATGCTGATATAAATCTTCATTTAAAAGATATCCAAGCAGGCAATTATGACGTTTATGTTGATTATGTTGGCGCTGACAGTGGTAGTTATACTGCTTATTTTAACGGTCAAAAAGCAAATACAATTTCGTTAAAAAAAGATTATAATGCTCAAATGAAATATTCAAAAGTCGGTTCTATTACTGTAGAAGAAAAAACCGATTTTCAGTTGAAATTCAAACGAGATAGTGGAACTTTGTATCTTGATAAAGTTTTCCTTGTGAAAACTGATAATCAAAGCAATATTGTTTTAAATAATGCAAATTCAATCACAACTTCTAATTATATCGAAGTTGCTAATGAAGAAGAACTTATCTCCGCATTAGGCCGTATAAAACACGGCGGAACAATTAAATTTTTAAATGATATTGAATTAACAAAAAGTCTAAATTTACATTGTGAAATGAATTTAGATTTAAATGGAAAAACCTTGAAAATAAATAAAGGTTTATTCTGTGTAATTATTAAAAACGAAGTTATTACAATTAAAAACGGCAACGTTGAGATTTTAAATGGTTCGTCAACATTAATTGATACGAATGAGGAAAACAATGCAACTAAATTAAATATTCAAAATGTTAATTTTACAGTTAATACATCAAAATCAGGTTATTTATTTAACGATTATTACAGCGCTATTGATTTAAAGTGTAATAATTGTACATTTAATTTTAGTGATACAACAAATAATTTGAAATTTATTAAAGGTGCGCCAACGTTTAATAATTGTACATTTAATTTAAATGGAAAAGACGTATTTTTAATAAAAAACAATAAAAATTGGCAGTTTAACAGTTGTATTGTTAATGATGCGTCAATGCTTTTCAGTTCTGAAAGCGCTTTGACAGGTGGCAAGGTAACTATTGCGAACACAACCTTTAACAATTTAAAATCGCTTACAAATTTTGAGGAAAACACACAGTTTGTTTCGATTGCAAACAACAATGTTCTTAAACTAAATGGTGAAATTATTAGCGTTTCAGCAGATATGTCAGGTAATTTTACAATGGATTGTAATCATTCATATAATGATGCAACTTGCACTAAAATTTCTTCTTGTATGTAT
This sequence comes from Acutalibacteraceae bacterium, assembly GCA_045539315.1. Lineage (GTDB taxonomy): Bacteria > Bacillota > Clostridia > Oscillospirales > Acutalibacteraceae > RUG11462. Next base: position 1,995 of record JAZQFC010000032.1, on the reverse strand, counting down.
TGCGCTAAAGAAATTGGCGAAAAGCCAAAAGACCATATTTCTGATAACGGTACTGTAACTCGTGAGGCAGACTGTTATTATAGCGAGATTACAACATACAAATGTATAGAGTGTGGCGAAGTGCTCGAAGAAAAAGAAACTGCGCCAATCAAAGGTCATAATATCAGTTATGAACTTTTAGGTGAAAATACTTGTACATCAATGCAATATTACAAATGTTCTTGTGTAGATTGCGATTATTATTATCAAAAGGGTGCTGGTACAGATATTTCAGGCGCTTACACTTTTGTGGGACACATTATTGATGAAAGCACAAAAGCAGAATTCGATAATGGTTGTACAAAGGGTAGCGGTTTCTATTATACTTGCAAAACTTGTGGCACAGAAAATCTTGGATATATCGAACATATAGGTACTCATAATATTTATAGCACTGATTTCACTGCGCCAACCGAAACTGCTAACGGAAGTGTAACTTATAGATGTCGTGATTGTAGTTTTAATAAAACCAGAACAATCAAAGCCGGCGAACATATTGTAACTGTTGACGGTGTGAAATACTTCACAGTTGATGGCGACTATTTCACTCCATATCAATATGATGAAAAATTTATGTATTATGTTGATGAAGATGGTAATAAGTATGGCAGTGATGATTTGGTTCAAACCGACAAAGATATTACACTCAAAAAAGTTACTATTGAAGATCACGAGCATATTCCTGATACGAGCGCAGAAAAGAATGTTGTAGAGCCAACTTGTGGCAAAGAGGGTTATACAGAATATAGCTGCACTATTTGTAGCAAAACCTTTAAAGCAGATTTCACACAAGCAACAGGAAAGCATACTGCAAAAGCAGGTCTTGACAAAGTTGTAGCTCCAACTTGTAAAGAAAAAGGCTATACAGAGCATACATGCGCTGTATGTAGCATAGTTTACAAAGATACTTATACTGATATAGACCCTGAAGCACATAAACCAAAAGTAGTTAGTGGCAAACATCCTACTTGTAGTGAAACAGGTCTTACTGAAGGTAGCCAGTGTAGTGTTTGTAACAAAATTCTTGTAGCACAAGAAGTAATTTCAAAAACATCGCATACTCCTATTGTTGTTCCGAAAAAAGAGCCTACTTGTAGTGAGATTGGTCTTACAGAAGGAAGTAAATGTAAAGTCTGTGGTGAAATTCTTATAGCACAAGAAGTAATGCCAAAAGTTGAGCATATTATTGTTACTGATTTAGGAAAATTCCCAAGTTGTAGGGAAGAAGGACTTACTACCGGCTCATATTGTAAAGTTTGTGGTGAAGTAATTGTCGCGCAAGAGATAATTCCAAAACTTGACCACACCGAGCAAATTCAATTTGGTTATGCGCCTACATGCACAAAACCAGGTCTTACTGATAGAATTTGGTGTGGAGTTTGTAATGAAATTTTACAAGAAGCAGAAGTGATTCCTGCTTTGCCACATAACTTTATTTTTAAAGGCAAAAAAGACGCTTCATATACTACAAAAGGTTATACAGGCGATACAGTTTGTTCAGTTTGTGGCGAAGTTGAAAGTTATGGTAAAGAAATACCTAGAAAAACTTTAAAGAAACCAACAATAAAACTTTCTAAAAAAGGCAATAAACTTACTGTAACAATCAAAAAAGTTACAGGCGCTCAAAAATACGAGATATTAATTAAAATCGGTAAGAAGTGGAAGAAGTTTACTTCTAAAAAACTTAAATTCACTAAAAAACTTACTAAGGGTAAAAAATATCAAGTAAAAGTTCGCGCAATTGCCGGCACTAACAAAAGTAAATATTCAGGTATTAAGAAAATAAAATTAAAATAAAGTAAAAAATTTCCCGCATTTTTGCGGGGAGTTTGCATTTGGCAATGTTTTTTTAGCGAATTTGCAATAGATAAATTTAGTTATATATGGTATGATATAAAAAATATTATATATTTAGGAGTGTATATTATGAAAAGAATTTTAAGTTTAGTTTTGAGT
>JAZQFC010000031.1:0-83986 GCA_045539315.1 Acutalibacteraceae bacterium | reverse complement strand
TGTTAAAGAGCAAGAAACTCTTTTTGAGAATAAATAAGGGAGGTATTTTAAAATGAAATTTGAAAAAATTAGTTTAGAATTTGAAAAATATGAATCTCTTGATATTATCTCTGCTTCACAAGAAGATGTAACAGACCCTACTAATCCAGTAGAACCAACTACAAAATACGACCCTTATGAAAATGATAAATGGTAAGTTGTTATAATAATTATTTTCTCATATAACACTTCTTATGTAAAAGCCACCCTGAAACACAGGGTGGCTTTTACCGTGTAAATTATGTTGTAGACTTTTTAATATTTGTATGATATAATATTTTTAGAAAAAACAATGGAGATTTATTATGAAAAAATTATTAGTTTTTTTACTTGCTTTTTGTTTAATTATTAGTCCTATTGCTAATGATACTCAAGTTAAAGCAAATGGTAACTTAAAAAGCATTGTAGTGAATGGAACAACTTTTATTGAAACATTTAGCGATGATTTTGATGGCACCGCTTTGGATAGCACTAAGTGGAAATTAGCGCCTGAATGGCAAAGGCAGAACAACTATTGCCGTTGGGACAATGATATGACTTGGCTAGATGGAAAAGGTCATTTGATTTTAAGTTGCGAATATGATGAAAATGGCGAGTTGTTAATGGGCGCTGTAAGAACAAGAGATTTGTTTGAGCAAAGATATGGCTATTTTGAAATTAGTTGTAAATTACAACAAGTTGGTGGCTTTTGGTCGGCATTTTGGCTTATGCCAAGAAATATTGATATGTATGGTCAAGATGGTGGTCAAGACGGCTCGGAAATTGACATTTTTGAAGCGTTTAGCGTAAAAAACAAAGAAATTAACCATGCAGTTCATTATGATGGCTATGGAGATAGACATAAGGCTAAAGGTATTGCAGTTTCTGCAGATGTTTATGATGGTAAATTTCATAAATTTTCTTTAGAATGGGATAGAAATAATTATATTTTCTATATTGACGGCATTGAAACTTATCGCCTGACATCTAAAGATATTGACATTAGCGCTATTGCTACATATATGAAAATATCGTTAGAAGCAGGAAGTTGGACAGGTAAACCAAATCCTGATGATACTCCTTCGCAAATTGAAGTTGATTACGTAAGAGCATATCAAAGAATTGATTTATATTCTTTTGAAAACACTTTTTATGGCGATTTAGATTTAGATTTAGGCGTTAATGTAGATGATATTGCGCTTCTTCGCAGATATTTAATTAACGAGAAAAACTTTATCTTGGCAAGAGAAGAAAACGCAGATGTAAACGATGATAAAAGTATTGATGTAAAAGATTTATTGATTTTAAGACAGTATGTTGCATGGATTATAAATAAACTTCCACATAAATAGGTGATATAAGTGATAAGAAGAGCAGAAGAAAAGGATATTGATGCAATAAATAACCTTTTGCATCAAGTTTTAAACATTCATCACAATGGCAGACCGGATATTTTTAAAAGCAACACTAAAAAATACACAGATGAGCAAATTAAAAAAATAATTTGTGATGATAAAACACCTGTATTTGTTTTCAGTGAAAATGGCAAAGTTTTAGGCTATGCTTTTTGCATAATCAAGCAATATGTAAATGATAACGTTTTAACAGATATAAAAACTTTGTATATAGATGATTTGTGTGTTGATGAAACTGCAAGAGGAAAACATATTGGCAGTCAATTATTTGAGTTTGTAAAAAACTATGCAAAAGAAATTGGTTGCTATAACATTACTCTTAATGTTTACAATTGCAACAAAAGTGCAATTGCTTTTTATGAAAAAATGGGGCTTTCACCTCAAAAAACAGTGATGGAAACAATACTTTAATTAAAGCAAAAACCGTTGAGCAAACGCTCAACGGTTTTTAATTTTATTCAGAAATTTCTGTATCTGTAGGATCTTCAATTTCTTCAACAACTTCCGGTTGAGAAAAATCGAATTCTAGATTTGAATAATCAGTTGTTTCGATTTCAGCAATTAATTCATTTCTGCGTTTCAACATCTTTTCAACATAGTAAAGAGCAACTAAAGCCGCAATACTCATAATTGAAACAACATTACCAACTACGAAACCATATGGAATATATTTGAATTTAATTGTATGTTCTCCTGCAGGAACGTCTATCGAACAGAATACATTTCCAATAGCAGTAACATCAACACGTTTGCCATCAACATACGCCTTCCAACCTTTTTCATAAGGAATAGAAGTCATCATGGTTCCGTCTTTTTTAGCATTAACAGTACCAACAATTTTTGTGTCGCTATATTTTGTAACTTTTAATGCTTCGTCGTTTAACGCATTATAAACAGAATCCCATTCATTCATATCCATAGTGTAAACATAGCATTCAATAAAGCCTGCGCTACCATCTTCGAAGTTTACATCAAGATAAATAGTATCGCCTTCAACAGCATTACCTAAACTTGCAATACAACCACGGTTGTTTTCAAATTTAACATTAGCGCCATCTTGTTTGATTCTACCTGAAATAGTTTGAGCGCCATCTGCTTTAACATACATATAAATCGGACCATTAGATTTAGCGGTAAATGCTAAATGTGCAGCGGCAGCGCCACCACTTGAACTTACATTAACGCCAGAGCCTTCATATGAGCCAATTGAACCATTATCGCAATAAGATGTTGCAGAATCAAATTCAGTAACATCTTGTAATATAAATCTTGTGCCTTCTTGACTTAATGCTTTGTCAATATAATCGTTTTGAGTTTCAAAAGGATTAAGTTCTTGAGGTTGCCATTGTTTAATAGTATCTTCAACCATAAATCCTATTGATAAAGGATATTTGCTTTTATAAATATGAGAATCATTGCTTTGATAAATGCCATCAAATAAAGGTTCGCTCATAGTTTCATTTCTAGCAATGATGTATTTAACATTTAATAAAGAGTTTACAACAGGGGTTTGAACCAAGTATCTGAAACTGTTTGAACCAGGGTCAGCAGCCAAACCTAAACATTTCATCATATAGGTAACATTACTGTTGATTTCTGATGAGAATTGAGTTAAACCATTGTAACCATATAACGCCGGATCATTACAAGTCCAGTTGTTATAAACTTCCATACGATAAAAATCATCGTCTTCTGCTAAAACTTTGTTTTTTAATGCTTGAACATCATCGTATGCTGTGTAGTAAGTTGTTCTGTTTGATTTACCAACTGCTTGCACCGATTTAACGGTATAGTTAGTCATTTCTGCGAACACACAAACAAACAACATAATACCACAGATTGCTTGCTTGATTTTGCCACTCTTATAAATCGCAAGAACAATGCCATATACAGCAAATAAAAGAATAGTTATATAAATTACTTTGTAATCAAACGTGTCTTTATAAAGTTTTTCTGCGAGTATTGCATATATAATACCGCCAGCGGCTACTGCACCAATTTGACCAGATGTAATATCTTTTAAATAAGTATAAGCCTCACAAGCCATTGTAACAACAATAAATGAGAAAACAAATGAGTATCTATAAGGAAGTTCGTTTGGCCAGTGACAACCATGCCAGATAAAGTCAAGTCTGTTCCAGTTGAAACTTAAAATAAGAAAACCTAAAATCAAACAATTCAAAATTTTCTTTTTAGGCGAAACTTTCTTGCAAAGCAAGAAAACAATTGCCATCATAAATGATAAAATGCCACAATAAACATTTGGCAAGCCACCTCTAACAGTAAGTTCAACATTAGGAAGCATATTTGAAAACACATCTAAAATAGGGTTGTAAAAACTGTTATCAGTAGGGCCTTGTTGGTCAATGTAATAGGTGTTTTGCATTGAAAGATAAGTTGGAATAAGAATAACTGCAGCTATACAGCAACCAATTATTGAAAACAAAACTGCCTTTCCGGTTGTTGTAGCACAGTATCTTGCTCCACGTGCCTTATCTCTTGAAAAATAAAGGATAGGGTAGTAAAGAGCAATAAATATACACATCATTACACCAATATAGTAGTTGGTAATCATCATAAGCGCAAGAGAAACTGTGTATAATCTAAATTTACCTTCATCAATTAAAGAGTTAAGACCTAAAATACAAAGAGGTAAAAGCGCCATTACATCAAGCCACATCAAACACCAATAGTAACCCATAGCGTAAGCGCAAAGCGAATAAAGTGTTGAAAAAGCAACGATACCTAAATCTTCTCTTTTGAACATCTTTCGCAAATATATATACATAAATGCAGATGCAAAAGATATTTTTAAAATAACCACCATTGCCATTGCTTCTGTTAAGAATTTAGATGGCACTAACGCAGTTAAAAAATATAGTGGACTTGCTGCATAGTAGGCAATGAGCGCTATAAAGTTTGTACCACCGCCACCTTGCCAAGTATAAAGCAAAGACCCACCGGTTTGCAATTTTTCTTGCAAAACTTTAAGGAAAGGGAAGTATTGGTGCCACATATCAATAACCATGATTTGCTCGTCACCAAATGGATAAAAGTCAGCCTTGTAAAAAGCAAAAATCATTAAAAACATAGGTACAAAGAATGAAATAATCACAAATCTATGCTTATAAAAGAAATTCTCTTTTTTCAAAGGTGAAGAAGTAGTGTTTTTAATTGCTGATGTCATTATTCTGCTCCTTTATTTTGAAAATAAATAATTTACTAAAAATATAATTTAGAATTACAACAATAATTCCTGCTACGATTTTCATTATAACCAGATTAAGCTCAAGTATATTTGAAATGGTTAAAATGCAAGATTCAATTAAAAAAGTAATAATTCTTGCTATTGTAAAAGATATAAATTCTCTCGATGTGTTTTTTAGTGAAGTGTTTTTGCTTTTGAAAACAATAAATTTGTTTGTTAAAAAAGCAAATATCAAAGCAATAATAAATGCTATTGTATTAGCAACGCCTGATAAAAAGGCATTATCAGATGTAGGCGAGTTAATTGGAATTTTAAATAATAAACATAATAGCCAATAACTACCCCAATTTATAGCGGTTGCCATAACTCCATAAAATAAATAAGTTATCATTTCACAATTGAAAATCTTTTGAAAAAGTTTGAAATTCATCATCTTTTTGCAGATTTTCAAATTGCAAAACCATTTTACTACACCGAGGTTAATTAAGAAATTCCAAAATGGTCTATCATTCATTTAAAAAACCTCTGCTATTCAATTAAAGTATAATTATATTAATTATACTAATTAAAGCAGATTATGTCAAGACATACAATTGTAAATTTTAAAAAAGAAAACCGTAGTAAAAACTACGGTTTTAATTATCTAAATAAAATATTCAATTAAAAACTTAACACCAAGTAAAATCAGCACTATACCGCCGAAAAATTCGCCTTTATCACCGATTAATTTTCTAACTTTTCCACCACAAATATATCCTATTGTGCAAATAATAAAAGTAACAATTCCGATAATTAAACAACTGATAATTACTTGAAAAATTTCATCACGAGAAAAAATAAAACCTGCTGCTAATGCATCAATACTTGTTGCAATTCCAAGCAAAATCAATTCTTTGAAAGTTACAATTCCATTTTGAGAATTATCTTCGTTTTTATAGTGTTCATAAATCATTTTACCACCTAAAAATGCGAGAATAACAAAACTAACAAAGTTAAAACAATTTTTAATTAAATCATAAAAACTACTGCCGATTAAGTATCCTAAAAGTGGCATAATTGCTTGAAAAATACCAAAAACAATTGCAATTTTTAATGCATTAGAAATTTTGATTTTTTGCGAAGCCAATGCTTTAGAAACTGATATTGATAAAGCATCCATAGCAAGAGTAACGCCGAGTACAATTGCTTGAATAACAAGAGTCATATTAGTCCTCCTGGTTAATGCCAAATAGTTTTCTGAAATTCATAATATAAAAACCACTTGGGTCTTGCAAAAAGTTATGTTTTACTTTTGCCGCTTCATCTTCTGAAGAAACTCTTACTGAAATTCCCATTGCCTCTTTACCGTTTTCTAGCATAGAAATTTTAACAATGTATTTATCTTCGTCAGGTATAATTTCGATTTTATTATCTTTAAGTCTTTTTTGAAGCAAAATTTCATAATTAGCCGCAGATAAAGCGCTTTCTCTTATAGTAAATGGTATGTCATAATTCAACTCTTTTGCAATTGTAATACCATTTTCAGTAAGCGAATATTCGCCATTTTCGTTTTTTAATAAATTACCATCACGCTCTAATTCATCAATTGCTTGAGCAATGTCAAAATAAGTGGCAATGGAATTATATCTGATTATATGACTAATAGTATCTGCAGAAAAAGTTTTTTTAGTGCTAAATAATATAAAGCAAACTAATATTTTAATGTCTGCAACTTTTATAAGACTGCCTGGCTCTAAATTACCCCAAACAACTTTTTGCTTTTTGTTTCTAGCCAATTGAATTTCCTCCAAAAATAAACTAAAAAGATTTTAACATATATTTTTGTAAAAAGCAACACTTTAATATTAAATAAAATATAAATTAATATTGAATATAAAATAAATTTATGTTATAATATGTTGAATATATTTTAGAAAGAGGTTTGTAATGCAGATAAATAAAGACCAGATAAGAAATTTTTGCATTATTGCACATATTGACCACGGAAAATCTACTCTTGCTGATAGACTTTTAGAGGTTACTCAATCAGTGGAGCAACGTCAAATGACCGATCAATTGCTTGATAGTATGGATTTGGAGAAGGAGAGAGGTATTACTATAAAATCTCATCCTGTAACACTTTACTATGATGCAAAAGATGGCAAAAAATATGAACTTAATTTAATTGACACCCCGGGACATGTTGACTTTAATTATGAAGTTTCTCGTTCACTTGCCGCTTGTGAAGGCGCGTTGCTTGTTGTCGATTCTTCTCAAGGAATTGAAGCGCAAACTCTTGCGAATACTTATTTAGCGCTTGACCATGACCTTGAAATAGTTCCTGTAATTAATAAAATTGACTTACCATCTGCCGACCCTGAAAAATGTGCTGATGATATTGAAAATATTATTGGCATTGAAGCGCATAATGCTCCTAAGGTTTCTGCGAAATCAGGTTTGAATATCGAACAAGTCCTTGATGCTATTGTTGAAAGAGTTCCTGCACCACAAGCAGAAGATGACAAACCATTAAAAGCGTTGATTTTTGATTCTTATTATGACGCATACAAAGGCGTAATTGTATATTTTAGAGTTGTTGATGGTGTGATTAAACCTGGTATGACTATTAAAATGATGGCAACCGGTGCCGAGTTCAATGTTGTTGAAGTGGGTAGAAAAACCGCTCTTTCAATGCAACCTTGTGATGAACTTCGAGCAGGTGAAGTAGGTTATATTGCAGCATCTATTAAAAATGCGGCAGAGGCGCGCGTTGGTGATACAATTACTACTGCGCAAAACGGCGCTAGTGAGCCACTTCCTGGTTATCGTCAAGTAAATCCTGTTGTTTTCTGTGGTATTTATCCTGCAGATGGCGCTCAATATACAGACCTTAGAGAAGCGCTTGAAAAATTGCAACTTAATGATGCTGCTTTAATGTTTGAAGCAGAAACATCATCTGCTTTAGGCTTTGGCTTTAGATGTGGATTTTTAGGCCTTTTGCATATGGAAATTATTCAAGAAAGATTAGAGCGAGAGTATAATCTTGATTTGATTACAACCGCACCTTCTGTTGAATATAAATTAAACCTTTCTGATGGCACACAAATCTCAATTGATAACCCTACAAATTATCCTGACCCTGCAACTATTGTTACTGCAGAAGAGCCGATTTGTAATGTTCATATTTATAGTCCTAATGATTATGTTGGCGCTATTATGGATTTGTGTCAAGAGCGTAGAGGCGTTTTTGTTGATATGCAATATGTAACAACAGAACGTGTTGATATTCATTATGAAATGCCACTTAATGAAATCGTTTATGACTTTTTTGATGCGCTTAAATCCAGAACTCGTGGTTATGCTTCATATGACTATGAGCATAAAGGCTATAACGCTTCAAAACTTGTTAAATTAGATGTTATGCTAAATGGCGAAATTGTAGATGCTCTTTCGTTTATTGTTCACTCTGATAATGCATATAAGAGAGCAAGAAGAATAGCAGAAAAATTAAAAGAGCATATTCCAAGACAGTTATTTGAAGTACCTGTTCAAGTAGCAGTTGGTGGAAAAGTAATTGCCAGAGAAACAGTTAAGGCAGTAAGAAAAGACGTACTTGCTAAATGTTATGGTGGCGATATTACTCGTAAGAAGAAACTTCTTGAAAAACAAAAAGAAGGTAAAAAACGTATGCGTCAGTTGGGTTCAGTCGAAGTTCCTCAAGAAGCATTTATGGCTGTGCTTAAACTTGATGAGTAGGAGAATTTTTTTGAAAGATAGAAAAGATATTTTTGTAAGCGAAGAAGAATTAGCAATTCAAAAAGATTTTTGTGAAAAAGTAAAATCAATTGTATTAAATAAATATTCAAAACCTAAAGCGTTTATTAGAACTTTTGGTTGTCAGCAAAATGTTGCAGATTCTCAAAAGATTATGGGAATGCTTGAAATGATGGGTTATGAATTTGTTGATTCTTCTGATGATGCTGATTTAGTAATTTTTAATACTTGTGCAGTTCGAGAGCACGCAGAAGATAGAGTTTTTGGCAATGTTGGCGCTTTGGTGCATTTAAAAAAGAAAAAGCCTGATAGCATTGTTGCTCTATGCGGTTGTATGATGCAACAAGAACATATTGCAAATAAAATCAAGCGTAGTTTTCCACATGTTAATTTGGTTTTTGGCACTCATGTTGTTCATAAATTACCTGAAATGCTTTATGATATTTTAAATAACCAACGCAGAATGTTTAATATACCTCAAATGGATGGTGTCATTGCAGAAGGTATTCCGCAAGTCAATGAAAGCAAAGTTCATGGTTGGTTGCCTATCATGTATGGTTGCAATAATTTTTGCACCTATTGTATAGTTCCTTATGTGCGAGGTAGAGAAAGAAGCCGTAAACCACAAGATATTTTGAATGATTTTAAAAATATGGTGGATAGCGGAATTAAAAATATTACTTTACTTGGCCAAAATGTTAACTCTTATGATGGTGACGGAGTTAAATTTCCTGAACTTCTAAAAATGTGTAATGATGTTGAGGGTGACTTTGTAATAAGATTTATGACATCGCACCCAAAAGACTGTTCAAGAGAATTATTAGAAGTTATGGCAAAATGTGAAAAGGTTGAAAAGCATTTGCATTTACCTGTTCAATGTGGCTCATCAAGAGTGTTAAAGGCAATGAATAGACACTATGATAGAGATAAATATTTGAACTTAATAAAATTAGCAAAAGAATTAATACCTGAACTTACTTTAACTTCTGATATTATTGTAGGTTTTCCATCTGAAACTTATGAACAAGTAAAAGAAACAATTTCTTTAATAGAAGAAGTAAGATACCAGTCTTTGTTTACTTTTATTTATTCAAAAAGAAACGGAACACCTGCTGCAGAAATGCCTGATAGTGTCAGCGCAGAAGAAAAAGGCAAGTGGTTTAGAGAATTGTTATCTGTTCAAGAAAGAATTTCTGAAGAAGTTTGCAAAGAACAAGTTGGTAAAGTTTTCAGAGCATTAGTTGAAGATAAATCAAGAAATGATGGTAAACTATATGCAAGAACACTTAATAATTTTGAAATTGAAGTTGAAGGAAACACTGATTTAATTGGTAGTTTCGTCAATATAGAAGTCACAAGTGGTGACACTTGGATATTAAAAGGAAAAATAATTTAATTTTATATACGAAAGGATTTTTTAATTATGGAAATTTTAGATGTAGCAAGAGAACTCGGAGCAGCAATTCAAGAACACGATTTATATAAAGCATATGCTGCTGCAAAACAAAAAAATGATGATGATAAAGCACTTCAAGATTTAATTGGCGAGTTTAATCTTATCAGAATGAATATTAACACTGCTATGACTAACCCTGAAAAAGATGAAGAAAAGATGGCAGAATATAACGAACAATTACAAGAATGCTATAAAAAGATTATGGCAAATGAGTCTATGATTGCATATAACGAAGCAAAAATAGCACTTGATGAAATTGTGAATAAAGTTAATCTTATTATTTCAATGTGCATTGACGGTGCAGACCCAAAAACAGTTGAAATTCCTGATGCATCTTGTTCAGGTTCATGTAGCACTTGTGGTGGTTGCCACTAATAATTTTAAATTTGTTTAAGGAAGTAAAATAAAAATGGCTAAAAGAGTTGATATATTACCTGAGATAACTCCAAATATGTCACCAATGATGAAGCAGTATGTTGAGATAAAGAAACAGCATCTTGACAGCATACTGTTCTTTAGGCTTGGCGATTTTTATGAGATGTTTTATAATGATGCAAGGGTAGCCTCTGAAGAATTAGACCTTGTTTTAACCAAGCGTGCAAATGGCGAAGATGAAAAAGCCGATATGTGTGGCATTCCATTTCATTCATCAGAAGGTTATATTGCAAGACTTGTTAAAAAGGGATACAGAGTTGCTATTTGTGAGCAAACAGAAGACCCTTCAAAAGCCAAAAAGTTAGTTAAAAGAGATGTTGTAAGAATAATTACACCCGGTACTGTAACTGAAGAAAGTATGCTAGAGCCTGGTGTGAACAATTACCTTGCAACAATATTTGTTAAAGACGATAAAGCAGGTCTTTGTTTTGCAGATGTTTCAACAGGTAAACTTCATTTAACTGAAATTGAATCTAAAAAGTTAGAAAGTGAAGTTATTAATGAAATCACTCGCTTTTCACCAAAAGAAGTACTGCTCAATGAAGATGCGGCAAGAATGGTTGCGCTTTATGAATTAATCACTAAACAATTGTGTAGCCGTCTTGATTTAATTGATTATGAATTAATCGGTTATGAATGTTCTAGCAGCGTTTTAAAACATTTTAATGCAGAAAGTTTTCCGTCTTTAGGCGTTGAAGAAGATTCTGTTTCAAAAAATGCTCTTTGTTCTGCGCTTGGTTTTTTGTTTAAAACTCAAAAGAATGATATGGCTGCAATTAACACTATTGATTTTTATAGTGAGAATAAATATATGCGACTTGATATTTCGTCAAGAACAAACCTTGAACTTACAAGAACATTGCGTTCTAATGACAAAAAAGGTTCGCTTTTGTGGGTGCTTGATAATACCAAAACACCTATGGGTAAACGTCTTATTAGAAATTGGATTGAATTACCACTTTTATCGCCTGCAGAGATTTCTCGCAGACAAAATGCAGTTGGCGAACTTTTATCTAAACACGAAATTCGAGAAGAATTAAGTGATTCTTTGAAAGAAATTAAAGACCTTGAGCGAATTATGACAAGGGTACTTTATGGTTCTGCGAATGCAAGAGAACTTAATGCGCTCAGTTTCACTTTGAAGAAAATGCCTAGAATTAAATCGGCAATTTGCAATATGGATTCTGCCTTTTTACAAGGAATTTATAATGATATTGACGAGTTGTCACAACTATCAAATCTTATTGATAGCGCAATTGTTGATGAGCCTCCACTTACCGTTCGTGAAGGTGGAATTATTAGAGAAGGCTTTAATGAAGAAGTTGACCGCCTAACTAGTGATATGAAGGGCGGCAGACACATAGTTAGTGAACTTGAGGCTCGTGAGCGAGAGCGAACAGGCGTTAAAAAACTTAAAATTAAATATAATAGAGTTTTTGGCTATTATATTGAAATTCCTAATTCTGCAGATTTTACTCCGCCTGAAGAATATGTTCGACGTCAGACATTGTCAACTAGTGAACGATATGTGACTGAAGAAGTAAAACAGTTAGAAAGCAGAATTATTGGCGCGCAGGACAAGTTAATTGCGCTTGAATATAATCTTTTTGTTGCAGTTCGTGATGAGGCCGCAAAATTTATGGAAAGTATCAAACGAACTGCAGATGCAGTTGCTCGTCTTGATGCTATCTGGTCACTTTCTGTTGTGGCTTATAAAAACAGTTATATTTGTCCGCAAATTTCTGTCGATGGCGAGATTGATATTCGCGAGGGAAGACACCCTGTTGTAGAATTATTGTCAGACACTGCTTTTGTGCCTAATGATACTCGCCTTGATATTAAAGATAATCGTTGCGCGATTATTACCGGTCCTAATATGGCAGGCAAATCTACATATATGCGTCAAACTGCGATTATTACACTTATGGCGCAAATTGGCTCATTTGTACCTGCAAAAAGTGCTAAAATTTCAATTTGTGATGCTATTTTCACTCGTGTTGGCGCGTCTGATGACTTGGCAAGTGGCAAATCAACCTTTATGGTTGAAATGAGCGAGGTTGCTAATATCTTGAAATATGCAACTAAAAATAGTTTGCTTATAATTGACGAAATCGGTCGTGGTACTTCAACTTATGACGGTATGGCGATCGCACGCGCAGTGCTTGAATATGTTGCTGATAAGAAAAAAATCGGCGCTAAAACACTTTTTGCAACACATTATCACGAGTTAACTTCTTTGGAAGAAGAGTTAGATGGTGTTAAGAATTATAATATCGCCGCTAAAAAGCGTGGTGATGATATTATCTTCTTGCGCAGAATTGTTCGAGGTGGCTCTGATGATAGTTATGGTATCGAAGTTGCAAAGTTAGCCGGCGTACCACAAAAAGTAGTAAATCGTGCTAAAGAGATACTTTCAACTTTGGAAGCCGGCGAGAATGTTATTATAAAGAAAGAGTATGTATCAGAGCAAAATAATTTTTCATCTGCTATGTCGCAAAGCCTTGTAGATGATATTAAAATGCTTGATGTTAATACTCTAACCCCTATTGAATGTATGCAAAAGTTAGATGAAATTGTAAAACGAGCTAAAGAAATATAAGAGGTATTTTTATGAAAAGATTTATTTCAATTTTAATGATTTTATGTGTTGCGTTTAGCGCATTACCATTTGTAATGGCAAGTGCAGATGATATGGTTGAAGAATTTAAGTTTCAGATTTATGACCAAGATGCTTGGCTTATAGGTTACAACGGAAGTGATTCGGATGTTGTAATTCCTGATACTTACGAAGGCTATAATGTAACTGCTATCGATTCAAATGTTTTTAAAAATAATACTAATATTAAATCTGTAAAAATTCCTGATACAGTTACTTATATTGGTGGTAGTGCGTTTGCTTTTTGTACTTCACTTGAAAGTGTAAAGTTTCCTGCGCAGTTAAAAAGAGTGCTTGGGCAAGCATTTTATCATTGTCCATCACTTTTAGAAGTTTCTTTGCCTGAAAAAGTGACTGAAATCGGAACTTATGCTTTTGGCTATTATGAAGATTTTAAATCTGGTGACGTTTTTACAATCAGCAATTTTAAAATCAATGGTTGGGAAAATACCGCGGCGCAAATTTATGCTAGTGATAACAAATTTGGTTTTATTTCTCTAGGTGTTGCTTTTCCTTGGAGTTATTATGTCGATTACAATGTAGTTGTTATCGAAAAATATTTAGGTGTTGATTCCGTTGTTACTGTTCCTGAACAAATTGAAGGTTGTGATGTTGTAACAATTGCTGGTAGCACTTTTGAGGGCAACACAAGAATAACATCTGTTACTGTTCCAAATACAGTTACATATATCGGCAGAGGGGCATTTATAAATTGTTCAAATCTTAGTGAAATCAACTTGCTCTCAAAATATATCAGCGTTGCAGATAAAGTATTTGAAGGCACTGCATTTTATAATAATGTTAACAACTGGGAAAATGGTATTTTGTATCTAAATGACTTGCTTATAAAAGCAAAAACAGATATTCAAAGTGTGTCTATCAAAGAGGATACAAGAGCAATTTGTCCTAATGCTTTTGAGAACTGTACAAAAATAACTTCTGTAATAATTCCTACTTCTGTTAGAGATGTTTATTATAACGCTTTTGAAGGTTGTACTTCTTTAAGTAAAGTAACATTCGAAAGAGGTACAAAAACTAACGTGTATGGAGAATATATCGGTTCGGAAACTTATATTTCAGATTATGCGTTTTTAGACTGTACTTCGCTTAAATCAGTTAAACTTCATGAAGGAATAAGAAACATTTCTCGTTATGCGTTTGGTTATTCTTATGAATATATCGAAAGTTTAGGTTACTGGGATTATGTAAAAAACGATAAATTTATTGTTTATGGCGTAAAAGGTACTGTGGCGCAAGAATATGCTAATCAAGAGTCTTATACATTTATTGAATATGATTTTTCTAACGAAACTGATACAAGTTGTGAACACAAAACAAATTTAAAAAATAAAAAACAGGCTACATATTTTGAAAAAGGTTATAGTGGAGATAAGATTTGTTCTATTTGTGGTGAATTAGTTGAAAAAGGCAAAGCAACTCCTAAAAAGAAACTTGGTGTTCCTAGTTTTTCACTTTCATCAGGTAAGAAATATTTAAAAGTAAGCTATAAAAAAGTTAGTGGAGCAAAAGGCTATCAAGTTAAATATGTAATCGGTAAAAAAACAGTTACTAAAACTTATAATTCTGCAAAAGCAGCAACTAAAAAGTATAGTAACCTTAAAAAAGGCGAGTACAAGGTATCTGTAAGAAGTTTTGTTACTAAAAAAGGTTATAAAACTGTTTATAGTAAGTGGTCGTCTGTGAAAAAGATTAAAGTAAAATAAAAAAGGAGAAAAGTAATGGCAAAAATTAATCTGCTTCCGAAGAATGTTTCGGAATTAATTGCGGCAGGGGAAGTTGTTGACCGTCCATCTGCAGTGATTAAAGAATTAGTTGAAAATAGCATAGATTCCGGCGCTAGTGCCATTACTGTTGAGATTAAAAATGGTGGGCGCACTTTTATGCGTGTTACCGATAACGGCTGTGGTATTGAAAAAGCAGATATACCTACTGCGTTTTTGCGTCATGCTACTAGTAAAATTAAAACCGGCGCAGACCTTGATGCTATTTATACTTTAGGCTTTCGTGGTGAAGCGCTCGCGTCTATTTGCGCAGTTTCTCGCGTTTCGCTTATAACTCGTACTGCAAATGATGAGTTTGGTTATCATTATAGAATCGAGGGTGGACAAGAAGTTTCTTTTGATGAGTCAGGCTGTGCGCTTGGCACTACTTTCATTGTTGAAGACTTGTTTTATAACACCCCGGCGCGTATGAAATTTTTGAAAAAAGATAACACCGAGTCAAATGTAGTTGTGGGTATTATAGAGCGCATTGCGTTGTCACACCCTGAAATTTCTTTCAAACTCATCAAAGATGGCAAACAAGTTATTAATACCCCAGGCGATAAGAATTTAAAATCAGTATGTTTCTCTATTTTTGGCGCAGAATTTTCTAATTCTTTGCTTGAAGTTAATTATTCGCTTGACGGCATTAATGTAACTGGTTTTGTTACAAAACCTACTGCTTCAAAGAAAAATCGAGCAATGCAATTTTTCTTCCTTAATGGTAGATATATTAGAACAAAAACAGGCATTGCATCACTTGAACAAGCGTATAAAAACCGTATTATGACAGGCATGTATCCTGGTTGTGTTTTGAATATTTCGCTTGATGCTTCAATGGTTGATGTTAATGTGCATCCATCTAAAATAGAAGTAAGATTTTCAAATGAACAAAGTATTTTCAGGGCAGTTTATTATGCGGTTATGTCTGCGCTTGATAGCGATGTTTCAAGAGTTGCCTTTAAATCAAATGTTGATGAACTTGTTGAAACTGATGTGGCAGAGCAAATCAAAATTAAAATGCCTGAAAAATCAGTTGAAGATAAAAAGGAAGAATTTTTCAAGCAAACTACTGTAGCAGAGTTTAAAAAGGAATTTGTTGATAACAAACCTCAACAGTCTAGTTTTGTTGAAAAGAAAACCAATGTTGATATTCCTTTCGGCATTGATTATTCAAAGGTAAAATCAGTTTCAGAGCCTTCATTTAGTTATAATGAAGAAAAAGAAGAAAAGCCTATTGAACAAGTAGAAATTAATCAAGCAGAAGTTAAACAAGTAGAAGTTGAAAGCAAAGAAGAACATATTAGTTTTAAATATATCGGCGAGGCTTTTGATACATATATTCTTGTTGAAGTTGATGATAAAATGCTTATTATTGATAAGCATGCGGCCCATGAGAGAATTATTTTTGAAAAGTTAAAAGAAAATGCCGAGCATAATCCACAAATGCTTATTGTTCCTGTTCAAGTTACTTTATCTGCTGATGAGTATGATGCTATAGTTTCTAATATTGATGAGATTAATAGTTTAGGTTTTGAACTTGAAGATTATGGAATGAAAACTATTTTAGTTAGAAGCATTCCTATGGAACTTGATAAAGAAAATGTTAAAGAATTGATTGAAGAAATCGCAGGAAAACTTAATGATAAGTTTACTGATTTTTCGCCTGAATTTTTGGATTGGCTTTATCATTCCGTCGCTTGTAGGGCGGCGATTAAAGGTGGCAATAAAACTACTGCAACAGAACTTTCTGCACTTGCAGATATTGTTTTAAATGATAATAAAATCAGATATTGTCCGCATGGCAGACCTATTGTTGCAGAAATGTCGTTGTATGAATTTAAAAAGAGATTTTCAAGGATTGTTTGATATGAAGAAAACACCTGTTATTGTTATTGTTGGTCCAACTGCAAGTGGTAAAACTGCACTTTCAATTGAACTTGCTAAAAAGCATAACTGTGAGATAGTTTCGTTTGATTCTATGCAAGTTTATAAAGAACTTTCTGTTTCTACTGCAAAACCTTCCATTGATGAGATGAAAGGGGTTGCTCATCATCTTATTGACTGTGTAAGTGTTTGTGATGAGTTTTCTGTTGCTGACTTTAGCGAGCGAGCAAAGGAAATTGTTAAAGATATTGTTTCAAGAGGCAAAACTCCTCTTTTTGTTGGTGGAACAGGGCTTTATATCGATAGTTTTGTGAATAATATAGATTTTTCGCTTCAAAATTCCGATGATAAGGTAAGACTTGAGATTGAAAGTTTAGAAAAAGAACTCGGTACTAGTGGACTTTTTGAAAGGTTATGTAAACTAGATCCTAATTCTGCTAAAGAGATTCATCCTAATAACGTTAAAAGGGTAAAACGTGCTTTAGAGATGTATTATTCAACAGGAAAGACTAAAAGTCAGCAAGTAGTTGAATCAAAAAAAGCAGAATCTCCTTATAATGCTTTGTATATTGGTATTAATTATGTAAACCGAGATACTCTTTACGATAGAATCAATTTGAGAGTTGAAAAAATGCTTGAAAATGGTGTTTTAGACGAAGTAATCAACTTTTATAAATTACCTGTTTCTAAAACTGCTGTTCAAGCAATTGGTTGCAAAGAATTTAAACCTTATTTAGATGGCAAAGCAACACTTGAAAGTTGCGTTGATAAATTAAAGCAAGAAACCAGGAGATACGCAAAAAGACAATTAACCTGGTTTAGAAGAAATGAATCTATCAATTGGGTTTACCCAGATGAAGACAGTTTTGAAGATATTTTAGTAAATTGTAGTGATTTAATTAATGATTTTTTAAAAAGGAGTGAAATGTATGAGTGAAAAAAATAAAGAAACTAGTTATTTTAGTAAGTTTCTTTTCGGCTTTTTTGGTGTTTTAATTGTTGCTTTTGTTTTGTATCATACATTTAGCTCGCTTTTTGACCCTTATGTTACTGAAACTGCGGGAGAGATTATGATTGATGAATCAATTTCTTCTGAATGTTTTGTTGTTAGAAAAGAAAATATAATCACTTCTGATAGCAAAGGCTATAAAGTTTGTAAAGCATCAAACGGTGGCAAAGTAGCAAAAGATTCGGTTGTTGTAAGTTTTTATGAGAATTCAAAAGACGTTGAACTTGCTAACGAGATTAATACTTTGCAAGAATATTTAAGTTCAATTGAAGAAATTGATAAACAGAATTCAATTTATATTACCGACCTTGATATTGTGTCTTCGCAAACAAGTAATTATATTAAAAATTTGCTTGTTAATGTTGATGATAATGATTTTGTTACTGCTCAAAAAACGCTTGATTCCTTAAGGTATTATATGGCAAAAGGACAACTCGCAACCGGCAGGGAAGATAATTATCAAAAAGTTATTGCTGACCTTAAAAAACAACTTAATCAGTTAAAATCAAAATATGTAAGTTCTGAAAAATCTGTTAAAAGTGCTTATTCAGGATACTTTGTAAATTTTGTTGACGGCTATGAAAATTCATTAAGTTATGAAAATATTGAAGATATTTCTGTTTCAGAAGTAGAAAATGTTAAAGCAAGTGAAGTTGCAGATAATCAGGTTGGAAAAGTTATCAGTGAAAACGAATGGTATATTGTAACAGTTGTTAATACTGCCGATATTAGCAAAATTGCAGAAGGGGACAAGTTGAAAGTTAGCACTGCGCTATCTTCTGCAAATGAATTAAGTGTAAAAGTTGAAGCGATTAACAAAAGTGAAGATGGCAAAAAATCTGTTTTAGTTCTTTCATGTATGAAAATGAATGAAGAATTATCAACACTTAGAAAAATCAATATGCAAATTGTATTAAAAACACATAAGGGCTTAAAAGTTAATTCTCGTGCGGTCAGAATTAAAGATGGCAAAAAAGGTGTTTATGTAAGACTTGGCAATGTTGTAAAATTTGTTGAAACAGATATTGTATATAGTACAAAAGATTACGTTATCGTAGATACTGATTATGGATATGGTCAACTTAAAATTTATGATGATGTAATTGTGAAGGGTAAGAATTTAGATGACTAGTTTTGAAATTTTTGATGAAAATTATAAGCATATTTGTGAGAAAATTAATGACGCTACAGTTTCAGTTGGAAAAAAGTATGATGATGTAACACTTTTAGCTGCTACAAAAACAGTTCCTGTTGAAGTTATAAACTATTCTTTTCATAAAGGCATTAAATATATGGGTGAGAATAGGGTGCAGGAGTTTTTATCTAAAGAAGACGCGCTTGAAAAAGACTTTCATCGTCAATTTATCGGCACTTTGCAAACTAACAAAGTTAAGCAAATTGTTGGTAAAGTAGAACTTATTCAGTCTGTTGATTCAATAAAACTTGCTCGAGAAATTTCTAAACATAGTGTAAATAAAGAAATTTGTTCAGATGTTCTTGTTGAAATCAACATTGGAAATGAAGAAGCGAAAAGTGGTATTGATAAGTTTCAACTTGATGAATTGTTAGGCGAAATCAGCGAATTAAAAGGCATTCGTGTTAAGGGCCTTATGACTTTAGGACCACTTTTTCTTGACAATTTACAAAAATCTAAATTTTTTGACGAAATGTATAAACTTTTTATTGACAATAGAGCAAAAATTTACGATAATATAAGTATGGACATATTGTCTATGGGAATGTCAGATGATTATGACATTGCAATCAAATGTGGCGCTAATATGGTCAGAGTTGGATCGGCGCTTTTTGGAAAAAGAAATTATAATTAAAGGTGGTATATAAAATGGGATTTATGGACAACATTAAAAACTTTATGAATGTTAATGATGGTTTTGAGGATGAAGAAGAATACGGTTATGAAGATGAATATGTAGAAGAAGAGGATACTTATTCAAATTCACGTTCTTTTGAAACAAAAGAGCCTGCTTCTCAACCAAAAGGTAAGTTTTTGAATATTCATGCGAATTCAAAACTTTCAGTTGTACTTGTTAAGCCTGAATCATATGCAGAGGCAAGACAAATTGCAGATCATCTTAATCAAAAAAGAACTGTTGTATTAAATCTTGAATCAACAGGTAAAGATGTTTCAAGAAGACTTGTTGACTTCTTAAGTGGTGTTGCTTATGCTAACAATGGCGACTTAAAGAGAGTTGCAAACAGCACATTTATTATCACACCTTATAATGTTGATATTATGGGCGATGAAATGCTTGAAGACTTTGCTGAAAACAATGGTATTTATATCTAATGGCAATAGAGTCTGATAAGTTAATATTTGCTAGAATTAAAGATGCTATAAGAATGACGGAATTAAAAAATATTCCGTCTTTCTTGGGTTTTTTAAATGAATTAGAATTTTCTATTTGCAAAACTTTTCTTGATAAAGAAAGAATTAATCATTCTTTCTTTGGTGGGTATGATGACGCTGAAAGAGTGTTTGTTGCAATTTTGCCTGAATGGGCTGAAACTGTAGAATATCCTTTTAGTTGCCTTAAATTTTCTTATAAAAATATTTATGAATTGTCTCATAGAGATTTTTTAGGCGCAATAATGTCTTTAGGTATCGAGCGAGATAAAGTAGGGGATATTATTGTTAAAAATGGTGAGACTTTTGTTTTTGTATGCAAATCAATTGAAAGATTTTGTTTAGAAAACATTTCAAAAGTCGGCTCTGTTGGTGTTGAAATTTCTTTATTTAATGATAATGTTGAAATAGATAGAAAATTTGAAACTATTTATAAAACAGTTGCGTCTAATAGAGCAGATTGTGTTGTCGGCGCTATTTGTAATTTTTCTAGAGAAGTGGCAAAAGAATGTATTTCAAGTGGCAATTTGGTTGTAAATCACATTGTTTGCGAAAATGCAACTAAATTGATAAAAAAAGATGATGTTTTATCAATTAGGAAAAAAGGGAAATTTATTGTTTGCGAGATAGATGAAAAAACAAAAAAAGGCAGACTGAAATTAACAGTCAAAAAATATATTTAAAAAGGAATGTGTAACTTATGTTTACTGCTAATGAAATAAGACAAACAGGTTTTTTAAGAGCCGGTATTAGTGGTTATAAAGCTGCTGATGTTGACGATTTTCGTTATAAAGTTGCGGATGATTTTGAAACTTTAGAGATTTCAAACAGAGAATTAGTTGAAAAAATTAAGATTTTAGCCGCTCATATTGAAGAGTTGCAAGAAAAAGAAGAGTCGGTTAAAACTTGTATTATAAACGCTCAAATTAATGCTGATAAAGTTATTCGTGATGCTGATAAAAAAGCAAAAGAAATGATTTTAGCCGCTGAAGAAAAAGCAGCAGCATTAATTCAAGAAGCGCATAAAAAAGCGGATTATATCTACGATGAAACTAAAAAGAAAAGCGATGAGATTTTATCTGCTGCTAAAGAAAAAGGCGATGGTGTTATCGCAGAGGCTGAAAATGAGTCTATTGTTCTTCGTAATGAAACTGATGAAAAAATTAATGCACAAAAGCAAGTTTATACTCGTTTAAAAGAAGAAATTTTGAAATACAGAGATGCTTCTATTGAGCAATGTATGAAACAACTTGAAATTTTGAAAAATATTTCTGATTCAGAGTTGGTTTTGGATACAATTATTTCTGAAGATATCACTAATGATGAATTTAATGAAAAAGTTGCAGATAATTCGTTTGTGCCTTTAAAAGAGGACGATGTTTTTGAAGAAAGTTATGATGACGAGGAAGACTTTTTTGTTGAAGAAATTGAGCAAGAGGAAGAAGACGAGGCTCAAGGTAGTTTCTTTGAATACAAACAGTAATTTGAGGTGTAATTTTGCATTTTAAAAAATATAAACATAAATATTTTGCATCTTTAATGTGCATCTTATTTATTGCTATTGACCAGATTACTAAACAATTAGCGCTTGAATTTATGCCGAAAAATAACAGAATAACTGTTATTCCTTATTTGTTTGATTTTCAATTTTTGTATAATGATGGCGCGGCTTTTGGTATGCTTGATGATAAAAGATGGATATTTATGAGCGCAACTGTTTTGTTTTTAATAATAGGCGTTGTGTATTTTATCAAATTAAAAGTAACTGATAAGTTTTTGCATTATGTTGTTATGCTTATTATCTCCGGTGGAATAGGCAATATGGTTGATAGAGTATCTACCGGTCAGGTAATTGATTTTATAACTTTTGGTTTTTTTGATTTTCCTTCTTTTAATGTTGCCGATTGTTGTGTGGTAATCGGTTGCTGTTTATGGATTATATATATTTTAATCGATATGTTTAAGGATAAAAAGAGTAATGGATAAAGTATATTTAACCTATCTTGAAGAAAATTTTGATAGATTGGATAAATTTATTGCAGATAGTGTTGAAGGTTTGAGCCGTAACGCTGTGGGTTTGCTCATTGAACAAGATAGAGTTTTGGTAAATGGAAAAACTGTCTCAAAAAGTTATAAGTTAAAACCGAATGATGAGATTGTTGTTGATATACCTGCGCCTGTTGATGATACTGCGCAACCCGAAAATATACCATTAGACATTGTTTATGAAGATGAAGATTTGCTCGTTGTAAACAAACCTAAAGGTATGGTGGTTCATCCTGCCCCTGGAAATTATAGCGGTACTTTGGTTAATGCTTTACTTTATCATTGTGGCAATAGTTTATCGGGGATAAATGGAGTAATAAGACCGGGAATTGTTCATAGAATTGATAAAGATACAAGTGGTTTATTGATTGTTGCTAAAAATGATAATGCTCATAATTTTTTAGCAAATCAAATAAAAGAACATTCGTTTACAAGAGAGTATGAAGCAATTTGTAACGGTGTTTTTAAAGATGAAAATGGTACTGTTGATGCGCCTATTGGCAGACATCCAATTAAACGTAAACAAATGGCAGTTACTCAAAACAATTCAAAAAACGCTGTTACTCATTATCAAGTTTTAGAACAATTTGATAAATACACATATGTAAGACTAAAACTTGAAACAGGTAGAACACATCAAATCAGAGTCCATATGGCTTATTTAAATAAACCTGTGTTTAATGATTCTGTTTATGGTAAAGAACAAACAAAAAGTTTTAATGGGCAATGTTTGCACGCTCGCAAAATAGGTTTTATTCATCCTAATGGCGAGTACATAGAATTTCAAAGTGAATTGCCTGAATATTTTGCTAATCAACTTGAAAAGTTGAGAAAGAGTTGAAAATGAAAAAAACACTTGATGGTTATCTTTTGGTAACTGATTTAGATGGTACACTATATAAAAATCAAAACTTTATTCCAAAAGTTAATTTAGATGCAATAAAGAAATTTGAAGAACTTGGTGGTAAATTTACTATTTGCACAGGCAGAGGAATAAATACCACTGAATTTATTTCCGAGGAAATAGAGTTTAATTGTCCTTTAATAGTAAATGGTGGCCATACTTTTTATGATTTTTATAAAGATAAGGCTACTTTTAAAGTAAACCTTGCTGAAAGTTCAAAAGAATTTGTAAGGCTTCTTCAGTCACGGTTTCCAAATGTTGGCATAGAAATTTATTCTGATAGAAATATTTACTGTTTGCATGTAAATGAAGTTACAAAGCAACATTTATCTTATGAAAAAGTTGATTATATCGAAACAACTCTTGATGAAATAATTGACCTTGACTGGCAAAAGGTTTTGTTTGAAGATGAACCGGAAGACATTCAAAAAGTCAGAGATTTTGCCAGAGCAAACTGTCCGCATGATATAAAACTTATGGATACAAATCGTAAGTTTATGGAGTTTTCGACTACATATACTGATAAGGGAACTGCTATTTTAAAACTTGCAGATATGTTTAATATTCCTCATTCAAATGTTTGCGCTATTGGTAATTATTATAACGATTTAGAGATGATTCAAGCGGCAGGTATTGGCGCTTTTGTAAATGACTCTCCATCTGATTTAAAATCGTATGCCGATTATATCACAGATAAAGATTGTGAAAACGGTGGTTTTGCAGAATTTGTTGACTATATTATTAATTTATAGTTTGCTTTTTGTTAAAACATATGGTATAGTATTAAACAGTTAAACTGTTAAAATATAATTTGATATTTCCCACTTGAATTTCAAGTGGAAAAAGGAGAAGAAAATGGATATCAAAACTAAAAAAGAACTTGAAATTTTTGCTACAAAGGTTCGTATGGGTGTCATCGAAGGAACTTATTGTGCAAAAGCAGGGCATCCAGGCGGTTCGCTTTCTATCGCTGATGTACTTACATGGCTTTACACAAATGAGATGAATGTTGACCCTAAAAACCCTAAAAACCCTAATAGAGATAGACTCGTTCTCTCTAAAGGTCATGCTGCACCTGCTTTGTATGCAGCGCTTGCATTAAAAGGATTTTTCCCTCTTGATGAAATTAAAACATTAAGACATAAAGGTGCGTTATTGCAAGGTCACCCTGACATGAAAAACATTCCTGGTGTTGATATGTCAACAGGTTCGCTTGGCCAAGGTATTTCTGCTGCTTGTGGTATGGCTATTGCGGCTAAAAAAGCAGGGGACGATTATAGAGTTTATACCATTCTCGGTGATGGTGAAATTCAAGAAGGTCAAGTTTGGGAAGCAGCAATGTTTGCTGGTTTTAAACAACTTGATAATCTTGTTGCTTTTGTAGATTTTAATAACTTGCAAATTGATGGTAGAATGACTGATGTAATGTCAACTTTACCTATCGATGAAAAGTTTAAGGCATTTAACTGGAATGTAATTACTATTGATGGTAACGACCTTGAACAAATCGAAGATGCTTATAAACAAGCAAGAGAAGTTAAAGGTAAACCTACTTGTATTGTTGCTAAAACAATCAAAGGTAAAGGCGTTTCATTTATGGAAGATGAATGCGAATGGCATGGTGTTGCTCCAAATAAAGAGCAATATGAACAAGCAATGCAAGAATTAAATGCTAAACTTGAAGAGTTGGAGGGCAAATAAAATGGCAGATGTAATTAAAAAAGCAACTCGTGATGGATACGGCGAAGGCCTTATCGAACTTGGAAAAACAAGAAAAGATATGCTTGTTCTTGACGCAGACCTTGCAGGCGCTACAAGAACAGGAAAATTTAAATCTGCTTATCCTGACCAATTTATTGATTGTGGTATTGCAGAAGGTAATATGATGAGCATTGCTGCTGGTATTGCTTCAACTGGTAAACTCGTGTTTGCTTCAAGTTTTGCAATGTTTGCTGCAGGTCGTGCTTTTGAACAAGTTAGAAACTCAATTGGATATCCTCATCTCCCTGTTAAAATTGGTGCTACACATGCTGGTATTTCTGTTGGCGAAGATGGTGCTACACACCAATGTAACGAAGATATTGCTCTTATGCGTACAATTCCGGGTATGACAATTATCAACCCTGCAGACGCTGTAGAAGCAAAAGCAGCAGTTGTTGCGGCTGCTGAAATTGATGGTCCTGTTTATATGCGTTTTGGTAGATTTGCAGTGCCTGTATTTAACGATGAAGCTACTTATAAATTTGAAGTAGGTAAAGCAGTAAAACTCGCTTGTGGTAGCGATGTTACCATTATTGCAACAGGTCTTATGGTAAATGAGGCTGTTGTCGCTGCTGAAAAACTTAAAGAAGAGGGAATCAGTGCTGATGTTTTGAACATTCACACAATTAAGCCTCTTGATGACAATGCTATTTTAGAGTCTGCTAAAAAGACTGGAAAAGTAGTAGTTGTTGAAGAGCATTCAGTTATCGGCGGTTTAGGTTCTGCTGTATGTGACTTGCTTTCTGATAAATATCCTGTTCCTGTAAAGAAAATCGGTATGAACGATGAGTATGGTATGTCAGGTAGCGCTGCAGAACTTTTAGAGCACTATGGTTTCTCTGCAGATAACATTGTTAAAACTGTAAAAGATATGATGTAATTTTTAAAATGCCGACTGTGTTTTTTCAGTCGGCATTTTGTTTATTATGTACATAAGAAAAGTGTTATTTTGGCTATTTTGTCAATGGTAAAAAACTTGTTATTATGATAATATTAAGTAAATATTTTTTAGGAGTTTTGTAATGAAAAGAATTAAAAAGTTATTGTCGTATTTGCTTGTAGTTACAGTATTATTATCAACTTGTTTGTTTACACAAGTAAATATTGGCGCAGATGCTTCTACAATGAGAGATTTAACTGCTTTTGAGTTAGTTAGCGAAATGAAAATTGGCGTAAACATAGGCAACTCTCTTGATTCAGTTGGCTCATCTGAAACATCATGGGGCAACCCTAAAATCACAAAAGAATTGATTAAAACTTACAAAGAGTTAGGGTTTAATACTATTCGTTTGCCTGTTACTTGGAGAACACATATGGATTCTAATGGTGTGCCTGATTCTGCTTGGCTTAACAGGGTTAAAGAAGTTGTTGACTGGATTTTAGAAGAGGATTTATATTGCATTATAAATACTCATCATGAACAGAATTGGCTTAATACTAATAGCACAAATATGGATACTCGTAAGAAAAAGTTTGCAAATTTGTGGGCTAATATTGCAGAAAAATTTAAAAATTATGGTGACCATTTATTGTTTGAGGCATTTAATGAGATTTTAAAAGCTGAAAGTGACTGGTCACACGCTTCTTATACTGATTATCAAAATTCTAATGAGTTAGCACAGGTTTTTGTTAACACAATTAGAGAATCAGGTGGAAACAATGCTAAAAGAATCTTGGTTATTAGTACATATGGCGCTATAAGAGAAGTTGATGGTTTTTCTTTGCCAACTGATACTGTGCCAAATAAACTTGCTGTTGAATTTCATAGTTATGACCCACAAGGCTTTTGTTTTGCCGGTTCAAAATCGACATGGAATACATCAGATGGTGGCATAATTGATTCTTATTGCAGATTGTTTTATGAAAACTTTATTTGTCATGGAGTGCCTGTAATTTTAGGAGAATTTGGCGCTGTTGATAAGAGCAATGAATATGACCGTTCTTTATACGCTAAAAAAGTTGTTACAAGTTGCGTAAAATATGGTTTGAAACCTATTTATTGGGACGATGGCGGAGATTTCAAACTTATTAACAGAAGTAGTTATAATGCATTGTTCCCAAGCATTATATCTGCGCTTGTTGATAATGCTTCAACCGGCATTTTGCCAAGTGCAACTACTTACACTATTGTAACACAACCACCTGTAACTTATAGTCAGGTTCCAACAACTCCAAAAACCACAACAACCACTACAAAACCAAATATTGTAGTCGAAAAAGTTGAAGGTTTAGTGTTAAATGTTATCTCTTCTTCGGTTATTGATATCGGTTGGAATTATGTTGATTTTGCCGATTATTACAATATTTATAGGTCATATAACGGCGGAGAATTTGAGTTGTATAGTAATACATATAATAACTCTTTTTGTGATACTAAATTAAATACAGATGATTATTATGAATATAAAATAACTGCTTGTAGAAAATACGGTGATTATTTATTCGAAAGTGATTATTCAGATGTTGTTTCTTTTGGTCAAAAAGAAGTAGGTATTTTAAGTGATTTTAATTTAAAAGATGCCTCTGTCAACTCTGTAAAATTAAGTTGGAAAGCGGTTGAAAATGCAACAAAATATGTTATTTTCAGAGCGAAAAATAATGCAGTGTTTAAAGAGTATAAAACAACAAGCGCTTTATCTTTGGTTGATAAAAAATTAACTCGTGGCGCTAAATATTCTTATTATGTAATTGCGTGTGATTCTAATAATATAAGACTTGCTAAATCTAATGAATTAAGCAGTGTTGTCTTAGCAAAATATATAGGCAAGATAACTTCTAAATCTTATAAGAAGTATATTTCTTTCAATATTGATAAAGTTTTAGGTGCAAGTGGATATGAAATCAAATACTCCCTTGATAAAAAACTTAAAAATGCTAAAATAAAAACTTTTAAAAACACAAAAGCCAAAATTAAAGGTTTGAAAAAAGGTAGCAAGTATTATTTTTCTGTAAGAGCATATAAACTTGTTAACAATAAAAAAGTTTATACAAATGCTAAAAAAATTAGTGTTATTACTAAACAATAATTTAAAAGGAGAATTGATATGAAAGTCAAATTTTTGATTTTTGTTTTGGTTATTTCTGTGATTTTTAGCAGTATTCCATTTATCACTTATGCAAGTGAGAATAAGATTTATGTTTCTTTTAATCATGGTAGCGATTCTAATAGTGGTACTAAATCAAAGCCTGTTCAATCACTCGATAGAGCAAGAGCATTGATGAATGAAGATGATACCATTGTGTTGCTTGGCGGTGTTTATAATAAAAAGTTAGTTTTTGTTAATAATGGTGGAACAGAAGAACATCCTTTGAAAATTGAAGGCGAAGAGGGCGAAAGAGTTTTATTTACCGCATATGACCCTATAACTTCTTCTTGGGAAAAATATGAAGACAATATTTATAGAACTAATATTGGCAATTATGACGACATTCCACACGCTTTAATTAGCAATAATGGAGAGTTTGAAAATCTTATGGAAGCAAGATGGCCAAATGCTCCTGCCGATGATTTTTTGAATATGGAAAGAGCAATTATGGATGAAGGCTCTGACCATTATACTATCGTTGATGATGCGTTGCCAGAAGGCGATTGGACCGGTGCTACTGCATATCTTTGGACTGGTTATGAATATGAGCAGTATTTGTCTTATGCAAGAGTTATTAAAGAATATACTGCCGGCAAAAACTTAAAGTTTGATTATGTTGGCGAAGAATCTGTTACTTATACTCCAATGAAAGGCGACTGGTATTATCTTACTAATTCACTTGCAGGTTTGGATGTAGCAAGAGAATATTATTATGATAAAGAAACAGGTTATTTTTATATAATTATGCCTGATAATCAAGCGCCTGATAAAAATGAAGTTCATATTAGAACTCGTAATAGTGGCGCTGAATATTGGAGTGGTAGCAATATTCATCTTAAAAACATCGATTTCTTTGGTGGATTTATAGTACAAGATTCTAACAACAATGTTTTTGATGATGTAAATGTTTATTATGGTGACTTTTTTAGAACAAATGACGGCTATAATTCTCATGTAAATGCATATAACACTACTCGTTTCCATAATAGTAATAATAACATCTGGAAAAATAGTGAAATTGCCTATACTTATAGTAGTGGTTTGCTTATAAATGGCGATAATAATAAGGTAATTAACTGTGATATTCATGATGTAAACTATGGTGGTGGATATAACGCTTGTATTTCTATAGAAGGTGGAGCAGACGAAACTTTAATCAGTCATAATAATCTTTATAAATCAGGTAGATTTTTAATTTATTTCATTAATACAGGCGACCCTGGTGACGGATATGATAACACTATTGTTGAGTATAATGATTGCCATAATGCTATGTATTTGACTCGTGATGGCGGTGCGATTTATGGTTATCACAGAAACGGTAAAGGCGTTGTAATTAAAAACAATTGGGTGCATGATAGCGATAAATCTTGTGGCATTTATTTAGATAATGAATGTACTAATTTTGTTGTTAGAAACAATGTTGTCTGGAACTTTAATGAATCAGGAATTGTTATAAATTGCAGTAGTATTAACAACACAATTTATAGAAATACAGTTTTTGATTGTTATGAAGGAATTCAAGGTTGGCCAAAAACAGAAGGTTTTTCACAAAAGGGAACCGTTATTGCAAATAATGCAATTAATCCAACTGCAGATTTTATTACAGGTGCAAATGCGCCAACCCTTATAACTAACGCGTTTAAAACTGATTTCAAAATCGATAAGAATTATGTTCCTCTTGAAAATTCGCCGTTAATTGATGCAGGAACTAAAATAGACAATATTGACGATGAGTTTGTCGGAACTTCGCCTGATATTGGTGCATATGAAGTTGGTGGCGATTATTGGATACCGGGTACTTTTGATAAAACTATGCCTGGCGATGTTAATTTTGATAAGCAAGTTAGCCTAATAGATGCATTGTATCTTGTTAAAAGACTTGTAAAGGAAAAAGTAACCATCGACCCCGTTGCAGCAGATGTAAATGGAAATGATGCTTTAGATATTGCAGATTTGCTATTTTTAAGAAAATATCTTGCGAAATATGATGTAGAATTGCATCAAAAACACGTATAATTAATGCCTTAACACTAAAAATTGGTGTTAAGGCATTTTTGTTTGTTAAAATTATTTGAATTTTAAGAAAATTCATTGCGTTTTATAAGAATTTGTGGTATAATTGCTTGGTAATGTATATTGGCATAATTTTGTGCTTTGAAAGGGAAAGTATGATTATTTTTGGTCTTGACCCTGGCTATGCAATTGTAGGCTATGGTGTAATTGAATATAAAGCAAACAAGTTTAGAGTTTTAGATTATGGCGCTATCACAACTTCTAAAGATGATGATTTAAATGACCGTCTTTTGCAAATTTATAATCAACTTTGTGGTGTGATGGATACTTATAAACCTGATGCTTTATCAATTGAAAAATTGTTCTTTAATACAAACGCAACTACTGCTATTGGAGTAGCCGAGGCAAGAGGTGTTTGTTTACTAGCCGCAAAGCAAAGAGGTCTTGATATTGCAGAATATACTCCTTTGCAAGTTAAACAAGCAGTAACAGGTTATGGTAAAGCAGTTAAACAGCAAGTTCAGGAAATGACAAGAATGTTGCTTAATTTGCAAAAAGTCCCTAAACCTGATGATACCGCTGACGCTCTTGCAGTTGCAATTTGTCATGCTCATTCGGCAGGCTCGCTCACTGAAAAACTTAAAAATTTAAGATAATGGAGTAAAACTATGATTTATTCATTAAACGGAAAATTAACTTATACAGACCCTACTACTGCAGTTGTAGAATGTGCAGGTGTAGGTTATGGTTGTAGAGTAACTTATAACACTTTAAGACAATTACCTGACTTAAACAAAGATGTTTTTCTTTTCACTTATATGAATGTTAGGGAAGATGCAGTTGATTTGTTTGGGTTTATTACAAAAGAGGAGTTAGAAGCGTTTAAACTTCTTATTACTGTTAATGGTGTTGGGCCAAAAGCAGCAATAAGTATTTTATCTGAACTTACACCAGAGGCTTTTTGTTCAGCAGTTTCTATGGGGGACGCTAAAACTTTGACTCGTGCTCAAGGTGTAGGTCCAAAAGTCGCTCAAAGAATAGTGCTTGAACTTAAAGATAAAGTCGGTGTTTCGGTTTCGGATAATGGAATTGATAGTAGTGATATTGTATCAAGCGGCGCTAATTCTAATTATAAAAGCGAAGCAATTTCTGCTTTGCAGTCTCTTGGATATTCACAGTCAGAAGCATCAAAAGCAGTTGAAAAATGTGATTTAACAAAAGATACAGAGCAAATTATTAAAGACGCATTAAAATATTTGTTTTAATTAACGAGGAATAATTATGAACGAAATGGATTTTGAAAACAGAATTGTAGCAACAGAGTTTTCTGAAAACGCTGATGCTGAAATTGAGGTTTCTTTAAGACCAAAAACCATTGATGAATATATTGGTCAGACAAAAGTTAAAGAGAATCTTTCGATATATATGAGCGCATCAAAGGGTAGAGGAGAGTCGCTTGACCATGTTTTGCTTTATGGCCCTCCGGGTCTTGGTAAAACAACTTTAGCCGGTATTGTTGCAAATGAAATGGGTGTTAATTTAAGAGTTACAAGTGGTCCTGCCATTGAAAAGCAAGGCGATTTGGCAGCACTTCTTACTAATTTGCAACCAGGTGATGTTTTGTTTATTGATGAAATTCATCGTCTTTCTCGCTCGGTTGAAGAGATTTTATATCCTGCTATGGAGGATTATAGCCTTGATATTATCATTGGCAAAGGTCCTTCTGCAAGGTCAATAAGACTTGATTTACCTAAATTTACCCTTATCGGTGCTACTACTCGTTCTGGTCAGTTAACTGCGCCTTTGAGAGATAGATTTGGTATATTACTTCGTCTTGAATTATACACACCAGAAGAATTAGGTGATATTGTAACTCGTTCTGCGGGTATTTTGGGTGTTGATATTACTCATGATGGTGCTTTGGAAATTGCATCACGCTCAAGAGGTACACCAAGAATTGCAAACAGACTTTTAAAGCGTGTTCGTGATGTTGCAGAAGTTGAGTATGATGGCGTAATTACTGAAGAAGTTGCAACATATGCGCTTAATAGATTTGAAATTGATGAATTAGGACTTGATGAATTTGATAGAAGATTATTAAATATCATCATTAACACTTATAACGGTGGACCTGTTGGTTTGGAAACATTAGCAGCAGCGCTAAACGAAGAAACTGTTACTATTGAAGATGTTTATGAACCGTATTTAATGCAAATTGGTTTTTTGTCACGTACTGCTCGTGGCAGATGTGTGACCGATTTAGCA
Organism: Acutalibacteraceae bacterium; assembly: GCA_045539315.1. Lineage (GTDB taxonomy): Bacteria > Bacillota > Clostridia > Oscillospirales > Acutalibacteraceae > RUG11462. The sequence goes on along the minus strand of JAZQFC010000031.1, from coordinate 51,925 downwards.
TATAAACATTTGGGACTTACTAAAAACGGTCAAATTACTTTTTAAATTTAGGAGTTAGATTTGAGATATTCAAAAGATTGGAAAGATTATGAATTGCTTGATTGTTCGTTCGGTGAGCGATTAGAGCGTTGGGGAGATATAATTTTAATCAGACCTGACCCACAAGCAATTTTTAAAACAGAGAGAAAAGACCCTCGTTGGAAAAAAGCAAACGCAAGATATTTAAGAAGTAAAACAGGTGGTGGCAGATGGGAAAAATATTCTGCTGTGCCTGATGTTTGGAGTATTAAATATAGAGATTTGACTTTTAATTTAAAACCAATGGGTTTTAAACATACAGGACTTTTTCCTGAACAGGCAGTCAATTGGGACAAAATGTCGGACATAATAAAGAAAAGTGAAAAGCCTTTTAAAGTGCTTAATCTTTTCGCATATACAGGTGGCGCAACGCTTGCTTGTGCTGCAGCAGGTGCAGAAGTTACTCACGTTGATGCATCTAAAGGTATGGTTGCTTGGGCAAAAGATAATGCTAAAGCATCAAATTTGTCTGATAAGCCTATAAGATGGCTTGTTGATGACTGCAAGAAATTTGTTGAAAGAGAAATTCGCAGAGGTAAAAAATATCACGGTATTATTATGGACCCACCATCATATGGCAGAGGACCTGGCGGTGAGGTTTGGAAAATTGAAGATGAAATCTTTGATTTAGTTTCTCTTTGTAATGAAATTTTAGACAAGGACGCAAAGTTCTTTCTTATTAACTCTTATACAGCAGGGCTTTCTCCTGCGGTTATGGAATATGTACTTGGTGTTACAGTTATGAAAAACAGAAAAGGCAATATTTCTTGTGATGAAATAGGTTTGCCTGTTACTGATACAGGGTATGTGTTGCCTTGTGGCTCAAGTGCTTTTGCTAATATAAATTAAAATGAAAGGTGAAAATCTTTGAATTTTATTGAAGTAAAAAATGTAGATTTTTCGTATGAAATAGATAGCGATGAAGTTTTAAATGATTTTTCTATTGATATTGAAAAAGGTTCTTTTGTTGCTATTTTAGGTCATAATGGTTCTGGTAAGTCGACATTAGCAAAACTTTTTAATGGCCTTAATTTACCTGATAAAGGCAAGGTTTTTGTTGATGGCATTGATACATCAGATGAAAATAAGTCAATTGAAATTCGTAATAAAGTTGGTCTTGTTTTTCAAAATCCTGATAATCAGATAGTTGCAACGATTGTTGAAGAAGATGTTGCTTTTGGACCTGAAAATCTAGGACTTTCAAGAGATGAACTTCGAAAAAGAGTTGATGAGTCTCTTGACGCAGTTGGAATGACTGATTATATAAGACATGAAACGCATAGACTTTCCGGTGGGCAAAAACAAAGAATTGCAATTGCAGGAATTCTTGCTATGCAACCTGAATGTGTTGTGTTTGATGAACCTACTGCGATGCTTGACCCTAGAGGCAGAAAAGATGTTATGAATATCATTTCTAAATTAAATAAAGAAATGAATAAAACTGTTGTTTTGATTACTCATTATATGGACGAGGCAGCAAAAGCAGACAGAGTTGTTGTTATGGATTCAGGTAAGATTATCGCTGATGGCAAACCTGAAAAAGTATTTAATCAAGTAGAATTATTAAAAAGCGTAGGTCTTGATGTTCCTCAACCTACCGAGTTAATTTATAAATTAAAAAAAGCAGGAATAGCATTCGATGATAGCATTCTTCATACGGATGAATGCGTAGAAGTTATATCCAAGGCTTTGGAGGCATAAAATTGTCAATTTTAAAAACAGAAAATCTTAATTTTGTCTATTCTGAAGACACGCCTTTTGAAATGGCGGCGCTTAAAAATATTAATATTGAGATTGAAAAAGGCGACTTTGTTGGAATTATTGGTCATACAGGTTCTGGCAAGTCAACTTTAGTTCAACATTTTAACGGACTTATAAAACCTACTTCCGGTAAAGTTTTGTTTAATGGGCAGGATATATGGGGAAATGGTATATGTATGAAAGACTTGTGCTTTAAAGTTGGTCTTGTTTTTCAATATCCTGAATATCAATTATTTGATTCAACTGTTAAAGAAGATATTGCTTTTGGTCCGAGAAATATGGGGCTTTCTGAAGTTGAAATTCGCGATAGAGTTGAAATGGCGGCTCATTATGTTGGTTTATCAAGTGATGTTTTAGATAAGTCACCATTTGATTTGTCTGGTGGTCAAAAACGCAGGGCGGCTCTTGCGGGTGTATTGGCTATGAAACCTGAAGTTTTGATTTTAGATGAGCCTACTGCAGGGCTTGATCCGATTGGCAGAGATACCATTCTTGAAAGAATAAGTAAATTTAGAAAAGAAATTGGAACTACTGTTTTGTTGGTTTCTCATTCTATGGAAGATGTTGCAAAAGTTGCTGATAAAGTTCTCGTTATGAATGATAGCGAAGCGGTTATGTTTGATACTGTTGATAAAGTTTACGAGCACGGCGATTGGCTGCATGAAAAGGGTTTGAATATTCCGCATATCACAAAGGTTGTTTTAGGTCTTCGTGAAAAAGGCATTGATATTCCAAAAGGTATTTATACTGTTGATAAAGCGTATGAAGCACTTTTAGAACTCTTTGAAAAAAGGGGGAATAAGTGATGCTCAATAATATAACTTTTGGTCAATATTATCCAATAAATTCGATTATTCATAAATTAGATGCAAGATTCAAACTAGTTTTAACATTTTCCTTTATAATTGTAGCGTTTATTGCTAATAATTTTTATTCTTTAGGATTAGTTATGTTTGCAACATTACTTTTGATGTTGTTATCAAAAATACCTGTTAAAATGTATTTAAAAACAATAAAATCTATTTGGTTTTTTGTTATTTTAACTGCGATTATAAATCTTTTCTTTATTAAAACAGGAGAACTTTTAGTAAGTGTTTGGAAAATAGAGATTTATAGTGGTGGTATTGAAAAAGCAATTTTTATTTCAATTAGAATTTTCTTGTTGTTGATAATAAGTTCTGCTTTGACATATACTACTACACCAACTTCGCTTACCGATGCAATAGAGAGCATTCTTTCGCCTTTATCAAAAATTGGAATTAACACTCACACATTTGCTATGATGATGACAATTGCTTTGAGGTTTATTCCAACTTTAATTGAAGAAACTAGCAAAATTATGAATGCTCAAAAAGCACGTGGTGCTAATATGGACGAGGGTAACCTTATCAAAAGAATAAAGGCAGTTATTCCAATTTTGATTCCGCTTTTAGCAAGTTCTATAAGAAGAGCAACTGAACTTGCAGATGCAATGGAATGTAGATGTTATCACGGTGGCAAAGGTAGAACAAGATTAAATGTAATGAAAAGCAGTTTTAAAGACTATTTGTTTTTGATTTGCTTTATTGTTTTACTAGCAGGCGTGATATTGATTAATATTTATTTTTAAGGAATAAATTAGTATGTCAAGATATTTGATGAAAATAAAATATGACGGAACTTGTTATCATGGGTGGCAAGTACAAGACAATGCTGATACTGTTCAAAAGCAAATTCAAGATGCGCTTGAAAGTGTGATGGGAACAAGACCTAATGTTACCGGTTGCTCAAGAACAGATAGCGGAGTTCATGCAAAGGAATATTGCTTTCATTTTGATTCAGACTTAAATATTTCTTCTGAAGCATATGTTAAAGCGATAAATACTAAACTACCTCAAGATATTTCGGCTTTTGACTGTAAGTTGGTTGATGATGACTTTCATTCAAGATACAGTGTTAAATCAAAAAGATATGAATATTATTTTTATGATGCTGTGACAAGAGACCCGTTTTATTCAAAATACAGTTGGCTTATGAAACAAAAACTTGATGAAAAATTGCTTGATAAAGCGGCTAAACAGTTTATTGGAAAATATGATTTTAGTGGTTTTTGTGCAAGTGGGTCAAGTGTTAGTGATACTGTTCGAAACGTAATAGATGCAGGTGTAAAGCGTGAAGGCGATACAGTTGTGTTTTATGTTGAGGCAGATGGTTTTTTATACAATATGGTTAGAATTATGGCAGGCACTTTGTATTTTGTTGCGCTTGGAAAAATTGAGGCTACTGATATAGTAGATATAATTTTATCTAAATCGCGTGAGCGTGCTGGTTCAACTGCACCTGCTAATGGTTTGTTTTTAAGTAAAGTAAATTATTAAAATTGTTTTGGAGTTTTTATGCAAGAGAAAAGAAGACCAATTAAAAGAAAAGGTAAAAATCCTCATAAAAAACTTAATATGAAATCAAAACAGAATTCTGCTAACAATATGAAGAGTTCGTTTAAAAGACCAAAAGCTCGTGCTACAAGCGAGGCAACCCCTAAAAAATCTTTAAATCAAAGAATTAATGAATTTAAAGCAAGTGGTTTAACTCTTTTAAAAGGTCAAAAGGATAACAATGATTTTAAAATTAATTTTAAATTTGTTGTTTGTGTTGTAGCGGTTGTTATCGTAATTACAATTGTCTTGTTATGTGCAAATGCGCCAACAGGTTTTATTGAATATATTGAAACAAACTCTGCTTTATCAAAAAGGGGAGAGAGTTTTCCTGTTTCATATGATTATAATACCGGTGGTGATGTTACATATTCAAATGGAAGTGTTTTAGTTACAACAGGAACTGAATTAAAATGCTATAACAAAACCGGAAATTTGATATATTCCAGAATTCATGGATTTGCTGAACCAATTATTAGAAATTCGAAAGTAAGAACTCTTATATATGATGTTAATGGTTCAGGATATAAAATTGAAAATGCAAAAAAAGAAGTATTTTCAAAAAAGACAAAAAATAGCGCATCAATAATTTGTGCAGACATTTCTGAGTGTGGTGTTTATGCTATTGCGACCGAAGGAACAGAAGATGTTGCTTTGGTTACTGTTTATAATAAAAAAGGCGATGAGATTTATAAATATCATTCTGCTAATAATTATGTTTCAGGCGTAACTGTCAGCGAAAATGGTGATAAACTTTGCATAGTTTCGCTTTCAACAAAACAGGCAGAATTTGTATCAAAAATCAGTGTTTATGACCTCGATAGCACAAAAATTGTTTCTGAAATCGAACTTAAAAACGAAGTTGTTTATTTTGTTGAATATTCAAATTCTCGTGATGTTTGCGTTATTACTAATAAGCAATATTTCAATTTAAGAAATGGTAAGACTTCAAGAAATTTAGTTTATAATCCTGAATTTTTAAATAAATTTGAAGTTTCTGATGATTATATTTTATTATATAATACTGCTGATGCTAATTCTCAAAGTGGTAATGTGTATGTGTTATCTAAATCAGGAAGAGTAAAAGCAGAATTCGAAATCGAAGGTAATATTTCAGATATTTCTGCTTGCAATGGCAAAGTTTATACTTTGAGTGAAAAAGTAAATGAATATAATTTTAGAGGCAAATTAGTAAAATCTTCTGATATTAATAATGGAGCAACAAAAGTTTCGGCAAGCGAAAATGGTGTTATGATTCTTTATTCATCAGGTGTTGATTTTATAAAGGAGGGCTAATGTGAATTTTGTCCTTGATATTGTTCTTATTTGTTTAGTTGTACTTTTTGCCATTTTAGGCGCAAAAAAAGGTTTTGTTAAAACCATAATTGAAGTTGTTGGTTTTGTTTTAGCTTTTGTTATTGCATTTTCCGCGGCAAATTATTCTGCTGATTATGTCTATAAAGAAAAAATCAAGCCATCAGTTGCTAATACAGTTTCACAAACTTTAGAAGAGAATTCAAAAGAAACCACCAAATCAATTGATGAAAAAGTTGAGGCTATATGGGATTCAATACCACCGTATATTTTGATTTTTTCTTCAAATTCAGGACTAAATAAGCAGTCAATTAAAAAGTATGTGTCTGATTCTACAAATAAAGCAAACAACCAGATTCAAAAAATAGCAATTTCCGTGTGTGACAATATCATTAAACCAATTGCTGTATCTGCTATTCGATTTGTTGTGACACTTTTGTTATTAATTATTTTATTATTATTGGTTAAAGTTATTGCAAAATTACTTGGCAATATGTTTAATAAATCAATTTTCAAAAAACCAAACAAGTTTTTAGGCGCGCTAATCGGTGCACTAAAAGGCGCAGTTATAGTGATTGCTTTGGTTGGTTTAATTTCTGTTTTGTTACCATTGTTTAATCAAGAAATCTTTTTTATTACACCTAATCTTATTAATAAAACATATATTTTTAAAATTGTTTACAACTATATTAGTTGCTTGTAAACCAGGAGGCATTTTAATTGAAAAAGTTAATTAAAAAAGAAGAAGTTTTTAATGTTCCTAATATTCTTACTGTAATTAGAATATTATTAGCACCTATATTTGCAGTAATGTATTTTAAAAATGATTATATTATTGCAACTGTTATTTTGTTGGCATCTGGCTTGACCGATGTACTTGATGGAGTTATTGCAAGAAAGTTTGGACTTATTACAACTTTAGGAAAAGTTTTAGACCCAATTGCAGATAAATTAACTCAAGCATTAATTATCGTTTGTTTGACAATAAACCATTATGAAGATGATGGTTCGTTGTTAATATTTGTTTTGATTTTACTTTTTGCAAAAGAATTTACAATGCTTTTAGGTGCAATAGTTTTGTTTAAAAGCGGAGCAAGACCATCAGAATCAAAATGGTGGGGCAAACTTGGCACTGTAATGATTTATGCATTGTTTGTTGCAATATTATTACAAGATATTTTTACAACAAAAGTTGTTCCTGTTCCTGTAATAAATGTATTTTGCGTTATCTCTGCAATCTGCCTTTTGTTTTCTTTGTTTAATTATTATCCTATTTTCAAAGAAATTCAAAATGGTGAATATAAATATGAATCAGAAAAGAATTCTGATAAAAAGTAACCCCTATTGAAAGGAAATCTAATTTAAAATGAAATTATGTAGCAAATGCAAAGAAAGACCTGCTGTTGTATTTATAACTCGCGTTGAAGGGGATAAATCTTATCCTGAAGGTTTTTGCCTTAAATGTGCTAGAGAGTTAAATATTGGTCCTATTAATGATATGCTTAACAGTATGAACATTCCTGAAGAGACAATGGCTGAATTAAACGAAAGTTTAAGCGATGTTATGGAAGAAATTATTGATGAAGAAACCGGCGAAATAAATGAAGAAGCAGTTAATGAAAAACTCGATGAATTTATTCCTGGCGGTGCGGCAACTTTTCCATTTTTGAAAAATATGTTCCCACCTAAAAATAGTAATCCTTCTGTAAATCCTGATGGTTCAATAGATGCTGAAATTAAGCAGGATAAACCTAATGATAAATCAAAACCTCAAAAACCAAAAAAATTCAAGTTTTTGGAAGGGTATTGTAATAATTTAACTCGCAGAGCGGCAGAAGGTAAAATTGATAGAATCATCGGCAGAGATAGAGAGACTTATCGAGTTATTCAAATCTTGAGCCGTCGTTCTAAAAATAACCCTTGCCTTATTGGTGAACCTGGTGTTGGTAAAACCGCTATCGCAGAAGGACTTGCTTTGAAAATTGCAAATGGTGATGTTCCTGCAAAATTAATGGATAAACAACTATATTTATTAGACCTTACCGCGCTTGTTGCAGGTACTCAATTTAGAGGTCAGTTTGAAAGCAGAGTTAAAGGTCTTGTTGAAGAAATCAAGGCTGCAGGTAATGTTATATTGTTCATCGATGAAGTGCATAATCTTGTTGGAACAGGCGATTCAGAAGGCACAATGAATGCTGCTAACATTCTTAAACCAGCGCTTTCCCGTGGCGAAATTCAGGTTATCGGCGCAACAACTTTTAATGAATATAGAAAGTATATTGAAAAGGATGCAGCGCTTGAGAGAAGATTCCAACCTGTGACTGTTGAAGAGCCTTCAATTGAAGAAACTGTTGGCATTTTAAAAGGTGTTAAATCTTATTATGAAGAGCATCATAATGTTTCTTTGTCGGATAGTATTATAAGAAGTTGTGTTGAACTTTCAGAAAGATATATTACAGATAGATTTATGCCTGATAAAGCGATAGATTTGGTTGATGAGGCTTGCGCTTGCGCTTCTTTAAGAAACAAACAAGCAGATTTATATGTTAAACTTTTAAAACTTACTACTGATTTACAGTTGCAAAAAGAAGAACTTGAATCAAAAGATGAAATTGATTATGAAGAATTAGCGACTGTTAAATCTGAATTAGCAAAAAATGAAGAAGAATTAAATGCAATTCCTGAAGAAAATTTGCACACAGTTGTAACTTTTGAAGATATTTCTAAAGTTATTGAACTTTGGACAGGAATTCCTGCAACTAAAATTCAGGAAAACGACCTTAAAAAATTGGTTGATTTAAAAGAAGTTTTACAATCAAAAATCATTGGTCAAGATGAGGCCATTGATGTTGTTTCATCGGCAGTTCGTCGCTCAAGAGTTCAAATTAATAATAAACGCAGACCTGCATCGTTCATTTTTGTTGGACCTACAGGTGTTGGTAAGACAGAACTTGTAAAAGTGTTGGCAAATGAATTGTTTGATACTCCAGAAACCCTTATCAGACTTGATATGTCTGAATTTATGGAAAAACATTCAGTTTCAAGAATTATAGGTTCGCCTCCTGGTTATGTTGGATATGATGAAGCAGGTCAACTTACTGAAAAAGTAAGAAGAAAGCCTTATTCAGTTCTTCTTTTTGATGAGATCGAAAAAGCACACCCAGATGTTCTTAATATTTTGCTTCAAATTCTTGATGATGGCAGAGTTACTGATGCTCATGGCAGAGTTGTTAACTTTGAAAATACAATTATTGTTATGACTTCTAATGCAGGCTCTGATAAGAAAGAGAATTCATTAGGCTTTGGCAAAACTGCAGAATCAATGGCTAAAGATAAAGCAATAAAAGCGCTTGAAGAAATTTTAAGACCTGAATTTTTGGGTAGGGTAGATGAGATAGTTGTATTTAAACCTCTTGAAAAAGAATCTTTGATTAAAATAGCGGCTTTAATGTTAGAAGATGTTATAGAACCATTGCAAAAACGTGAAAGTAATCTTACTTATACCAAAGATGTTCTTGAATTACTTGCTTCTACAGCAGAAAATAAACCAAGAGGCGCAAGAGAACTTCGTAACGCTATTCGAAGAATGATAGAAGATAAAATCACAACTATAATTGTGGAAAACTTTGAAAATCCACCTACTGAATTTAAGGCAAGTGTTAAAAATTCAAGCATAAATATTGCATATAAATAATTAATATTTCGGTTTTGAAATTAAATGTTCAAAAAAATGATAAATTAATTAGAAAACAGGTCAATTTTTTGACCTGTTTTTTCGTCGTTCAACAAGATTTTTAGTTATTTTGTACATATTATTTTTTATAATTTATTCAAAATACCAAATCTCTGAAAATTGATTGACAAAAAGCAATATTTTTGGTAAAATGTTTACGTAAATATTATGCATAATTATGTATATTGGAGGTATATTTTATGAATTTGACAAAACGAACCTTGTGTGTAATTATGGCACTTGCTGTAGTTTTCTCAACACTCGTTGCAATTTCTGTTGGTGCGAGCGTTGACTTCCCGATTCATAACACTTATGTTACATTGTCGGGTGGTAAAACACAAAACTGTAAGCAAAAGGCCCCTATGTACGAGGCAGATGGAAAAATCGGCTATGTAAGTTCAGAGGAATTTACAGTTGATGCATGGTTCCAATCTGATGCTTCTAGACTTTCTGAACTTGTTCAAGAATCTGAAGCAATGGGTGAGTGCGTATGTATCGACTTGTATGCAGAGTTTACATCAGAACTTGGCAACACTAGAGTTGGTGCTTCTGTAAACTTTGGTGCGGGTGACGTTCTTCCTAAAGCTAAGTACACAAACGTTGTAGAACCAACATCTGATTATGCTGTTGACTTTGTTAACGGTAAAATCGTTACTTTGAAACTTTGGATCGACGATATCGTTCAAGTTGGTTCAGTTGAAGACCTTGACCAAGTAATGATTTCTGTTTTCCCAGCAGCGAAAGATAAGGTTACAGGTACATTCTTCTATTCTGCTCCTTACATTGAGAGCAAAGATGGAGAACATGTTAGTACTGTAAACATTACTTCGATTAAAACTACAACTACAAAACCTGACGAAAAATATGAAGGTGCTATTACTTGCTACGATAGTGGTGTAACTTTTGCTGGTTCTCATGAAGCTGCTAAAGCTCAATGGGGTAAAGTAAATGAATGTTTTGTTTACTACGGTAACTATGCTGGATATGAAAATAAATATGTTCATATTGATGGTAGCGGTAAACAAATTCAAGTTATCAATATGGTTATGAATGGCCTTGAGCAATTAAGAGCAAGAGCAAAAGCGGCTGATAAATCTATCTGTGTTGATATTTATTCAAATGCTTTTACTAATGGTGGTATTGGTAACGCTAAATGTGATACCTTTATGAATTTTGGTGGCACTCAAATTGGTGGCGATGATGAAAGCGAAAGAATCGTTATCAAGAGTGGTATTAAACAAACAATTGTATTCCCTGCAAGTTGCATTAAAGAAAATGCAACAAAATGGAATATTACTTTCCAAAACTATTCATATGGTGACTACGCAAATATCACAGATGCTAAATTTATTATAACTGCTCCTTATGTTGAAGGTGACGCTCCATTGTCAGCTATCACTCCTTCAACAACTGAAAGACCTACAAAACCTGATAATATTAAATGGGATGGCGAAACTATTGTTACATATAACAATGGTGTTCAATATACAGGTAAAACTCCTTGGTCTAACCTTACAAACGGTAAAATTGAAGCAGGTAAAACATTTATTAAAGATGAAAATGGTTCTGAAACTTCTTATGTTAAAATAACAGAAACTGAACCATCATCAGAATCTGCTTCTGACACTTCAGAAGAAGCTTCAAGTGAAGAACCTTCTTCAACAGAAGAGAAAACATCTTCAGTTAAAGGTAAGTATGTTCAAAACTATATCCATATAGATAGTTCACCTCGTCAACAAATGCAATCAGGTCCTTTGGCAGTTACTGGTTTGAGTGAACTTATTGAAAAAGCACAAGAAAAAGGCGAGAGAATGTTTATCGACCTTTATGCGAAAAATACTAATTCTTATGCTTATTTCTTTGTAAGTTTTGGTGGTGTTACTACTGGTGCTATGGATTGTCAAGTTTATAACAATACAAAGCACACACTTGAAATTGATGTTGATGCACTTTCTGCATATAATGCATCTTCAATTGCTATAACTATTCAAAACTATTCATTTAGCCCTTATACAATCGGTGGTAAATTTGTAGTTTCAGTTCCATATCTTGAATCAGATATGAAAGATTCAAAAGTAGATACTTCTACTTTTACAACAACTACTACAACTACTTCTGGTTCAACAACTGCTCCTCCTACAGTTTATTATCCGGAAGGCGATCTTCCACTTCAAGTTCCTGATTCAACTGTAAAATATACTGGTGGCTGGGGTAACCCTGAAGCTTACTATCTTTTGAATGATGGTAAAATTTCATACTTAAATGTCTTTAAGTCATATGGAAACCAACTTCAAATGTATAATTATGCTTCTGGTTTGCCTGCATTAATGGTGCAAGCAGCTGAAGAAGGCAAAAATGTTTGTATTGACTTTTATGGTAACTTCTTAACTAAAGCAGGTACTGCTAAAATTAGGTTAAATGTCGGTCATAGTGTTTGGTATGGTGCTGATAGCAGAACTGATAATCCAGATAAATCAGATATCAATGGCGATAAGATGTTAACTATCAAACCAAATGAGGTTACAACATTAAAAATTAATCCACAAAAATTGTTTGATTATGTAAGATCAACATCAACAACAGTTAAAGTTGATAAATCCGAAAAACAATTTGAAACATTAACTTATACTGGTGATATCGTTCCTACAACATTCACTCAATCTGATATTGAGCCAAAGAGCGCTAAATTACATCAATTTGATGATGTTTCTAAGAATGATTCTATCGAATATACTATTCCAGATATGAAAGCATCAACTTATAGTGTAAAACTCAATACTCGTGATTTGGCAAGTTCTGGCGAATTCGCTGTTTATATCAACGACAAATTAGTTGACACAATTGATTTCTATTCAGGCTCAAAATCATACAAAACTCGTGATTTAGGCGAATATACTTTAACTGCTGATGGAAATGTTAAAGTAAAACTTGTATCAAAAGGTAACTATGATGGTACAGCATTGATGCTTGATAGCATTAAATTTACTGATTTGTTAGAAGAAGAAACAACTGCTGCTCCTCAAAACACAAATGAAACTCTTGCTGCAAAATGTAAAGATGTTGCAGTTGCAATTTGGGGCAACGGTTCTTGGGGTGGAGACTGGTCAACAACAGGCCGTTTCTATATGTCAGTTCCTTATATTGAAGGTTCCGCTAAAGGCGAAGCAGTTCAAGGTGTAACAACAACTACTACAACTGCTCCACCAAACACTGGTGTTGCTGAATCATTCACTAATATTGATAATATTGACTTCGGTTATGTAGATTGTAGATTCAATACTGCAGACTGGAATGCAAATGGTTCAACAGGTACTCGTGTTCAAAATAACAGACTTTATAAATTTGGTATCAGTGGTGATAAGTCACAACAAATTGGTGGTCAACTTAACTTGAACGGTGGTTCAATTATCAAAGAATTTAATAACGCTGATCAAAACAAGTGGGACTATGTTCAGTATGCAAGAGAAGCCGGCGCTATGCTTGCAATGGATGTATATCCATCATTTAGTATGTCTGATGGCGGTTCATTATATTGCCATATGAATACTACATGGGCAACAACAAAAGAGGCAGACCAATCATTTGAAGTTGAAGATGTTGTTATGAAGTCTGGCCCTAATGTAGAATCATATGTATATGAGGGTGATGATGCAGACCTTGTTGGAACTGCATTTGATAAGTATGCTTCAGTTGCAGTTGGCGATGAAATCATTTACACATTTGAAGAACTTTTAGCAGCTAATTATAACATTATAGTTCCTGCTTATTTAACCGAAAATGGTGCTGAATTCGAAGTATTTATTAACGGAGATAAAACAGATAAATACTCATTCAATTCTGCAACTGCTAAATATAGCTCAATTACAGTAGCAAAATCTTACAAGAATACTGAAACAGGTAATGTTACAGTTAAGTTTGTATGTACTAAAGCCGGTGAGTTAATTATTGATAAGGTTAACTTTACTGAACCAGCTTTCCAATGGCCTACAAACATTAAAGATTTCAAACTTACTCCAGGTAAAAAATTCACTTATTACATTGATCCATTTAATATTCCTACTGGTTCAAGTAAATTCTCAGTTTATTTTGACTCTTATGAGTATGCTCCTGGTTGGAGAGCTATGCAAGGCGCAGAAATTTATCTCACCGCTCCATATCTTATTGATGCAAAAATTCCTGATAAAACAACAACTACAACAACTCAAGCAACAGAAACATCACAGATAACAACAACTCGTCCAACTTATGCTTATCCATCAAATAACAATGGTGGTAAAACAAGATTTACTGTTGGTGATATTACTTGCGGTCCTACAGATACAATTAGAGTTCCAATTAATTTAACAAACAATGTTGGTATGTATAATGCTAACTTCTCTGTTAAATTTAACCCTAACAACTTGTTCTTCTTGGACTGTGTAAATGGTGATGTATTTGATAATATCAATATCAACACTGATGATGCTGATGATGGTGTTGTTCATATCACACTTACTCAATCTTCAGACGATACTAACGTAAATGGTCCTGTTGCATATTTAGAATTTGATACAACATCTGTTGAGGGTTGCTATCCAATTACATTTGCGGGTTCAGGATATATTCCTGCTAACTTCTTTAACTTTAGTGGTAAGAAAGTTCCTTGCTCATTCAGAGCCGGTTATGTAATGATTGATACATCTGGCACTATGACAAGACCTGCTGACCACGATGCTATCAAATTATATCCAGAATCTAATACAGGTACAACAAGATTCACTATCGATAAGATTACAGAAGAATTCTCTGTTAATAATGCTGATAAAGAATATGTTGTAAATATTGCTATTTCTGGTAACGCTGGTATTGCTTCTGCTAAATTCACAGTTGAATATGATTATAATGCACTTGAATTTATCGGTTCAAAACCAAGTGATACTATTCCACCGGTATTTAATGTTGTTGACTACAACCTTAACCCTGTTGAATATGACCCTGGTATTTTAACATATAATATCTGTCATAAAGACGATAGAATTGTTACTGAAACAAATAGAAATGGTAAATTTGTTACTTTGAGATTCAAAGTAAAAGATTACAAAGCAGGTAACTACGCAATCGCATTCGGTGGCGAAAGTTACAATGCAAAAGACTATGTAGATTCTATTGGTTCATTGGTACCATGTTCATTTACATCTGGTGGTATCGAAATCGTTTCTAAAGCAAAAACTGCTACTCCAAGCATTACTAAAACTAAACTCGTAGGTAAGAGAGCAGCTCAAATTACTTGGGATGCTATCGAAGGTGCTACAGGTTATAAAGTATTCCGTGCAGTTGGCGCTTCAGCAAACTTTGTTGAAATTGCATCTGTTTCAAATAATTCTTATACAGACCAAAACTTATCTGCTGGTATTAAATATAGTTACAAAGTTTTATTAACAGATTCAGGTAAAACTTCTGAAGCTACTTCTATTACTACAATGAAGTATGGCAAACCTGTTATTAAATCATTGAAACCAGGCAAGAAGAGAGTTAAGGTTACAATTAAGAAAAAGGCTGCAGGTGTGGTTGGTTTCCAAATTAAAGTTTCATTGAACAAGAAGTTCAAGAAAAATACTAAGACTGTTCTTTCAAAGAAAGTTACCAAAACTATTAAGAAACTTAAATCAGGTAAGAAATATTATGTAAAAGTTAGAGCATATAATATTATTAATGGTAAGAAAGAATTTGGTAAATGGTCTAAAGTAAAAGCTAAAAAAGTTAAATAAGGCTTGATTTTAGCGAATATTAATTAAATAAAGCGCTTTGGATTTTGTCCAAAGCGCTTTTACTTTGCTTATTTTTAGAAAAATAATTAGTAAATAATTAAATATTTTTAAAAATTCATTATTTTTTAAAATTTTATTTTAAAAAATGTCAAAAAATTAACGATTTAGATATTTACTTTTTAAAACAAATGTAGTAAAATAGTATTGTGAAATTTTATGCTTGGGTAAAAATGCTTACTTAAGCAATTAAGTTCCAAATTTTATTTTTTTAGGAGGAATTATTCCAATGGCAAGAAAAATGAAAACCATGGACGGTAATAATGCTGCTGCTCACGTTTCTTATGCGTTTACTGAAGTAGCTGGTATTTATCCTATTACTCCGTCCAGCCCAATGGCAGACTATGTTGATCAATGGTCAGCACAAGGGTTAAAAAACATTTTTGGTACTACTGTTAAAGTATCAGAAATGCAATCAGAAGCAGGCGCTGCAGGTACTGTTCACGGTTCACTTAACGCAGGCGCGCTCACAACAACTTATACCGCATCACAGGGTCTTATACTTATGATCCCTAACATGTACAAAATTGCTGGTGAATTGTTACCAACAGTTTTCCATGTTTCTGCTCGATGCGTAGCGTCACACGCTCTTAACATTTTCGGTGACCATTCAGACGTTTACGCTTGTCGTCAAACAGGTTTTGCAATGCTCGCTGAAACAAACACTCAAGAAGTTATGGACCTTGGCGCAGTTGCTCATTTAGCAGCAATTAAAGGTAGAGTTCCATTTATCAACTTCTTTGATGGTTTTAGAACATCTCATGAAATTCAAAAAATTGAAGTTTGGGATTTTGATGATCTTAAAGAAATGTGCGATATGGATGCAGTTAAAGCATTCAGAGAAAGAGCATTAAATCCAGAACATCCTGTTATGCGTGGTTCTCACGAAAACGGCGATATCTTCTTCCAACACAGAGAGGCTTGTAACAAATATTACGAGGCTGTTCCTGCTATCGTTGAAGAATATATGGATAAAGTTAATGCTAAACTCGGCACTGACTATAAACTCTTCAACTACTACGGTGCTCCTGATGCTGAAAAAGTTATCGTTGCTATGGGTTCTATCTGTGACGTTGCTGAAGAAGTTATCGATTACTTAACTGCTGCAGGCGAAAAAGTTGGTCTTGTAAAAGTTAGACTTTATCGTCCATTCAGCGCTGAAAAATTAGTTGAAGCAATTCCTGCTACTGCTAAAAAGATTGCTGTTCTTGATAGAACAAAAGAACCAGGTGCTCTTGGCGAACCACTTTATCTTGATGTTGTTACTGCACTTGCAACAAAAGGCGTTAACGCTAAAGTTGTTGGTGGTAGATACGGTCTTGGTTCAAAAGATACACCTCCTTCAAGCATTTTCGCAGTATATGATGAACTTGCTAAAGATGAACCTAAAAACCAATTCACTATCGGTATTTGTGATGATGTTACTGGTCTTTCATTAGAGGAAAAACCATCTCCAAACACTGCTGCTGAAGGCACTATTGAATGTAAATTCTGGGGTCTTGGCGGTGACGGTACTGTTGGTGCTAACAAAAACTCAATCAAAATCATCGGTGACCATACTGATAAATATGTACAAGCATATTTCCAATATGACTCAAAGAAAACCGGTGGTATTACAATTTCTCACCTTCGTTTCGGTGACAAACCAATTAAGAGCCCTTACTATATTAATAAGGCTGACTTTGTTGCTTGTCACAACCCTTCATATATCCTTAAAGGTTATAAGATGGTTAACGATGTTAAACCAGGCGGTGTATTCCTCATCAACTGTCAATGGACAGCAGAGGAACTTGATAAACACCTCAACGCTGAAACAAAACAATATATCGCTAAAAACAACGTACAACTTTACACTGTTAACGCTATTGATTTGGCTGTTGAAATCGGTCTTGGTAAGAGAACAAATACAATTCTTCAAGCAGCTTTCTTTGCTCTTGCTAACGTTTTACCAAAAGACGAAGCAATTCAATATATGAAAGATGCTGCTACTAAATCATTCCTTAAAAAAGGTCAAAATATCGTTGATATGAACCATAAAGCTATTGATGCTGGTTTTGGTGCATTCCAAAAAATCGATGTTCCTGCTGACTGGGCTAATGCTACTGACTGTGGTTGCGCAGATGCTTCAAATGGTCCTGCAAAACTCGTTAAGATGGTTGACGGTATTATGAAACCTGTTTCAAAAATGGATGGTGACTCACTTCCTGTTTCAGCATTCGTTGACCACGCAGATGGTACTTTCGAACAAGGTGCTGCTGCTTATGAAAAACGTGGCGTTGCTGTAAACGTTCCTGCTTGGAACAATGAAACTTGCGTAGGTTGTAACAAGTGTGCATTTGTTTGCCCACACGCTACAATCAGACCATACGCTTTATCTGAAGAAGAAAAAGCAGGTGCTCCTGCAAACATCAGATTTGCTGAAAAAGAAAAATTAGTTTCAAATAAAGGTTATGCTTATACTCTTGCTGTTTCACCTATGGACTGTATGGGTTGTGGTGTTTGTGTTGGCGTTTGTCCTACAAACTCACTTACTATGGTTTCTCGTGAATCACAAGAAGCAGAGCAAGAAGTATTTGATTACTGTGTAGCTAATGTTACAGAAAAAGAAGATGTAACTGCTAATATTAACGCTATTACATCTCAATTTAAACAACCATTACTCGAGTTCTCAGGCTCTTGCGCAGGTTGTGCTGAAACATCTTATGCTCGTCTTATCACTCAATTGTTTGGTGACAGAATGTACATTTCTAATGCTACTGGTTGTTCATCAATTTGGGGTGGCCCTGCTGCTACATCACCATACACAGTTAACAAAGAGGGTAAAGGTCCTGCTTGGGCTAACTCATTGTTTGAAGATAACGCTGAACACGGTTATGGTATGTATCTTGGTCAAAAAGCTCTTCGTGAGAACCTTATCGCTAAAGTTGAAGAAATGATGGCTTCTGATAAGGCTTCTGATGAATTTAAAGCTATTGCTCAAAATTATCTTGATACTAAAGATAATAGCGAAGCTAACAACAAAGCAACTGCTGAACTCGTTAAAGCACTTGAAGGCATTGCTGCTGATGGTTGTCCAACTGCAAAAGAAATTCTTGAACAAAAAGAATTCCTTAACAAAAAATCAGTATGGATCTTCGGTGGTGACGGTTGGGCTTACGATATCGGCTTCGGCGGTGTTGACCACGTTCTCGCTTCTGGTGAAGATGTAAACATTATGGTATTTGATACTGAAGTTTACTCAAATACAGGTGGTCAGGCTTCTAAAGCGTCAAATATCGGTCAAGTTGCTCAATTCGCAGCTGCTGGTAAAGCTATTAATAAGAAGAGCCTTTCAGAAATCGCTATGTCTTATGGCTATGTATATGTAGCACAAATTGCTATGGGTGCTGATATGAATCAAACTCTTAAAGCAATTCGTGAGGCTGAAGCTTACCCAGGTCCATCACTTATTATTGGTTATGCCCCTTGTGAGATGCACTCAATTAAGGGTGGTATGGTTAACTGTCAATCTGAAATGAAGAAAGCAGTTGATTGCGGTTACTGGAATATGTTCCGTTTCAACCCAGCACTTAAAGCAGAAGGCAAAAACCCATTTGCTATGGACTCAAAAGCTCCTACAACAAGTTATCAAGACTTCATTATGAACGAAGCAAGATATTCTTCACTTACTCGTTCATTCCCAGAGCGTGCAGAAGAATTGTTCAAGAAAGCAGAACAAGCATCTGTTGAAAAATACAATCATCTTCTCCGCCTTGGCGACTTATATGGTCAAAAATAATTTGATTTAAAAATAAACTCTCTATGATTTTTCATAGAGAGTTTTATTTTTTTAATAATTAGTTAAATGTAAAGAAAAATTAACAACTTATACTTGATTTATTGATTTTAAAGTGATATAATGAAGAAAAAAGAAAGAAGTTGCAACTGTAAGTTGCGAAAAATTCCAACTAATATTGATAGAATGTTTTTAAAAAATAGTGTATTATATATTAGTAATATTTTTATTTGGAAATAATAATTATTATTAGAGTGAATTTTTAAGGAGATTATTTTTATGACTATTGGCGAAAAAATTACTCATTTAAGAAATGCGGCTAATATTTCACAAGAAACTCTTGCTGAAAAACTTTCGGTTTCAAGACAATCTGTTTCTAAATGGGAAATGGACCAAGCATTACCTCAAATTGATAAGGTTTTGCAACTTTGTGAACTTTTTAAAGTTTCTGCCGATGAGTTGTTGTATGACAATATTAATATTGAAAGAACAAAGAAAGGCGAGCGTAAGAAAAACAAGTATTTTGGTACTGATGGTTTCAGAGGCGAGGCAAATTTAAATCTTACATCTATGCATGCTTATAAAGTTGGTAGATTTTTAGGTTGGTATTATTCATCTGCGCTTTCTGGTTGTAAAACAAGTGGGTATAGACCTAAAATTGTAATTGGTAAAGACACTCGTCGTTCAAGTTATATGCTTGAATATTCTATTGTGGCAGGTATTACTGCTTCTGGCGCTGATGCTTATATGCTTCATGTTACAACCACTCCTAGTGTATCTTATGTTACTCGTCAAGATGAATTTGACTGTGGTATTATGATTACTGCTTCTCATAATCCTTTTTATGATAACGGTATTAAGATTATTAATAGATATGGCGAGAAGTTGGATGATGAAACTACTGCTTTAATTGAAGCATATATTGATGGTGATTTAGAAGAACTTGGCGTTTGTGGCGATGATTTGCCAATTGCTCATAGAGAAAGAATCGGTTGTATTGTTGACTATGTTTCGGGTAGAAATAGATATGTTGGTTATCTTATTTCTGTTGCTTCTAATTCTTATAAAAATTTAAAAATAGGTCTTGACTGCGCTAATGGCGCATCTTGGACAATTGCAAAAGCAGTTTTTGATGCATTAGGCGCTCATACTGTTATAATTGGTAACGAACCTGATGGTTTAAATGTAAATAGCGACTGTGGTTCTACTCACGTTGAAAAATTATCGGCATTAGTAAAAGCAAATCATTTAGATGTAGGTTTTGCTTTTGATGGTGACTGTGATAGATGTATAGCAGTTGACGAAAATGGCGATGTTGTTAATGGCGATGTTATGATGTATATTTTAGGTCAACGCCTTAAATCTCGTGGCATGTTAAATAAAAACACAGTAGTTGCAACTGTTATGTCTAATAGTGGTTTCTTTGCTTCTCTTAAAGAAGCAGGTATTGATTATGTTCAAACAAAAGTCGGCGATAGATTTGTTTATGAATCAATGCAAGAAAATGATTACTCTTTAGGCGGAGAAGAATCAGGTCATATTATTCTTAAAAAATATGCAACTACAGGTGATGGTCTTCTTACTGCAATTATGATTGCTGAAGAGATGTGTGATAGAAAAACTTCTTTGTCTAAACTTGCAGAGCCTGTTATGATGTATCCACAGTATCTTGTAAACTTAAGAGTTAAAGATAAAGATGCTGCGGTTTCTGATTCAGCAGTTTTAGATGAAGTTAAAGAAGTTGAAAAACTTATTGATGGCAAGGGTAGAGTACTTCTTCGTCAAAGTGGTACAGAGCCATTAATTCGTGTTATGATTGAAAGTGAAACTGATGAGTTGTGTCACACATATGCTCATAGAATCGCAGATGTTATCAAAGAAAGAGGTCATTGCTGTGAATAAATTAGTAAAGACTAAAGATTTATATGAATGCAATGTTTCATATTTAAAAGATTTGTTTCAAGAATGCGAATATCCTTGGGAAATGTTGAGTAAAATTAAAGGGTTATGCGTGAAACTTATTGAAGAGGGAATAGAAGGTTTTACTGAAATAAAACCCGGTGTTTTAGTCGGCGAAGGCGTTACAATTGCCGAAACTGCTACTATTATCGCTCCTGCTATTATTGGTAGTGGTACAGAAATAAGACCCGGTGCTTATATCAGAGGTAATGTGATTACAGGTAGCAACTGTGTAATCGGTAATTCTTCAGAATTTAAAAATTGTATTTTGCTTGATGGTGTTCAAGTACCGCATTATAATTATGTTGGAGATTCTGTTCTTGGAAACAAAGCGCATATGGGAGCAGGTTCAATTTGTTCTAACTTGAAATCTGATGGTAAAAATATTGTTATCCATGGAGATACCGAAATTGAAACAGGTCTTCGTAAAATCGGTGGAATTTTAGCAGATGGCGCCGATGTTGGTTGTGGTTGTGTAATCAATCCTGGCACTGTTATTGGCAAGAAAACTTCTGTTTATCCATTGACTGCTTTACGTGGTGTTATTCCTGCTAATTGTATTGTAAAAGCAATGGATAACATTGTTTTAAGAAGAGATTAATTTGAGAGGGAAATGTATTATGAATTTTATCACTACTAAAACTTATGACGAACTTAGTAAAAAGGCTGCAGAATTAATTGCTGCTCAAATTTTAATTAAACCTAATTGCGTATTAGGTTTAGCAACAGGTTCTTCTCCTGTTGGAACTTATAAAGAACTTATTAAGAAAAATAAAGAAGGTATTATTGATTTTTCTACAGTTACTAGCGTGAATCTTGATGAATATGTTGGTCTTGATGGTACAAATGACCAAAGTTATCGTTATTTTATGAATGATAATCTTTTTAATCATGTTAATATTGATATTAATAGAACTTATGTGCCAAACGGTTGTGCAAAAGACTTAAAAGCAGAAGGCGAGGCATATGACCAACTTATTAAAGATTTAGGCGGTATTGACCTTCAACTTTTAGGAATTGGTCTTGATGGTCATATTGGTTTTAACGAACCAGATGATGTATTTGTAAAACCAACTCACGAAGTTGTTTTGGATGAATCAACTATTGAAGCAAATGCAAGATTTTTTGATGATATTAATGATGTTCCAAAAACTGCTATCACAATGGGTATGATGTCTATTATGCAAGCAAAGAAAATTCTTTTAGTTGCTAATGGCGCTGCTAAAAAAGACATTGTTGAAAAGGCTTTCTTTGGTCCTATTGACCCAAAAGTACCTGCTTCAATTCTTCAATTACACCCAGACGTAACAGTAATTTTCAGTGAAAACTAAAATTAAACATTTAAAAGGCTTTCTCTAAATTAGAGAAAGCCTTTTATTCGTTATTTATTTCATTTAGTGCATATTCTGCAGTTAAAATTGAAGTATTTGAAACTAAAAGTGAGATTTCTTGTTCTCCGGCAGATAACAAAAGTATTTCAATATTAAGTGTGCAGAATTTATCAAAAATATAAGATAGGGTAGTGGATTTTTGCATTTCATCAGAAGTTATTGTGATTTTCGAATTACTAGCACAAACTGAAAATTTTAAGTCGGGATATGTTTGTTTTAATTCGGTTAAAATTTTAACTGCTGATTTTAAATTATTATCATCAATTGTAAATGAAATTTGCGTGTTAAAAGTATGAGTGAGTGGTCTTGAAATCAAATCAACTTCAATATTTTCAGCAAAAAACCTGCTGAAAAGCAATGATAAAAAACAAGTTTCAGCAGGTATTTTATAGACATTAATTTGTGTTACATCTTCTTTTATTGAAAATGAATATTTTTTCAGAACAAAACCTCCAAAGAAATTATTTATCTGATAATAAATCTGACATTGAATAAATTCCTTTGTTTTGATTTTTAAGGTAGAGAGCCGCATTAACTGCGCCTACTGCAAAAATTTCTTTAGAACGAGCAGAATGAGAAAGTTTGATGATTTCATCTCTACCAGCAAAAATTATCTCGTGTTCGCCAACTATTGTACCACCACGAATAGCGTGCATACCAATTTCTTTTTTAGGTCTTTTAACTCTTTTTGAATGACGGTCATATTCATACGAGTATTCATTATCAAGAGTTTCGTTAATAGCATCTGCTAGCATAATAGCAGTTCCTGATGGCGCATCAATTTTTTGATTATGGTGCGCTTCAACAATTTCAATATCAAAGTCGTTTGAAAGCACTGCGGTAGCCTTTTTTGCGAGTTCTGCTAAAAGATTAACACCGAGGGACATATTGTAAGTGAAAAACACAGGGATTTTTTCAGATGCTTTATTTATTAAATTAATATGTTCTTCGCAAAGACCTGTAGTAGCGATTACAGTTGGAACATTATTTTCGACAGAAAAGTTTAACATATCTTCAAGCGCAGATGGGTGAGAAAAATCAATAACAACATCAATATTTTCTTTAATATCAGAGCAAGATTTATAAACAGGGAAGTCAGCATACTTTTCACAAGTAGGGTCAACTCCGGCTACAACTTTGCAGTTATCACGTTTTGAAACGCAATCTGCAATAACTCTGCCCATTTTTCCACAAGCGCCTATAAGAAGAATATTAGTCAAAACATTACACATCCTTTGTGTTGATTTATTATTTTACTAAACCGTGCTTTTTAAGAGTATTATAAAGTTTGTTTCTGTTTGCTTCGGTTGGTCTTACAAGTGGTAATCTACATTCGCCAACTTCCATACCCATCATATTCATTGCTTCTTTAACAGGGGTAGGGTTTACTTCGCAGAATAAGTCATTAATAAGTTCAAGATACTCAAGTTGTAATTCTCTTGCTTTATCTATATTGCCATCTAAAAATTCTTGACAAATGTCATGTGTTTCTTTAGGACAAACATTTGATAAAACTGAAATTACACCTTTTGCACCAAGTGACATAATAGGAACGATTTGGTCATCGTTACCAGAATAAATTTGCAAATCATCGCCACAAAGTTCAGCGATTTTTGCAATTTGCGAAATGTTACCTGAAGCCTCTTTAATAGCAACAATGTTTTTATGTTTTGAAAGTTTTTTACAAGTTTCAGGAGTGATGTTAAGACCTGTTCTTGAAGGAACAGAATAAAGAATAATTGGAATGTTTACTCTATCAGCTATGTAATTGTAATGAGCAACCAAACCTTCTTGAGAAGTTTTGTTATAGTAAGGAGTTACTAAAAGCAATGCATCTGCACCGGCTTCTTCAGCAAACATTGAAAGTTCTGCAGCAAAATATGTTTCGTTAGAGCCTGTGCCAGCGATTACCGGAATTCTTTTATTTACATAGTCAATAGTAAACTTAATTACATCTTTGTGTTCTTGATGCGACATAGTAGCACTTTCACCAGTAGTACCACAAATAACAATCGCATCTGTAGAATTTTCGATTTGAAAATCTATAATTTCTTTTAATTTCTCGTAGTTAACTGAACCATCTTCGTGCATTGGAGTAATAATTGCAACTGCGGCACCAGTAAAAACAGTCTTTTTCATAATCTTCAAATCCTTTCTAAAAAAATTAGTCCATATAACCTTTAGCAGTAAGAAGTTCTGCCATAAGAAGAGCACCACCTGCAGCACCTCTTAAAGTGTTATGTGAGAGACAAACAAATTTATAATCATATTGAGTATCTTCTCTAAGTCTACCAATTGAAACTGCCATACCATTCTCATTCATACGATTGAGTTTTGTTTGTGGCATATTGTCTTCTTCATAGTAGTATAAGAAATGTTTAGGAGCAGAAGGAAGTTCCAACTCTTGTGGAACTGAAGAGAAGTTTCTCCAAATTTCAATCATTTCTTCTTTTGAAGGTTTTTTCTCGAAGTTTACAAAAACTGCACCCATATGACCATTTGAAACAGGAACTCTTAAACATTGAGCAGTAAAGTTAGGAGCAGTCGCAGGAACGATTTCTTCACCTTCAATTTTACCCCAAATTTTAAGTGGCTCTTGTTCAGATTTTTCTTCTTCGCCACCGATAAATGGAATAACGTTATCAATCATTTCAGGCCAAGTATCAAAAGTTTTGCCTGCGCCTGAAATTGCTTGGTAAGTACATACTAAAACATCTTTAACACCGTACTTTTCGTGCAAAGGATAGAGAGCAGGAACATATGACTGCAAAGAACAGTTTGATTTTACTGCTACAAAACCTTTTTTAGTGCCTAAATGTTTTCTTTGAGCATTGATAATTTCAGCATGTTCATGGTTAAGTTCAGGAACTATCATAGGAACATCAGAAGTGCCTCTGTGCGCTGAATTGTTAGAAATTACTGGACACTCATGCTTAGCGTATTCAATTTCTAATGCTTTGATTTCATCTTTTTTCATATCAACTGCACAGAAAACAAAATCAACCATTGAAGTGATTTCATCAATATCAGCAGTTGCGTCAAAGATAACTAAATCTTCCATTGATTTTGGCATTGGTTCTTCTAAAGCCCAACGAGAGCCAACAGCCTCTTTGTAGGTTTTGCCTTTTGAACGAGGAGAAGCAGCAAGAGCCACAACTTCATACCAAGGATGGTTTTCAAGCAATACAGCAAAACGCTGACCAACCATACCTGTAGCACCAACAATACCAACTTTGTACTTTTTCATAAAAAATCCTTCCAATCTATATAAATGTTATAAAAATATCTTGTAAAATCTTTTGAAATGCAATATAATAGAAGTCACGAAAGAAAAAATAACCATATAACCCTATTATATAAATCATTTTCGATATATTTTATCATATAATGAAAGGAATGTCAATATGAGAAAGCAGGATTTTTATTACAATTTACCTGAAGAATTAATTGCTCAACACCCTGCTAAAAACAGAGAAGAATCAAGGTTAATGCTTCTTGATAAAGATACAGGAAAAGTTGAACACAAGCACTTTTATGATATATTGGATTACTTGCATAAAGGCGACTGTTTGGTTCTTAATAATACAAAAGTTATTCCTGCTAGAATATATGGCACTCGTGTAGATACAGGCGCTGTTGTTGAGTTTTTGCTTTTGAAAAACTTGGGCGATGATAAATGGGAATGTCTTGCAGGTCCTGGTAAAAAAGCAAAAGTTGGTTATGAATTTACATTTGCTAATGATATTTTAAGTGCAGTTGTAACAGATGTTAAAGATGACGGCAACCGTATTATTAAATTTTCATATGAAGGCAATTTTTATGAAGTTTTAGATAAAGTTGGTGAAATGCCGTTACCACATTATATTCATGAAACCCTAAAAGATTGCAAACGTTATCAAACTGTTTATGCAAAGTATGAGGGAAGCGCAGCGGCACCAACAGCGGGACTTCATTTTACTAATGAATTGCTTGATAAAATCAAGGAAAAAGGCGTAAAAATTGCTTATGTAACTTTACATGTTGGTCTTGGAACATTTAGACCTGTAAAGGCAGATAATATTGAAGACCATTTAATGCATTCTGAACATTATATAATGCCTGAAGAAACAGCACAAATTATTAATGAAACAAAGAAAAACGATGGTAGAGTTATTTGTGTTGGAACAACATCTTGCAGAACTGTTGAATCGGTTGCTTCAAAAGGTGAGATTAAAGCAGACGAAGGGGATACATCTATATTTATTTACCCTGGTTATGAGTTTAAATGTTTAGATGCGCTTATCACTAATTTTCACTTGCCTGAAAGCACATTGATAATGCTTATTTCTGCGCTTGCAGGGCGTGAAAATGTTTTAAATGCGTACAAAATCGCAGTTGATGAAAAATATAGATTTTTCTCATTTGGCGATGCTATGTTTATTAGTTAGGAGAGCTTTATGTCATATAAATTACTAAAAAAAGACGGTAGCGCAAGACGAGGCGAATTTACAACCGTTCACGGAACTGTGCAAACACCTGCTTTTATGAATGTTGCTACTTGTGGCGCTATTAAAGGCGCTGTTTCTGCCTATGATTTGATGGAGAATAAGTGTCAAGTACAACTTTGCAATACCTATCATTTGCACCTTCGACCAGGTGATGAAAATGTCAAAAAACTTGGTGGTTTGCATAAATTTACAGGTTTTAATGGTCCTATTTTAACTGATAGCGGCGGATTTCAAGTTTTTTCTTTAAGCAGTCTTCGTAAGATTTCTGAAGAAGGCGTTGAATTTCGTTCTCATATAGATGGTCATAAAATTTTTATGGGTCCTGAAGAAAGTATGCAAATTCAGTCTAATTTAGCATCGACTATTGCTATGGCTTTTGATGAATGTGTTGAAAATCCTGCGCCTTATTCTTATGCCCAAGAGTCTTGTAAACGAACAACTCGTTGGTTAGAGCGTTGCCAGAAGAAAATGAAAGAATTAAATATGCGTGATGATACTATAAATAAGAATCAACTTTTATTTGGTATCAATCAAGGTTGCACTTTTGAAGATTTAAGAGCAGAGCATATGAAAATTATTGCTGATATGGATTTAGATGGTTATGCAATAGGTGGTCTTGCAGTAGGCGAGCCTGCGGAGGTTATGTATTCTGTAATTGAAGCAGTAGAGCCATTTGCACCTAAAGATAAAATTCGTTATTTAATGGGCGTCGGTACTCCTATGAATATTATCGAGGGTGTGCGTAGGGGAGTTGACTTGTTTGACTGTGTAATGCCATCAAGAAATGCAAGACATGGACAACTTTTCACTTGGAAAGGCATCGTTAATCTTAATAATGCAAAATATATGCTTGATGAAGAACCGATTGATACAGAATGTGATTGCCCTGTTTGCAGGAAACATTCAAAAGCATATATCAGACATTTGCTTAAAGCAAATGAAATGCTTGGAATGCGCCTTTGTGTTATTCACAATCTCTATTTTTATAACACTCTTATGGAGAAGATAAGAAAAGCAATAGATGAAGATAGATACGAAGAATTTTATAAATCACAAAAGGGCGTAATTGATAAAAGAATATAAAAAAGACTTGACAAAGCGGTAAAGATGTGGTAAGATATCATCAACAACAAAGAAGAACGTCCGGTTCTCGCCTTGTGGTTTTATCTTAACAAGGCCAATCTTACCGCTTTTTTAGTGTAATTATGCGGTTTTGTGTCGGACGGAAATTATTCCGTCTTTTTTTGTTGTAAAATTTATCGGAGGTGTTTAATCATCAGTAAAAAAGAACATTCCATTAACGAAGAAATCAGAGACGAAAAAGTAAGACTTATTGGTGCTGACGGTGCGCAACTTGGTATCGTGTCTTCTGAAGAAGCTTTAAAAAAAGCAGAAGCCGCTAACCTTGACCTTGTGAAAATTGCTCCTAATGCTGAACCGCCTGTTTGTAAAATTATGGACTATGGTAAGTTCAAATTTGACCAGGCTAAAAAGGAAAAGGAAGCAAGAAAAGCACAAAAGGTTGTTGAAACTAAAGAAATCAGACTTGGTCTTAACATTGATGTTCACGATTTCAACACAAAATTAAAGCATACTCAACGCTTTATTGCTAACGGCGATAAAGTTAAAGTTTCTATTCGTTTTAAAGGTCGTGCCATCGGTCATACCGAACTTGGTCTTGATACTATGAATAGATTCGCAGAAGCTTGTACAGAATTTGCAGCAATTGAAAAGCCTGCTAAAATGGAAGGTAGAAACATGCTGATGTTTTTAGCGCCTAAGAAGAATTAACAATATTTGAGGAGGACAATACAATGCCTAAAATTAAAACCCATTCCGGTGCAAAAAAGAGATTTAATCTTACTAAAAACGGAAAAGTAAAAAGAGCTCACGCTTTTAAATCACACATTCTCAACAAGAAAACAACAAAGAGAAAGAGAAACTTGAGAAAAACAACTATCGCTGATAAAACAAATACACCAGCAGTAAAGAGACTTATTCCTTATAAATAAGAAGAATCTATTTTTAACGCCTAAAGAAAGGAACGATAAACAATGGCAAGAGTTAAAGGTGCGATGATGACTCGCAAAAGAAGAAATAAAACTTTAAAATTAGCTAAAGGTTACTTTGGTTCTAAACATAAACTTTTTAAAACTGCTAAACAAGCAGTTATGAAATCAGGTCAATATGCTTATATCGGCCGTAAACAAAAGAAAAGAGATTTCAGAAGACTCTGGATTACTCGTATTTCTGCTGCTTGCAAAATGAATGGTATGAACTACTCAACATTCATCAACGGTCTTAAAAAAGCTGGAATTGGCATGAACAGAAAGATGCTTGCTGAATTGGCTGTTTCAGATGCAGCAGGTTTCACAGCTCTTTGCGAACAAGCTAAAGAAGCTTTAAAGTAATATGAAATTCGTACCCGGAGTCATTTTGTCTTCGGGTGCGTTTTGTTTATTTTTTTAAAAATTTATACGGAAATTGGTGTTTGGTTTGAAATTAATTTCCAGTAAAAGCAACCAAAAAATTAAAGATACACTCAAGCTGTTTTGTTCTTCGAAAATGAGAAGTCAGAACGGCTTATTTGTAGTTGAAGGCATAAGATTATGCTTTGATGCTTACAAAAGCGGTGTTGAAATTCAAACCGTTTTTATAACTGAAAATTGTCTTAATAAATGCAAAGATGATGCTGAAAAGTTAATAGAAAAAGCAAGTGAAACATACATAGTTACTGAAGAAATTATGAAACATATTTGTGATACAGTATCTCCGCAAGGAATTGTTTGTGTTTGTAAAAATATTAACTGTGATTTAAAATTAAATGATAATTCAAAATTTACTGTGCTTGTTGATGTTCAAGACCCTGCTAATATTGGCACGATTAGTCGTACTGCTGAGGCGTTTGGAATTGATGCGCTTATAGTTAGTGGCGGTTGCGACATTTACAACCCAAAAGCATTGCGCGCTTCAATGGGCGCTTTATTTAGACTACCTGTTTTACAACTTGATATTGATGAAACTTTTGCATTTTTAAAACAAAATAAATTTAAGTCATTTGCGTCAACACCAAGAGATACTGCTAAAAAAATAACAAATGTTTCTTTTTCAGGCAGATGCGCTATGTTAATTGGTAATGAGGCAAATGGTTTAAACGATGATGTTATAAACAAATGCGATAATTCAATTACTATTCCTATGCTTGGACGAGCAGAATCTTTAAATGCGGCGGCCGCGGCATCAGTTTTGATGTTTGAAATGGTGCGTGATAGTTTATGAAAAATGCAATTTATTGGGTTGCATTGCAAAACATTTTAGGGTATGGCTCTATTGAAGTGTCTAAAATACTTGAAAATGTTGAAGATGTTAGTCAATTATTTGATAAGTCTTTAAAGAGAAGTCAAGTTGAATTTTTGACGGATAAAAGTTATGAAAAGTTAGTTTCATATAATTTAAGAAAAGCAGAATCAATAATCAAATATTGCGATAAAAATGATATTGGAATAGTAACTATTGAAGATGAGAACTATCCATTATCATTAAAGCGTATTATGAATCCACCTACTGTTTTATATGTTCGTGGTGAACTGCCTAACTTTAATGAAGAAGTTGCTATAACTATGATCGGCACGCGTAAATGCTCTTTAAATGGTATGATTATTGCGGCTACATTAAGTTATAGAATAGCACAAGCAGGCGCCATTGTTGTTAGTGGCGGAGCAGACGGTATAGATACCAAATGTTCTCAAGGTGCTTTGTATGCTAAAAAGCCTTCTGTAATTGTGAGACCTTGTGGTGTTGATTATAATTATCTTAATTCACTTAAAGATGTGAGAAAACAGGTTGAAAACTGTGGCGCAGTAATAAGTGAAGTTCAACCATTAGGTAGAGTTGAACGCGATGCTTTTCAAATCAGAAATAGAATAATGGCAGCGCTTTCTATGGGTGTTGTTGGTATTGAAGTTCCTGAAGTAAGCGGAGTTTCAATTACAGTTAGTTATGCGCTCGAATATGGTAAAGATATTTTTATAGTTCCCGGCGATTTATCAAATGATAATTACCGAGGCTCTAATAAATTATTGCAAGAAGGTGCCACTCCTGTATATTCTGCAAACGATGTGTTGAATGAATATATATTTGCATATCCACATAAATTAAATCTTAGATATGCAGGTGCTGCAATTTATGATGACGATGTCTTTTTAAAACTTCAGATAAAATACAGCAAAAAAGTTGATAAAAAGTCTTCTAAAACAACCAAAAATAAGAAAAACAACAAATCTTTGACCAAAACTGTTAAAGAAAAGGTTGAAAAAGAAGTTTTTGTAAAAGAAAAAGTAAAGTTTGAAGATTTAAACATTCAAGGCGATGAAAATTTAAAGGTTGTTTATGATTGTTTTGACAATGAACCTTTATCGTCTGATGATATATCTGAAAAAACCGGTTTAGATGCCGCTGATATTATGTTTTATCTAACAGAACTTGAAATAAATGGAATAATAAATTCTCTGCCTGGTGGCAGATTTGAAATTAAATAAAATTGGAGAGAGTTATGTCTAAATTAGTTATACTTGAATCACCTGGTAAAGCAAAAACCGTTAAAAAGTATTTAGGTGCAGATTATGAAGTTGTGGCTTGTATGGGTCATATCAGAGATTTGCCTAAATCTAAAATGGGTGTTGATATAGAAAACAATTTTGAGCCTAAATATCTTGAAATGAGCGATAAAAAAGAAATTATTAAATCGCTTCGTTCAAAAGCGGCAAAGGCTGATTTTGTATATCTCGCGGGGGACCCGGATAGAGAAGGAGAGGCTATTTCTTGGCATCTTTGTTATATTTTGGGTCTTGATCAAAATGAACTCAATAGAGTAACATTTAATGAGATTACAAAAAAAGGCGTTGAAGAAGGCATTAAAAATCCTAGAAAAATTGATATGGATTTAGTTGATGCTCAACAAGCAAGAAGAGTTCTTGATAGAATAGTTGGCTATAAATTAAGTCCGTTTCTTTGGAGAAAAGTTAAAAGAGGTTTATCCGCTGGTAGATGTCAGTCTGCAGCGCTCAAAATAGTTGTAGATAGAGAAAAAGAAATCAGAGCGTTCATTCCAGAGGAATATTGGAGCATTGATGCAACTCTTTCAAAAGGCAGAAGCAATGTTGAGTCTCATTTAAGTTTAGAAAAAAACGGTAAAAAGATTAAAATCACTGATGAGTCTAGTGCTAATGCTATTTTAGAAGATTTAAATGGCGCGGAGTATATAGTTAAAAATGTAGAAAAAGGTATTAGAAAAAGACAACCTGCTCCTCCATTTATCACTTCTACTTTGCAACAAGAAGCATCAAGAAAATTGAATTTCAATTCTCAAAAAACAATGCGTGTTGCCCAAAATCTTTACGAAGGTGTAGAAATTCACGGACAAGGCGCAACAGGTTTGATTACCTATATGCGTACTGATTCTTTGAGAATTTCTGAAGAAGCAAGAGCGAATGCAACTGCTTATATTAAAGAAACTTATGGCGATAATTATTTGCCTTCTAAACCAAGATATTTTAAAACTAAAAAAGGCGCTCAAGATGCTCACGAGGCTATTAGACCAACTAACCCTCGTCTTACACCTATGAGCATTAAAGATTCTCTTACAAATGACCAATTCAAACTTTATAAACTCATTTGGGAGCGTTTTATTGCCTCATTAATGGCAGAGTGCTTACAAAACACTGTTAATGTTGATATCGATGCAAATGGTTATACTTTTAAAGCAAGTGGATATTCTGTAAAATTTGATGGTTTTACTTGTCTTTATGTTGAAGGAAAAGATGAGAAGGAAGAGAACGCTAAATCACTTCCTGAACTTGCTGTTGGCGATATTCTTAAACTTAAAAAACTTAACTCAAATCAGCATTTTACTCAACCACCTGCAAGATATACAGAGGCATCTCTTATTAAAATGCTTGAAGAAAGTGGCATTGGCAGACCTAGTACATTTGCTTCAACAGTTTCAACGATTATCAGCCGTGAATATATTGAAAGAGATAAAAAATCTCTTGTACCAACAAAACTCGGTGAGATTATTACTGATTTGTTAGCAGAACTTTTCCCTGAAATCGTTGACCAGAAGTTTACTGCAAAGGTTGAAAATCAACTTGATGATGTTGAAACAGGCGATGTTGAATGGAAAACAATGCTCGCAAAATTCTACAAAGGTTTTGATAAAACTTTGATTTCTGCTGAAGAAAAAATGGATGGCGCAAAAGTTAAAGTACCTGTTGAAGAAAGCGATGTTGTTTGCGAAAAATGTGGTAGAAAAATGGTTGTTCGTTCAAGCAAATTTGGTAAGTTTTTGGCTTGTCCTGGCTATCCAAAATGCAAAAACACAAAATCTATTACAACTGAAACAAAGGGCTTATGTCCAAAATGTAATTCAAAAATCATTGAATTAAAATCAAAAAAAGGGTATAAATACTTTGCTTGTGAAAAGGGTAAAGACTGTGGATTTATGACATGGGATGTTCCTACTTCTAATAATTGTCCTAAATGCGGAAAGACTCTTTTCAAGCGCAGAGGCGGAATAACTGTATGTAATAACGAGGGTTGTGGTTACGAAGAAAAAACAACTCGTTCTAAAAAGGCTAAAGATAATGAATAATGTTTATGTAATAGGCGCAGGGCTAGCAGGTTGCGAAGCGGCTTACTATCTTGCTAATAAAGGAATAAAAGTTACTTTATTTGAACAAAAACCTATCAAGCGCTCCCCAGCACATCATATTGATACATTTGCAGAACTTGTTTGTTCTAATTCGCTTAAGGCAACAAGAATAAATAGTGCAGGCGGTCTTTTAAAAGCAGAAATGAAAGAGTTTGACTCAATCTGTTTAGAAGCGGCATCGTTTTGCACAGTGCCTGCAGGTGGTGCTCTAGCAGTAAATAGATATATATTTTCTGATTATATTACTAAAAAAATTGAAAGTCATGAAAATATTGAAGTTGTTCATAAAGAAGTTACTTCTGTCCCTGAAGATATTCCAACAATTATTGCGACAGGTCCTCTTACTGATGGAGATTTGGCTATAAGTATTGCAAGACTTACAGGTTCTTATTTGTCATTCTTTGACGCTGCAGCGCCAATTGTTACAGCGGAAAGCATTGATATGAGTTGTGCGTTTGCTCAAAGCAGATATGACAGAGGCGATGAAAGTGACTATATCAACTGTCCAATGAGCAAAGAAGAATATGAAGTGTTTTATAATGAACTTATAAACGCAGAAGGCGCACCTACAAGTTCTTTTGATAAACCTAATGTTTACGAAGGATGTATGCCGATAGAAATTATGGCAAAACGTGGTGCGGAAACTATGCGTTATGGTCCATTAAAACCTGTAGGACTTATAAATCCTAGAACAGGGCACAGACCTTGGGCTAATTTACAACTTCGAAAAGAAAACCAAGAGGGAACTCTTTATAATCTCGTCGGTTTTCAAACTAATTTAAAGTTTGGAGAACAAAAAAGAGTATTTTCTCTTATTCCTGCTTTGAAAAATGCAGAGTTTGTAAGATATGGTGTTATGCATAGAAATTCTTTTATAAATTCGCCTAAACTTCTTACAGAAAACTTTAAATTAAAAAGCAAATCTAACATTTGGTTTGCAGGACAAATTACCGGTGTTGAAGGTTATATGGAATCGGCTATGTCCGGCATTTTGGCAGCAGTTTCTGTTTATAACACAATAAACGGCGAAGCACAGTTGATTTTGCCAAAAACTACTATGTGTGGTGCTTTGTCGAAATACATCAGTACAGATGATAAAAAAGATTTTCAACCTATGGGTGCAAATTTTGGCATTTTACCTCGTGGTGAAATTGAGATTAAAAACAAACAAGAGAGATATATGGTTATTGCTCAAAAAGCATTAACTGATTTAAAACAAAGTTTAGGATAAATACATATTGGAGAAAATTATGAGAATTGTAATTGATGCTTTTGGTGGCGACAACGCACCTTTATCAAATATTGAAGGTGCAGTTTTAGCAACAAAAGAATATGATGCACAAATTATTCTTTGTGGTAATGAAGAAAAAATCAAACAATGCGCTAAAGAAAATAATCTTTCGCTTGATGGAATTGAGATTATTCATGCAGACGAAGTTTTTGATGTTCATGACGACCCAAATTTGCTTTTAAAATCAAAAAGCAATACTTCATTAGCAGTTTCTTTTAAGGCTGTTAAAGATGGAAAAGCAGATGCAGTTATAAGTGCAGGCTCATCTGGTGGCGTTTTAATGGGCGGTACTTTTATTGTTAAAAGAATCAAAGGTATCAAACGCCCTGCTTTTGCTTCTGTTTTGCCTACAACAGATAAACCTTATATGTTAGTTGATATGGGCGCTAACATTGACGTAAGACCTGAAATTTTAGTTCAATTTGCAATTGTTGGTAGCGCCTATATGAAAAATGTGATGGGTATTGAAAATCCAAAAGTTGGACTTATCAATATCGGCGCGGAAGATACAAAAGGCGGAGAATTACTTGTTGAAACTCATAAGAGATTAAAAGAAGAAAAAAGCATTAATTTCATTGGTAATGTTGAACCAAGAGATTTGCCAAAAGGCGTTTGCGATGTTGCAGTTTGCGATGGCTTTACTGGTAATGTTGTTTTAAAACTTACTGAAGGCGTTGCAATGTCTATGATGAAGATGGTAAAAGGCATTCTATATAAAAATGTTATCAGTAAAATTGCTGCTCTTATGATTAAAGGCGGACTTTATGATTTAAAGAAAAAGTTTGACTATTCAGAACATGGTGGAGCGCCACTTATTGGTGTTAAAGCGCCTGTTATTAAAGCGCATGGCAGTTCTGATGCTAAAGCGATTAAATCTTCAGTAAGACAAGCAATTGCTTTTGCAAGTACAGGTGTTATTGAAGATATTGAAAATGCTATTAAAGGTGAAGAATAAAATGGATAGACTTGAAAAAAACATTGGATATGTTTTTTCTGATAAAAATAAGTTGGAACTCGCATTAACTCATTCTTCTTATGCAAACGAGTTGGGCAATAACGCTGCTTGTAATGAACGACTTGAGTTTTTAGGCGATTCTGTTTTATCAATAATTGTTTCTGATTATCTTTATAATAACTTTGAAACACCTGAAGGCGATTTAACAAAGTTAAGAGCATCATTAGTTTGTGAAGAAGCGTTGTTTGATTTTGCTAAAGAAATTGAACTTGGCGATTTTATAAAACTTGGTAAAGGCGAAAAAAACAATGGTGGTAATAAAAGACCATCTATTCTTTCTGATGCTTTTGAGGCACTTTTAGCAGCAATGTATTTAGATGGAGGAATTGAGCCGGTTAAACAATTAGTTTTGCGTTTTGTTAAAGCAGATTTGAAAGATACTAATAGAATTGCTTTCAAAGATTATAAAACTGAATTGCAAGAAGTTATTCAAAAGAATCCCGAAGAAAAAATTGAATATGTTTTGGTTGGCGAAGAAGGTCCTGACCACAACAAGAAGTTTACTGTTTCTATTGAACTTAATTCTTTGTCAATTGCAAAGGGTACCGGCAGAAGCAAAAAAGCGGCTGAACAAGCGGCGGCTCACGAAGCCTTAAAATTAATGGGATTATGAGTCACAGTAATATTTCAATTTTTATCCCTCACATAGGTTGCCCTTGCAGATGTAGTTTTTGTAATCAAATTCATATTACTAGTGAGAATAAGATTCCAACTGAAAGTGATATTGATTTGGCAGTTAGTAAAGCGTTAGAATCAAGCAAATTTGATAAAAAAAGCGGTCAACTTGCTTTTTTTGGTGGAAGTTTTACTGCTATTAATGAAGATTTGATGCTTAAATATCTTAAAGTTGGAAAAAAACACATTGATATGGGCAATGTTGAGAGTATTAGAATTTCAACAAGACCTGACTACATTGATGATAAAGTTCTTAAAACTTTAAAAAAGTTTGGTGTTAAGTCTATTGAACTTGGCGCTCAAAATATGTGTGATAGTGTTTTAGAAGCAAATGATAGGGGACATCTTGCGAGCGATGTTTATAAAGCGTCTGAATTGATTAAATCATATGGTTTTGAATTAGGTCTTCAAATGATGACTGGTCTTTATAAAAGCGATGAAGAAAAAGATTTATATACTGCTAAAGAATTTGTAAAAATCAAACCTAATACAGTTAGAATTTATCCAACTGTTGTTTTGAAAAACACAAAACTTGAGCAATTATATAAAAATAACGAATACGAACCATATTCTGCTGAACAAGCGGCTATTTATGGCGCTAAATTATTAAAATTATTTTATGAAAATGATATTAATGTAATCAGATTTGGTTTGCATAGTATCGATAAAAATAGTTTTGTTGCAGGCGCATTTCATCCGGCTTTAAGTGAAATTGCACAGTCATATATTTATCGTGAATTAATAGAAGATAAAATAAAAAAAAGCGGTATATATAAAATCACTGTAAAAGACACAGAACTATCAAAAGTTGTTGGGCAAAAGAAGTCTAATTTAGAATATTTTAAAAATAAAAAAATATTATTAGATATTAATATAAATGAATTTTTTAAAAAATATGAAATTAAAATAGAAAGGAATGACGGTTAATGCGACTAAAAGCAATAGAAATTCAAGGTTTTAAATCTTTCCCTGACAAAACAAGACTTGTTTTCGACCAAGATATTACTGCAGTAATTGGACCTAATGGTAGTGGTAAAAGTAATATTTCTGATGCTATTCGTTGGGTTTTAGGCGAACAGTCTAACAAACAACTTCGTGGTAAATCTATGGAAGATGTTATCTTTACAGGTACAGAGAAAAGAAAAGCGCTTGGTTTCGCCGAAGTTTCTATTACAATTGATAATTCTACAGGTGGATTACAATTTGATAATGATGAAGTAACTGTTACTAGAAGATATTTCCGTTCCGGAGAAAGTGAATATAGAATTAATGGTAATTCTGTTAGACTTAAAGATATTCATGAATTGTTTATGGATACCGGTCTTGGCCGTGATGGTTATTCAATGATAGGTCAGGGTAGAATCGATGAAATTGTTGGTTCTAAATCTGATGAAAGAAGAGATATTTTTGAAGAAGCCGCAGGTATTTCTAAATATCGTTATAGAAGATTAGAATCAGAGAGAAAACTTGCTCATGCTGAAGATAATTTGCTTAGACTTAAAGATATTTTCTATGAGTTAGAATCCCGTGTAAAACCTTTGAAAGAGCAAAG
This sequence comes from Acutalibacteraceae bacterium, assembly GCA_045539315.1. GTDB lineage: Bacteria > Bacillota > Clostridia > Oscillospirales > Acutalibacteraceae > RUG11462. The sequence continues at coordinate 13,967 of JAZQFC010000031.1, read as the reverse complement.
TGAAAAAGCAAAAGAATTTTTAGAGATTTCAGGAGAGAAAAAACAACTTGAAATCGGTTTGTGGCTTAATACTTTAAATAAATCTGATGAGCAGTTGAAAACTCAAGACGAAAAGATTACTCTTGCTAAATCACAATATGAAAGACTTGAAAGAGAGATTACTGAACTTATTGCGCAGTCAGAGATTTCTGCTATTGAGTCTAACAAACTTTCTTCTCAAATTGATGCGATTCGTAGAGAAGCAGCAAAAGCAGATGAAGAAACATCTGAAATTAAAGGTCAAATTGCCGTTTTAAATAATAATATTTTACATAATAATGAAAATATTGAACGTCTTAAAGGCGAAATTGAAACTGCAAATGCAGATGACGAAACTTTAGACAAAGATATTGAAACTAAAGAAGCATTAATTAAAGAACTTGAAGCAAAAAATTCTGCTAAAACTGATGAGTTAAATAAAGAACTTGAGAATTTAGCATCTGTTTCAGATGATTCTGGTGATTTTTCAGAAAAAATTGCTACTAAAAATGCAAAACTTAATGAACTTACAGAGAAAATTTCAGAATGTAAAGTTGATTTAGTATCTGCAGAAACTGCAATTAGTGAAATTGATAATTCTTTTGATAATTACGAAGAAACCATACAAAAAATCAAAGATTATCTTGAGGATATCACAGAAGAAATTGACGACTGCAACGCTGATATTGATGACTGTGATAAGGTAATTAAAGAAAGTTCTAATGTGATTTCAGGGTTCAAATTCAAACTTGAAAAAAGAGCAGAAAAGATTAAAGAAGTAACTGAAAGCATTAATAATAAAACTCTTGATAAGTCAGAATATCAAAGAAGAATTAAAATGCTTGAAGAGTTTGAAAAGAACCTTGAAGGCTATGTTTATGCAGTTAAACAAGTTTGCAAAGCATCGGATAATGGTGAATTAAAAGGTGTTCATGGTCCTGTTTCTCGCCTTATTGATGTTAAAGCGGAGTATTCTGTTGCAATTGAAACTGCTTTAGGTGCTTCTGCTCAAAACGTTGTTGTTTCAAATGAAGAGTATGCTAAAAAATGTATTGATTATTTGAAGAGAAATAACGCAGGCAGAGCAACATTTTTGCCACTCACTTCTATTAGACCACTTGCACTTAAAGAAGATTCTGTTGAAAAATGCAACGGATTTGTTGATTATGCAGATAAATTGGTTGACACAAAGAAAGAATACAGAGATATTATTTCTTCTTTGCTTTCAAGAACTGTTGTTTGTGAAGATATTGATACAGCAGTTTCTATGGCTAAAAAGTACTCTTATAGATTCAGAATTGTAACTTTAGATGGACAAGTTGTAAATGCTGGTGGCTCTCTTACTGGTGGTTCACTTGCTAAAAATTCAGGTTTGTTGAACAGAAGCGCTCAAATTGAAGAATTAAAGGCTAAAATCGATAAGATTAATGTAGATATTAAAAAATTATCAGATGAGTTAGATAAACTCAATAACGAACAAAATGATTTTGAAAAATCATTTGAAAATAACGAAATTGAGTTAAAGAGAGCAAACGAGGATAAAATAAGATTATTAGGTGAATTGAAACTTTTAGATGAACAATTTAACACTAATAAATTGAACCTTGAAAATTTAATGAAGAGCAAAGAGTTGTCTGATAAGAGAACTCAAGAACTTGAAAATAAAATCAAGGAAGAAAAAGAAAAACTTCAAAAATTCGAGAATGAAAAAGATGAAGTTGAAAAATCCATTGATTTGCTCTTGTCAAGTAAAGATAAATTGTCTGATGTTAAATCAGAAATTACAGATAAAATTGCAAGTATAAGATTTGATATTGTTGGCTTTAATAAAGATATTGATAATTTAAGAGATGCAATTTTACAAATTAAACATACGAAAAATGATAGAGTGGGCAGAATTGCTTCTTTATCTAATGAAATTGAACAATTAGAGTTGAAAAACAAGTCTGAAAGCGAAGAAATTGAACGTTTATCTCAAATTTCAAGCGGTTTCATTTCTAAATCTGAATCAAGCGAAGATGAAATTACAAGACTTACTGAAAAACGTAATCAAATTGAGCAAAATAGTTATCAAGCGCGTAATGTTGAGCGTGAGAAATCACAAGATAAAGAAAAATTATCTGGTGAACTCGCAAGACTTACAGAGCGTAAAAATACTCTTGAGAAACAGTATTCTGATATTATTTCAAAACTTTATGAAGAGTATGAATTAACTAAATCTCAAGCAGAAGAAATTGGTTTCCCAATTGATGATATTTCTGCTGCAACAAAACGACTTAATGAGATTAAATCAAAAATTCGTTCACTGGGTTCTGTTAATGTTTCTGCTATTGATGAATATAAGGAAGTTTCTGAACGATATGAATATATGCTCGGTCAGATTAATGATGTTGAAAAATCTTCAGCAGAACTTCGTAAAATCATCAGCGGCTTAACAGAAAAAATGAAAGAGATGTTTATTGATAAATTCTCTATTATTGCTAGTAACTTTACTGATGTATTTAAAGAATTATTCGGTGGTGGTACTGCAAAACTTCAACTAACTAACCCTGATGATGTTTTAGAGTCAGGCATTGAAATTATTGCACAACCTCCAGGAAAAAATATTTCTATTATCGAACAACTTTCGAGTGGTGAAAAAGCGCTTATCGCCGTTTCAATTTATTTTGCTATTATGAAAGTTAATCCACCGCCATTCTGTTTACTCGATGAGGTTGAAGCAGCGCTTGACGAAGTTAACGTTGATAAAGTTGCTGCTTACTTGCGCAGAATGAGTAAGAAAACACAATTCATTGTTATTACTCATAGACGTGGTACTATGGAAGAAGCAGATGTATTATACGGTGTTACAATGCAAGAAAAAGGTGTATCAAAACTTCTTTCTATTAATGTATCTGAAATTGAGAAAACTTTGAAAACAAAAGTTGAAAAATAAGGAGAACTTATGGGCTTATTTAGTAAAATCAGTAACGGATTAAAGAAGACTAGAGATAGTTTGTCCGGTGCTGTGAATTCAGTTATTTCTTCTTTTACAAAAATTGATGACGAACTTTTTGAAGAGTTAGAAGAAACGCTAATTTTAGCAGATACAGGTGTAAATACTGCTACCGCTATATGCGAGACTCTTAAAAAGAAAGTTAAAGAAGAAAGAGTTACTGACCCTGAAATGATTACTGAAATGTTAAAACAAGTAATCGTTGAAATGATGAGTGTTGATAACGAGATTAAAACTAATACAAAACCTTCAATGATTTTGGTTATTGGTGTTAATGGCGTTGGTAAAACAACATCAATTGGTAAAATTGCAAATATGTATAAAACTCAAGGTAAGTCTGTGATTTTAGGCGCCGCAGATACTTTTAGAGCAGCGGCTGCCGAACAACTTACCATTTGGGCTAATAGAGCAGGTGTGCCAATTGTTAAACACGCAGAAGGAGCAGACCCATCTGCAGTAGTTTATGATACTATCGCCGCTGCAAAATCAAGAGGTGTTGATGTAATTATTTGCGATACTGCAGGAAGACTTCACAATAAGAAAAATCTTATGGATGAACTTTCTAAAATGTCAAGAATAATTAATAGAGAGTTGCCTGAAGCAGATGTTGAAGTTTTGCTTGTTCTCGATGCTACAACAGGTCAAAATGCTGTAAATCAAGCAAAAGAATTTAAAGAGGCAGCAGGTATTACCGGTATAATTCTCACTAAATTAGATGGTACTGCTCGCGGAGGCGTTGTTCTTGCTATAAATCAAGAGTTGAATATACCTGTTAAACTTATTGGTGTAGGTGAGCAAATTGATGATTTGCAAGATTTTTCTGCACAAGATTTTGCTAACGCTTTGTTTGATGGAGAAAAATAATGAAGTTTATTATTGCAAGTAAAAACAAAAATAAAATTGCTGAATTAGAAAGAATTTTAATTCCACTCGGCATACAAGCAGTTTGTGAAACTGATTTAAATATTTCTATTCCTGATGTTGATGAAACAGGGGAGACTTTTGAAGAAAATGCTTATCTCAAAGCAAAGTCTGCTTGTGATGTTTCAGGTCTTCCTGCTATTGCGGATGATTCCGGGCTTTGTGTTGACGCGCTAGATGATGCGCCTGGCATTTATTCGGCAAGATATTCAGGTGTAGATGCAACTGATGATAAAAACAATGAGTTGCTTATCAAAAATTTAGAAAAAGTTGAACTTGAAAATAGAACTGCAAAATTCTGTTGCGCTATTTCTGTTGTTTTCCCTAATGGCGACCAAATTAAATGCTATGGTGACTGCAAAGGATACATAGGTTTTGAGCCTTCAGGTAATGGTGGTTTTGGTTATGACCCTTATTTTTATGTTGGCGATAAATCTTTTGCAGAACTTTCTGCCGAAGAAAAAGATAAGGTTAGTCATAGGGGAAACGCTTTAAGAGAGTTAAAAGTTAAATTAAAGGAGTACTTAAATGATAACAAGTAAACAAAGAGCGTATTTGCGTGGACTTGCTAATAGTTATGATACACTTTTTCAAGTTGGCAAAGCAGGTATTACTGATACGCTTATTATTCAAATAAATGATGCTTTAAAAGCCAGAGAGTTGATAAAGATTAATTCTTTGGAAAACACTCCAATTCAACCAAAAGAACTTGCAAATGAAATTGCGAAAATCGTTGGTTGTGATGTTGTGCAAGTTATCGGAAGAAAAATGATTTTTTATAAAAGAAACGATAAGGACCCTAAAATAGTTTTACCTAAATCTAAATAAGAGGTTGTTTTTATGAAAATAGCAATCTATGGTGGCGCTTTTAATCCCGTTCATTTAGGACATATTGAGATTGTAAAGCACCTATGTGAAAACACTGATTTTGATAAAATAATTATTATTCCAAGCAAATTTTCACCGCATAAATCAAACGACGTGCTTGTTAGCGATGTACATAGACTAGCAATGTGCAAATTAGCGTTTGACCGTTTTGAAAAATGCGAGGTTTCTGATATAGAAATTAAAAGAGATAAAATCAGTTACACGGTTGACACTTTAAATGAACTAAAATTCATATATCCTAATGATGATTTATATTTAGTTTGTGGGTCTGATATGTTTTTATCTTTGCTTAATTGGAGAAAGCCTAAAGAAATATTTAGTCTTGCTTCGATTTTTGCATTTAAAAGAAATAATGAAAACGAAGAAATTATCAATGCACAAAAAGAAAAATTAAATCATATGGGAGTTAACGTTGAACTTTGCAATATCAAAATTTCTCCGTTTTCATCAACTGAAATTCGAGATGTTATTAAGTCTGAAAAATCAGCAGAAAAATATCTTTTAAATGATGTTTATACTTATATTCTAAAACACAATTTATATAAATAAAGGTAATTTTATGTATTCTGTTTATATTGATTATTTGAAAGAAAATCTTAATGAGCATAGATTTAATCATAGCATTAATGTTGCTGATAAATGTTTGTATCTTGCAAAGAAATATGGTTGCGATGAGCAAAAGGCTTATTTTTGTGGTTTAATTCACGATATTTGCAAGAATGAAACAAAAGAAAATATGTTGCAAATGTTCAATAGATTTGGTATAATATTAGATAATGTGCAAATGGAAGTTGAATTGCTATGGCATTCAATTGCAGGTTCAGTGCTAATTCAAGAAAAGTATGGAATTTGTGACGAAGAAATTATCAATGCGGTAAGATATCACACAACCGGTAGAAGTGATATGACAATGCTTGAAAAAATTGTTTTTTTAGCCGATATCATTTCTGATGACCGAGCGTTTGATGGTGTTGATAAGTTGCGCATTATAAGTGAAAAAAACTTGGATTTGGCAGTTTTTGAAGCACTGAAATCATCTATTGATAATTTAACTTCAAAAAATGCGCCGATTCATATTGATACAATTAATGCTTATAACAGTTTAGCATTAACTGACACTATAAAGGAGTAAATATATGGCATACAAAAAGTCATCTTCTGAATTGAGAAAAAAACCAAACAGAAGAAATCGTTCATCTTCTTACAAAAATAGAAATGATGTTGAATTACGTAGAAGTAGCGAATCTAATAATGAAATATATTCTCATTCAAAAGACAAGTCATTTGATTTATCTTCAATGGGTAATAAGGCAAAAAATAAAAAATCAAAAACAACTTTGATTTTTACTAATGTTTTGCTTTCAATTTTATTAGTTTTTTCAACAATTACCTTTACTGCTACTGCAATGCTTGAATCAAGAATGTTTAAAGATAAAGACATTGAAAATAAAGAAACAGGTAATTTTGAAGACATTATTGTTTCTCCTAATGCCAATGTTGCTTATTTTTTGGTTTGTGGTGTTGACTTATCAGAGAATTTAACCGATATTATTATGGTTGTTTGTTATGATTTGGCTAATAATGAGGCTAATATCTTGCAAATTCCTAGAGATACTTTTGTTGGCGATGTTCCAAGTGGAAAAATCAATGCAGTTTTCGGCAACCCTCGTGAAGGCGAGTCAAAAATCAAGGCATTAATAAGATGCATTAACTCTAAATTTGGAATTCCTATTGATAACTATGCTACAATTACTGTTCGTGGTACAGAAAAAGTAATTGATGCTATGGGTGGTCTTGATATTAAACTTGATAGAGATTTTTATCTTGTTGATGACTCTAGAAAACCACAAGTAAAGAAATTCTTCCCTAAAGGAAAAGTTCATCTTGATGGTCAATGGGCTACTGCTCTTATCAGAAACCGTAAAAACACAGATGGCGGAAGTGATATGGGACGACTTAAAAATCAGCGCTCTATTTACTCTGCATTGTTAAAACAATTAACTAATGTTTCTTTCTCGGAAATTTATAATATTGTTACTAACTGTATGAATGATGTTTCTACTGATTTATCGGTAGGTTACGCACTCGGTTATGCAGAAAAAGTTAATAAGTTGAAACTTGATAAAGTTAATATTATGACTTTACCTGGTCAAACTGCTACTATTAACGGACTTTCATATTGGGTTTGCCATAAACAAGATACCGTTAATATGTTGAACCAATATTTTAGACCATATGATGAAATTGCTCTTACAACAAACGATTTATCAATTGTTGATTATTCCGATGTTGGTGCATATTACGATACTTCTTATGATGGTATGCTTCAACAAGGTTCATTGCAAGATTTTGATAATGAAGCGACTACTGCACCATCAAGTGTCGCTCAATAAATAAGGAGATTAAATGGATACATTTGAAAAAGTAACTATTGCTGTAAAAGCATTAGATAGTAAAAAAGCAACAGATATTAAGGTTATTAAAATTGATGACCTTACAATACTTGGCGACTATTTCATTTTTGCAAATGGTACTTCATCAACTCAAGTGAGAGCACTTGCAGATGTTGTTGATGAAAAAATGAGTGAAAAAGGAATCGAGCCTGGACACATCGAAGGAAAAGCAAGTGGTTGGATTTTGCTTGACTATGGCGATGTTGTTATTCACGTTCTTGGCAGTAAAGAAAGAGAATTTTATTCTCTTGAAAAAATTTGGCAAGACGGTGAAGAAATTGATGTTTCAGATATAATTAGCGAATAAAGGAGTCTTAAGGTTGAAATACGATTTTAAAAAAAGCGAAGCAAAATGGCAGAAAATTTGGGAAGATAACAAAACTTTTGAAGCAAAAGAAGATTATACATTGCCTAAATTTTATAGTTTAGTTGAATTTCCATATCCATCAGGAGCAGGTATGCACGTAGGTCATATCAAAGCATATTCCGGTCTTGAAGTTTTATCAAGAAAAAGAAGATTACAAGGATATAATGTTCTTTTTCCACTCGGTTTTGATGCATATGGTTTGCCAACTGAAAACTATGCTATTAAAACTGGTATTCATCCAAGAGTTGTAACAGATAAAAATATTGAAAACTTTACTAATCAATTAAAAAGAGTAGGCTTTTCTTTTGACTGGTCAAAAACCATTGATACAACTGATGAGAATTATTATAAGTGGACTCAATGGATTTTCCTTAAAATGTTTGAAAAAGGTCTTGCTTTTAGAGATAAGACTTTGATTAACTATTGTCCATCTTGCAAAGTTGTTCTTTCAAACGAAGATTCACAAGGCGGTAAGTGTGATATTTGTCATAGTTCTATCGTTCAAAAATCAAAGGATGTTTGGTATTTAAGAATTACTGATTATGCTGATAAACTTCTTGAAGGTTTAAAAGAAGTTGATTATCTTCCAAATGTTAGACTTCAACAAGAAAATTGGATTGGTAAATCAACAGGCGCATTTGTAGATTTTACTGTTAAAGAACTTGATGAGAAATTAAGAGTTTATACTACAAGACCTGATACACTTTTTGGTGTAACATTTATGGTTATTGCTCCGGAACATCCAATTATAGAGGAAAATAAAGATATTATCTCTAATTTTGATGCGCTTGAAGATTATAAAACGGAGTGCGCTAAAAAGACAGAGTTTGAAAGAACTCAACTTGTTAAAGATAAAACAGGTGTTAAAATTGAAGGACTTACTGCAATTAACCCTGTTAACAATAAAGAAATTCCAATATATATTTCTGACTATGTAATGATGGGTTATGGTACCGGCGCTATTATGGCTGTTCCTGCTCATGATGGTCGAGATTATGACTTTGCTAAAAAGTTTGGAATTGATATTATTGAAGTTATCAAAGGTGGCGACATTTCAGTTGAAGCATATACAGAAAGCGGAGAAATGATAAACTCTGAATTCTTAAATGGAATTACTGAAAAGTCAGTTGCTATCGAAAAAATGGCTGAATTTTTGGCTGAAAAGGGAATAGGCGAAAAAGGCGTTCAATACAAAATGAAAGACTGGGCGTTTAACCGTCAAAGATATTGGGGCGAACCAATTCCTATTGTTCATTGTGATAAATGTGGTATGGTTGCAGTTCCTTATGAAGAGTTGCCTTTAAAACTACCTGTTGTTGATGAATTTAAACCTGGTCAAGATGGCGAAAGCCCATTAGCAAAAGTTGAATCATATGTCAATTGCAAATGTCCAAAATGTGGTGGCGATGCTAAAAGAGAAACTGATACAATGCCACAATGGGCAGGTTCTTCTTGGTATTTCTTAAGATATATTGACCCTAATAATGACAAAGAATTTGCGTCACAAGAAAAATTGAAATACTGGATGCCTGTTGACTGGTATAATGGCGGTATGGAACATGTTACTCGTCACTTGATTTATTCAAGATTCTGGTATAAATTCTTGTATGATTTGGGAGAAGTACCATTCCCAGAACCATATGCAAAAAGAACTGCTCAAGGCTTGATTTTAGGACCTGATGGCGATAAAATGTCAAAATCAAAAGGCAATGTTGTTGACCCTAATGATGTTGTTGATGAATTTGGCGCAGATGTTCTTCGTACTTATGTGTTGTTTATGGGTGACTATGAGAAAGCAGCGCCTTGGTCTAAAGATGCGGTTAAAGGTTGTAAGAGATTTATCGACAGAACTTTCAACTTGTTTGAAATGTTAGTTGATGGCGATGAATATTCAAATGAACTTGAATCTGCTTTCCATAAAACTATTAAAAAGGTTTCAGAAGATATTGAAACTTTAAAATATAACACTGCAATTGCTGCTATGATGACTTTGTTAAATGATATTTATTCAAAAGGTTCAATTAACAAAGCAGAATTAAAAACTTTTATTACTTTGCTTAACCCATTTGCGCCTCATATTACAGAGGAACTTTGGGAAATGGCAGGTTTCGATGGTATGTTAAATGAAACCTCTTGGCCTGATTATTCTGAAGAGAAATGCAAAGATGATACAATAGAAATTGTTGTTCAAATCAACGGTAAAGTTAAAGCAAAATTAGAAATTTCTGCAGATGCTAGTCAAGATGAAGTTTTACAACAAGTAAAAGCGAATGACAAAGTTGTTTGTGCTATTGAAGATAAAACTATTGTTAAAGAGATTTATGTTAAAGGCAAACTTGTAAATATAGTTGTTAGATAATTATGAAACGCGGAATTAATATTGGTGACCATTTTGAATTAGATTTTGATAAAAGTGTTCCTTTTGAAAATCCGGTTAAAGAATGGTATTATGAGAAAATTGAAAAACTTGGATTTGACCATATTCGCTTGCCTGTTAAATGGTCTTGGTGGACTGACGATGAAAATGGCTTCAAAATTGATGAGATTTTCTTTTCAGAAGTTGAGAAAACAGTTCAAAGATTTTTGAGCCTTGGTTTAGAAGTTGTTTTAAACGTTCATCATTTTAGAGAAGCTATGGATGAGCCAAGAAAATATAGCAAGAAATTATTTGCTATCTGGGAGCAAATAGGGGAACGTTTTAAAGATTATTCTGATAAGTTAATCTTTGAAGTTATGAATGAACCTACTTGGAAAACCACTCCTGAAGAATGGAATGAAGTTCAAGAAGAAGCGTTGGCAATAATCAGAAAAACAAACCCAACCAGAAAAGTAATGGTTTGTGGAATTGATTATTCAGGTCTTGTTGCTCTTGACAACTTAAAGATACCAAAAGACGATAATCTAATTGCAACTTTCCATTTTTATGATCCATTTGAATTTACTCATCAAGGTGCGCCTTGGTCTGCAACTATGAAAGATTCAAGAGGCGCACATTGGTATGGCACTGACGATGATGTTGAGTTTACTATGGCAAGATTTGTTGCTCATGCAAAGAATTTTCAACGTAAAAACAATTATATTGAGATGAATCTTGGTGAGTTTGGCGCTTATCATAAATTCAATGAAATGAACGAAGTTTGCAATTGGACTAAATGCGTTAGACAAACCGCTGAAAAATTAGGCTATTCTTGGACATATTGGGAATTTAATAGAAATTTCGGCATTTACACACCTGATGGTGAGCCAAAAAAAGATTTAATTGATGCATTGTTAGTTGATTAAAAAATTATATTGACAATGTAAGATATTAATGTTATACTATATAAGTAAAAATACCCCTGCTACAGGCGGAGGGAGGGATTAAAGTGAGTCAAGTTCGTATTAAAGAAAATGAATCATTGGAAAATGCACTCAGACGTTTTAAAAGAGCTACAGTTAGAGATGGCGTTATTCAAGAAGTTCGTAAAAGAGAACACTATGAGAAACCTTCAGTAAAAAGAAAGAAAAAATCTGAAGCAGCTCGTAAAAGAAAATACAAATAATTTTGGGCTTTTTATACATATTCAGTCCGAATTGTATTTGTGTTGTATTTTTTGATTTATTAACGGACATTTTATATGTCCGTTTTTAATTTATTAAAGGATAATTTTTATGAAAATTTTTAAGCCTGATTTCTATTTGAAAAATATTTTTTCAATAGATATTGATTTTTTGAAAAAGAATAATATTAAAGCCTTGCTGCTAGATGCTGATAATACTCTTTGCATCTTTCATACCGATGTTCCTGTTGATGGGGTGTTAGAGTGGATTAAAGAAATGCAATCTAACGGTATTGATTTACATATTTTATCTAACGCAAAACCTCATAGATTAGCAAATTTTGCCGGAAATGTAGGTTTGCCTTATTTCTATATGTCAATGAAACCGTTGCCATTTAAAATTTCAAAGGCAGTTAAAAAATTAGGCTTTAAAAAAAGCGAAGTGGCTTTAGTTGGCGACCAAATTTTTACTGATGTTTTAGGCGGTAATTTGGCAGGTGTTAAAACAATTTGGCTAGATTTTATTCAAATGGAAGATGGTTGGACTTTTAAATTCAAAAGAAAACTAGAAAAAATGTTTAAAAAGAAATATAAAGGAGAAATTTAAAATGGGCGCTTTATTTGGACCTGCAGGAAATTCTGAATCGTTTAAAGCAATGGGCTATAAGTCAAATATTTCTGCTCCTGAATATGTTTCAAAAATGGGACTTGATATATATGAATATCAATGCGGCAGAGGAGTTAAAGTTTCAGAAGAAAATGCAGTAGAGTATCGTAAAAATGCTGAAAATTACGGTGTAATAACTTCTTTGCATGCTCCATATTTTATTTCTCTTTCGTCTGTCGAAGAAGATAAGAGATTAAAATCAGTAGATTATATTTTACAAAGTGCAAAAGCCGCTGATATGCTTGGCGTAGATAGAATAATTGTACATTCAGGCTCTTGCTCAAAAATTACTAGAGAAGAAGCGTTGGCACTTGCAAAAAACACTTTAGAAATTGCTAAAAAAACACTAGATGAGAACGGATTATCTCATATTCATATTTGTCCTGAAACTATGGGTAAAATTAATCAACTTGGAACACTAGATGAAGTTTTAGAACTTTGTTTGGTAGATGAAAGTTTTATTCCTTGTATTGATTTTGGCCATTTAAATGCAAGAACTTTTGGCAATGTAAGCACTCAACAACAATTTGAAATGGTTTTAGATTCTATTGAAAATAAACTTGGTTTTGATAAATTAAATTGTTTTCATTCTCATTTTTCTAAAATTGAATACACAGAAAATGGCGGAGAAAAAAAGCATTTAACTTTTGAAGATAGAATTTTTGGACCTGATTTTGAGCCATTGGCTGAACTTATTGCTAAAAAGAATTTATCGCCTCGTTTTATTTGTGAATCGGCAGGCACACAAGCAGAAGACGCTTTGTTTATGAAAAAAGTTTATAAAGATTACAAAGATTAATAAAAAACACTTGAAAAATATTGTAATATAGTATAAAATATATTTAATAACATTTGGAGGTTAAAAATTTATGGTAACAGCGGGAGATTTTAGAAACGGCGTAACTTTTGAGATGGATGGAAAAGTATATCAAATTATTGAATTCCAACACGTTAAACCGGGTAAAGGTGCTGCTTTCGTTAGAACAAAAATCAGAGATGTAATTGCAGGTTCAGTTGTTGAAAAAACATTCAGCCCAACTGATAAATATCCAACTGCTTATGTTGAGAGAAAAGAAATGCAATTCTCTTATGCAGATGGTGGCTTGTATAACTTTATGGATATGGAAACTTATGATATGATTCCTGTATCTGAATCAGAGTTAGGTGATAACTTTAAGTTTGTTAAAGAAGAAATGATTTGTAAAATTCTTTCATATAAAGGTAAAGTATTTGGTGTTGAACCACCTACATTTGTTGAACTTGAGATTACTGCTACAGAGCCTGGCATTAAAGGTGATACAGCAACTAATGCTACAAAACCTGCTACTTTGGAAACAGGCGCAGAAATCAGAGTTCCACTTTTTGTTAATGAAGGCGATAGAATCAGAATTGACACTCGTACTGGCGAGTATATGGAGAGAGCATAATTATGACTGTTACAGAAAAAGTAGCTTATCTTAAAGGTTTAGCATCTGGTCTTGAACTTGACACTAATGATAAAACTGTAAAACTTCTTAATGCAATTATTGATACTCTTGATGAGATGGCAGAGGCTATGTCTGAACTTGAATTAGATGTTGTTGATATTTGTGACCAAGTAGATGCAGTTGATGAAGATTTATCAGAGGTTGAAGATTATCTTTTTGATATTGATGAAGACGAAGATGATGAAGAGGACCTTTATGAAATCAATTGTCCTGAATGTGACAATTCTATGATAGTTAGCATTGATATGCTTGATGGTACTATTGAGTGTGATAACTGTGGTGCTGAATTAAGATTAGATGTCACTGAAGATGAAGAATAATTTTAAAATTAAAGCAACTGTTTTTTAAAAACAGTTGCTTTGTCCTTTTTATTGTACATGTTTGATGATAAAATGTAATCAGAATCGATAAGGAGGATTTAAAAAATGAATGAATTAAGAGAAAAAATTATTACTTACAGATGGTTGAAATTTGTGTTTTACTTTATTTTTGTTTCAGGAATTAGTTTGTTTTTATTTACTTTGATTTTTATAAAAGATAACTTTGTTAGAAATGGCTTTATTTCTGTTATTTTTATGTTGTTTGCTTATATTTCTAATGAAGTGTGTAATTTGAAAATAAAAGAATGTTTT
>JAZQFC010000030.1:0-75455 GCA_045539315.1 Acutalibacteraceae bacterium | reverse complement strand
TCCTTGGCCCACAGAACGACATGGCTACGATCCGACTTATTGCACAAGCAATCGGGATTTTTACTTTTTCAATCTTCACTCTTCACTTAAAAAACCCGCCCCGTTTTGCCAAACGGGGCGGAACGTCGTATGTTTATAGTTTTTTCAATTACTGTACCGCGCCGCCGTCAATGTTGGTGATGACCGAATCGCTGCCCATAGCCTGCGGCAGTTTACCGTCCCACTTTTCGTAGAATTTTGCGCGGATAATATCCTGGTTTAAGGAAGCCTTGATTTTGTTGTTGGCGTCGGCTTCGGCCTCGGCCTTAATGCGGGTCGTTTCGGCCGCGGCTTCGGCATTGGTAATGGCCGTTTGCTTTTCGGTTTCGGCCTTTAAGAGTTGCTGTTGGGCAACCTGTTTTTCCTCAATAGCCGTGATAAAGGCTTCGGAAAAGTCGAAATTGATAATATTCACGTCGGTCACGTACAGACCGATGTTGTTGAGTTTTTCGTTGAGCCCTTCAATCAAACCGTCCGAAACGAGGGTGCGGTTGGTAACGCTTTCCTCGGCGGTGTATTGCGCCGTGATGGCCTTCAAGACCTCGTTCACGGCAGGAACCACCAACACCTGTTCGTAGTTGGCGCCGATGTTTTTGTAAATGCTGTAGGACTTGTCGGTGTCGACGCGGTAGTTGATGGCAAGCGTTGTCGCAACGGTCTGTAAGTCTTTGGAAAAGGCCTCGGTGTCAACTTCCAATTTTACAATGCGGTTGTCGATTTTTACCACTTTTTGAACAAACGGCGCTTTGAGGTGAAGACCCTCTTGCAAAACGCCATCGTTTACTTTACCCAAGGTCACCACAACACCCGTGTGACCGGCGTTTACAATGGTAAAACAATTCACGAGAACCAAAAGCAGCAGAAAAACTGCAGCAATAATGATGAGCGGTTTGCGAAGATTCTTTTTCATAAAAATTCCCCCAGAATTCAAAATTTCGTTCCTGTGAAAAGGATATAGACATATTATAGCATAAAAGCGGTGATAAATCAATGCGGAGCATTGTATATCATCATTGCGAAAGTGTTTTTAATACACACCTAAAGGTGTGATGATATACACGCTAACGCGTGATGATATACCATTGCTTTCGCAATGGATAAAAAAACTCTCGTTCCGAAGAACGAGAGTTTTTTGGGTGTTTTGAACTTAATGGCACGAATGAAATGTGCCTGAAAATCGAGATTTTTAAAATTTATTTAGTAGTTTCGACTGCCGATATTGTTCTGCTTCTGGTATATCTATCCACTCGACAGTTTTATCAAAATTCTTTCGAACTTCTTCTTTGATTTCATCTAAAGAAACAGCAAAGAATTCTCTACGTGTATTAATTTTATTTAATTTTTTGGATTCGAAAGCATTGTGTAAGGCGGTTTCTAACCCAGGTGCATCCTCCGTAAAAATCATTGCATGAATGTCAAAATTGAAAGGTACTGAAGCATCACTCAATTCATCCACGCGTTCTTGAGGATCGAGTCTTCTTGTCATACCAATTTTATAGATATTTTCTCCAAAAGCGCCTATATTACTTATGATATATACATACCCTGCTTTTCGATTTGCTTCTCTATAATCAACATCTTCAATAGCTTTAGAAGTATCATTGATTTGACTTTCTAATTGCGCTTTCTTTTCCAACAATTCAGCAGTTTCGCCATTTTTCTCAATTTGTGCCAAAACAGTTTTTAAAGCATTTTCATAATGTGTCTGTTCTTTCCTAAGACGTTTTCTTTCCTCTTCGATTTCTTTAAGCACTTTTGCCTCTTCGCGTTCTTGTGCTCTTAATTCTTTCTGACGCTCTTTTTCTTCTTGCTTTTTCTGCTGATAATCCAATGCCAGTTTAACTTCATCGATTTTTAATCGAACATATCCCGGTGAAATACCTATTGCCATAGTTTTTCCCAATTTAGATATTTGCTCACTAATTTTTTCTATTCTTTCAATTGAACGATCTAAATTCGAAACCTTAACATTAGCAACAATATCATCACACTCCACATTAAATGCACGCAATAGCAACTTCTTATAATTGTTTACCATTGTGCGACCTTGGGCAGCGCTACCATTTACCTGCCAGTTTGTGTTGCCAAAAGCAGCATCATCGTTCTTAATGCATTGTTTTTGTTTATCCCTTAATTTTTTCAATTCTTCTTTGTATAAATCGGAATTCGCAAACTCAAAAGTAGGTTTGTACAAACCATAGTCCAATGCATTAATGTCAACTTCAAAAACAGCAAGTTGTTTGCGCTTTTCTAATATTTCTTGATCAAGTTTGCTGACTTGTGTGTTTAAAGTGCCAATTTTTCCATTGCTATTATTTATAGTCTTTTCTAAGTCCGCAATTATCAATTTTAGGTTGGATATTTGTTGATTAAGATTTTCAATATCTCTTTGTTCGGGTAAGAGTAAACCTGTTAATCTTTCTACTTCAGCTTGTAAAGCTTTCTCTTTTTTAGACGGTCCAAACAATCCCATTTTTAAATCTCCTTTTTACTTATTCAACTTGCTTTTCGCAGTTTTAATTGAAGCAATCAATAAAATACGAATAGTAGAACAGATCTTATCAATAGACTTATATGTTGCTTCGTCAATATAATCAGTTTTCAAAAGCATTTCAAGCCATTTGCCGGTTTCATTTGCTTCTTTTAAGGCGATTTCCAATTTAGCAATGAAATCAACACGGCTATGACCGTATTTACTTTCTGCAATATTGGCACAAACACTTGTGGCACTTCTGCCTATTTGATTTGAAATTACTGTTTCGTGTTTTGCCCTCAATTCTTTTGTCAGCTTTAAAACATCAACAGATAATTGCATAGATAAGTCTGACAGTTTGTCTTCTTTCATTGCTATCACCTCACTTGTATCATTGATTATACCATACATTTGCACGAAGTGCAACTTCGTTGGGCGTAAGCCCACATCGTTTGTGCGAAGCACAACACTGTTTGCCGTAAGGCAACCTCGTTTTGCGTCCGCTAATGCGGAATGATGTTAGCCTTCGGCTAAATGATATTGCGAGTAAACTCGCAAACGATGTTGTGTCCTTACGGACACAAACCCAAAAAGAAAGACACGATTTTCATCGTGTCTTTCTTTTTGGTGCCGCTGACCGGACTTGAACCGGTACGGTATCGCTACCGAGGGATTTTAAGTCCCTTGTGTCTGCCTATTCCACCACAGCGGCGTACTCTAAATGATACCCGCTTCGCGGTCGTTTGTCAAGTCTTTTCGAAAAATTTCGTTGTGCAAAGCGTGGAAGCAAACCGCCTGTGTTCGATTGGGCTTCGGCGAGAAGTTGGGCTTGACAAAAAGAGCCGCAGGCATTAGAATATAGGTGGAACGACAAAGTTCCCACTTGCACGATGCTGACGGAATGTGAATGGACACAGTGTGTCGTGCAGCGTATATGGTACCGACCGTCTGGGTAACTCTGTCTTTCAGGGTTACCCTTTTTGTTTTGAAAGGAGTAAAGACGATGCGATTTGAACAATGGAACGGATTTACAAGCGGCGTCTGGCAAGAGGGCGTTGACGTGCGCGATTTCATTGATAAGAACTACACGCCTTACACGGGGGACGCTTCCTTTTTGGCGGGGCCGACCGCGCGCACGAAAAAGGCGCTGGCAGAACTTGAGCGCCTCAAACTTTTGGAACAGGAACGCGGCGGCGTTTTGTCGATCGATACCTCGACCGTTTCCTCCCTTTGCAACTATCAGCCCGGATATCTGACCGATGAGGATCTGATCGTCGGTTTTCAGACCGACGAGCCCTTAAAACGCGGCGTGAACCCCTTTGGCGGTATTCGTATGGCGCGTTCGGCTTGCGAGGCCTACGGTTACAAACTTTCCGACAAAATTGAAGAATATTTTACCTATCGAACCACCCATAACGACGGCGTGTTCCGCGTGTATACCGACGAAATGAAGGCGGCTCGCCATTGCGCACTCTTGACGGGTCTGCCCGATGCCTACGGCCGCGGCCGCATTATCGGCGACTACCGAAGAATTGCGCTTTACGGCGTGGATACCCTGATTGAAGAAAAGAAAAAGGACAAGGCGCAAATCGGCCAAGGGGCGATGGATACCGACAGTATCCGCCTGCTGGAAGAACTCTATCAGCAGATTTCGTTCTTGGGCAAATTAAAGGAAATGGCCGCGATGTACGGCTATGATATTTCGCGCCCTGCCGCCACCGCGCGCGAGGCGATTCAGTGGACCTATTTCGGCTACCTGGCCGCTAACAAAGAGCAAAACGGCGCGGCGATGTCCTTCGGACGAACGGCCACCTTCTTTGATATTTACATTGAGCGCGATCTGAAAAACGGTACGCTGACCGAAGAGGGCGCCCAGGAACTTTTGGACGATCTGGTCTTGAAACTGCGCGCCGCGCGGCATTTGCGCACCCCTGAATACAACGAACTGTTCGGCGGCGACCCGATGTGGATCACCGAGAGTATCGGCGGTATGAACCTCAATCACCAAACGCTCGTCACCAAGTCCTCGTTCCGCATTCTCAACACGCTTTACAACCTCGGCCCCGCGCCCGAGCCCAACCTCACGGTGCTTTGGAGTCACGCTTTGCCCGAGGGCTTTAAGAAATTCTGCGCCAAAGTTTCGTGCGATACCGACGCGGTGCAGTATGAGAACGACGATTTGATGCGCACGAGTTTTGGCGACGATTACGCCATTGCCTGTTGCGTTTCGGCCATGAAGGTCGGCAAACAGATGCAGTTCTTCGGCGCGCGGACCAACCTCGCCAAACTGCTTCTCTTAGCGCTCAACGGCGGCGTCGACAATATGTTCGGCACCCGCCTTGGCCCCCAGATGGAGCCGATGGCCGACGAAGTGCTCGATTACAACAAGGTGTACGACCGCTTTAAGACCTATCTTTCGTGGTTGTGCCGCTTGTACGTCAACACCATGAACTGCATTCACTATATGCACGATAAGTACGCTTACGAGAAGACCCAGATGGCCCTGCACGACACCTTTGTCGAACGCCTGATGGCCTTCGGCGTGGCGGGACTTTCGGTCATTACCGACTCGCTTTCGGCTATTAAGTACGCTTCGGTGAAACCGATTCGCGATGAAAACGGCGTCATCGTCGACTTCCTGACGGTGGGCGACTTCCCGAAATACGGAAACGACGACAACCGCGTCGATGAGATTGCCGAAAATCTGTTGGTGCTCGTGCACGAGGAACTTAAAAAGACCCCGACCTACCGCGGCGCCAAGCACACGCTGTCGGCCCTGACCATCACGTCCAACGTGGTCTACGGCAAAAAGACGGGGGCCACGCCCGACGGCAGAAAGAAGGGCGAACCCTTTGCCCCGGGCGCCAACCCGATGCACGGCCGCGAACAAAACGGCGCGTTGGCTTCCTTAAACTCGGTTTCCAAACTGCCCTATTCTTCGGCGCAGGACGGCATTTCCAACACCTTCTCGATCATTCCCGACGCGCTCGGCAAAACCGAGGAAGAACGTGTCAACAATTTGGTTTCGATTCTTGACGGTTACTTCCTCAACGATGCGCATCACCTCAACGTTAACGTGATGAACCGCGAAACGCTTTTGGACGCGTATGAAAACCCCGACAAATACCCGAACCTGACCATTCGCGTTTCGGGGTACGCCGTAAACTTCTGCAAACTGTCGCGCGAACAACAGCGCGAAGTCATTATGCGCACCTTCCACACGGCGGTATAAAAAGTGATTGGACGAATTCATTCTTTCCAAAGCCTCGGCACGGTCGACGGACCGGGCGTTCGGTGCGTGGTGTTTTTGCAAGGGTGCCCCTTGCGGTGTATTTGTTGCCACAACCCCGACACCTGGGAATACTCGGGCGGCGAGGAAGTAGAAACCGAAGCCTTGGTGCAGAAAATTCTTCGTTTTCGCACCTATTTCGGCGCCGAGGGCGGCGTGACGGTCTCGGGCGGCGAGCCGCTTTTACAGGCCGCTTTTGTCACCGAACTGTTCCGAAAACTCCACGTTTACGGCATTCACACGGCGCTCGATACCTCGGGCTGTGTCTGGAACGCGGCGGTCGAGGAATTGCTCGGCGAGACCGACCTTGTTCTTTTGGACCACAAGTACCCCACCGAACAGGAATATAAAGATTTTGCGGGCGGCAGTCTTCTTGCCACCGAGCGCTTTTTGGGCGTCTTGCAGCAAAAGGGGATTGGCACCGTGTTGCGCCGCGTCATTATTCCCGACAAGACCGATTCCAAAGAGTCGGTGCGGCAACTCGTTTCGGTTGCCCAAGGGCACGACTGTGTTCGAAAGATCGAACTGTTGCCGTTTCGGAACCTGTGCGCCGAGAAATATACGGCGCTGGGAATCGATTTTCCCCTCAAAGACACCCCCACCCCCACAAAGGAAAAAATGGAGGAATTGGCGGCCCTCGTACCGCCGCAATACCGATAACGTTTCATAACGGGAGGGCGCAGAGGCCCTCCTGTTGTTTTTTCAAAGGACCCGGCGGGACGTCGAAGGCGCCGTCCCCTACAAATGAGCCAAAAGGTGTTGTTGTAGGGACAGGCCTTTCGGACTGTCCGTGAAAATTATAAAATTAACGGAACGTCGAAGGCGCCGTTCCCTACCAAAACAAAAAACAACCCCGTACGGATTTCCGTACGGGGGTTTTTTAACTTTATTTGTTTCGTAAAACGGTTTTTGTGGTTCGAAGGACTTCGGCAAGGGATTTTAATTCTTCACCGGAACAGTCTTGCAGAATATCATCGATGATTTTCATCGATACATGGGTATTTTTAACTAAACTTCCGTAGGCGATTTCATCAAGAGTTGCACCCAAAGCATTCGCAATATTTACCAAAGTAGGCAAACTCAATTTCGTCGCCGCCCGTTCGATGTGAGAAATATTGGAGGGTTCGATATTAGATTCTTCTGCGAGTTTAGCTTGAGTCCAACCTTTTGCAGTACGAAGTTCTTTAATACGATTACCGATCGAAATATAATCAATATTCATAGCGTTCACCCCATAATTTTCACTAATGTTATTGTATATCCTATTCGGATATGTTAAAATAACACAGATATCCGAATAGGACACAAAATAATAATTTGTTTGTTTTTGTGAATTATGTAAGGGGTGCAAAGGATGACCAAGAAGACCGTTTGTTTTATCGGGCATAGAAATCTTGCGGAAACCGAAGAATTAAAAGGGAAACTGGTTGCTGAAATTGAAGCACTGATTACGGAAAAAGGGGTGGACACCTTTTTGTTTGGCAGTAAAAGCCAATTCGATAGCCTGTGCTATGCGCTTGTGACCCGACTGAAAGAAAAATACCCGCACGTAAAACGCGTTTACGTACGGGCGGAATATCCGTTTATCAGTGAACATTATGAAGACTATCTTTTAGAAAGTTATGAAGAAACCTATTATCCCGAAAGTGTGCTTGGTGCAGGACGGGCAGTATATATCAAGCGAAACGAAATACTCATACAACAGAGCGACTATTGTGTGTTTTATTTTGATTCCGCAAATCTACCTGCCGCGCGGAAAAGCGGCACGAAAATTGCCTTGGATTATGCCGCGCAAAAAGGGAAAGAAATCATCGTGTTCCCTACAATATATTCATAAGGTTTTCGTCGGGGCGTACCGCCAGACGGGACGTCGAAGGCGCCGTCCTCTACGAATGAACCAAAAGGCGTTGTTGTAGGGACAGGCCTCCCGGACTGTCCGTGAAAATTGCAAAATTAACGGAACGTCGAAGGCATCGTCCCCTACAAAACCCCCAAAAAACAACCCCGTACGGATTTTCGTACGGGGGTTTTCTTATTTCAACGTAATGAAATGATAACTCTCTAAAATCTGGCAATATTTGGCCAGGCGTTCGTAAAGCGGATGGGCCGATTCACCGAACTTGGCGTCGACCAATTCGCCGAGTGCCAACAGGTCGCGTTCTCCGTCCAGAAGCGGCCAGAGAAAACTGCCCATTTCGTCGAGATGCACCTGACTGACCTTCGGTTTTTTGAAAACCGTTTGCGCTACGCGGTTGAAAAACCCTTTGTTTTCAATCAGCAACGTGATCTTCCCGTCGGCCTCGCACTTATAGTCGAGTCCTTCGGCGCGGCAGGGTCGAAACTCCAGATAATTTTTCGAAATCTTTGGATTCTTTTTCATTACTTACTGCGCTTTTTCCACAACGAGAACTTGAGTACGGTCAGAATAATAACGGCAAAGAGAACCAGACCGCCGATGTTGGAAACAACGGGCGGAATGCCGAGTTTCGACGACAGGTCGAGCGCCTGGTCCACGCCGAAGACGGCCAACAGCGCCAACAGAATACCGACAAGGCCTTCACCCGCGATCATACCCGAGCAGAAGAGAACACCGTCGTTGACGATTTCTTTTTTCTCTTCCTCGTTGCGCTTGAGTTTGTCGAGCGCCAGACGAACCAGACCGCCGACCATGATACAAGCGTTGAGTTGTACCGGCAGATAAACACCGATAGCAAACGGCAACACGGGGATTCCGATAAGTTCCACAACAACGGCAATAAACACGCCGATGAAGACCAGACCCCACGGCAGATTGCCGCCCATAACGCCCTCGATGATGAGTTTCATGAGGGTTGCCTGCGGTGCGGCCAACTGGTCCGAACCAAAGCCCCAGGCGCTGTCGAGCAGCAGAAGCGTTCCGCCGATGGCCAAGGCCGAGGCAACGACACCGATAATTTCACCAATCTGCTGCTTTTTGGGGGTAGCGCCCAAGAGGAAACCGGTTTTCAGGTCCTGAGAAGTATCGCCCGCGATGGCCGAAACGATACAGATGATCGAGCCGATGGCAATGGCACTGCTCATGCCGGTGTAGCCCGAACTGCCCGTGACTTTGAGAATGAGGGTTGCAATCAAAAGGGTTGCGATCGCCATACCCGAAACGGGGTTGTTACTGCTGCCGACAAGGCCGACCATACGCGAAGAAACGGTTGCAAAGAAGAAACCGAAAATAACGATGATGATCGCGCCCAACAAGGACACGGGAATGGCGGGAACCAACCATACCAAAAGGGTCAGGACAGCAATCGCGATCAAGACGATTTTGATGTTGATGTCCTGTTGGGTACGGGCCGAAGAAGCCGCACCGCCTGCCGACATACTCTTCATCGCGCCGCCAAAGGTCTTGACGATGAGGGGCAGGGACTTAATAAGGCTGATGATACCGCCTGCGGCCAAGGCGCCCGCACCGATGTAACGAATGTAGGAACTCCAGATCGCGCTCGCGCCGCCGTCGGCAAACATTTCACCGATGGGTGCCGTACCGGGATAGAGCGTAATATCGGCGCCGAACAGTACGATGAGCGGAATAATAACCAACCAACTCAACACGCCGCCGGCAAACATAAAGGAAGAAATTCGCGCGCCGCAGATAAAACCAACGCTCATCACGGCGGGGTAGATCTGGGTGCCGATCTCACCGGCATAACCCTTGATACCGGTCGAAATTTCGCCGGCAACGAGTTTTACGCCGTCAATAATAAACTTAAAGAGTGCCGCAAAGCCCATACCGGCAAAAACGGTCGAGGCGTTGGCGCCGCCCTCTTCGCCCGCGAGAAGAACTTCGGCGCAGGCCGTTCCTTCGGGATAGGGGAGAACGCCGTGTTCCTTGACAATCAGCGCGTTGCGCAGCGGAACCATAAAGAAGACGCCCAACAGACCGCCCAACAGAGCAATCATCGTAATGCTCAACATTCCGGGCTTGTCCATTTTGCCTTCGGCCGCCCACAGGAAGAGGGCCGGCAACGTGAAGATCGCGCCCGCGGCCAGCGATTCACCGGCCGAACCGACGGTCTGAACAATGTTGCTTTCCAAAATCGAGTTTTTGCGCATAATAATGCGGATAACGCCCATCGCGATAACGGCGGCCGGAATCGACGCCGAAACGGTCATACCGACGCGAAGGCCCAAATATGCGTTCGCCGCACCGAAGATAACGGCCAGTAACGCGCCCATAATAATGGAGGTTACGGTCAATTCGGGGGTCACTTTTTCGGCCGGAACGTAGGGCCGAAATTCGTTTTTGTTTTCCATAATTTCTCCTCTCTTTCGCAAAACGGTTGTTTTACGATAAGCAATTCCCAAGTATCATACCATAAAACGGGGGATAAAGCAAACATTATTTGCAGTTTTCGAGCAGTTTCAACAGCAACGCAAAGGTTTTCTGTGCCGAGGAGATCGACAGTTTCTCATTCGTGGTGTGTACGTCGTAAAGCGAGGGACCGAACGAAATGCAATCCAAGTCTTCAATCCCGGCGGCAAACACGCCGCATTCGAGCCCCGCGTGAATAGCCTCCACTTTACAAGGCTCGCCGCGCAGTTCTTCGTAGCATTTACAGAACAGTTTCTGCAAGGAAGAATCGGCTTTGAATTCCCACGGCGGATAGTGGCCGAAGGTTTCGGCGGTGCCGTCGATACAATTTAAGAAGGTTTTGAGTTTTTCTTCCAAAGCCGCGAGCGCCGAACGCTTGTTGCTTCGAAGCGAAAAATGCAAAAACAGTTGGTCTTCGCGCGTTTCCAACACGCCGAGGTTCAACGAGGTTTCAACCAACCCCTCGATTTCGGCGCTCAGTTCCTGAACCCCGTTGGGGGCACAACATAAAAGATAGAGGAATTGTTGTTGCAGTTTTTTCGGGAACACGGCGCTTTCCTCGGTTTGGCCGACGAGCAGCGCGTAGGTAAACTGCGGTTCGCGGGCGGAAAGTTTAGCACAAACGGTTTTCAAACAGTCTTCGGCCGCGGCGCAGAACGCAGGGGCGTCGTCAACACAGAATTCCAACACACAGCGGTTGGGAATGGCGTTTCCCTTGTCGCCGCCGTTTGCCGAAATGAGCGAAAAGTCGGTCTGTTTGGAAAGGGTATCCAACACGCGCCCGGCCAGGATATCGGCATTCACGCGGCCGCGGTGAATTTCAACCCCCGAGTGACCGCCCTTGAGCCCCGAAAGGGTCAGGGTGACGCGCGTTCCCGTTCTGGATTCGCGCGAAAGGGGCGCGGTCAAGGTCAAGTCACTGCCGCCCGCACACGAAACGGTCAGCGTGTCGTCTTCTTCGGCGTCGAGGTTGATCATTTTTTTGCCCGAAAGGCGCGAAAAATCCAACTGCATCGCCCCCACCATACCAATCTCTTCGTCGGTGGTGAACACGGCTTCCAACGCGGGGTGTTTGAGGTCGTCGCGCTCTAAAATGGCCAACACCATCGCCACGGCGATACCGTTGTCGGCGCCAAGCGTTGTGCCGTCGGCCGTTAAAAAATCCCCCTCAACCAAGAGGTTCAGCGCGTCGGTTTCAAAATCGAAGCCGAGCCCCTCTTGCTGTTGGCAGACCATGTCCAAATGCCCTTGCAAGATAACGGGTTCGGCCGCCTCGTACCCTTTTGCGGCAGGCTTGTAAATCACAACGTTATCGGCCTCGTCGCGCGCGGCTTTCAGCCCGTGGTTGGCGGCAAAGGCCATACAGTAATCGGCAATACCTTTCTGATTGCCCGACCCGTGGGGAATTCGGGTCAATTCTTCAAAATAATAAAACACCCTTTGGGGGTTTAATTCGCTTACTTTTTGCATATCGTTCCTCCGGAATTACAGTATAAACAGTTTACCATAAAAACGTTTTTTTGACAAGAAAAAAGAAGCAGGGCCGCGGCCTTGCTTCTCGGATTTCAGAGTTTCTTATCGAATGCGAAGTTGAATATTGCCCGTATCGGTCTGAACCGAACAATTTGAGCCCGACGAACTTTCGGGAACGACCACCATACCCGTTCGGGACTTGGCCGAAAAGACCTTGTCGGAAAGAAGGGTGCCCGAAACGTCCCCCGTGTCGGTTTCTACCCGAATTTCGGCGGCGTCGGACTGGTCGAAAATGACGTTGCCCGTATCGCTTTCGGCCTCAAAAAGACCGCTGCAGGTCGTGTAATTGAGCAGAATATCGGCGGTGTCGCTTTCGGCGTCCACCGTGCCGAGGGTGTTGTGCGCGAGGGCAATTTCACCCGTGTCGGAATGAAGTTCGGTTTTGCCGCTTGCCACCAGGTCGTTCACGGTAATCGTGCCCGTATCGGTTTCAATTTCAATGTTTTGGTACTCGGCGCGCGGCAGATAGACCGTCACCGATAAAGTTTCGCTCGAAAGACCGATGCGCGACAGCAGGTCGGCGTCACTCTCCAGAGAAATTTGGAGTGTTCTGTTGTGAACCGCCACGCGATGGCGCAAACGCGCGGGTTCGCGGCATTCTACGCGGCAATGCTCGTCTTCCGAGAGTGCCAACGTCACGTTGGAGGTGTCGACGTCAATCGAAATATTTTGAAATTCTTGTGAAATATCGGTCGTGTTGGTCTGAAGGGTGTATTTCCCGACTTGAACAAGACCCAACTTGTCGGCCAACAAAAGGCCAATCACAACAATCAGCCCCACCAAGACCAGGCAAACAGCAACGAGTAATACGGTTTTTACAGTTTTATTCATCCGAAAAATCCCCTTTCATAGAATACTATACAACGCCGCGCGGTGCTTGTCAAAATGTTTTTCAAAAAGACCCTTAATTTTGGGCGACACATACCGGCGCCGACAAAAGTTCAAAACAACAAAGACTCTTGCGCTCAAGGTTTTCGCGGCGCAGATAAACGGCCGAAACCGTGCGGTTTTGGTAGGTCGTGTAGTAATAAACGCCGCGCGTGGCATTGAGGCAACTCGCGTACAGGGTTTTTTGCGCGGTGTCGGGCGAAATGCGGTTGCACCCGTCAATCTGGTAAACGCTGTCGAGCAGGTGAAAAAATTGTCCGACGTTGTCGCTCTCTTCGGAAAAAACGGTGGCGTGTTCCTTAAAAAAAGCGGCGCGCACAAAACGCGAGGTCGAGGAACCGTCGCCCGGCAGTCCCTTGGCGCCAAGACCGCTGCCGTAAAGGGAAAGTTCGGCGTTCGAAAACGTCGCATTCGGTTCATAGGGGCTCAAATTCAAATAGTCACACAAATGCAAAAGGTGATAGGAAAACGGCGGATTGTTCGTGAGCACCCCGACGGGGTTTTCGTAAATTTTAAGACCCGAAGCCACGCTTTCGACCGTCAGCGCCCCCGAGCGGTCGGCAAAGAGCCAATGTAGCGGCGTAGAAGGCAAATCGGGCGAAAAATCGAGGGCGCAAATATTCGTTTGTTCGAGAATTTGCCGCGCTTCCCTTAAATTTTTACACTGCGCCAACACAAAGGGAATGATTTCAAACGGTGCGAGGTTCAAGCGGTCGGGCCGTTCCTCAAAATAGTGGGCGTTCTTGGGAAACAAAAGCCCTGCCGCGCAAAGACCGTGTTCGTTGGCCGCCTCGTAATAAAGGGGAAGACCGTCCCGAACGGTGGCCATGCCCAAAAGGGCAAAGTGGCGCGAAAGCGTGTTGTTTTTTCGAAACGGGAGCGGAAAATTGCGCGGGGTAATCACAACGCACTCGCCAAACGAGCGGTGATAATCGAGCGTCCGCCCGAAATAAAAATCGTCGGCATTCACCGTAATCGCGGTACACATAAACGTCATCCTTTCGCGATTAGTATGCCGCGGCGCGTGAAAAATACTATTGCATTTTCGCGGTCGGTTTGCTATAATAACGGGGTAATAAGAACTGCCACCGGGTAGTGAGTGAAAACAAAGCACTCGTTTGCGCGTCGTTAGGTCTTAGAAGACACGCAACACGGGGGCTTCTTTTTTTAGGAGAAATTTATGCAAACCAAAAAACCGTTTTATTTTTCAAAGATGGACCTTTTGTTGTGGTCGTCCTCAATCGTCCTGATTGTCGGCTCGTATCTTATTTTCAACCGTGAGAATTATTGGAATATGTTGGCTTCGTGTTGGGGAATTACCTCGCTCATCTTCATTTCCAAAGGCAACCCGTTCGGGCAACTTTTAATGGTGGGGTTCAGTCTTTTTTACGGGTGGATCTCTTACCACGTGGCCTACTACGGCGAAATGATCACCTACCTTGGAATGACCATGCCGATGGCCGTTTCTTCCCTGATCTCGTGGCTCAAAAATCCGTTTCGCGGCAACCGCGCCGAAGTGACCATCAACCGCCTTTCCAAAAAGGAATATCCGTTTGCCTTTTTGTTAACGGCGGCCGTCACGGTAGCCTTCTACTTTATTTTAGCCTATTTCAAGACGGCGAATTTGCTTTTGAGCACCTTTTCGGTGGCCACCTCGTTTTTTGCGGTCTACCTCACCTTCCGCCGAAGCCCCTTCTTTGCCCTGGCGTATGCCGTCAACGATATCGTCTTGATCGGGCTTTGGGTATCGGCAAGTTTTGGCGACCTGAAATATCTTTCAATGGTCATTTGTTTTCTCGCGTTTCTCGTCAACGATTTGTATAGTTTCTTGCGGTGGCAACAACGGCTTCGCCGCCAAACGGCCGAAATTTCGGCGCAAAACGCTTGAAACAAGAAAAACAATCTTATATAATAAAAGAAAAAGGGGGATTTTTTTATGTTCTGTAAAAATTGTGGAACCGAACTGCCGGAGGGCGCCGCGTTTTGTACCGCCTGCGGTGCTGCGCTCGAAGAAAAAGAACCGGTATCCTTAAATCCCGCCGCCGATAAGATTTTAGCGGTGTTGCGCGATAAAAAGTTTTTGGTGCTTCTCATTTCGTTGAGCATTTACTGCTTGTTAACGCTCTCGTTCGGCAGTCTGCCGCTCATCCATATTCTCGCGGCAATCTTTTTGTGGCTCAGCTTTGCCCAGGGTCAAAAAGGCGTGGTCCACGCCGAACATCTGCGTTGCGTGAGCGGTACGGTTTACGCCAACTACGTGATTACCAACGTGGCGTGCGGCATTATTGCCGTGTGCGGCGCGCTCAGTGGCGTTTTGATGATTCTGTTTGGCGATGCGGCCGAGTTTGTGGATAGTTTTTCGTCCGCGTTTAACGAGGTTGCGGTTTTCCCGACGGAATTGTTGGGCCTTGGTATACGCGTGTTGGGCGTTTTCTTCCTGGCGATTTTCCTTTTGGTTGCGGCGGGTATTTTTGCCGTCAACTATTTCGGAATGCGCAGATTCCACCGCTTCGCCAAGTCGGTGTACCAGAGTGTGGATAACAACACCCTCGATTTTTGTGAGCCGACGGCGGTGCGCAACTGGTTGATCGCGTTTACCGTTTTTTCGGGACTTTCGTTCGTGCTTGGTATTTCGGGAGGAATCGAATCGGTTATAAATCAGGCGGCGCTGTTTGTTGCCAACTTGATGGCAACCCTATTGGTCAAGCAACACTTTAAGGAAGAACAACAAATGTATTTATAATACCTAAAAAGCCGACCCGTCCGGGTCGGCTTTTTCTTTTAATCCTCTTTTTTGTTAAGAACCGTTCGCACCACGTAAAGCGGACGGCCTTTGGTTTGCATAAAGATATTGCCAACGTAAATGCCTACAAGACCAACCGACATTTCAATGAGCCCTCCGAAGAAACAGAGGAACACGATGGTACTGGTCCAACCCGAAAGGGTGTTGTGCAACATATAGTGAACAATTAGGGCCACAATGCCCAAAAGGGATAAAACCGTAATGGCAAACCCGAGCGCCACGGTAAAGCGCAAGGCTTTATCGGACTGCGAGGTTAAAATTTCCAACGCCATCTTGAATCTTCGCTTGAAATTGTAGGAAGATTTTCCCTCAAAACGGTCGCAATGTTCTACGTCGATGGCGGTTTGGCGGAAACCCAACCACTTTAAGTAGGCCACGTAGGCGCGGTGCGATTCGCGCATGCGGCAATAGCTGTCGATAACTTTTCTCGAAGCGATGCTGAAATTGCAAATGGCGGGGTCGTACTTACTGCCGCTGGCAAACGAGTAGACCGAATAAAACATTTTGGAAACAAGCACTTTCAGAAATCCGTCTTTTCGAACGGCGCGACGCGCAAACACCACGTCGTACCCCTCTTGGGCTTTTTGGTAAAGATTTGCAATTTCTTCGGGGCGGTCCTGCAGGTCGCAGTCCATCACAACGACCCAATCGCCGCAACTCTGGTCGAGCCCTGCCGTAATGGCATAAATCTGGCCGAAATTGCGCGAAAGTTCCACGCCGACGATTTTGTCGTTTTCTCCGCAAAGAGTTTCAATCTCTTCCCACGAGTTTTGCGGACAGGCATCGTTCACCAAAATAATCTCGTAATCTTTTACCAAGGAAGACAGGGTCTTGTCCAACCGTTCACACAGTTCCCGCAAGGCTTTTTTGCAACCGTAAACAGGAACGACAACCGAAATATCCATAAGCGTATCCTTTCAACAAAAAGATGATTAATGTTTTGCCCAAAGCGAATCAAAGCGCCGTTCTTCGCGTTCTTTTTTATAATCTTCCAGGTAGGCAAGGTAGTCGTATTGGGGCTCGTATCCAAGGTCGCGCCGGGCATTTTCAATATCCATCACAAAACTGACAAACCCCGGTTTTTCGGGTCGTTCAATGAGTTTCGGAGTCGGCTTTCCTTCGGGCGCGAAAACGCGGATCATCCCCTCCAACTGTTCGCGCAGGGTGGTTTTTACTCCCGTACCCGCGTGGTAAACGCCGCCGTTCACGTTGGCAAAAAGGGCTTTGAACATCATTTGGCAAAGGTCTTTTACGTAAACGATATCCTTAAACGCGTTCGGGTCACCCCACAGTTCCAGATCTTCGCCGCGGCAGACCTTTTCAATCATATAGCGGTAGGCAATGGGTTTCTTCACACCGTCGACGTAATAAAACTCTTCGGGGCTGTAAAGATAAATGTTCGGCAGTCGGAACACAAAGTTTTTCAGTCCGAACTCTTCGTAATAGTGTTGCATAGATTCCACAACCATACTTTTGGTAATGGCGTAAAAGGCGTGGTCCCCCGTGTAGATCAGATTTTTCTTCATCGAAGGGGAAAGAAGGTCGGTTTTTCCCCATTCTGCGGCAATCTCGGCCCAGGTTTGCGCGTACAGAACGCGGTCGGCGCCGGTTTTTCGCGCGTATTCCAGAATACGAATTCCGCCGCCGATGTTGGTGTCGACGTACTTAAACGGGTCGAACTCGGAAAGGTAGGCAGGTAAAATGCCGGCCATATTGATAACGGCCCAAACGTTTTCTTGGGGCAGTTTTTGAAAATCTTCAGCCGAGCAGATATCTACCCTTTTGTAGGCAATTCCCGCCCGTTCAAACAAATCGGTATTCTTTCGGCCAACGGCAATCAGTTCGTACCGATCTTCGTCCAGATGGGTTTTGATGTAATCGGCCAGATAAACACCGGTATTTCCCGTGGCGCCGAAGAGGACGATTTTCTTTTTCATGGAACAAGAACCCCTTTGCACAAGATTATTCATTTTACCTGAAAGAAAAAATATCTATCCTATTTTACCACAAAATTCCCCCAAAAGTCAACCTAAGCAGAGGAGGAAGATGGGAAAAGATAAGAAAGAAATCGCCGAACCGTTTCGGGTTCGGCGATTTGATTTTTTATACAACGATTTATTCCCGAAAACGAAGGCTTTTGGGATTACAAAATTTCGTTTAAGTGAATGTTATACATAATCTGCGCAATCTCACAGCGTTGTGCGCCGCCCAAAGGATTGATTCGTGTGGGGGAGTTGCCGCGAATAATGCCGCGATCAATTGCCCAAACAATCGCGTCCTCGGCCCAATCGGAAACCAAGCCGTAGTCTTCGTATTGAACACGAGTCTGTGTATATTTGTCATTCGTCACGTCAACGTTTACGAACTGCCGGTTGGCAAAACGGTAGAGGAAGGTCACGAGCTGTTCGCGACTCATTTTCTCACTTACGCCGAAGCGTCCGTCCTGATAGCCCGTGGTAATGCCCACGTCATAAGCCCAGTTTACGGCGGCTTCGTAGTAGGAATTCGGAGCTACGTCGGAGAATTGGCCGTGGATCTTGGAGTATTCCAACAGGTCCACACCCGCATACCGCGCTAAAATCAACATAAAGTCTTGGCGGTCGATTCCATCGGCCACACCGAAATTGCCGTTTTGGTAGCCGGTAATAATCTGCCGACCGAAAGCATAAAGAACGGCATCGTTATACCAACCGTCCGGATGTGTGTCCGGGAAGGCGGAAGCGTTCGCTTTGCCCAGGGACCATAACACGTCGGCAGTAGACGAGTTGTTATATCTGTAAGAAAAACTTAGAACGTAGTCTTTCCCGCCCACCAACGGCCAGCCACCCCTTCCGGGATCGTAGTTTACGAGCTGGTTTTGCGTGTCGATAATCGTGACCGTCCACTCGTCAAAATTGTTTTCGAGGGGATTGTTTGTATAAGTTTCCAGTTGATACATACCCGATTGATTCATGCGAACGCGCCAATATTCGTTGTGTTCTTCGCGGTCGATGTATTCAATCACACCGTCATACCCGTCGGTGATCGGATCGGACAAGGCGTACAAATCAACCATAGAAAGCACGTCGACATAAAAACGGAACTCTTTATTGTTATATTCTAAAACAGCGGGAGTTTTTCCGCTTTGCCAGAAGGTTTCCCCGTTTACATCGATAACATCCTGGTTGGTAAAAACAAAGACGGAGTAGCCTTTTTGAGAAAGTTGTTCATAGGTTAAAACTTCAGAAAAATCATCGCTATAGTCAACCCGATAGGTGAAAGCGTGTTGGTCAACGCCATTGCCGCCCATCGTACCGTCAAAGGTGAGCAGGGTTTGTTCTATGCGGATTTCTTCAAGATCTTTTTCGCTTTTGATTATCGAAAAGCGGTGGGTTTTCGCCTCGCCGTAGTTCGAGATTCTCAAAAGATATTCATTGTCCGCTTCCAGCGCGAAAACAAGCGGTGTGCGAACGAACCATTCCCCGACAGATACGTCCCAATATTCCGTATCGATATAATTGTATAAAGCGGCGCCTGTTTTAGCATCGAACACGGTGAAATAGGCGTGAAGATCTTCGTACTGAACGGAATAATCGCCCGAAACCGAGGGGGTGTACGTATACCAGAACTCGCTGCCGGTGTTAAAGTCTACTTCGTGACCGTTTGTCGCCAGCGCGCCGGTCGGCAATGCGGCTGCTTCGTAGTCGGTTTTTTGCAGGCAAATGCTGATGTTGGCATCGATGTCCGAATAATCGTCCGTCGAGAAGTAATGTGCCGTAAACGAATAGGTCTTCCCCGCAGCCAAATAGACGTAGGCGGAGGTAAACGGAAGCGACTCTGGATCCAGATAATACTCGGAAAGATAATTATCGCTGCCATCCGTCAAAGTCAAATCCAGACAACCTGTGCGTAGCGCGTCGTCGACCGAAAGGGTGTAAAAGGCGCTCTCCTGAATGGTGAAGTTCACGACCGACGAAGCTTGTTCGGCGGTCCAGGCCAGATGAATCGTGGTATTTATCGCGCCGTTTATGGCGGACGGGGATTCGGCCGAAACGGTGGGGGTCAGCGTTAGGGTCAGCAGAACGCAAAGTCCCAGCGTTACCGACAGAAGCCGTTTTAAGAATGTTTTTGTTTTCATAAAGGTACCTCCTTATGGGTTTTTAGTAAAAACCGATGTGCGAAAAGTAAAGCACATACCAAGGTTTCTGTTTTTATTATAGCAGAAAATATTTCTCATTTCAATAATAAGAACAAATCAAAAAGAGCATCGGTCACCGATGCCCTTTTTTGATTCAATGTACTCGTTTTTTAAGAAAAACTTTACAAAATTTCGTTCAAGTGGATATTGTACATAATCTGCGCAATTTCGCAACGCTGTGCGGGACCGTGTGGGTCAATTCTCATAGCGTTTGAACCAACGGCAACGCTGCGTCCTTTGATGACGCCGCGGTCAACCGCCCAGGTAAGGGCATCTTCAGACCAGTCGGAAATCAAATCGTAATCGATATACTTGCTGCTAAGCCAAGAAGATGGTCCGGTGCGAGGGAAGTCGACGTTTACTCCTTGAATCTCGGCAAAACGGTAGAGGAAGGTCACGAGCTGTTCGCGGGTCATTTTCTCGCTTACGCCGAAGCGTCCGTCCTGATAGCCCGTGGTAATGCCGACGTCATAGGCCCAGTTGACGGCGGCTTCGTAGTAGGAACCCGAGGCTACGTCGGAGAACAGGCCGTGAACATTGTGGTATTCCGAAAGGTCCACATCCGCATACCGCGCTAAAATTACCATAAAGTCCTGGCGGTCAATTCCGTCGGACACACCGAAATTGCCGTTTTGATAGCCCGTAATAATCCGGCGCCCGTAACAATAGGATACGGCGTCATAATACCACCCATCGGGATGGGTGTCGGGGAACAGCGTGGTGCGCGGGTCTTTTTTCAAATACCATTGGAAGGAAGAGGGGTTGGCGTCGCGGAAGCGATAACCAACAACAAAAGCATAATCCTGTCCGCCGACGAGCGCCCACTGACCTCTACTGAAAGAAGGGGCTGCATTTTCTACCGTATTGTTTTGTTTATCCACCATACAAATCATAAATCCGGAAAGGACTTCAGAAAAATCGGCGCTAAAGGAAGAAATATCATATATTCCGGTATCCTCTACACGAATACGGAAGGTGGCAATATGATATTCGGTGTCTTCGTAGACAAGGGTTCCCGCGTTGTTGGCAAGGTTGATTGCCGGTTGGTCGGCACACAGGTCGGTCAGCGAGAGCACGTCTACGTAAAAACGAAGTTCTTTGTTGTTGTAAAACAGTTGCGCGGGCAGGCGGCCGGCTTTGACATAATCTTGAATGGGATAGTCGGCCTTTTCATATTCGCAGGTAACGAATAGGTCTATTCCGCGCTGTTTGGCCTGTTCAGCTGATACGATTTGATAATCCTCATAATACGAGCCGGGTTCAACGTAGGTGATTTGATAGGTAAAGTCGTATTCGTCAACCTCGTCGGTCGGGTTCGTGGAATCAAAGGTTTTTAGCGGCGGAACAATCTTGATTTCGTCTATATCCAGGGGATTTTTGCTCATCGAGAAACTTCGCGAAACCGCATCCCCATAACACTTCAAACAAATATAGTACTCGGTGTCGGCTTCTAAAGAGAACAGTAATCCGTTTCGGGACAACTGCTCTTGGCTTTCGGAATCCCAATACTCGGTATCAATATTTTCGTAAACCATTTCCCACGTTTTGGAGGAAAAAACGGTGGCAAAAGCGTGAACGTCGTTAAAGTTTAAGGTGTAGTCGCCGGTCTGGGCGGGGGTATACTTAAACCAAAAATACTCGTCATTTCCCGGCAGATTTACGGTCACCGAATTGGTCGAAAGATCCCCCGTGGGCAACTCGGTGGGTTCAAACGGAAGTTTGTCGACCCGTATAGTCATGTCACCATCTTGCAAACGGTTGACATTGTGCCTATCGTGATAAATGGGAAGGATTACGTAGGTGACGCCCTTTTGCAGATAAAACACTTCCGGAGAACAGGAAACGTCTTCGTATCGAACGCTGCAAAGAGCAAGATAATCCTCCTGCGCGAGGTCACCCAAAACCACCTCGCCGTGGCCGTTTAATTTATGGTCGGTCACAGAGAGGGTGTAAAATCCGCTTTCGGCGGGCTCCAGCACGATAAGGCGTATTTCGTCGGAAGACCAGGTAATGCGCATATCGGTGTTGAAACTGCCAACTTTAATCATACTATCTTCGGCCGAAACGGCGGGGGTCAGCGTCAGGGTCAGCAGAACGCAAAGTCCCAGCGTTACCGACAGAAGCCGTTTTAAGAACGTTTTTGTTTTCATAAAGGTACCTTCCTTAAGGTTTTTTCTTTAAGAATTTGTCAAGACGGGCAAATTGCTTTGCATCCGAATCGGAAACGGCGCTAACGTCAAAAGGCTCAATGCCCTGCAAAACGGGGCGAAGTCCCGTTTCGGCGTAGGCGTCAAACTGTGAAAAATCAAGGGTGGGTTGCGAATAGTTCAGGTCGGATAAAATATAGCGGATTTTGTCATTATACAAAAGCGGCAGAACCTTTTTGCCCAGACAAAGCCCTAAAATCACGGCGTGAAGCCGCGTGCCGATAACGTATTCACAAGAAGCCAACGCGTCGAGCATTTCGTCGCGGTGGTCGAAATCGTAGAGCAAGACCTCGGTGCGCGCGGCAATATCCGGCGGGGTTTCGGCTAAAATGCGTTGGATGGCACGGTCGTCCCCCTCAAAGGTGCAAAAGCCCAAGAGGCGCACCGTTTTTCCATTTTGAACAAGGTCGGTAACCGTTCGGGCCAAGGCTTTGCAGTAGGCTTCGGCACAGTCCGTCGGGATTTTTCGTTGGGGAATAAAGGGGTCGAGCACCGAAATGCAAACGCTGCCGTCCTCTTGCGGCAATTTCGGATATTGGAACGAAAAGAGCAGGTCGGGCGCATAGCGCACACTCTTGACGTCGGAAAACAGGTCGTAGGAAAAGCGGTCGCGAAAACAAACGTCGCGATAGCGCAAAAACTGTGTTCGCCACAGTTTCAAAAAATCATCGGAATGAAAG
This sequence comes from Acutalibacteraceae bacterium, assembly GCA_045539315.1. Lineage (GTDB taxonomy): Bacteria > Bacillota > Clostridia > Oscillospirales > Acutalibacteraceae > RUG11462. The sequence continues at coordinate 53,021 of JAZQFC010000030.1, read as the reverse complement.
GCGCCGAAGTTACAGGAAATGGAAAAGAAGGGTTTGAAGGGTTGTTTTCTTCGTTTGCGCAGACTGTAATCCAGCAGATAAAAATCAACCTGTTGATAAATAGAACCGCCGATGTGTACCGTGGCGTTACTGCGCCATAGCAGGAGCAGTTCAAACAACTCGCGAATGTGGAATTTGTTGCCCAGGCGGTTGATTTTTTGCACCATTCTCTCCTCACTGGCAAAAAACTTAACGTTTTGGTACTTGTTAAAAAAGCGGCGGTACCAGGCGGGTTGGTGGACGATAAACAGGGTATCGGGATAGCGCGTTAACAATTTGTCGAAAAACAAATCGTCCCCGAGGTTCATACCGTAAAAGCCGTAAAGCATCACACTTTTGCGGTATTTCTTCCCGTTTTCATCGCGCAAACACAAAAAATGTTTCGCCATTTGAAGCGCCTTTTTCGCCTTGGAAAAGGTCCCCATTAAAAACACCCTCTTTCGTTATGTTTATCATAGCATAAATATGATATTTTTTCAACAAAAAATACCGCCGCAAAAAACGCGGCGGCAAAGAAGAAAACTTAAAACGTTTCAAAGGACATCGCCTTCATAAACCAATCGGAAAAAACGGGGTTGCCCGCCAGTTCGAGCGTTTGCCCTTTTCGGGCGAGGGTTTGAATTTGGCTCGCGGCGCTTTGGTCCAATAACAGCAGACACGCGCCCGAAAGAGCGGCGTTGCCGACCGTTTCGGCGTGATTGGCCAAGTCTTTCGGCAAAAGGCCGATGGCCGCCGCGTTGTTTTTGTTGAGATAAGAACCGAATCCGCCCGCGATAAAAACGGCGTTTACCGCCGCCGCGTCGAGTTTATAGTGTTCGAGCAGGGTCAACAACCCCGCGCAAATGGCGCTTTTGGCGGGTTGCAACATTCGGATATCTTGTTGGTTGATAAAAACGGGCGGTTCGAGAACGACCGTTTCGTCTTCCAGACAACCGCTTTCGTCCAATACACCCGTTTGCAAGAGCGCGGCCGCCGCGTCAACAAGACCGCTGCCGCAAATACCGACGGGGGTTTTTCCGCCGATCACGTGGGGAAACAGTTTTGTTCCAACGGCTTCAACTTTATCAATGGCGCCCTCGGCACTGCGCATACCCATCGTAATGCCAACCCCCTCAAAGGCGGGGCCGGCGGCGGTGGAACAAACGGTCAATTCCCCTTGGTGCCAAAGGGCGATTTCGCCGTTGGTGCCGATATCCAAAAGAAGCGCCGTGTCTTTTTGGCACAGGTGGGTCGAAAGCAGCGCGCAGGTAATATCGGCGCCCACAAAGGCCGAAATACAAGGCGGCAGATAAACGGCGGTATCGGGCGCAAGGTCCGAAAAGCCAAGATCTTTCGCCGAGAGCGTTTCGCCGAACAGCCGCTTGACGGCAAAGGGTAAGTGGGAAAAAGGTTCGACATTTTCACCCGTCAAAAGCGAGAGCATCACCGTGTTACCCGTGAGGACTACGCGGTCGATTTCGGCGGGGTTTATCCGTGCCGCGTCGCACAACGCGGAAAAACACGAACACAAGGCGTTTTGTACCGCTCGGGTCAGTGGCTCCCCGTTGCCGCCGAGCGCCGATTCGATACGCGAAACAACGTCGGCGCCCCATTCCTGTTGGGGGTTGAGGCGCGAATCGGTGGCTAAGAGGTGCCCCGCGCGGTCATAAAGTTTTGCGGCAAGGGTCGTCGTACCAAGGTCCACGGCAACGCCGTAGCGCTCAAAGGTCGGGTCCAACGTAAAGGGCGGCAGTTGGCCGTCGGTCACAATGCGTTCGTGCCGCTCGTCGGGCAATTCTGCTTCACAGTCGCCCAGCGCATAGGTCGAACAGGCAAGGCGCACCCCCGCGGCCAATTCTTCGGCCGACAAAAGGGCTTTTTCTTCTGCACTCGGCGCCGAAAGGTTGCCGCGCGCAATCACTTTGCATTTGCCGCATTTTCCGTGTCCGCCACAGGGTTTTTCGATCGATAAAACGGTTGAAAGAGGCGCGTTTTCGGGGAGTAAAAATTCGTTTCCGCTTACAAAAACGGTATGTTTTTCGGACATGTTATTCTCCGTAAAATTCTTTGGCCGCGGCAAAGAAACTTTCCATATTTTCCCACGGGGTCCGGGGCGGAATATCGCACCCCGACGACAACACGAAGTTGGGGAACCCGGCACATTTTTCCAAGAGGTTGAGTGTTTCCCGGCGTACCGACTCAGGGCTACCCATACGCAAAACGCCTGCCGGGTCGAGGTTGCCGAGAATTAAGGTGTCCTCGGGTACAAAGGGGAAAATATCTTCTTTCAGGTCGAACGCGTTACCGAAATGGTAGGCCGCGCAACCGGTCGATAAAATCGAATCGAGCATTTTGGGAACGTTATCGCCGCAGTTATGATACAGTACGAGAAAATCATCGGTCCCTACCGCGTCAACAATTTTCTTGACGTAGGGCGACGAGAATTCTTCCTCCATCGCGGGGGACAAGAGCCCCGCAACGGGCTCGGCCATCATAATTCCCTTTGCTCCCGCCGCGCGGAAGGCCAGGGCGTAATCGATCAAAAACTGCGTGACCTTTTCGAGTACGGTGTGAACCATATCGGGGTCGTCAAAACAGTCGAGCATAATCTCGGAAACGTCAAAGAGGCGCGCCGCCAGAGAAAACGGACCGATCATTCCCGCGAGAACGGGGCGGTCGGTAATGAGGGTACACGCTTCTTTTACGGCGTCGATATAAACGCCCGTGCGCCCGCTGCCGATGGCGGGAATCGGTAGGGCTTCAGCCGCGTCGGCGTCGTCAATCAAGCGGCCCTTCACGGTCGGCACTTCGTCGTCCGATAACACTACCGTGGCGCCGAAACATTCGGCCTCGACCGAAAGGTCCATAAAACTCACGGCCGCGGCCGCGTCGGTCTTGTCGGCAATGAGTTTCATTCCCTGTGCCTGAAGGTGGCTGTCGGTCACGAGTTTTCCGACCGTCGTACCCAACAGGCCGACACACGGAAACGAGAGAATCGGCAACGGTTTTTTGGCGTTGGTGCCGTATAAACTTTCAAGCCATTCTTTGGCGGTAACGTTTTGCATAAATAAATTCCTTTCCGAATCAATCGAAGAAGAACGCGTATTTTTCCATCGCGTCCATCACGGCTTTCACGTTTTCAAGCGGAATACCGGGGTACAATCCGTAAACCATACTCAGTCCGCCCTCGGGAAGTGCAATTTTGGAAACCTCCTCGTGAATGAGCGCATCAATCTCCTGAGGGGTTCCGTGTGGGGTGATTTTCTGGCGGTCAATATCCAGATCCACACAAACCTTGCCGCGGAATTTTTCGGCAATCCAATTAATGCCGTTGACAAGGTCTTGCAGATTGAGGACTTCGACACCGCTTTCGACCAAATCGTCGACCAAAAGGCGGATATCTCCGTCCGAATGCATATGAATCGGGACCCCCGCTTCACGGGCGGGTGCCATAATTTTTTGGTAGGCCGGTTTAATGTATCGGCGGAACATTTCGGGGGAAAGCATCGGGCCGACCTGCATTCCGAGGTCTTCGGGGTAGCCCATCGAGCGGCACCCGTTTTTCAGGAAGCGGTTGACAAGCGCGAGATTAAAATCGGTTAATTGGTCAATCAACTCGTCCAAAAGCGGTTCCTCGTCCATCATATCAAAAAGCAGATTTTCGTAGCCGCGCAGATCGCAGAGTTGCAAAAAGGTGTGACCGTGGCGCAGTCGGGCGCGAAAACCCGTACCGTTAAGGTTGAGTTTTTTCCAGACTTCTTCCTCTTGGGCCCAATTGACGGGGTAAAGTCCGTCGCAGGTGTTGGGGTCGGGCATTTGCCACGAAGTGCCAAAGGCGTCCCAATCTTCCAAGGGGTGGCCGTGCACCGTGCCCGTAATTCCGTCGTCGGTCGTTTTCCAAACGCAACCCATCGGGTCGGTGTAGGGCTTATCGGCCAGCGCTACCGCGGGAATGAGGGGCTCCCAATCGGGCGCGGGACGCGTAAAATCGGGAAACAAAAATTTATGTTCAGCCATCAAATCCCAAAGCGCCTCTTTGGGGTAGTGGTGCCAACAGGAAGCGTTGATTTTGAAGAGCATCGGAATATAATCGGGACGTTCAAATCGAGCGGCTTTGGTAAAGTTGTCGGTTAACATAATGCTTCCTCCGTGTGTTTTTATCCTTTGCAGAGTTCTACCGCCGCGTCGGCCGCACTGGCGGCGTCCATCGTATAAACGTCGGCACCGATTTCTTTGCGGAATTCTTCGTTGACGGGGGCGCCGCCAATCATAATTTTCACCTTATCGCGAACGCCGGCGGCTTCGGCCGCTTTAACAACGTCACCCATCACGCTCATGGTGGTGGTCAAAAGCGCCGAACAGCAGATAATCGGACAACTTTCTTCAATCGCTGTTTGTACAAAGGTTTCGGGGGCAACGTCGGTTCCAAGGTCAACAACCTCAAGCCCTTTGCCCTCGAGCATCATTTTTACAAGGTTTTTGCCAATGTCGTGCAGGTCGCCCTGAACCGTACCCAGACAGACCTTGCCCGTGGCCGAAACGCCCTCGGCGGCAAGGTGGGGTTTGAGAACGGCGGTGCCCATATTCATGGCACGCGCGGCCATCAACACTTCGGGAACGTAAACCTTGTTTTCCTTAAAGAGTTCGCCGATGACGTTCATACCGTCCAACAGGCCGTTGTTCAGAATGTCAGCAGCGTTTACGCCCTCATCGAGCGCTTGTTGGACCAATTCTTTGACAATTTTATGTTTTCCTTTTTGTAAGTTTTCGGAGATTTCGCTTAAAATGCTCATGATATTCCTCCTATACGGTTGCGTCTTTTTTACCAAATACAGTATAGCACATTCGCGCGCGGGTGTAAATTATATTTTGCGGAGGATATGGTGAGTTAAAAGAACACCGCAAGGCGTTTTGCGAAACCTTGCGGCGTTTTTATAATCCGAAAATTTTATTTTGTGCCAAACAGGCGGTCGCCCGCGTCGCCCAGACCCGGCAGAATGTAAGCGTTTTCGTTCAGGCAGCGGTCGAGCGTCGAAACGTAAATGTCGACGTCGGGATGGGTTTCGGCCAATTTAGTGACCCCTTCGGGTGCGCCGATAATGGCCATAAACTTAATGTTTTTGCAACCCTTGTTTTTGAGAAGTTGCACCGCATCACAAGCACTGCCGCCGGTGGCCAACATCGGATCGACCACAACCACCAACTTGTCCTCAATGTCCTCGGGCAGTTTGCAGTAGTAGGTTTCGGGCAGATGGGTTTCTTCGTTGCGGCACATACCGATGTGGCCTACTCTCGCCGAGGGAAACAGCGCGTGAACGCCGTTGACCATCCCGAGTCCTGCGCGCAAAATGGGGATAATTACAATCGAATCGTCCACCACAACGGTTTGGGTACAGGTTTCAAGCGGGGTCGTCACTTCAACGTCGGTCGTGAGAACGCCGTCTTTCAAACTTTCATAGGTCATCAGCGTGGTGATTTCTTCAACCAGTTCGCGGAATTCTTTCATACTGGTGCGCTCATCACGCAGAATGGCAATTTTGTGGCGGATTAACGGGTGGTCAAAAATAACCACGTTGTCATAATTTTTCATAGCGCAATTAGTCCTTTTTGAATTTGTTGAGAAGAATGTTGACGAGGATGCCCAGAATCAATGCACAGGCAATCGACGTAATGGTAACTTTTCCAATCGCCATCGACATACCGCCGATACCCGCAATCAGAATGACCGAAACGGTAAAGAGGTTGGCGTGGTCTTCCAGATCAACCTTCTGAATCATCTTCAGACCCGAAACGGCGATGAAGCCGTACAGCGTGATGCAAACGCCGCCCATGACGCAACCGGGAATCGAATCGAGGAAGGCAACAAAGGGCGAAACGAAGGCGATGAGAAGGGCCATAATGGCGGTGGTGGTAATGGTGGCGACCGAAGCGTTGCGCGTAATGGCTACGCAACCGACCGACTCGCCGTAGGTGGTGTTGGGGCAGCCGCCGAAGAAGGCACCCGCAATCGAACCAACGCCGTCCCCCAAGAGGGTGCGGTGCAGACCGGGGTCTTCCAACAAATCGGTGTCGATAATGCTCGACAGGTTCTTGTGGTCGGCAATATGCTCGGCGAAAACAACGAAGGCAACCGGAACGTAAGCCACGGCAACCGTTGCCAGATAGCCGACTTCAAATTCTTTTACGCCTTTGAAGGCCTCAATGAAGGTGAACTCGGGCACCGAAACGAAGGTGTTCAACGTAACGCCGTCGGCCACCAGGGCTTTGAAGGGTGCGAAATCAATAATTTTTAAGGAATCGATTCCGGCCGAATAACCGATGACCGTAAAGATGAGGGCAACGGCATAGCCCGAAAGAACGCCGATGATAAAGGGAATGAGTTTGGTCATTTTCTTGCCGTAGGTCGAGCAAAGAACAACCACAACGAGCGTGACCATCGCGCAGACAAAGGAAACCCAAAGGTTGCCCGACATAATGAATGCGCCGTTGCTGTTTTGCGGACCGTACGAGAAAACGTCCTTGACGGCGGCGCCTGCAAGCGACAGACCGATGATCGCAACGGTCGGGCCGATAACGGCGGCAGGCATCAATTTATTGATCCAGCCAACGCCGACGAACTTGACAACCAGCGCGATAACTACGTAAACCAAACCGGCGCAAACGGCACCGATGAGAAGGCCCAAATAGCCGAGGCTCATCGAAACGCCGCCGGCAAAAGCGGCCGTCATCGAGCCGATAAAGGCAAAGGATGAACCGAGGAAAACGGGACTGCGGAATTTGGTAAAGAGTTGGTAAACCAACGTGCCGACGCCGGCGCCGAACAGCGCGGCCGAGGCCGACATACCGTTGCCGACGATTGCCGGAACGGCGATGGTTGCCGCCATAATAGCAAGCAGTTGCTGGATTGCAAAGACAATCAATTTGCTGAACTGGGGTTTTTCATGAACGCCATAAACAAGATTTGAAGCCATGGTTCATTCTCCTATCCGTTAATTTGGTTTTATGCTAATTTTTATTTTATCATTTTCTACAAAGAAAGTCAATCTTCGACGGCGCTGAAAACACAAGATTTTCCAAAAAAGAAACCCCTTCTTCGCCCAAAGGCAAGAAAGGGTTTTTTCGGATTTATAAAACGTTTTGTTGCTTCTTCTTTTTCCAAAAAACGAGCAACCACAAAAGTCCGTAAACGCTGAAAGATACGGCCGAAACGAGCAGACCTTCCGCAAAGAAGGGCGTTTTGTAGCGAAGTTCAACCGTGTGTTTGCCCGGTTTTATTTCAAGCGCCATAAAGGCGTAATCGCATTCCTTGATTTGGACCGCTTTCCCGTCGACAAAGGCGGTCCAACCGTCCTCGTTGGGAACGGGAAGCATCAAAAGGGCGTTTTGGTCCACCGTTACGGTTCCCGTAAGAAAACTTTGTTTTTCGGGGCGTTCAAACCGAACGGCTGCCCCGTGGGGCGTTGTTCCCGAAAAGGCCTTGTCCATAAGAAGCGTATTACCGAGCACCGCGTTCTTTTCTTCGGGAGAGAGCGCCGCGAAGTCTTCGTAGGCAATAGCTTTGGTATAGATTTTTCCAATGCCTTCACAGGCGGTGTTTCGGTAAATCGAAACCGAGTTTTCGCGGTGAATCAGCTCGTATTCTTCGGCGTTCTCGAGCGGCGCCTTTGTCAGGATATACTTTACGCCCAACAAGGACAGAACGTTTGGATTGTCTATAATTCGGTTGACGTCAAAATAACTGTTGGAAGGGTTGAGGTTGAATTCGGGGCAAACGTTTTGAACGAATTCAATCACGTCTTTGTTGATAACCGAGTTATAAACCGAAACCCCGTAATATCCTTGAAGCATACTGTCGTTTAAGTAGGCAATATCCTGAAAGGTTTTGTCGGTGCGGAAGAAGGACGTGTCGGTTTTGCGAAGGTATTCGAGCGCCGCGTGTACGTCGCGGTTGCCCGAGGGTTCGGCAACGGTGGAGTTTTGCGCATTTAATACCGCGCGGCGGTTGTTGGTAAAGTAACTGTCCATCGTCACGTTGGCAACAATCAACCCAAGGCACACCGTAACCGATAAAACGCGGCAGCAGACACGTTTGTTTTGTAAGAAGTAGAACAACACGATAAGGCCGACGGCCATCAAAAGATAAATTGCCGCCGTAAAGACCGCGCCGACCTTGGCCGAAGGAATGGTGCCGAGCGTATAGGCGAGCGCCGCCGTTTCAAAAAGGCCCGCGAGAAGAATATGGGTTTTGGAAATTTGGCGCGCAAACAGTTTTTCAAGCATTTGCGCCATACAAAGCGCAAAGAGCGGCATTACCAGATAGGTGTAGCGGAAGAACGGCGCCACAAAACCGTTGATTACAACGCTCAGGAAGGGGTGGAACGCAAGGAATAAAAGCAGCACTACACCCGAAAGTTTTAAGACCTTGGCTTTTCGGGAAAGAGTTTTGTTGAAGGCTGTGTCAAGGACAAATAACGCGGCAAAAAACGGCAGAAAACTCGAGAAGAACCACTGCGGCATCTCGTAGTAGTTCATCGGACCTTCGTAGCCGCCGATGCCGTACAGATTGTTGGAGAAAAACCGCGCAAGAATGCCGTTGGCGGTGGCGCGGTCATAGAACGGACCCGTCAGGTAAAAAAAGATTTTTTCCACGAGCGACATCTCGCCGGAAAGACGGGCGCTGGTCGAAAGGACCGTGTTGATGGAAGGAAGAAACAGACAGGCCGCCAAACCGATGCCCAAAACGACCGCCCCGAACAACCGACCGATTTTGGCGAAAAATTGTTTGATTTCGCACAGTTGGTGGGTGGCAATCAGGCGGAAGAGCGCGTAAACGGCCGCCATAAGCAACGTCATATAGGCATAATAATAGGAATTAAAGGCACTGAAGAAAACGGCCAAAGCAAATAGCAGATACCCTTTTTTGGAAACAAGACACTTTTCGATTGCATATAGGAGGAAACAGGCGGTCGCACACGCGGTTGCAAAGAAATAATGCTGTCCCCATAACATCACAAATCCATTAAAGGCAAAAACGTAGGCCGCGGTAATTTTTACCTTGTTCGAAAGCGCAAAACAATCGAGGTATAAATAACCGACGACGCCCGTGAGCACCACTTTGAGCAGGTGCATCAGAATCAGCCCATATTTCAGGTGTTCCGCACGGAACAAACACAAAATCCACGTGAACACGCTTCCGATATCGGCCTGACGGGTGATCGCGTTGGTGCCCAGCCCGTGGGTAAAATCCCAAAGTGTGAAATCGCCCGAGGAAACCTTGCGCTGCAGAGAGGCAAGGAAGGGGTAATAAACGTTTACGGTGTCGCTTCCGATATCGTTAAAAAGAAAGAAATCTCTGAAGAGAAGATACGGAAAGAAAACCGCGCCGCAGGAAAGCAAAATCAGAAAAACAAGAGTCCGTTTCGGGCAATTGTTTACGGCGTGGTACAAAAAGCCCATCGGCTTTTTCAGGGTTGTTTTCATCGGGCAAAAATCCCCCTTTCCAAAACACAAAGTTATCTTGTAAATTGTATCATTTTCGAGGTTCTTTGTCAAGAAAAGCGGCGTTTATCCGAAAACGGGGCGCGCCGCGCCGTCTGCCCGGGTCGAAACCCGCCCGTCGAGTCCCTGAAAGGGGGTTCGGGGGGATTATTCTTTGGAAAGAAGGTCGGCACAAAAGGCTCGGTACTCGGCGACGGCCTCGTGGGCGGCGTTCTGTAAAATCCCGATTTTTTCTTCGGTCAAACAAACGTTTTGGCCCTCAAATTCATAGGTCGGCCGGAACGGATTGCCAACGCAACTCTCGCCCGTCAAAATTTCAAACCAGACACAAGCGTTCAGATACTGTCCGCCGCCGATATCCCCGTCGTGGGAGAGGTCGTCAAAAAACGTGCCCTCGTGCACTCGGGAATTCAGGGTAAAGCGCTCAACCCCTTCAAAGGGCCCGAAAGGCGTTGTAAAGAGCGGCAGGTCCCGAACCTTTTCCCAAGCGTCCCCCGTGGGAACGCCTTCGATTCCGTAGTGTTTCATCATGTGCTTCATCAGTTCGTGCTTTGCCGTAAAAACGCGGTCGCGGTGTTCTTTGGTTTTGAGTTCAAACGAGCCGTTGTAGCCGATTTCGTTTGCCCATGCTTCGTGCCAAAGATAGCGCGCCTGCGGAAACTGTTTTTGGAGTTTTGAAAGCAATTCGCCGAAATACGGTTCGGTAATATCCAAGGCCGCCTGCATTTCGCCGGCCGCAAAGGTCAAGGCGTTGTTGTCAAAACTGATGACGTCCCAATCTTTTTCGCCCAAAGCCGAAATCAGACTGCGGTTCGGGGAGGTGTGAAGCCCGTTCTTGTCGATTACGCGGAATTCATAGTTGGAAGCCGATTCCCGCAACCATTCGCAATGTTGCCGCACCGAACAACCCCCGTAATAAACCAGCGCCAGGGTCGCGTCGTCGTGCCCCGCGGCCGACAAAAGGCCGAAAAGTTCATCGGTGAAGAAATAACAGGTGCTGTTGCTAACGAAAAATACGTTCATTCAAAATCCCACCTCGAATTTTTTGTTAAATCAATTGTACGATAAAAGGGCGTCTTTTTCAATCAAAAATCGCATATGGTGCGACGAGGAACGAGAGAGGGGGTCGCGATCGAAACAAGAAAAATCCTCACGCCCAAAAGGGAATGAGGATTTTTTGGCTCGTCGCACCGAAAAAGATATCAAGGTTGCAACCAACAAACAAATCGGAATTTGCTGCTATAAATCAATATTGATTTCATACTTATCTTCAATGAGTATATAGTTCACATTATACTTCTGTGCGAGGTCTAACATTTCTGCATTATCTGCCAACACACGATCCATTGTACACCATTCATCATCCAAACGGTTTTCAATGGTATTTGCATATTTCTTTATGTCAGCAAAGTGATTTCTGATATATTCTTCGCTCATTACAAGACAGAAATATTTGATATTTTCAAGATATTCGGAGTCAAAGTCCTTCTGCCAATCAAAAGGAATATAGCATCCTTCGACAATTAAGTTCTGCTTATTCTCAATAGCAGTTTTTATCATTTCACGAACAATCGGCCATAAATATTCGGTTAATTCATTATCATCCATAGGGGTAAGTTCTGTGTTACCACTACGAATTAAACCCATTTTTAGATGGTCTATTGAAAGATATGGATATTTATATTTTTCAAGAAGTTTTTGTGCAAGTGCTGTCTTGCCCGTGTGCGATGCACCTGTAATTAGAACAATCATTATCATCCCTACAAATTCTTATTTATCTAATATATTAGTTTTCTTTTGGCCCACCCAAGAGGACTCGAAGTGTGCTTTGCACACTAACGTTGCTTCGCAACAATTATTTTAGCAAGTTCGGCTCGCCAACTTACGTGGCAACCGCCGAACATTTGCAACGGGGTTCAAGGGCTAGCATCATTAATTTTTACTGAATAATGTATTCTTTGAGTTTAATTTTTTGGTCTGCCCAAGAGGACTTGAAGTGTGCTTTGCACACTAACGTTGCTTCGCAACAATTATTTTAGCAAGTTCGGCTCGCCAACTTACGTGGCAACCGCCGAACATTTGCAATGGGGGTTCAAGGGTTAACCTTATTGAATACTAAAAAATAATTGTTAATTCTATCTTTATAAATTGGTCTGCCCAAGAGGACTTGAACCCCTAATTTCAGAATCGGAATCTGATGTTTTATCCAGTTAGACTATGGGCAGGTATAAATGCTAAAATGGGAGTGCTAATGCACTCCCTATTTTATTAAAAATTAAAATCTTTTAAAAGATGATTATAAAGTTTTTCATACATCATATAATCATCATCAATATTTGGGTGCCAATCGCCACCTAGTTGATTACAAGTTATATCATCATAAATAACAATATCTTCATAATTTTCATTGGCAATTAACTCTTTATATGCATTTACCACACTATCAAATGGCGCAGAGCCTTTATCGTGACCTAAAGCAATTACAATTTTACAATTTGGAGCGTGGCTTCTGATTTCATCAATAAGTTTTTTAGCGTTTGCTTTAAAAACTGACCAGTCCATTGTTGCGCCTTCGATAAAACGAAGATAATTTATATCATTAGCGCCGAGATTAATAAACACAAAATCTGGAACATATTTTGAAAAATCCCACTTAACGCGTCTTGATGGCAATGCCATATTATAATATTTTTCGATTGTGCCATTAGGGTTGCCAACACAGTCGGTTACAATACCTTGACCTGAAGATGAAACCGCTGACATTTCTGCACCTAATTTTTCACAAAGATGAACACACCAAGTTTTATAACCATGCTCTAAAAAGCCAAATGGATTTGGGCTATTTCGTGTTGAACACAAATTACCATAACCACAAGTTAAAGAGTCGCCATAAAACTCAAATTTTAATGGTTTTTCTTCTGGTTTTTCAAGAAATTCACCATCAAAACTTATTGACTTAAATTCATATCTGCCACGGCTATATTCAAGAAGTTTTACTATTTTAACAATATGAACTCCATCTAACTTTTCTAAAACAGTAATATTCTGCTCGCCACGAGTTACAGGAATATGAATCATATTTTCAAAATCATTATCAAGCACTATGCCTAAAAGCCCATCATCTGCATAAATATTTGATTCAACAACCAAATCAGAATTATTAAAATCTGCCTTGAATTCAAAACCGCTTGCTGTAAAATCAAGACATAACCAGTCATTAAAAAATGCTGTTCTACCTTTAAAATTGAATTTTTCTTTTATTTCTAAAATATTAAACGTTTGCATTTTATTCCCCTATTGCAAAGATATAAATTTTCTGACATACAACAAATCTCTTATGTCAATATCTTTGTCATAATAAACATCTGCATTTTCATAATTAATTTCAGATGTTTTGTTTAACAAATATTTTCTCATTTTTGCAATGTCTTTAACATCAACAGTGTTATCGGCATTCACATCGCCTGAAATCATATCATCTTTTGGCACATCAATATCCAATATATCTACATCATTAAAGAATGAATGAATTTCATCATCGTGATACGCATCATCTCTTATTGCTAAATGAAACTCATTATCTCTGTATGCCACACTATACAAAAAGCCTGTTTGCGTATGCGCATATACAATAGAAAATGTTTTGGTTGCTACGTTATAACAACAAATTTTATTTGCAACTGTGAACATAACTCTATGGTCAGGAATAAGTGTTGCTCTAGAGTATTGACCTTTCCAAACATGAAGATTACCGCAGCCACATTTCCAAGTAGCATTTGGAAGTCTCTTTAAATTAACGGTGGTTTTATCAATATATCTATGCTTTTTGAAATGAGTTGAAGTGGTGTAATAATACCAACCGTCTATATAATAAACACCATCATTCGCTTTTGTCCAAAACGCATTTTTAAACGTTTCGCTATCAGTTGCTTGATATGGTGCATTCCAACTATAATGAACAGAATTTCCAAGAGCGTCATTCTTTATATCTTCATCGCTTTTCAAGAAAAATCTATGGTTAGTGTCACCAGGCGACTGATGAAAACCATGAGCGCCAAGATTATACACAGGCGCATCTTGAGTTACATCTATATGATAATAATTATTGCCCACTTTAACCATATTCCACTCGTGGCGCATACTTTCACTATAAACAATGTGACATTCAATACCCGCTTTATCGCACAAAACTTTAAATGCTTTTGAAATGCCTTCACAAACCGATTTATTGTTAATCAAACAACCATAGGCGCTTCTTATAAACTTGTCATCAGAAGTATCAATACCTTCAAAAACACGCAAGTCATAAACATTTTCGTTTGCAATATAATCGTGGAAATAAAGCAATGTTTCTTCTGTTGTTACGCCTTGTGGCGCCGAATTGATTATCTCGGCACACTTGTTTTCAAACTCTGTTACCCTAGTTTGAAGTTCTTCTTCCTCAAAACTATATATAAAATTTAGTTGATAAATAATAGACTCGCCATTGTCATTTATAATACAAGAAAATCTATCTGCAATTTCAACATAGAAATACTTTGGATTTCTATTTGTTATATAGTTTCTTAAAGACGCAAACTCTTTTTCAGGGATTTCCAAGTCAGAGATAATTGCGCTTGGATTAAATCTTTCCCAAGCATTTATAACCGACTGTTCCGCTATTGAATAATAAGCGCTCGCAGTTGAAGACTGACCTTTACACACAGGTGTAAAAGTTGAAAATAAAAGTATAATTGTTAAAACTAAAACCATCATTCTTTTTTTCAAAATCAGTCAGCCTCCTAATATAAATTAGCGGTTGGCAAGTTTTTTAATTGCTATAAGTAAATCTCTCATATCTACAACATTATTGTTATCAGCATCTGCTACGAGAAAGTTGATATCATCTGTTATTTTAACAAGATAATTTCTATATGCTAATATATCTGTAATACTCAAACCATTGCCATCAACATCACAAATTACATCATCTGTTTCAGGCAGGTCAATTTTTACCGATAAACTTTCGCCTTCTATCATTTCATATTCATTTGAATTTTCATCAGGTAATACTTTTGCGGTATCTAAAAACAATTCATCGCCTTCAAAAAGTATTCCTGAAATATAGCCCTCGCCTGTATAATCATAAACTTTTGTAACAGTATCATTATACAAGTTATAAGCATAAACACCATCTGCCAAATTCATAAGCAAGAAGTTATCATAATAATTATATGCTAAAACTGCGCTTTTTGACTGCCAAGTGTATTTTTCAGAGTCCTGCGAAAACTCACTGTTTTCAATTGTATATAAAACAGTTTCTTCACCTGTTTTCGCATTTCTTTTGATTAAATTTGAATTTTTAATATAATACTGGTTGCCTTTTATGAAGAAAATTTGAGAATAAACATCGTTCCAATAATAATCTTTATAGGTTTCGCTATCAGTTGCTTCACCATAAGTTTCCCAATAATTATGGTCTAATTGTTTAAACTCTTCATCACTCTTCATAAAATAGTTGTGAGAAGCAAAGCCTTTTACATCTAAAAAATTCTCGCCATCAAAACCTAAACCTGCTTGTTCTGCAGTATCGTCCCAAGTTATATCTAAATGATAATATGCATCATTAGATTTTACTAAATTCCACGCATGCACCATAGGTTCACTCGAAACCATATATGATGTAAGACCGATTTTTTTAGAAACCAGCACAAACGCATCTGACATTCCTTGACAAACAGAAAGATTATTAACCAAACAACCATATGCAGTAAACGAATAATCATCTACCTTTTCAACATCGCCATCTACACCGTCTTCATCATAAGAATTGTGCGCCGAAATGTAATCATGCAAGAATATAATCTTATCTTCAACACTTGTAATGCCATTCATTTTAGAAACAACATTTTCAACTGCTTGTTCTAACTGAATTCTTTGAGCATTGCACTCTTCAACTGAATAAAGATATGCTAATTCAAGCCTTGTAACATAATTTCCACTTGCAGACATATACCAACCTGAATTATCTAAATCAAGGTAAAAAAATTCAGGATAAAAGTCTAACACTTCAACTAATGCTGCTATAAACGCATCTTCTGACAAGCGATATGCGGTTAACGGCACATTAGGTTGATATGTATCAATAGCATCATAAATTAAACTTTTTGCTTTTTGCACATCAGTATCAGTTTCAACGATTTCTTGAATAATACTGCTTTTATACTGACGAACATTAATAACATCACTAATTGCAGTTTTTTCTTCTTTTGCTAAAGTTGTTACGCTTACCGAGAAAACAAAGCATAAACATAACAACATAGAAATTACTCTCTTAAGTTTCATAAGCACTCCCTGGGACTATTTGCTCTCATAATTCTCAAGTGAAGAAATAATTTGCCCAACAGTTTCTTCAATTGAATTTTTATTTACATCAATAACGATATCTGCATACTTATTATAAAGTTCCGCTCTCTCATTATACATATCTTTTGGAGTTTGGTTTTCTTTTAAAACCACTCCCCTTTTTTTAAAATTACGAATTCTTCTCATCATATTTTTAAAACTTATTTCAAGATAGATTACAATTCCATCTTCTTTTAGTTTTTCCATAGCGTCACTATGATAAACCATACTGCCGCCTGTTGCGATTATACAATTCTTTGTATAAAGAGTTATAACAGAATTTCTTTCTGCCTCATTAAAACCATCTATTCCTTTTTTTGCAATAACCTCTGACAGTTTCATTCCTTCATTTTGCTGAATAAGCAAATCTGTATCTAAAAAGGATTTGCACAGATGCTTTGCAACAAGCACACCGCACGTGCTTTTGCCACACCCCGGCATTCCCACTAAAATGACATTCATGTTTTTTCTCCAATAAGTACAATATTCCTTATATATTTTAACATATATTACAATTTTTTTCAATATTTTATGCGATATTTTAATAGCATTTTTTGAAATAATTTTATTTTTATAAATAAAATTAAAAATAATATTTACTTTTTCATAAAAATGATGTATAATTGTTTGGTAAATCTTTTAAGAATTTTTAAAGTTAAGGAGATTATTTATGAAAACTAAAAGAATTTTGGCTATTATTTTAGCAATACTTGTTGCTATGACTTGTCTTGCTTCTTGCCGCACAAAAGATGAAAACGCATTTGAATTTACAAACGGTGATAAAACTGTTGAAATCCGTACTGCTCTTTATATGTGCTTACTTATGGATGCAGATATGAAATTCCAAGATGTTGCTGTTTCTGCTGCTGAAGAAAAAGGCACAAAGTATGAGGATTACAAAGAACTCAAATACGAAGACAAAGATTATGACACTTGGACTAAACAACAGGCTAAAGAGGCTTGTGAAATGTATGCTTACACAGAACTTGAATTTGACCGTTTAGGTTTTACTATTTCTGAAGATGAACAAGCATATATTGATTCTTATGCTGAAAGTCAATGGTATGGCGATGAAACTAATGCAGGTGTTGGCGAAGTTTATCAAGCAAACGGTGTTTCTTTAAATACTTTTAAGAGTTACTTTACAAACCTTTATTGGAAAGAAGAAATGGTTTACAACTATTATATTCAAGAGCCAACTGAAGAAGATGCTCACGAGCATGAAGACGGCGAAGAAGTTGACCATACTCACGAATCAACTAAAGCAATAGACCCTGAAGTTAAAAAATTAGAAGGTTCTTTAAGACCTGAAGATAGCAAGATTAATTCTGCTTTGCAAAACAACTACATTCCTGTTTATATGATAGATGTTTCTCACTATGATGATGAAGGCAAAGAAAAATCTGACGCTACTAAAAAAGAGCATTTAAAAACTCTTCAAGAATATGCAGACAAATTAAATGCAGGTACTGCTTTTAAAGATGTTTATGTTTCTTATCAATTAGACTTTGGTCTTGCAACTGATGAAAAATCTGCTTCAACTGATGCTTCTTCTTATGAATCAATTCTTTTAAGCGCTGCGGCTAATGAACTTGTTGAAAATGGTAGCGCTAACGATGAGAACTTTGAAGAAACTTTGAAATTGAAAAACGGCACTGCTACTGTTATTGAAAATGATGACTGCTACGCACTTGTTTATCGTAGAGATATATTAAAAGCAACTGATTCTTCAAAAACTTCTTACAAAGATAGTTATGAATTATATGCAATTAAAACTATTGTTGATGACGATTATCAAAAAATCGTTGATGATATGATTAAAAAGTTTGAAGTTAAAGAAAACAAATCTGCTCTTAAATATTACAGTGGCGAAAAAATTGATTATCTTACTGAAACAACAGCCGCTCAAACAGTTGCAGAAACTGAATATGCTCAATAAAAATAAAAACCTCGAAAGTTAATTCTTTCGAGGTTTTGTTTTATTCATTTGTATTTTGTTTATTAAACTTATAGTCTTTGCGGGTTGCTCCAACAGTGAATCTTAATAAAATATCAATAATTGGTACTATTAAAATACCACCGCAAACATTGCTTATACAATGAGTAATATCAAAATAAAGTCCTGATGCTATCCAAGCGAGCGTTCTTTCAAAGTCAAAGCCAAACGCAAGTGCTTGAAACGGCGCGTATAAAACACCAAAAAGCAAACCATGAAGCCCACAAACTATCATATAAACTATAACGCTTAACTTTTTAGGCATTTTTTTAGGTAGTAACATTGTTACGCCCCAAAGCACAGTCCAAATATACAAATAAGGGTACCACCAAAGCCCAAAGCCGTTAAAAAGGCCGATTAAAAACACAAATATGTAGATAGGATAAAGCGCATACGCTCTATAAACCACAGTTATAGCGATAATTAAAACGCCAATCAAATGAACATTTGGCAACCACTCCATTAATAATTTGGAAGTTACCATTAATGCGCTCAAAGCCGCTAAAACAACTAAATCTCTTGTGGTTAATTTCTTTTTAGCCTTTTGTTGCTTCAAGTTTGTATTCTACACCTTCCTTGATGTTAGTAGAGTCGATACCTTGCAAAGCATATTCGCCATCTTCATAAAATGCCCAGTACATTTGGTCTTTGTCATAATCAAGAGTAATTCCGTTTACAGTTTTAATATATAAGCCGTATTCCCCCTCATCGCCTGCAATTATTTCAAGTTTTTGCAAGGCCTCACCAACGGTTGTAGCATCGGTTTTAACTAAAAATTTAGTTTCAGTACCATCTGGGGAGATAACTGTGAAATTAAATTCAGTTGCACCCTCGCCTACTTCGGTTGGTGTTTGATTAGTCTCTTGAGTGGTTGAATTTACCGACTCTTGTGTTTCATTATCGTTACAAGCAGTTGTAAAAAGTGCCATAGCCGCAATAAGCACAATACAAAGCATAAACGACAATACTTTTGTTAATTTTGTTCGTTTCATAATTTTGTATTCTCCTTAATTTTTTAAAATTTTGCTTTTAAGAGTTAACTCTAACCGGCGCTCGCAGTATATAAAAGCATTTTTGTTGCCGAGTATTTCGACTTTGACGCTTTATTAATCACCTTCTCAAAGATTTACTTCAATGGCTTTTCTTCTTTTTGCGGCAAAAGAATAGATTAATAAAATTATTGCGTCTCACGGCGGCGTGCCCGTACAGGATTTTCACCTGTTTCCTCAAAACAACAAATGTATTATATCACAATTAATTATATTATTCAATATAAAAAAGCCCCTTGTAGTTTTAAACTACAAAGGGCTTTAACAATTATTTTTTCTTTTTAATTACTACAATAACCAATACTGTTACTCCGACTACTGCTAAAGCAAGTACAATATACTTAATAGCATCCATAGCGGTAAAAGGATCACCATAAACTTCTTTTTCTTCTGGGCTTACATCAACAAAATTCTCTTTTTGAGTTTCTTTAATCTCAAGAACTTTAGTAACAGTTTGTTTTTGTCCATTTTTATCAGTAACTGCTTCGCCTTTTTTATCTGTTACATTTTCAACAACCACAGTAGTTTCGCCGACTTCATAATTATCAATAACCTTATTATCTTCTGCTTCTACAACTACTTCTTCATCTTTTATATTTTGAATATTATTAACAGAATGAGAAACAACTTTTACACTACCGCTTTCGCCTGTTACAGTTACATCTTGCGCATCAACATTACATGCCAAAATCGAATCAACTTCAAATGGATACTCTTTTACTTTTGCATCTTTTGAAGTTTTTAGTTTAATATAACAAACAGTGCCGTTATTAGTATTATTATCATACAAATGATTCATTGCAGAAATAACAAATCTTACATAACCTTCGCTAAAATCAGCAGGGCCTATCATAAAGTCGCCTTTTTCAAACACTTCGCCATTATGCACTACTTCTTGCACTTCGAAAACAGATGTATCAAAATTAACATTGAACTCTATTCCCCAGATACCTTTATTATTTTCAAGAGAAATAGGCAACAAAACAGTTTTACCAGGTTGCACCTTAACATTGCCTACTGATATTTTTGGTTGGGTATCTGCAAATACGCAAACACAAAATGATGAAAATATCATTAAAATTGTTAATAAACAAACTAAAAGTCTTTTCATTTTTATCGCTCCTTAAAATTAACTAATAACATTGTAACACATATATTAAAATTTTTCTACAATAATTTATAGATTTTTTGTGAATAACTTAATTTTATCTTGATTTTTTCTAAAATATATCTTATTATATTAATATAACATAAGTTTAAGGGACGATTTATGAAGAGATTAAAATGTTTTTTATGTCTTGTCTTGCTCGTTTTGATGTTTAGCGTATCGGTTAGCGCTAAAGAAACGCAGATAAGTATTGATTTTTTTGATGAAAAAGAGAATAATATTGAACTTAAATTACCGTCAGATTATTTATACTTTACCAATGACGATGTTGATAAAAATGCTGACTACTTTAACAATATGCCAATTGATAAAAATGCGGCAATTGAGCAAATCAGAAATGGTACATATTTAAATGCTTTTTCTGAAAGTCAAGGCAGCCAGGTAATTCTTAAAATTACTTCAGATAATTTTAGTCAGTCTATTGGAAACTTCACCCCTATGGATGAAAATGATAAAAATTCGGTTATTAAAAGTTTTAAAAATAATTTTGAACAAAGCGGGCATTCATTTTTAACAGAGCCCGAAGTTATCGAAATTGATAAATATAGTTTTATGAGTTTTAACTGTCGATATGGCAGTGGCGATAAAGGTTTTAGTTACAAAAGTGTTTTAACTATCATCGGTGGCAATTGTTATGAACTTGTAAGATATAACAAAGCAAGTATTCCTGATGATGAGGCGGCAGATGAATTTGAAAAAATCATTTCAACTGTTAAGATGAATATTAAAGGCGAAAAAGGTCAAATTGCTAAAAGTTATTTTATGTCGGTTTTAACTATTATTGTTATTATAGTTGCTGCGATTATAATTGTTGCAATGATTTATTCACTAATAAGAGAATATTTAGTTCATAAAAATCACAACGAAAAAGTTAGACTTAAAAAGAGATAGATTTATTCCCCATTGCAAAAGCAATGGGGAATTTTTTTTAAAAGATATTTTGGATAACAAAAAAAGGACTGCTTTTTAGCAGCCCTTTTAATTTTAAACTAATTATTTACCAAGTCTTTTTTTAGAAACGATTAAACCGCCACAAGCAACTACTGCTAATGCTAACATAGCAACGCTCTTGCCTGTTTTTGGAGATTCATCATCACTTGGTTTTGGTTTCTTTGTTGGGTCTGGTTTTTCATCAGAAATTTTCTCAAAGAGAGGAGTAACATCTTCAGCAGTTGTACCATCTTTGAAGATAATTGTGATAGGGCTTTCTTCGAGTGAACCTGAAACGATTTCATAGTCACCCTCGATTTCCCAACCGATGAAGTTATAGCCATCTTTAGGATCAGCAACAAATGTGTACTCATTGTCTTTATCAGCGCTTGGTTGATAAATAATAGAACCACCATCATAATCTTTTTCAACTGGTGCTACAACGCTATTAGCAGCGAAAGCGCTAACTGAAAGAACTGATACTAAAACTAATGCTAAAACAACTGAAACAAACTTTTTCATAAATAATATACCTCCTGATAGGAAATTACTTTACCTTATTATAACACAAGGGTTTTCAAAAGTAAACACTTTTTTTGATAAAAATAAAATAATTTTCTATATAAATTAACAAATTAATAATACTTTATATTTTTTAAAAAGTCAAGTGTTTTTTCTTGGTTATTTCCTTAAAAATTATATTTATATATTATTTTTTACTTTTTTAGTGAAAACTCCTTGAAAGATTAGAATTTTTTTGTTATACTTATAAAGTATTTTGTTATAAGGGGATATCAAAAATGGCTAAAATTGGTTTTGACAACGATAAATATATAAAGTTGCAATCGCAAAACATTAGAGATAGAATTTCTATGTTCGGCGGAAAACTTTATATGGAATTTGGCGGAAAACTTTTTGACGATTATCATGCTTCAAGGGTTTTGCCTGGTTTTCAGCCTGATTCAAAGGTTAAAATGCTTCTTCAACTTAAAGACGAGGCAGAAATTGTTATCGTTATCAATGCAGATGCAATTGAAAAAAACAAGCGCAGAGGCGACCTTGGTATTACTTATGATTTAGATACACTTCGATTAATTGACGCTTTTAGAGGTATCGGCTTATTTGTTGGTAGCGTAGTTATTACCTGTTACACTGGTCAACCATTAGCGCAAGCATTTGAAAAAAGGCTTAAATCTCTTGGTATCAAAACCTATCGCCACTACCCTATTCCTGATTACCCTAACAATATTCCGCTTATTGCTTCTGACGAGGGCTTTGGTAAAAATGATTACATTGAAACTGAAAGAAGTTTGATTGTTATTACTGCGCCTGGTCCTGGTAGTGGTAAAATGGCTACTTGCCTTTCACAGATGTATCACGAGCATAAGCGTGGAATTAAATCAGGCTATGCTAAATTTGAAACATTCCCTATTTGGAACATTCCGCTTAAACACCCTGTTAATGTTGCTTATGAGGCGGCTACCGCTGACCTTAATGATGTTAATATGATTGACCCATTCCATCTTGAAGCATATGGCGAAACTGCTATAAACTACAACCGTGATGTTGAGATTTTCCCTGTGCTTAATGCTATGATGGAGAAAATTCTTGGTAAATCTCCATATAAGAGCCCTACTGATATGGGTGTTAACATGGCAGGTCTTGCTATTTTTGATGATGAGGCTGTTAACGACGCCGCTTACCAAGAAATCATAAGAAGATATTATGCGGCTATGTGCGCTGTGCGTCAAGGTCTTAGCGAATCAAGTGAAGTTGCTAAAATTGAACTTTTGATGAATCAACTTGGCATTTCTACTGAAAACAGACCTGTTGTACAAGCAGTTAAGAAAAAGGCGGAAGAAACAGGCGCGCCTGCTACCGGTATTCAACTTGATGATGGTAGAATTATAACAGGTAAAACTTCTTCGCTTTTGGGCGCTTCTTCTTCAATGCTTCTTAATGTTTTGAAAGAACTAGGCGGTATTGATGATGAGGTTAAACTCTTATCGCCAACTATTATTGAGCCTATTCAAAAAATGAAAACAGGGGTGCTTGGTAATCACAACCCAAGACTTCATACAGATGAGGTGCTTATTGCTTTATCAATTTGCGCCGCTACTGATGAAAAAGCAAGAAAAGCGCTTGACCAAGTTTCAAAACTTAAAGGGCTTGAGGCTCATTCTAGTGTTATTCTCTCGCGAGTTGATGAGCAAACATTTAGAAAACTCGGTGTTAATCTTACTTGCGAGCCTACTTATCAAACTAAAAAATTATATCATGCATAAAATTAAAGGAGTGTCGAAAGACACTCCTTTTTAAATTTGTTTTAACATATTATAAAGTAAATTCACAGGAAGACCTACAACATTGAAATAATCTCCGTCAATTCGTTTTACAAAGACCGAGGCTTTGCCTTGGATACCATAACTGCCCGCCTTATCTTCCCATTCATTTTGATTTATATACCAGTCAATATCCTTTTGCAAAAGTTTATCAAAATATACATCGGTTTTGCAAAAATTAGTTAAAACCTTATTGCCTTTTACCAAGCACAAACCACTATAAACCGAGTGAACATTATTTGATAACATTTCAAGCATATTGCGAGCGTCTTTTTCATCTTTTGGTTTGCCAAGAATTTTGCCATCAATTGCTACTACTGTATCGCAACCTAAAACTACGCTCTCATCATCACATTTTTCGGCTACGGCTTTCGCTTTTCTATATGCTAATTCCTCAACCAAATCTTTTGGCGAAGTCAAATTAGAATTTTCATCTGTTGGTTGAGTTAAAACAGTAAAATCATAGCCTAAATTCTTTAAAATCTCATATCTTCTTGGAGATTTTGATGCTAAAATAAGTTTCATTTTTTAGTCCTCAAAAAGTGGAGTTGAAAAATATCTTTCGGCAGTATCAGGAAGCACAGTTACAACTGTTTTACCTTTGCCCAATTTTTTAGCAAGTTTTATAGCAGCAGCAACATTAGTACCACTTGAAATGCCACACATAATTCCTTCTAAACGAGCAAGGTCTTTTGAAATGCCAATTGCTTCTTCATCTGAAATTATGCAAATATCTTCATAGCAAGATGTATCAAGAATTTCAGGAATAAGACCATCTCCAATGCCCATTTGCATATGAGTACCAATAGTACCGCCTGCGAGTATTGCCGCGTTTTCAGGCTCAACTGCCCATACAACCAAATCAGGATTTTGCGCTTTTAATACTTCGCTAATTCCTGTTATAGTACCACCTGTGCCAATACCTGAACAAAAACCGTGAATAGGACCTGCAACCTGCTCTAAAATTTCAACACCTGTGTGATATTTATGTACAAGTGGGTTTGCAGGGTTTTCAAATTGTTGCGGAACAAACACATTCGGGTTTTCATCACGCATTTTCAAAGCAGTTTTCAAACACTCATCGATACACTCGCCAATATTGCCTGCATCATGAACTAAAATAACTTCTGCACCATAATGACGAACTAACTTTCTGCGCTCTTCAGAAACAGAGTCCGGCATAATAATAATTGTGCGATAGCCTTTTACTGCGCCAACTAACGATAAACCTATTCCTTGGTTACCACTAGTAGGCTCAACGATAATTGTATCTTTATTAATAAGCCCTTTTTTCTCGGCATCGGTTATCATATTAAATGCAGTACGAGTTTTGATAGAGCCGCCAACATTAAGCCCTTCAAATTTAACTAAAATATCTGCGCCATCTTTTGGCGATAATTTTTGCAATTTTATAATTGGGGTGTGCCCTATTGCTTCTAAAACATTATTATAAATCATATTAACCTCTGAAAAATAAAATCTACACTATATTATATTATCTTTATACATTAAATTCAATAGTTTTTTAAAATTTGTCAAACTATTTACTAACATTTGGAGTATTAAACAAACGCTCATCTTATGATATAATTCTTTTGCATATATGCTAAAAATATTAGAGGTGAGAATTTGAAAACAGTAAATATATTTTTGATTTTGATTATTTTAATAGGTGTTTTAGTTGCGCCTGTTAAGACATTTGCTAATGAAACCTCGCTTTTAGCAGGTAAAGTTTCAATTAGCAGCGGAAAACTTAATATTAGGAAAAGCGCAGATAAATCCTCTGCAATTTTGAGGACAATTAAAAAAGATAAGTTTATTACGCTAGTTTCTAAACAGGGCGACTGGTGGAAGGTAAAATATAATAAAACGAGTTTTGGTTTTTGCCATTCTGACTACATAAAAACTGTTAAGAGCGATGAAAAACAAGTTGATATTTCTTATGGTAGTTTGAATGTAAGAAGCAAGGCTTCTGTTTCGTCAACAGTAAAAGACTCATTATATGACGGCGAAAAAGTTGTAGTTTTATCTGCTAGTGGTGAATTTAGCAAGGTGCTTTATTATGGTGTTAAAACAGGTTTTGTAAGCAATAAATATCTTATTTCCATCACGCAAGATGATACCAATTCAAATTATAAAAAAATTTCATTAAATGTGCCTGATTTTAAGCAAACTGATAGCAGATGGGCAAATGTTAAAATAGGGTCTTCAGGCAAAACTATCGGCAGAATCGGTTGCGCTACAACAGCAATTGCTATGATGGAATCTTATAGAAATGGCAAAAATATTTACCCTGATGCTATGAGTAAAAAGTTAAGTTATTCATCTAACTCAAATGTTTATTGGCCAAGTGATTATACAGTTGTAACAAATAACGCAAGTTTTTTAAGTGGCGTTTATGAAAAGCTAAAACAAAACAAGCCTGTGCTTTTTGGCGCAAAAAAATCAAATGGCTCTCAACATTGGGTGGTAATAAAAGGTTTTAATGGTAACGGTTTGACAAGCGCTAACTTTTTAATAAACGACCCTGGCTCAAAATCAAGAACTACGCTAAAACAATTCTTAAATGAATACCCAAACTTTTATAAATATTTTTATTATTAAAAATAGACGCTCAAAAGAGCGTCTATTTATTTTGGCAGCGGAATAGGGAGCGTTCGCTTCGCGCACTATTCGCTTGGCGACCGAAATCATAGATTTCAGTACCCGCCTGCACGCTCTTCGCTAAAAACAATTCACCAAATTGTTTTATTTACGCTCAGACCCTCTCAGGGTTCGAATCCCTATATTAACTATAAATAATAACAGACCACTTTTTAGTGGTCTGTTATTATTGGCAGCGGAATAGGGATTCGAACCCCAACAAACAGAGTCAGAGTCTGTCGTGCTACCGTTACACAATTCCGCTAAATATTAATTTGTAACATTAAATATTATAACCCTTTTTATCAATTTGTCAATAGAAATAAAGTATTTTTTGAGAAATTTTAAAGCCACCCTTTTGGGTGGCTTTTTTAATCTTCTTTTTTAATTTTAAATATCATTTTAAGTATGCCTTTAAGCATTTTTGGACTTTTTACAACTACTACTTTCATAATGCTACCCCCATTACTAGCACCTGCAATATGCAATGCCGAGGAGTATTAATATGATGCTGAAAACCAACATTATTGCTTTGTAAGGGAAAAATGTTGCCATTACTACCCCTGCCGCAAAGCAAAATATGTAGCGTGCTTTGGTTTTATTTTTTCTTGGATTTCTGCAACGCATACACACACCTCCGCTTTCTTGGTGCTTTCTGCTATTATTATATTGTAGTTTTTAAAAAGTGTTACTAAAATACTTTTATTAGTAACGCATCGCCTTTTTCAACTGAAATTTCAGTATCATTTATTGCTTCATTGCTAATGCCAAACTGATAACTGTTTTCTATAGTTGCATTTTCAAGTGGGTATTTTGCGCCAACTATATTTACGCCATCAATTGATTTTGTTAATGAGATTAATGAAAAATATGAGCAACTGTTTTTTAAAACTTTCTCTTTTTTATCAACTATAGACATTTCGCAGTAATCATCAACGACAATGCCTTTTGCCCCATTTTGTTTTAAGTATAAAAGAATCGAAATGTTGCCTAAAGAATGGTCAAAGCGTTGACCGATTACACCTACTAATAAAAATGATTCATAGTCTTTTTTAAGCATTAATTTCACTGCCGCAAAGGTATCTGTATCATCTTTGACAGTTGGCAAAACTAAAATGTTTCCATCAGTTTCAGGCTTTTTTATAGAATCAAAATCGCCAACGATAAAATCAGGGGTTACGCCTAATTTTTCTTGGTGCTTGAGCCCACTATCGCAAAAAACAAAATAATCATTTTCATCAAAATATGATTTTATTTTGTCATAATTCTCGATTTTTGCGCCACCAATAATCACACATCTTGACACTTTATTGCAACTCCCATTCTTTATACTTTGAGGCTTCTTCATAAAGTCTGCGATAACTTTCAATTCGGCTTTGTGGGATTTTTCCTTCATCTACTGCCGAAAGTATTGCGCAGCCTTTTTCTTTTGTATGAGAGCAAGAAGTGAATTTGCACTCGCCTAGATAATCTTCAAATTCTTTAAAACAATACTGCAAATCATCTTTCATAATAATCGCTGTTTTTTCCATATCAATACTTGAAAACCCTGGGGTATCGGCGATAAAACCGCCATTTACTTCATATAACTCACAATGCCTTGTCGTATGCCTGCCACGGCCTAACTTTTCGCTGATTTCGGCAGTTGAAATATTAAATCTGTTATCAATTGCATTTAAAAGACTAGATTTGCCTACGCCTGAATTTCCACAAAAAACTGACAATTTATCTTTAAATAATGGGAACAGTTTTTCAACGCCAGACTCTTCGGTTGCGCTGACAATATAAACCTCATAACCACATTTTGTATAAACTTCAGCTATTTCGTCTGGATTTGATAAATCGCTTTTATTTATAACAATAATCGGCTCAATATCGTTTTGCTCGGCAAGTACAGTCATCTTATCAATAACAAAATTATTAGGTGCTGGAGAAACCGTTGACACAACGATAAAAAGCCTGTCGATATTTGCGACAGGCGGTCTTACAAGTTTATTTTTTCGAGGCGCTATTTCTTCAATAACGCCTCGATTTTCATCAGTAATAGAAATTGTTACATAGTCACCTACGAGTGGAGCAAATTCTTTTTTTCTAAATACTCCCCTTGCTTTGCACTCGACTATTTGTTCATCAGTTTTTACATAGTAAAACCCTGATAACGCTTTTACAATAATTCCTTTAAGCATAATACCTCTTAAATATTATTCTGCATTTTGACCTTTAGTAGGCTTTGCGGCTTCAGTTGGCGCCTCGGTTTGCACTTCGGTTGGCGCTTCGGTTGCAGTTGTTTCCTCTTGACCTTTACTTACATACAAAGTAATAGTATCATCAAGCACAAGCACTGTTCCCTCACGAGGATATTGAAGCACTACAACTCCTACATCTGCGCTATCATAAACCTCAATTACATCGCCCACGCGAAGACCTGCATCTAAAATTCTTTGTTTAGCAGAATCTTCATAACTACCTACTAAATTTGGAACTACTACATCTATTTGTTCCGGTCCTAATGAAACATAAAGAGTAATCTCATCGCCTACTGCTGCTAACTCGCCAGGAGCAGGATATGACTTGATAACACAGTCTTTTGAGATATCTTCATCATGTCTTGTTACCATTTTTACAACAAAACCATACTCTTCAAGTAATTCTTTTGCTGCTGTATATTCTAATTTTTCACAGTCTGGTATTTGTTCTTTTTTACCACCTGTGCTTACATATACAATAATTTTGGTTTTTTCTTTAATATTTTTATCAGGTGTTGGACTTTGTTTGAAAATCACACCTGCTTCATATTCAGAATTATTAGCCTCTTGTTTTTCAATATTAAAATCTTTATATTTTTTATCAGATTCAACCTCTGCCCAGGTTTTACCTACAAGGTCAGGACAAGCAACGGTTTCACCCGAACCACCAAAGAACATAATACCAAAAATCAAAAGAACAATACCAACAAATGAACAAGCAATTATTGCTAAAACTGAATTTGTTTTTGTTTCTTTATTCTTTCTCTTGCTTTGTTTACCTGATGAACGAGGATAATTATCTTCAAAATCATAGTCATCATCAACAATATTTATTGTGCCTATATTGCCCATACCAAAATCATGAGTAAACTGAACAAATGGGTCACGTCTTACTTCTTCAATATCTCTTAACATATCAAACGCTGTTGGATAGCGATTTGAAGGCTCTTTTTGCATTGAAGATAAAATAATTTGCTCAAGACCTTTTGGAATAAGGTTGTTGATTTCAGTTGGTTTTACCGCTTCATTTTGAAGTTGCATAATTGCAACAGAAACTGCAGAATCTGCTTGAAAAGGTAGTTTTCCTGTTGTCATTTCATATAAAAGCACACCAACAGAATAAATATCAGACTTGCCATCGGTATTATCGCCACGCGCTTGTTCTGGGCTTATATAGTGAACAGAGCCAATTGCTTTATCTGTAATTGTTTTTTGCTCACTTCTTGAAAATCTTGCGATACCAAAATCGGCAACTTTTAATGAGCCATCATTCATAAGAATAATATTTTGTGGTTTAATATCTCTATGAACAATACCTTTTTCATGCGCATGTTGAAGCGCTTTTAAAATTTGCGCGGTAAAGAAGGCCGCCTCTTCCCAGTCGATAACGCCTTTTTGCTTGATATAGTCTTTTAAAGTAATACCATCGCAAAATTCCATAACGATATATTGCAATACATCGCCAAAACTTACATCATAAACCTTTACGATGTTTGGATGAGATAAAACAGCAATAGCCTTTGATTCATTTTTAAATCTTCTTTTAAATTCATCGTTTGCAACAAATTCTTCTTTTAAAATTTTAATTGCAACTGTTCTGTCATCAATAATATCATAAGCCTTGTAAACACTTGCCATTCCGCCAGAGCCTACTAACTCATTGATTTCATATCTGCCATCAATTCTTTTACCGATAAATCTATCTTCCATTGCTTTTTAACCCCCTTTTTTATTTTTCCTTGGCAACAACAACCGATATATTATCGCCGCCACCATTTTTATTTGCAAGACTAACTAACTTTTCACACGCTTGAGTTGGCTCATTTGAATTAATTATATTCAAAACATCTTCCTCGCCGGCGTAATTAGTAAGTCCATCAGAACAAATTAAAATTGAATAGCCTTTTTTAAGACTTGTAACACTGAAATCAGTTTCTAAACACTCATCAATTCCAAGCGCTCTTGTTATAACATTGCGCTTTGGATGATGCTTTGCTTCTTCTTCAGTAATCATATTATTATTTATTAGTTGTTGAACAATAGAATGGTCGGTTGTGATACGTTTCATTTCATCTGAATAGATGATATAAGCACGAGAATCCCCCGCATGAATAGTATAGGCATAACCTTGACAGATAAACACAACTACCGCAGTTGTACCCATTCCATAATAATCTTCATTATTTTGAGCTAAATCAAAAACATCTAAATTAGCGCAATTAATTGCAGATGTCATAATTGTTCTTAACTCTCTGTCGTTTTGTTTATAGTTAAATTTTTTAATAAAATTCTCATAAATAGAATTTGCAGCAACCTCACTTGCAACGTTACCTGCCTTTGCGCCGCCCATACCATCGCACACTATTAAAAGGGCAGTTTCATCATCAAACTTATGAAATTTTATTGAGTCTTGGTTCATATCTCGAACAATACCAACATCTGTTTTTCCTGCTACATTCATAAAACTGCCTCCTTTAATTATTTTTTATGTTTTGCGCGAAGTTGACCGCAAGAAGCATCAATATCGCTTCCTAAAGTTCTTCTAACAGTTGCATTAAGACCTTTTTTGTTCAAAGTTTCACAAAAAGCGTAAACCGCTTTTTTATCAGGCTTTTCAAACTTGCCCTTATGCACAGGGTTTGCCGGAATTAAATTTATATGCGCTATCATACCTGATAGCAATTTATATAATTCATCTGCACATTCAGGCGTATCATTAAAATCTTTTATAAGCGCATATTCAAATGATATACGGCGAGAGGTTTTTTCTGTATAATCTTTACACGCTTTTATCAATTCATTTACATTATACCTATGATTAATAGGCATAATGCTATCTCTCAAATTATCAAATGGTGCGTGAAGCGAAATTGATAAGGTTATCTGCTTATCAAGTTTCATCAACTCATAGATTTTAGGCACAATGCCACAAGTTGACAAAGAAATATGACGCATACCTATATTCAAACCACCATCAATGCCGACAAGTTCTAAAAATTTAACCACATTTTCATAATTATCAAGCGGTTCGCCCATTCCCATCATAACAACATTAGAAATGCGAACTCCTAAATCTTTTGAAGCGGTATGAATTTGCGATAAAATTTCGCCTGCTGTGAGATTTCGCTTTTTACCATCAATAGTTGACGCGCAGAATTTGCACCCCATATTGCAACCAACTTGCGATGAAACACAAATACTATATCCGTGTTTATACTTCATTACAACCGATTCAATTAACTCGCCATCATAAAGCGAGAATAAATATTTCACAGTTTCATCAAGTTCAGAGCAAAACTTTTTCTCTATATTACAATGAGAAATATAATAGTCTTTCTTTAACTCGTTTATTAAAGACGATGGTATATTTTTCATTTCTTCAAATGAATTTACACCTTTTAAAAGCCAGTCGAAAATTTGCTTTGCGCGAAATTTTGGTAAGCCTAGTTGTGAAATGATGGCTTCAATTTCGCTTAAATTCATAGATTTAAGGTCGAAAATAAAACTCACCTCACCCTTTTAAATGCCGAGATAAAGAAACCGTCTGTTTTATGTATATGTGGAAAAAGGGTCAAAGTATTATCAAGGTCTTTATAGGACTTTTCAAAACCTTCACCTATTTTAAACGGTTCAAAATCATCGTTTTCTTTTAAAAATTTCTTTACCACTTCTATATTTTCATTGCAATTTAATGTGCAAGTTGAATAAAACAACAAGCCATTTTCCTCTACATAGTTTTTAGAGGTGCATAGTAAATGATACTGTAATGCCGATAAATTGTCAATAAAAGCAACATTTTTGTAACGAATTTCGGGCTTTTTGCCCAAAATTCCAAGCCCTGAACAAGGCAAATCGCACAAAACTTTGTTGAATTTGCCCAAATTCACATTAAACTTTTCTGCGTCATTTACAAGCGCTTTTATGCTAGTTAAACCAAGTCTTTCAGCGCCTTTTTCAATAAGTTTTACCTTATGCTCATAAAGGTCAAGTGACACTACTTCCCCTTTGTTTTGCATACCTTGAGCAATTGAAAAACTTTTGCCCCCGGGGGCGGCGCAAACATCAAGCACTCGCTCGCCACTACCCGCGCCAACTATTTTTGCGCAAATGGCACTCGCGGCATCTTGAACATGAAAATAGCCCTCTTTAAAACCATATAAATTTCTAACACTTCCTGCGCCGTTTACTACTAAAACATCTTCTATTAAAGGATGAGACGACACTTCGCAGACCTTTGATAATTCTTCTTTTAACTCTAGTGGCGAAATTTTTAAAGTATTAACTTTTAAATTAACGCCTTCTAAATTAAAAAAGCCTTGTAATATTTCTTCGGCGCTGGTTTCATATTGAGAATAAAAAAGACTAGCAATATCTTTTGAAACAGAATATTTTACTGATAAATAATCAATAAAATCGGTTGGATATTCTATTTGTTTTTCATCTCTTAAAAATGCGCGCAAAATAGCATTAACAAAACCACCAAGAGCGCTGAATTTTGATTTTCTAACGATTTTTACTGTTTCATTAACCGCCGCAGAATCAGGCACTTTATCCATAAATAAAATCTGATAAAGCGCAGTTTCAAGCGAAATCAAAATAAATGGTTTTAATTTCTTTATTGGTGTTTTTGAATATTTTGAAATTATATATTGCAATGTGTTTTTTCGCTCTAACACGCCATAAATAATACTTGTTGCAAATGCTTTATCTCTGTTTTCAAGCAAAGAGTTTTCAAGCATTTTATCAATGGCAATATTTGAATATGCGCTGTCTCTGTCGATTTTCAAAAGCGTATTAATTGCTATACTTCTCGCATTTGCCATAAACTTAATCTCTTCTTCTACCTAAAATTCTAACCGCATAATATAAGAACATTAAAATTGACTGCATAAGCGCTGCTACATAAGTTAATGCCGCCGCTGACAAAACTTTTTTAGCGCCTTTTAAATCTGCATTATTAAATCTACCTGCATTTTCAATTGCTACTAATGCTCTTTTTGACGCATTAAATTCAACAGGCAAAGTTACTAACTGAAATAATACTGATAATGAAAATACTGCAAGGGCTACATATAAAAGCGGTGTGAAATTAAATAAATAGCCGAGTATTAACAAAAATGGGCTTATACCTGCGCCAAAATTACAAACCGGTACTAATGCCGAGCGCACTTTTATAGGTGTATAACCTACCGCGTGTTGCACTGCGTGGCCTGCCTCATGAGCGGCAATGCCGATAGCCGATACAGAAGTGTTATTAAAAACACCCTCTGAAAGATAAATAGTTTTGTATTTTGGGTTAAAGTTATCAGTTAAATTTCCTTGAATTGGTCTGACATCAACATCTAATATTCCGTTTGCTTGTAAGATTTCTCTTGCAATTCTCTCGCCTGTAAACCCTGCAGAGTTTGAAACTTTACTGAACTTTGAATAATTCGATTTTACTTTAAATTGAGCATAAAGTGCTATTAAAAGCCCAGGTAGTGCAAACAAATAATATGTTGGGTCAAAATAATAATAAAAAGGCATTTTAGTCAACTCCTAAAAATTCGGTATCTATACTTTTACCTCTTAAAAAATCTTCGGTTTTCATGCGCTTAGAGCCTTCAAGTTGAAGTTCTGTGATTTTAAGCGCGCCAGAACCACAAGCGACAACAAATTCTTTTTCGCTCTCAATTACTTTGCCCGATTTTTCGCTTTTTTCAACAATTTCTGCCGAGAAAATTTTAAGCATTTTTCCGTTTAATTTTGTATAAGCAACCGGCCATGCGTGCAAACCTCTGATTTTGCAATTAATCTCAAAAGCAGATAAATTCCAGTCTATCTCGCCATCGGTTTTCTTAATAATAGGAGCATAAGTTGCTTGAGATTCATCTTGTTTTATAGGTGTAATAGTGCCTTTTTCGAGCCCCTTTACAGTTTCAATAAGCAAATCTCCACCCATTACTTTTAGTCTGTCCCACAAAGTTTCGGCAGTATCAGTATCGCTAATTGCAGTTTTAGAAGTTAGCAAAATATCGCCTGTATCCATACCTTCATCTAAAAGCATTGTTGAAACGCCGGTTTCACTCTCGCCACAAACAATTGACCATTGAATTGGCGATGCCCCTCTGTATTTTGGCAAAAGTGATGCGTGAACATTGATACAGCCGAGTGGTGGTAGGCTTAAAATTCTCTTTGGCAAGATTTTACCATAAGCCACAACCACTATTAAATCAGGTTTTAACCCTTTTAAAGTTTCATATACTTCATCGTCTTTTAATGTGGTTGGTTGATAAACAGGAAGCCCTAACTCTTTAGCCGCTACCTTTACTTCAGGCGGAGTTAAAATACGCTTTCTGCCAACAGGCATATCAGGTTTTGTAAACACCGCCGACACATTATAGCCGTTTTTAACTAACTGTCGAAGTGATTCTTCGGCAAAGTCAGGCGTGCCCATAAAAACTATATTCATATATTACTCCTTAACTTCTTCGATTTTATCAACAAACAAAGTGCCATCTAAATGGTCGATTTCGTGACACAAAGCGCGCGCTAAAAGTTCTGTACCTTTTACTTTAAACTCTTTGCCAAATCTGTCTTGCGCTTTAACGGTTACTTTCATAGGTCTTTTTACCTCTCCCCACTGACCAGGACAAGAAAGACAACCTTCTTCGCCTGTTTGCTCGCCTGAAGTTTTAACAATTTCAGGGTTAATAAGTTCGATTTTGCCATCGCCAACATCGATTACCGCGATTCTACGCAAAATGCCAACTTGCGGACCTGCAAGACCTACGCCGTTTGCTTCAACCATTGTTTCATACATATCATCTAAAAGACTATGAAGTTTTACATCAAATTTTTCTACTCTATGGCATTTTTTTCTTAAAACTTCATCGCCTATTTTTACAATTTCTCTAATCATTTTTACACCTCAAATTATATTTTCAGGGTTGATGTCTGCAAAAAGCGATACATACTTATATTTTGCGCTTGTATTTATATCAACCAATAATTTTAAAATTAATTCTCTGAATCTCTTATTATTTTTGCATTTTATTATTAATCTATATCTGTATTTATTACTGATTTTAGGTATATTGCAAGGCGATGGGCCTAGAATAATTACCTTTAAATCATTGTAATCAGTTTCAATTTTTCTTTTAAGAGCATCAAAAAACATATTTGCAACTTCTACTGTATTATCTCTTGAAACGCCTGTAAAACCTATAACACACAAATCACAATAAGGCGGGTATTTCAAGATTTTTCTTTGCAAGATTTCAGTTTCATAAAATTGCTCATAATCTTGTTGCGCTGACAAAGTTATTATCTCATTATCAGGCGAGATGGTTTGAATAACCGCTGTTCCCTCTTCGCTTCTACCTGAACGACCGATAACCTGTGTAAGTAGCGAAAATGTTTTCTCATATCCACGAAAATCATTGCCATACAAAAGTTGGTCGGCATTTAGTACGCCTACGAGCGTTACATTTGGAAAATCAAGCCCTTTTGCAACCATTTGTGTGCCTATCATAACATCATACTGACCATCTTTAAACGCATTTAGATTAGTTTCGTGAGAATTACGAGTCATAGTGGTATCGGCATCCATACGAAGTATTCTCATATTAGGGAAAATTGATGCCAACTCTTCTTGCGCTTTTTGAGTGCCAAAACCCGAAAGACGCACATTGCTCTCGCCACAGACTTTACATTTATCGGTATATTCTTCTGAATAGCCACAATAATGGCACATCATTCTATTATTTGCAGTATGATATGTCATAGAAATACTGCAATTAGGACATTGACGCACCTCGCCACAATTAGTACAAGAAACAACCACTTGATACCCTCTGCGATTAAGCAGAATTATGGCTTGTTTTTTATTATCTAAAGTTTCACGCAAACTTTCACACAAAGTATCGCTGAAAATACCAAAATTGCCGCGTTTGTACTGCTCTTTCATATTAGCGGTTTTAACTTTTGGAAGTGTTACATTGCCAAAACGATTTTTCAAAGTATAAAGCGAGAAAAATCCTGATTTTGCAAGTGAATATGTTTCAACAGACGGTGTTGCAGAAGCCATAAGGAACAAACAATTATGATACTGACTTCTTTTTCTTGCAACATCACGAGCGTGAAAACGAGGCGAACTTTCAGATTTATAAGTATGCTCTTGCTCCTCGTCCATAATAATAAGACCGATATTTTGCATTGGCGCAAAGACAGCAGAACGAGTACCAATTGCAATTCTTGCTTCGCCTTTTTTTACGCGTTTCCACTCATCAGTTCTAGCGCCAAGGCTCATTGCAGAATGGAAAATCGCTATCTTTTTGCCGTATCTACGAGAAAAAATACTCATAGTTTGCGGAGTAAGCGCAATTTCAGGTACCATTACAATAGCATTTTTACCATTGTTAATACACTCATCAATTGCTTTTAAAAATACTTGAGTTTTACCAGACCCTGTAACGCCAAAAAGTAGCCCTGTTTTGCCACCTTTAGCATTTTGCATATCTTGTTTTATATTATCAAAGGCAATTTGTTGCTCATTTGAAAGATGAATTTCGCTCATTTCACCTTGCTCGCAAATTTCATAAGGCGAACGCAAAACTTCTCGCTCAAATTCAACTAATTTGCCTTGCTTTATCATTGCATTTACAGTTGCCGCAGAAACACCTGTAAAATATGTAACCTCTTTTACAGATGCAGTTTCACAGTCAAGCAAAAACTGCGCTACTGACTTTTGTTTGACAGTATATCTAACCAAGTCATCTAACTCAAAATCATCAGGCAATTTAACCATTTTAACAGAAGCATCGCCTACTCTTCTGACTGCATTTTCAACTGTTTCAATAATGCCAAGGGATAATAAATTATCAAAAACTTTTTCATTATTTACCCCTAAAATCTCAAACAGTTTATTAATCTTTACACTATTTTTCGCATTATTTAAAGTTTCGACTATGATTTTTTCATCATCTGTGAGCACACTAAAATCAATTTTTTCATAAGCCTTTTTGAGCACAAATGATTTTACCACTTTAACATTAATGCCGAGCGGTAAAAGCGGTTTCAAACTTTCGAAAAATGTGCAAAAATATCTATCGGCCATAAATGATGCCAACTGCATCATTTCTTCAGTTATTACAGGCTCTTCATCAACCAATTCAAAAATAGGTTTGATTTTATTAACATCTACTTGTGATTTTGAAATAAAGCCTTTAATAATGCCTTGCCTTTTACGATTTCCTCTGCCAAAAGGCACTAAAACACGCTGACCGACAAACACCTTCTCAAGCCACTCTTCAGGAATGGAATATGAAAATGATTTATCAAAATATATATTGGTTTTTTCAACATAAACTGATGCTACAACATCGCTTTTCATTCTTTCCACTCCTTTCAAAACATAAAAAGTCAGGACAAAACGCCCCGACTTTTAAGATAATTGATTTCGGGGGTAAATAGGATAAACCTATACTCCTAAATTCTATCTGCGATTTCGTTCATAGCAGTATTAACCGGTTTTTCAGTTAATTTTTCGCCTTTTTCGTCTGCTTTTTCCGAAATGTGTCTCGCTAATTTTGCAATATCAGTTACCAACTGATATCTGCTTTCGTAATTATTAATAAGTTTACCAATTGATGGATTTAGCATCTTCAATCACCTTTTCTATACTTTCTTTCATATTTTCTTTTAAAAGAGCGCTATTACCTGCTCTTATAATTGACTTAAAATCATTAACTGCTTTTTCTAACTCATCGTTAAAAAACAAGTAGTCATACTTTGGCGCTAAAGAAATTTCTTTAGCCGCTTGTTTTAACCTTTTAGTAATAACTTCTTCACTCTCTGTGCCACGCTTTTGAAGTCTATGACGAAGCACATCAAAAGAAGTTGGAAGCATAAACACCATTATAGCTTCTGGCATTTTTTCTTTTACTTTAAACGCACCGTTTACATCTATTTCTAAAATGACATTGTATCCTTCATTAAGCCATTTTAAAACAGGTGCTTTTGGAGTGCCGTAATAATTGCCGACATACTCATTATACTCAAGAAGTTCATCATTATTTAGCATTTCTTCAAACTCTTGCTTTGATATGAAATGATACTTTTCGCCCTCTACTTCACCAACACGCATATCCCTTGTTATTGATGAAATAGAAAGTTTTATATCATCAGAAGAATTAACAACTTCTTTTAAAACTGTATCTTTACCGATACCAGAAGGACCTGAAAAAATAAAAAGTTTACCCTTCACTGTATTACTCCTTTGTTTGCATTTGCCTTGAATATATTTCGTCATTATTTAAATAACTTAAAACAATGTGGTCTGAATCTGTTATAATAACCGACTCTGTTTTGCGCCCTTGTGTTGCATCAATAAGCCTTTTTTCTTTTTTCGCATCTGCTACTATTCTTTTTGCAGGAGCAGAATCAGGCGACAAAACTGCTATTATTTTATCAGAATTTATTAGGTTTGAAAAACCAATATTTATAAGTTTCATACAGTTTCACTCTATTCAATATTTTGAATTTGCTCTCTGATTTTTTCTATTTCAGATTTAATTTCAACAACAATTTTGGTTATCTCAATATCTGCGCATTTAGAACCTGTTGTATTTGCTTCTCTGTTCATTTCTTGAACTAAAAAGTCTATCTTTCTGCCTACAGGCTCACTTTCTTCAAGCATTCCTTTAAGTTGGTCGATATGACTTCTTAATCTTACAGTTTCTTCATCAACTGCAATTTTATCAGCAAAGATAGCGGTTTCTGTAAGTAAGCGTTGTTCATCAACCTTAACATCGCCCAAAAGTTCTTTCATACGCTCTTCTAATCTTTCGCGATATGCTTTTACTGACTCTGACGATTTAGACTCGATAACATCAACATATTTTAAAATCAAATCACATCTTGAAATAACATCTGCTTTTAATTTTGCGCCTTCGATTTCACGCATATTGATAAACGCTTCAACTGCTTTTTCAAGAACTGATTTTACTGCCGAAAAGATTTCATCTTCATCCTGCTCTTCTTTGTGAACCGAAAGCACTTCAGGAAAACGAGCAATATGTATTGACTTAAATTCACTTTGCAAATCATACTCATTTGCAATTTCATTTAAAGCATCTACATAAGCACGAGCAAGTGGTTTATTAACTTCAACCGAAATTGCGTCATTCTCAAGCATATTAATTGAAATATAAACTTCACACTTACCACGGTTAACCTGTGTTTTTACATATTGTTTTATCTTTTCATCAAGAAAACCAAACTGTCTAGGTACTCTTGAAGAAAATTCAAAATAGCGATGATTAACGGCTTTGATTTCTGCGGTAATTTCCATATTGCCGACAGTTTCATTACATCTGCCGTAACCGGTCATACTTTTAATCATTCTGTAACCACTTTTCTATTAATTTATTAAAGTTTATTATATCATATATAAGCGCTTTTTGTCAATGAAATAACTGCATATTTTTATCATATAATTTGCCTCTTGTAACGCCTGTTATTTCAAAATCTATATTCTCCCATGCTTTTTCAAAAATTATTGATGGGTTAATGTTTTCTTGGCTTCCTCCTGGCAAAAGCATATACACCAAAATTCCATTCTCTGTATCTGTGATTTCATATCTTTTGATTTTAGGCTTTACATCAAAGGTTTGTTGCTTTTTATGTTTAGTTGTTTTTTCAACTATTATTTGTTCACTTGACAAAAATTCTTTTAATTTTTGTTTATTCTCATTATCGCATTCGATTTGGATTTTGAACTCTGCATAGTTTAAGTCTTTAACTTTCATTATCGGCTCAATTACATTTACAACTTCAATTGTATGGCCAAACGCTTGTTTTAAAACTTCTAATACCTTTTCATTTGAAATGTTATCATCGGTAATTCTAAAGTCGCAAATGTCATATTCACTGACATACCCTAGAGATAGTGGCAACGCAAATGTTACAAAAATGTGAGGGTTAAAACCTTCGGTGTACCAAATTGGCAAACCTGAACGCTTTAAAACTCTTGAAAACAAACGGTTGATATCAAGATGCGAAATATATCTTGCTCTGCCCTGTTTTTTATAAATTAACCTTACATTTCGCACATTCTACACCCCTTTTCAAGAATTTATTTGCGCCACAACCTGCACATTTATCACGACAGTTTTCGGTTGTTTGAGCCGCATTTGCTTTTTCCATTTCTCTTACTAAAAACTCTTTTGAAACACCATAGTCCATATGGTCCCAAGGTAGAATTTCATCATATTCTCTTTGACGATTAGCATAAAACGACATTTGAAGATTATTGTTTTCAAACGCTTTTTCCCACTCTTCATATTTCAAATACTCGTCCCAAGCGTCCAAGTTACAGTCTGCCATTGCTAAATCATAAAGCACTTTGTTTAACTTTCTATCACCTCGAGCAAGCACCGCTTCTAAAAGCGAAGTTTTGCTCTCGTGCCACGAAACTTGAATTTTTCTTGATGTAATATGTTCAATTAATGCTTGTTGTTTTTCACGAACTGTTGCTAATTCGTCCTGCGCGCTCCATTGGAATGGTGTGTGTGGTTTTGGCACAAATGTTGCAAGAGAAACTGATACTGCAACAGGCTTTCCTTTTGGTTTAACAGGCATATCATAATATAAATCTACTATTTTTTGCGAGAGGTCGCCTATTGCTTTTATATCTTCAATAGTTTCGGTTGGCAAACCCATCATAAAATAGAGTTTTACCGCTGTATGACCACCTTCAAAAGCGGTTAAACAAGATTTTAAAATAACTTCTTCATCTAAATTCTTGTTAATGACATTTCTCATTCTTTGTGAGCCTGCTTCAGGCGCAAAAGTAAGAGTAGATTTTCGTACCTTTGAGATTTTTTCTAAAAGTTCAGGCGAAAACGCATCAATTCTCATTGATGGTAAAGAAATGTTGATTTTTTCTTTTTCTGTCCAGTCTAACAAGTCAGTAAGCAAGTCTTCAATTCTTGTATAATCACTTGTTGACAATGAGCAGAGAGACAACTCATCATAACCTGTTGTATCACAAATAGATTTTGCCTGTGCCGATACGATTTCAGGCGATTTTTCTCTTACAGGACGGCTCATCATTCCTGCTTGACAAAATCTGCAACCACGAATACAACCACGGAAAACTTCGGCAGTTGCTCTATCAAAAACTGTGTTGATATAAGGCACAACAAAGTTTTTTGGGTAATACATTTTATCAAGGTCATGGACTATTGATTTTTTAGGTCTTTGCGGCGCGCCATCTTTTGCGATTATCTCTTTTATAGTGCCATCTTCGTTATATAAAACATCATAGAGAGATGGAATATAAACACCTTCTATTTTTGAGGCTGCGAGCAAAAATTCTTGTTTTGATTTACCCTTTAATTTATATTCACGATAAAGTTTTATAAATTCAGGGTTAGCCTCTTCGCCTTCGCCTAAAAATGCTACATCAATAAAATCGGCAATAGGCTCACAGTTGCAAGTACAAGGACCACCTACAACCACCATATTTTCAAGCCCTTGTCTTTCCTTTGCTAAAAGTGGAATGTTTGAAATTTTGAGCATATGAAGCATAGTTGTATAACATAATTCATACTGCAAGGTAAAACCGATAATATCAAACTCTTTTAACTCATCTAAACTTTCAAGACAAAATACGCCAACGCCTTCTCTTTTCATATTTTCTTCCATATCAGGAAGCGGCGCAAATGCTCTCTCGCACCAGACACCCTCCATCTCATTCATTAAAGAATAAAGAATCTTCATGCCAAGGTGCGACATTCCTATTTCATAAGTATCAGGAAAGCAGAATGCAAAACGCACATCTACTTTCGATTTATCTTTAATAACGCTGTTTAATTCTCCACCTGTGTAACGAGCAGGTTTTTGAACGCCTTTTAACAGAGTATCAAGTTGTTTTTCTGTCATTTTCTAAAAATTCCTTTATAGTTTTATATATCTATATTATTTTACTATATTTCCAATACTTTTTCAATAGTTAATAATAAAAATAAAGTTTGCAATATAAACAATAATTTTTGTTGAATATTTATTTTGAATGATATATAATAGGCGTAGTATGAAAAAAAGGAGTAATATTTATGAAAAAGGAAAGAACTTATTCAATTGATGTTCGTTCACTCTACCCTGATTTTGATGATTATTATAATCTAACTAAAAAGTTTGGGTATTTTTCAGAAGATGGTAAAGAATACACAATTACTGATTCTAATACACCAAGACAATGGATGAATGTTTTATTTAATGACAAATTTGGCGCTATTTGTGCAAACAAAGGCGAAGGTTTTACTGCTTTTGGCAGATTTAATGTGAGAGTTACTAGATATTATAACTCTGAACTTTACCTTGTTCGTGAACTTGATGGCAAAAGAGTGCTTATTCTTCGTGATGAAGTTACAGGCGAGGCTATTGACCTTTTCGGCGATGATTATGTTACTTGTAAAGTTCGCCCTGGTTGTAGTGAATTTTCAGGTGAACAAATGGGTGTTAAATATAGCATTCGCGTGTTTGTGCCTAGAGATGATAACTGTGAATGTTGGCTTATTAACCTTAAAAACACAGGTAAAATAGACAGAAAATTAACACTTCACGCAGGACAGACTTGGGTGTTCCATAACAATTCTTGTTGGGGCGCTCAACAACCATGCAAAGATGTTTTGGTAACAGATTTTGATAATGGTTTTTGCGCCGAAGCGCATAATCTTAATTCGCCGTTTGATGATCTTTATGGCGCTTTTGCTATTAATGAT
Organism: Acutalibacteraceae bacterium; assembly: GCA_045539315.1. GTDB lineage: Bacteria > Bacillota > Clostridia > Oscillospirales > Acutalibacteraceae > RUG11462. The sequence goes on along the minus strand of JAZQFC010000030.1, from coordinate 9,979 downwards.
TGTACTAATAAATATAAACAAGTAAAAACTGAAAAAACAAGAGTAAATGCTAAACGCGACCCTGCAGAATATAAAGATTATACATATAATTTTGTAAATGTTTATTCTACATTTGATTTGCAACCAAATGAAGAACTTTCAAGAGTGGTTGTATCTGCTGCTGATGAAGATAAAACGGCAGTTTCTAACTCTGCTAAAAAGTTAATTGATACTAAAACAGCAGAAAAAGAGTATCAAAAAACTATTGATTATTTTGACAAAGAGTTTTCTTATAACACCTGTAATTTGCCTGATAAGAATTTAGAAAGATTTTTAAATACTTGGCTTAAATATCAGGTGGCTATGACTTATATTTATAACCGCGCTGAATATAACGGTGGTTATAGAGATGTTTTGCAAGACGCTTGGGGCGCTATGCTTATTACTCCTGAACACGGAATAAAAAGAGCAATTGAAGCGCTTAATTGGGTTTACCCTGATGGCCACGGAATTAGAAGTTTTGATTCAAATGGTGGCATTTCTCTTCGCGAACATTTTGTTGACTGTCCACTTTGGGCGCACTGTACTTTTGCGCAATATATCAAAGAAACCGGCGATTTTTCAGTGCTTGAGAAAGAAGTTGGTTACTTAAAGAGCGATGAGAAAGGCACAGTAGAAGAACATTTGTGGAGAATGCTTGAATACCCTTATACTCACAGGGGCGAAAACGGCCTTGTGCTTATGTATGATGGTGACTGGCTTGATGGCCTTACAGGTATTAACCAAAATGGTACTGCTACTTCTGCTTGGGCTACTATGCAGGCTTTTTGGGCGCAAAAACATATGGCTGATATTTATGAGGCTTGGGGCAAGGCTGACAAAGCAAAAATTCTTCGCGAGCGTAGCGCAGAGTATAAAAAAATTGTTCGTGATGTTGCTTGGGACGGCAAATGGTATGTTTACGGATTTAAGTCTGACGGGCTTCCTGTTGGCTCATCAAAATGCTCTGAAGCAAAAATCTACCTTAACCCTAACACTTGGGCGATTTTCACCGGTATTGAAGATGATGAAAAAAGAATTGAAAAAATAAGATATGCTATTGCTACATATTTGCAAACACCTTATGGTTCACTTCTCAACTACCCACCTTATGTTAATGATTTAACTTGTGGTAGAATCGGTAGCCAAGTGCCTGGTACATTTGCTAACTCTGCAGTTTATTTGCACGCCGCTTCTTTTGAAGTTTTTGCTAAAACAAAACTTAAAAAGTGCGACGAAGCATATGACTTGTTTATGCGTCTTATTCCTAATCATATTGACAACCCTGATTCTCGCAGAACTAGTGAGCCTTTCTGCACAGGCAATGTGCATTATGGTGTGAATAACGAGAGATTTGGTATGAATTTATTCTCTTGGTTTACCGCTACTCCTGCTTGGCTTATTCACGGTGGTTTTGATGAGATTTTAGGTATTAAAGCACAGTTTGATGGACTTTTAATTGAGCCTTGTGTGCCTGATGAGTGGGATAAATATTCTGTTAAGAGAATATATAAAGGAAAAGAATATTTCTTGAACTTTATTAAGTCAGACGATAAAAAAGGCGTCTTTGCAAATGGCGAGAAAATAAGTGAAAACTTTATTTCTGAAACGCTTGACGCTGACACATTTGAAATTTACTATTAAAACAAAAAAGTCGCAAGGTAAACCTTGCGACTTTTTTATTTGTTATAAAAACTTTCGGCTACTCTTACTGCGCCAAAAGCGTCTGGCGCATAGAAATCTGCGTTAATCATATTTGCATATTCGCTATTAAGCACTGCGCCGCCAACCATTGTTTTTATTGATTTATCAGTATCATTCAACAGTTTTATTGTTTCTGCCATTGCAGGTACGGTTGTTGTCATCAAAGCAGAAAGTCCAACTAACTTGCAATTGTTTTCAACTGCGCATTTAACAATATCTTCGGCGCTGACATCTTTTCCTAAATCGTAAACTTTAAAGCCATAACTTTCAAGCATTACTTTTACAATGTTTTTGCCGATGTCATGCACATCGCCTTTTACAGTTGCGAGTACAACCGAGCCTTTTATAGTTGTTTCGGCAGATTTCATTTGAGATTTTAAAACATCAAATGCTTTTGTTGCCGCTTCTGCGCTCATTAAAAGTTGAGGCAAATATGCTTTTTTGTTTTCAAAAGCAAGGCCTATTTCGTCTAGCGCAGGAATGATATAATTATTAATAATATCAAGTGGTTTTTCGGTTTTAAGTAGCAATTCGGCACAGTTTACTGCAGTATCATTAACACCTTTTACAATTGCTTTTTTCAAATCCATATCGGTTTTTAAAGAAACAGTTTCTTGAATATTTTCAGTTGCATAATTGATATATTCACTGCAATTGCTATCAAGATTTTTTAAAGCGCAGAAACTAAAATATACATTCATCATTTCTTTTGAAAACGGATTCATAATTGCAAGATTAAGCCCATTTTCAAGTGCTAAACTGAAAAATGTTGAATTAATTATATTTCTATTTGGAAGCCCAAAAGAAATATTTGAAACGCCAAGAGATGTATAAACACCAAGTTTTCGTATTTCTCTTATCGCTTTTAAAGTTACTTCGGCATTGTTACCATTTGATGAAATTGTCATCGCTAATGGGTCAACAATAATGTCTTTTTTATCAATGCCATACTCTTTTGCAGTAGAAATAATTTTTTTCGCAATTTCTACCCTGCCACTTGCAGTTTCAGGAATGCCGTTTTCATCTAATGTTAATGCGATAACAACGCCACCATATTTTTTAACAAGTGGGAAAACGCTATGCATACTCTCAACTTTGCCATTAACAGAATTAATAAGCGCTTTACCATTGTATATTCTTAATGCAGTTTCAAGTGCATTTACATCAGAAGTATCAATTTGCAAACACAAATCGGTTACTGCTTGAAGTGATGAAACTACTCGTTTCATCATATCGGCTTCATCAATTTCAGGAAGTCCAACATTAACATCAAGAATTTTAACGCCCGTTTCTGCTTGAGAAATACCCTCGTTTAAAATATAGTTTATATCATTATCTTTTAGTGCTTGTTTGAGTTTAGGTTTGCCTGTTGGGTTGATTCTCTCGCCGATAAGCACAGGCTTTTCCCCTATTTGAACTGCATTTGTATAAGATGAAATTACAGTATTATTTTTTTCATTTGGCAAAGAATATTTTATATCTTTTGTTTTTTCTATTGTTTTTTTGATATATTCAGGGGTTGTGCCACAACAACCGCCTAAAATTGTCCCACCTGAAATAGCGATTTGTTTCATAAAGTCAGAAAATTCATCGGCAGATTTATCAAAAACAGTTTTACCATCAACAACTTTTGGCAAACCAGCATTTGGGTTTACTATAATCGGCAATGATGAATATTTTACATATTCTTCAACTACAGGTAGCATTTTATCAGGACCGAGCGAACAGTTTATACCTATTGCATCTACTTCTAACCCTTCGAGCAACGAAATCATAGCCAAAGGCGATGCGCCTGTCATAAGTTTTTTAGATTCATCATAAACGTTTGTAACAAAAATCGGCAAATCACAGTTTTCTTTAGCCGCTAAAACTGCCGCTTTTGTTTCGTATGAATCATTCATAGTTTCGATTAAAACAAGGTCAACACCTGCATCTTTTGCTACTCTTATATTTTTAGCAAAAAGTTCAACTGCTTCTTCAAATTTCAAAGTGCCTAGTGGCTCTAATAATTGACCTAAAGGGCCCATATCAAAAGCGATGAATTTATTTTCAAATTCGCTGACTGCCACTTTTGCACAATTAATTCCTGCTAAAATCAATTCTTCATAATTTTCAAACTTATTTGCATTAATGCCAAATGTGTTTGTTTTAATAATATCTGCGCCGGCAGATAAATAATTTTTATGAAGCGAGATTATTTTTTCAGGGTTTTCTATATTCCAAATTTCAGGGCTCTCGCCTGACTTTAACCCCATTGACTGCAAAACGGTACCTGTGCCACCATCAAAATACAGTCTTCTGTTTTTCATTTCTTGTGTGATTTTCATTCTTCAACCACTCCCATTATTGCAGTTATTGATTTTACAGGTGTCATAAGTAAAGAATCATTCAAGGTTATACCAAGAGTTTTATCAGCAGATAAAACTCGCAAAATATCATTTTGAATTTCAAGCGGTAAATCGCCATACCCTGGTGAGAATCTTGGTTTTGTGTTTTTATTTTCACTTATCATTTGGTTTACATAATCGCATAAACTTTCTGCCAATGCAGAAGCGAGCGCATCTGTTACAAAATGCTTTGCGCCTGATACAACATTTAGTTTTGCTAAAAGCCTATCGACCCCTATTCCAAGGGTTACTGCGAAAATATAAGCATAGTTACAACTCTTTAAATTTTTGCATAAATCTTTGCTTTTTGTCTGGCAAAAATCTAGGTTTACATAACTTTTTTCTGATAAGGCAACAGGAATCTTTGTATAGGCATATTTACATTCAACTGCCTTTAAAAGTTCCTCTTTGCACTTGTTAATAATATCATTTTCAAAACCAATTTCAGTTTTTAAACGAAGCGAAAGTTCTCGCTCATCAATACTGATTTTATCTACTTGAATTTTACCAGTTGTTATTGGATTAATCATTTTAAAATTTCCGTTAAATTATTTTTGATTTTTTCTGCTACTTCAGGGTTGTTCATAGAATAAAGATGTACTGCATTTATTCCATTAGCATAAAGGTCTATAATCTGCTCTGTAGCAAAAGCGATGCCCGCTTCTTTTAAGGCAGATGGGTTATCGGCAAATCTATCTACAATTCTTATAAATCTTTGCGGTAGCGCAGAGCCTGAAATAGCCATAATTCTTTGAATTTGTTTTGCATTAGTTACAGGCATAATGCCAGGTACTATCGGCACATCAACACCGATTTTTAAAAGGCGCATAATAAAATTATAAAGAATATTATTATCAAAAAACATTTGGGTTGTTAAAAATTCACAACCACTTTCAACTTTGATTTTAAGCGCTTTTATATCTTCAACGCTGTTTTTACTTTCAGGGTGAGTTTCAGGATAACAAGCGCCACCAATACACAAATTGCTATCAAAATCTTTGATTTTTTCGATAAGTTGATAAGCATATTTATATTGCATTGTGCTAATATCAAGCCCTTCTGGAATATCGCCACGAAGCGCCAAAACATTTTCAATGCCTTTTGATTTAATTTTATTTAATTCATCTTCAATGCGCTCGTTTGTTGAAGAAACGCAAGTGAGATGAGTTAGCGGAGTTACACCTTTTTTCATAAGGTTTTGGGCAATATCTACAGTAAAATCAGATGTGCCACCACCTGCGCCATATGTAACACTCATATAACTTGGGTGCAAATCAGCGATTTTTTCAGTAGCACTTTTTACAACTTCAAAATTTGCAGTTGTTTTTGGTGGAAAAACCTCAACTGAAAGAGTTGGTTTTTCGCTTTTGATAATATCAATTACTTTCATTTTTTATTCCTTTCAAAAAATGAATAATTCAAAAAATTTAACAAACAATAATATCAACAAAAGAAAATATTAATATTGCGTTTGTTTTTCTTTTGTTTTTGCCCTCCAAAAACTTGGAGGGCTTCTGTTTTTTTAATTTAAAGTTAACTGTTGTGCGTCTTCTTCAGGCAATTTACCGGACGCAGGCAAAGTTCTAGCGCGGTATCTTGAAGCATTATCAAGGTCGCCCTCTTTGTAAAGTTTTGCGCTTAATACTTTATGACCTTTGCGAATTTTCATAACTGCAACACCTTGTGTTGATTTACTTGTTTTCGCATTGATAGCAGAAGTATTAAGAAGAAGTTTTCTGCCATTGATATTTTCAATAATAATATCTGACTCAACAGGTACATAAAATGCGCTAATTAACGGCGATTTATCTGAATATGCGTTAATAAGTTTTTTACGGTTGGTTTTGGTCATATACTGATTCATTTCAACCTTTGCAACTTTACCATTTTCAAATACAAAAATCATAAAGCCTTCATATTTTTCTGTAACTGCCATATAAACAGGGTTTTCGCCTGCATCAAAATTAAGTTTAGCAGGAACAAAATCGCCTAAAACACTTGCTTTTGTATCAGAAAAATCATTGATTTTTGCTTTATAAACCTGACATTTATCAGTAAAGAACATAACCTCAAACTTGTTATCAGTTTCAACTGCTTGAGTTAACTCATCGCCTTCTTTAAGTTTGTGCTCACCACCCATACGAAGTGATAACGGTGTGATTTTCTTAAAGTAGCCGTCTTTTGTGAAGAAAGCAGTACAAGGATATGACGCAATTTCTGCAGATGGCTCATAAACAGGCTCATCTTCTATATCAATAATTTCAGTTTTTCTATCAGCACCATACTTTTTGATAACTTCTTTAAGTTCTGCAACGATAACCTTTTTAACACGAGAATCTGATTTCAAAATTGCTTGGAATTTAGCAATTTCTTCTTTCAATTCTTCTATATCGGCAGTTCTTTTCAAGATATATTCACGGTTTAAATGACGAAGTTTAATATCAGCAACATATTCTGCTTGAATTTCATCAATTGAAAAACCTATCATAAGATTTGGAACAACTTCTGCTTCTTCTTCTGTTTCTCTAACAATTTTAATTGCTTTATCAATATCAACAAGGATTTTTTGCAAACCTTCTAACAAATGGAGTTTAGACTGCGCTTTGGAAAGTCTGAAATTAACTTTACGCTTAACGCACTCTAAACGGAAGTTGAGCCACTCTTTAATGATTTCTTTAACGCCCATTACTTTAGGGCTACCATTTATAAGAATATTAAAGTTACAAGAGAACGAATCTTCAAGCGGAGTCATTTTAAATAACTTTAACATTAATTTTTCAGGGTCTGTGCCTCGTTTTAAATCAATTGTGATTTTAAGGCCTTGCAAACCTGTTTCATCACGAATATCATTAATTTCTGTAATCTTTTTGAGTTTTGAAAGTTCAATTATTTTGTCAATAATCGCTTCAATGGTGGTAGTAGCAGGAATTTCAGTAATATCAATGCAATTAGCCGATTTATCATAGGTATATTTCGCTCTTACCTTTACGCTACCTGTACCAGTTTCATAAATCTTCTCGAGCGCCGCTTTGTCATAAATCAACTGACCACCGGTTGGAAAATCAGGTGCTTTAAGTGTTTCAAAAAGGTCGCAATTTTCATCGTGAATATACGCAATAGTTGTATCACAAACTTCTTTTAAGTTAAATGAACAAATATCACTCGCCATACCAACTGCGATACCTTTGTTTGCATTAACAAGCACTGATGGGAATGTTACAGGCAAAAGTGTTGGCTCTTTTTTGGTTGCGTCATAGTTATCAACAAAATCAACTGTGTCTTTATCAATATCTCTGAAAAGTTCATTAGAGATTTTTGCAAGACGCGCCTCGGTATAACGAGAAGCCGCATAAGCCATATCTTTTGAATATGCTTTACCAAAGTTACCTTTTGACTCAACATATGGGTGCAAAAGCGCCTCATTACCTTCAGACAAACGCACCATTGTTTCATAAATTGCCGCGTCACCATGAGGGTTTAACTGCATTGTTTGACCGACTATATTAGCCGATTTTGTGAGTTTTCCGGTAAGAAGCCCCATATTATACATAGTGAAAAGCAATTTTCTATGAGATGGTTTAAATCCGTCGATTTCAGGAATTGCACGAGAGATAATTACACTCATAGCATAAGGCATAAAGTTTGTTTCAAGGGTGGTGGTAATTGGTTGTTCAACTACCTGACCTGCCCCTGCAATATGCGCCCCTACTTTTGCCGGGTCTATTATCATTTTTTTATCATTAGTTTTCTTCTTTTTAGCCAATTTTTATTTCTCCTTAAGAAATATCTGCAAATTCTAAATATTCATGTCCTTTATCTGCAATAAAGTTTTTTCTTGATTCAAGATTATTACCGATTAATGTATCAAACATTTCTGCAGTTCTCTCAACATCTTCAGGTAAAACTTTAATAAGACGACGAGTAGCAGGATTCATTGTAGTCAAGTTCATCATATCTGCCTGGTTTTCACCAAGACCTTTTGAACGCTGCAATGTATATTTTTTATCGCCTATCATCTCTAAAACTTCGCCTTTTTCTTTATCATCATAAGCATAATAAGTTTTATCTTTTGTTATGATTTCATAAAGCGGAGTTTCTGCAATATAAACGTAACCATCACGAATAAGAGTTGGAGTTAATCTATAAAGCATTGTTAAAATAAGCGTTCTAATATGGAAACCATCGACATCGGCATCGGTACAGATAACTACCTTATTCCATCTGAACGAATTAATGTCAAAGGTTGATAAATCTTTATTCGCTTTAGTTTGCACCTCAACGCCACAACCTAAAACTCTAATAAGATTTGTGATAATCTCACTTTTAAAAATCTGTGTATATTCTGCTTTCAAGCAGTTGAGAATTTTACCACGAACAGGCATAATTCCTTGAAATTCAGGGTCACGCGCTTGTTTTACAGAGCCCATAGCCGAGTCACCCTCAACGATGTAAAGTTCTCTTATTGATGTGTCTTTTGAACGACAGTCAACAAACTTTTGCACACGAGATGCCATATCGGTTGATGCTTGTAAAGTTTTTTTAATATTAAGACGCTCTTTTTCACTCTTTTCACGAGAACGCTTATTAATTAAAATTTGTTCGCCTACTTTTTCTGCCATAGGCTTGTTTTCAATAAAGAAAACTTCTAGATTTTGTTTTATAAAATCTGTTAGCGCTTCTTGAATGAATTTATTTGTAATCGCTTTTTTTGTTTGGTTTTCATATGAAGTTTGGTTTGAGAATGATGAAATTACCATTACAAGTGATTCTTCAATATCTGCAAATGAAACTTTTGACTCGTTTTTATTATATTTATTATTTTGTTTAAAAAACGCATCAAACTGTGAAACAAATGCCGAGCGCACCGCTTTATCAGGCGCTCCACCATATTCAAGATAACTTGAGTTATGATAATACTCTTTTTTCTGCACTTTATTAGAAAAATTAAGCGCCATATTCATTTTAACAAGATATTCAGGCTTGTCTGCCCTATCTCTACCTTTGCGCTCGCCTTTCCACATAAGTGTATCAATAAAACCTGCTTCATCGCCAACGGTTTCATTGATATAATCTAAAATACCATTTTTATAAACAAACTCTTTTGTTTCAAATTTTGAAGCAGAGATTTGATTTTTAAATACAAAAACAAGACCATCGTTTACAACTGCCTGACGTTTTAAAACATCTTCATAAAATTCAACAGGAATATTTGTATCAGTGAAAACATTGTTGTCAGGTAACCAACGAGTACGAGTACCTGTATCTTTACCTGCATAAGGCTCTTTTTTAAGCCCACCAATATTCTCGCCTTCTTCGAAGTGAAGATTATATTTAAAGCCATCACGCTTAATCTCAACATCCATATATTTAGACGCATATTGAGTTGAACAAAGGCCAAGACCGTTTGTACCAAGTGAGAATTGATAAGTACCGGTTTCGCTATTATCATATTTACTACCGGCATACAACTCACAATAAAGAAGTTCCCAGTTGAATCTATCTTCTTTAGGGTTATAGTCAACAGGACAACCACGACCAAAGTCTTGCACTTCAATAGAATGGTCGAGATATCTTGTGATTATGATTTTTTTACCATAACCCTCACGCGCCTCGTCAATTGCGTTGGTTATAATTTCAAAAACAGAGTGTTGGCAACCCTCGATACCATCAGAGCCAAAAATAACCGCAGGTCTTTTTCTTACTCGGTCTGCACCTTTAAGTGATGATATACTTTCGTTGCCGTAGGAAGCCTTTTTAGCCATTAACACATTTCTCCCTTTTTAACATAATACTTATAATCATTTTACACCAAATATAGTGGTTTTGTCAATGTTTTGTTTCAATTTATTGTGATTTTGAATATAAAAAAA
>JAZQFC010000029.1:0-8451 GCA_045539315.1 Acutalibacteraceae bacterium | reverse complement strand
GTGTGATATGCACCACAACTATATTTTGAAATATATTGTCTAACCGTTAAATATGGATCTTCAATGTGATATTTCTTTTTGATTTGTTCCATTTCTGTTTTTCCATAATTTGAGTTATTTAGAAAGCGCTTTAATCTTTCTAAAACTTCCATTACTGCAATTTGTAATTCGTTATATTGTCTTTGCTTCATAGTTTTTCTCCTTTCAATGTTTCTACATAATTGTTAATAATTGTTTCATATTCTAGGTCAAATAATTTGCCGAAGATAGCGCATAATACCGTAGTGCAAATACTATCACCCCCTTGATGATACAGAGTTGCTTCGTTTTGATAAGAAACTTTATTGTAGTCATCTTCATTAAACCCCATAAGTTTGTAATATTCTTTTGGGGTGAATCTACGGAATTTTATTTTATCTTCTTCTATTAATTTTTTGATTTCTTCTAATGATTGAGCTTTTTCTAACATATATAACCCCCCCCGATAAAAGGAACACTAGAATTGCCGGTATGAGTTGTAAGAGTGGGTGAAAGGTTACTATCTATTCTTCCCCTTATACCTTCATCATACCGAAAGTCTATTGGCTGCCAATTATCAGTTTTCTTTGTCCTTCTCATAATTCTCCTTTACCATAGTGCCTACTGTTGGTTGGGTGGTAAGTGTTTGCGATAAACCTTTTTGCACATTACCCCTATGGTATTGCATGCGACCACTCATATCGACACCATCACCGATATTTGCAATTGCATAACCCTTTTTAGTGGCTTCCTTAATGGGTATGCCCCCCCGTTCAACTTGTTAGGGATAGGCACTTTTATTAAGTGGGGACATCTTCCCCCTGTGGCTGTTGTTAGTGTATCTGCCACACCACCCGTTGATTGCACTCTATTTTCAAGTTTATAAGAATTGAAATCGGTGGCTAGCATACCTAATAACATTTTCTTTGATATGAAATATCTTTTATCTACTTTGTCATCAAGTATGAAATCTAAATTATGTTTGAGCTTCATCTTTTTAGGGAATGTAAATGGCAAATCTTGATTTAAGATACTTACCATAAAAATTCTTTTTCTATTTTGTGGCAAACCATAGTGTTTAGCGTTAAGTATTTCCCATTGGTTTGTATAACCTAGACTTTCAAGAAAATTGCACCACTTGTGGAAATCCTTGATAAATGATTTTGACACCAAAGTTTCGACATTTTCTAACAAGAGCAGATTTGGCAAACCTAATTTCTCTCTTTCTCTCAATAGTCTTTCTACTTCCCATAAAAGACCAGAACGAGTGCCGCCATCTTTTTGACTTGTAGATAACCCAGCGAGTGTTCCGGCAAGAGATAAATCCTGACACGGGAAGCTATAAGTCCAAATGTTATATTCATCATCTTTGTAAACACCTAAATCTTTGCCACTCATAGTCATTATATTGATAAAATTATTCTCGACTATGCAACAAGCATATATATCTTTAATTTCATCAATATTGAGTTTAGATAATTCTTTCGGTGTTAATGGATCATTGTAATTTCTACTAATGCCTTTAATTCTTTCTAACATTTCATCTTTGGTTTTATCTTTTGTTAGTTCTTCTATTGTTCCAGGATCAATGAGATTATGGATTCTTGCATAAGCTCTTATAGAATACATTGACCATTCTGCTATTGCTCTATGATGGAAAGGGACACCCAAGATTTCTAAAGCTCGACTTTGTGCGCCAATACCCGCAAAAAGTTCTGTGATAAAAATTTCCTTATCTTTAGGAATGGTATAATTTTCTACACCATCGAATATGCTATATTGCTCATACCCCATATCCCTTAATCACTTCCTTTCTATAATCATCGAATGTTTTTCCTATAAGGTGTAAAGCAAATTCGCTTAACAGTTCTTTATTTTTCGCCATTTAAACTTTTTTCCTTTCAATTCCAATTTATCTATCCAATAGTTTATTGCACATACACTAACACCGAACCAATCGGCAATTTCTTTAGCATAGAATTTTCCGCTACGATACATAACTTCTAATTCCAATAAGTCATCATCTGTTAATATGCGACAAAATCTATGTTTTTTATTCGGCATAATCAACCACCTTTATTTCGTTAGCGCAACTTAATATGCCATTTTCAATAATAACTGTAATGTAGTTTTCTTTATCCACCACAAGTCCTTTAATGCCTTTATATCTATCTATGATTTCAATAGTTTTGCCATAATGCCTATTTAATGTGTCAAATGCCGATTTTAAGGCACTTTCGCTTGTATCAAAGGGAATTATGCCAAACTGGTCTAAAATCTTTCTAATTGCCATATCTATTGTTTCTATGAAAACCTTTCTTTCTGTTGTCCTAAACTTTTTGATTTCTTGTTGTTGGGCATACATATCATATTCAAGGGAATTCATATCTTTTTCCATTATGACAATATAACCGGTGTTATCTTCATTCGGTATCACTTGTAGTGTCGGTTTCATCTTCGTTTACCTTTTGCATTTCAATATCGTAGGCATTAAAACTTTCGTGGAATAATTTAGCTTTTTCACTTAATGGATCGTTTTGATTAGATAACACTTTTCCTTGACCATCTAAACTAATCTTCGCTACATATTTCCAATATCTTTGTAGTCTTGGTGTTAGTGCTTTCCATAAGTCTTTAAGAAATTGTTTAGTTTCTCTTTCGCTACCAATCCAATATTCAAAGTTTTTAGAAATGATGATTTTATCGTGTTCCAAACTCTCGTTATTGTCTTTAATATCTTTCCAAATAGCAGGGCAATGGTCATGGACTTGTTCTTTATCGTTCCATACATAACCACTAATGGTGTCGCAGATTTCCTTTTGGGTGGTCTTTCTATGTTCCACTAATGAATTATGTTTGATAAGTCTATATAGTTCCCATTGTCTTGGGGTTAAAGAGCTTTCTTCATATTTTTCATCGTGGATTCTTTGTAAATCATCTTCGGTAATTTGGTCTAAAATGCTATATTGTTCAAACATACTTTACTTTCCTTTCTTCTTTTCTATTTCGCGGTGTGCAACATAGACAGCTCTTTTATAACTTTTAGAGTATCTAGGATAAGGTTGACTAGGATTAAATCCACTTAATGAAGCCCTATAACTTAATACATTGCTAACAGTAGTTTCGCCTTTGTCTATTTTTGCCATAGTGTTATTGGCTATGACTATTTGATGATGATTATAGATATTTTCTAATGTGTATTGAGTGTTATGACACCCTAATACTTTCCACCTACCATCATAGATTTTGTCTTTATACTTTGTCATAAACGCATTTCCTTTTCTATTTCTTGGTAATTGGCACACTCATTTTCGGTGCATTCCTCGTGGCATTGTTTAGCATTAGGGCAACACTTACAATGGTCTTTTAATCTTTCCATTATGGAAGAATGATAATCTAGTAGGTAATCGGTGTTCATAAATAATACCTTTCAAATTCTTCTTTGGCATCATCGTAGAACTTTGCTTTTAACCATTCCAAGAAACCAATGTTTTCATCCACTAAACGGTCAAAGTCCAAAAAGCAGAATAAGTCTTTGTGAACTGCTTTACAACCATAATATTCATCTAGTAAATCGGGTGTGATAAAAATAGAATAAGTCCATTCTTCTTTTCCCCCATTTACTTTAAATTCATAATCAATTAATACTTTGTTAATACTTGGCATAGCGTTTCTCCTTTCATTTTATCAAAGTGTCTTTTTGCGAGATTTACGAGATAACCTTTTGATTAGGTCTTTTTCGTTTTCTGGGAATAAATCTACTGCTTTGACATTAAGACCGACACATAATCTAATGAGTGTATCAACCTTAATTTCCTTTAAATCAAATTGCTTGTAGGCAAGGTGAATAATCGTGCCATAAGTAATGCCGGTTAATTCCGCTGCCTTTGGTAATGTGATTTTCCTTTCTTTGAGTAGTTTTCCAATAATCGTTTTTTCGTTTCGCATATTTATATTATCTCCTTTAATCTTATAATGCAATATAATTTTTAATCGTTCTTTTTTAATGTATCTAGGAAAGTAAGACCTTCGCCATATTCTTCTTCGGTTAATTCCGTTATTTCTTCTTCTTTTAATGGGTTAGTCTTAATATCAATGGCTTTTGGCACATAGATACCCATACACCATAGCGCATAATAGAGCTTCTTTTCTTTTAAGGCGGCTTGTATGTTTTGGATCATACCGAACAACGCAAATTGCCCAACCTTTAATGTATATACTTGTTTTCGGCTATTTAAGGTGCGAAAGTAAACTTTGCAAGGCGAATTAACACCTGTTCCAAAATCTACTGTTACAAGGTCAAAATCTTCACATTTCGCAATACTCATCACTACACCATAACCGAAATATGCTACCCACCTATTAGTCTTTTTCATTTCTAATAGTGTGCGACCATAAGATAGTCTAGGAATTTGATTACTATTTGGTATTTTAACTTGTTTGGGGTGTTTACTACCCAAGATACGAGTATCAATATTTACTTTTGACATTTCATCACCTCATATCTTCTGGGCATATACTTTCCACATTGATTTCTTCAATAAGTGGGTAATAAGTAGTCATACCTGCCCTTTCGTTCCAATAACCATCTAATTTACCTAAACATGTGATATATATTTGCTTGTCATAAGATAGCAATTCATCAATAACCTTTTGGCTGCGAGTGCAACAGATAATATGCTTTTTGTAGCGATAGTTATTATGACCGATATAATTTTGAATTAAGACAAACGATCCAATTTTCATATCCACACCATTTGCTTTAATTGTTTTAATTTTTAACTTTTGTGCAACCAACCCACTTAATTGAAGTGAATTAGCAAAGTTTCTTGTGTAAATTCCATTATCAATCATAATCTACCTCCAAATATTTTAGATATTTCCAATAAAATCCTTTTGCATATTTTTGTTTTCCGTTTGCACAATTTACAATATAAGGACTAGCAATTCCTGTTTGTTTTTCGGCTTCCCTTACACTTTTGTAAACAGCGATAACTTCATTAGTTTTCATATCAATTTGAGCAACTTCTTTTCTTGAATTGGTTGTATGCTTTTTGTAGTTATCAAATACTTTTATGATTTTTATTGCGTGTTCAATATTCATTTTATGAGAACACCATTCTAAATTAGAAAGAGCATTATTTCTTGTGTTTCCATCTATATGATTTATTTCTTCATAATTATTTGGATTAGGGATAAATGCTTGCGCCAATAAACGATGAACACCAAAATTACCTTGTTTTTTGTGTCCAAAGTAAAGAGATACACAATAATAACCTTTACCTTGTTTGCTTATCCATTGAGATAACAATGTCCCTCTTTTATCATTCCTTACATTTCCATTTTCGTCTATTGAATAGTTATTATTAATACTAATTTTTTTGAACATATTATTTGCCCCCTTAATTATTATATCATTTATGGGTGCTTTCTTCAACTTCAATGTAAACCATATTCTGTGGGGCTTTGGTTAATCTTATGTTTTGTATAATAGGTTGTGCTTGCCCAATGACACCTACTAAATGTTGTTTCGTAGTTTCGAACTCACTCAATTCTTTTGGCTTATCAAAGATTTCTAAATCGCTAATGTGAATGGCATAACCGAAAGGCGTATAATCATTCAAATAATCTGCCAATTCCAAATAATCTAATTGTGCTTTATTCAATAAAGAGTTAGTTTTTAAGGTTTTAGTTCCATAACTTTCACACAAACCACCAAATTCATTTTCTTGACTATAAACATCTTCGATTTCTTCTACTTTATAGCAACGAAATTTGAACACAACCTTGCCGTTTTTATCGCTTGGAACACAACCTTTTTGGTTTAAACAAACATATTCATTAACAAAATAAAGACCGTTCTTATCATCTTTGCTACAATACACATAAATCTCGGCATACCCATATTCATCAATGAGTTTTTGAATTGCACTCGCTAGTGCCTTGTTTTTTCTAACCTCAATGGTTTTATCGCCATTCATCATTAAGGCGCACCATTTAGGTTTGTCGCTAATCATTATTGCTTTCATTTATTTTGTTCTCCTTTGTTTACATATAGCAGGGCAACGCTTTCACCCCATAATTTATGCAAGGTATCTAAAATAAACTTATCTTGTTCTTCATTAAAATGCCACCTGGTATCTTTGTTCTTTTTATACCATTCAAAAGGGGTGTTATTAAATTCTTCACTCATAGCACACCAATCGCAGCACATTTCTTCTAAAGCATCATTAGGCATTTTAGAACAATCTAAACAACCATGAGGAGTTGGATTATACCTAGAGAATCCTTCAATATCTTTAGGATCTACCCAATGTTCACAGTGGTGCTCGTTGTTAATAACATGTTTAAAAGTAGCGTCATCAATCATTGCTTGTTCTTCTTTTGTAATATCTTCTTTATTTTTAGACATTAAAGAATAACCAGCATATAATTCATTGAATTTATCTTCGTCATGGTGTGGATATTCTTTGCCTATCTTCTTGGCATATTTGTTTACTCTATCAATATGATCATGAGTTCTTTTAATAAATTTAATTTCATATGCTTTAATCTTCTTTTTCATTTTCTATCTCCTTTAATTCAAGACTTTTAGTAATAATTTCTTTCAATTCATCGGTAATATCAGTGTTTTCTCCGCCGCCAATAGGAGAAAATGTTTCCATAATTAAAACACGAACATTTGTGCCTCCATTCTTTCCGTTTAATAGTATGTCTAATATGTATTTTTCAATTGGTGTCATAACAATACCTCCTTCAACAAATCATATTCTTCTTTACTAATTCTAAAATCTGCAAACACATAATCATTTTCAGTTTCGTATATCCAATTTTCAATTCCGGATTTGTTTATTAATCTTTTAATAATCTCTAATGCTTTAAGCACCTTGCTATGATCTTTCATCAACTGATTATATTGTTTGATAAAATGGTTATAGATACTTTCCAATCTATCGTATTCATCTTTTAATTTTTCATAGTCTTTAAGAGCAGCTTCAATGATTTCCACATCTGGCAAAACATCTTGCGCATAAGCCTCTGTAAGTAAAGTGTTTCTTAATCTTCTTAATGCTTCTAATTCTTCATTCATGACAACACTTCCTTTATGATATCAGTGCCATTATATGCACCACATAATAAATCAATTTCATTTCTTTTTAGATGTTTTAATTCTTGATATTCATAACCGTTTATTTGGTCTAAAATGTCTTTAACAAAATCATTCATATATTTTTCTATATCTTTTGTTTTAACAACTGCCACCAAATCATTATCTCTTGTGCAGTATGAAATTCTAACTAACCATTTTTTCATAATAGTTCCTCCCTGGTTAATGCCCAAGATTCGCCATAATCAAACAAGTTTCTTCCTATTCCTATTTCTTTTCTCGGTTCAACAAAATCTAATGTTCTATTGAGAAAGTTTAATCTAATTCTTTCGCATACAATTTCTTTTTCTTTGGTATTATGTTCTCTAACCCAAATAGAATCTTGCTGTAATGCTTTAGACAAAGTAATCAAGTCAATGCCTAATTCTTCTTCAATGGTTTTATATTCACAAAGTTCTTTAATAATTTGAGCAAACATTTTTTTACCAACTAAACGGCTTCCAAAACACATTGGTTGGTTGATAGCACTCATCAATTCTTTCTTCATTAATCTCATAATAACTTACTCCTTCATTTCATCCAACGGCACTCTAAAAATGATACGAATATTTTCACAAAGCGAACTAGAATCATAAAAAGTCGAGATATCAGCCCAGAACTCGTTTGCTAAAAACTTTTCATAAACATTCTTACTAATTCCAGCTTTAAGAAATGGTTCTAACATCTTTTTAATAGTTGCATTGGCATCGTTTAAATCAGTTCGAAGCTGTTCGTTTTGTTCTAACAATTCTAAATATTCTTTTTTAGAAATCTCCACTCTATCTTTTGTTTCTTCTTCGACAAGATTATGGCGTTTAGTTTCTTCGATTTCTTGTCGTTTCAATTCGTTTGATTTTGCTTGTTCTTTAAGCGCATTTTGTCGCTGCGCTAATGCGATTTTTGTTGATTTTAACATAATTCTAATTCTCCTTATAATGTGGGCATTTTTTTATTTTCTTCATTTCCTTTTTGGTTCTTGCTGTAAAATCATAAGAACAAAGATAACCTGTTTTATTTAGAATTGAATTCATAATGTGCAAATAATAACAATTTAAACATTTCGTTCTAACGAATTTCATACGATCCTCCTTTTAAAACAGTATGCTTTCTTCTAATTCATCAGTATCGTAATGGTTTTTCATTCTATTAAGAACATCTATGTTTTCTGGTGCGATAATCCAACTTCCGTCATAGTAATCTATTAATCTACTATTATTGCTATCAAAGACTTCTTCGCGGTTTTTATTTTTATATACAACCGTTAAAATTCCATCGCCGCTTATAAT
>JAZQFC010000028.1:0-31494 GCA_045539315.1 Acutalibacteraceae bacterium | reverse complement strand
AACAACTTACCATTTATCATTTTCATAAGGGTCGTATTTTGTAGTAGGCTCTACTGGGTTAGTAGGCTCTGTTGGCTCTTCTGTAGGTGATGAAGCAATGATATCAAAAGATTCGTATTTTTCTAATTCTAAACTAATTTTTTCAAATTTCATTATAAAATACCCTCCTTTGATTAATCGTTTGCTTTAGCCCAAGCATCAACAAGAGCTTTAATATCAGCATCTAAAGTTTCATAATTGCTAGTTGAATCTGCAATATATGCATCAGCAATACCAGCAATTGTTCTTACTGAAACTGAATCTGAATAGTAATATACACCATCAACTAAAACATATGCACGAGCAACAAATTCTCTATTATAGTTTGCTTCTTTAATATTAACAATTGAACCTACGATTTGATTACCTTCCCAAAGTCCGTTTGTCATATTATAAGGAACTACTGCACAGTTATCTTCTACTGTGAGGTATTCGCCTGCAACATCAACAGGAGCAATAAGAGTACCAACTTCGTATTCTTTATCGCCTACGAGTGCTGCAAGAGCATCTGTATCAATTGTTGTATAGAATCTGATGCCGTTTACTTCGCCAAGACGAATTGAAGCAGATTCTTCAGTAGCAAGAACTTCTGTTGTTTCGCCATCTTCTTCAGGAGCAACATAATTAAAATCATACTCAAATGTTACTGTTACGTCATCAATGTAGATGTAGTCTTTAGCATCTACAAAGTTTGAACCGCCTTTTAAGAAAATTTTAAAAGTGTTGTAATCATAAATATCAGCATTTACATCAACACTGTATTTACTTGCCATACTTGTATAACCATTGACAATTGAAACTTTCTCTTCACTATTGCCAAATGTTACATATTGAACATTATCCGCTGCACCAGAAGAACCAGATATTGAAAATTCAACTTTAATCGCTTTAAAGTCTGCTTTATGATACCATTTTTCAGGAAGCACAAATGAAGCAGTTTGGTCTGCTTTTGATGGAAGCTTAAATACCCAGTCGCCATCAACTTCTACAAATTCGCCTGCGCCAGGATTACAAGCAGTTGTGCTACCACCAGTGATTCTTGAGCCTTCGTCCATTGTATAAACAACTTTTGATGTTTCAATTACAGAAGTAAGTTTAAGGTCTTTTGTTAAAACAACTTCTTCGCCACCAACATAAATGTTTTTACCATCTGTGTATGAATAATGAGTAGGTGGAGTTGGAATTGTGTAAGTTCCTTCATAATCAACTTCTGCAACTTCTTCACCATCAATAGTTACTTTAACAGAAGTCGCTGTCTCTGTATAAGGATAAATCATTTGGAAGTCATCAACATAAAATGCTTGTGCAGGTTCATTTGCAGTAACAGCAGATTTTATTGCAATAGATAAAGAATCAAGAGCAGTAATAACAGAAGCAGGTTGAACTTCATAAGCCCATTTACTATTACCATTATGATACCAATTCAATCCTTTTGAATCTTGTTCGCCCCATTTAACTGTTACCCAAGTACCTTCTTGAACTTTTGCAACAGAAACACCTGTGTTTGTGGTATATGATTCGTTTTTGCCGTTTACAGCAATGGTATATCCCAATGCAAGCGCTTTGTAAACAGTAGAATCGCCTTTAACATAAAATCTGAAACCTATTGAATCTACAAGTTGTTCAGAAGTTAAACCAAGTTGTAAAAATGCTGCGCCACCATTGTTGTAAGTAAGTTTGTTGTTAACAACTTTGTATGCAAGTGTACTGCCGGTTTCAGGGTTAAGATAAGTAGCGTCATCAGTAACTCTACCATTACCATTCCAACCATTAGTAATTCTGTCACTTACCTTTTTGCCTGATGCGTAAGATGTGTTTACAGTGTGTGACTCAAAGTCTTCAATTGTCACATAACTGTATTGTGTTTCATCCGCCGAAACCATTGCCATTGGCAATACAGAAAAAACCAATAAAAATGAAAGTGTTATTGCAATTAATTTTTTCATAAGAAAAAACCTCCTATTTATTAATATAAGTATTTTAGCACAAAATCATCACGATTTCAATTGCAAATAATAACCTTTTTTCGTGCATTTAGTTACTTGTTTTGTCGATTTTGCATAACACTATGACATAATATGTCAATTATGTGCAAAAAGAAAAACCGCCCTTGTAAAAAGGACGGTTTTTCAAAAGGAAAATTATATGAAAAAAATTTATCTTTTTATCTAATTACCATTTATCATTTTCATATGGGTCATATTTTGTTGTAGGCTCTGTAGGAGCAACTGTCGGGTCTTCTACTTCTTGCGAAGCCGAGATGATGTCAAGAGATTCATATTTTTCTAATTCTAAACTAATTGTTTCAAATTTCATAAATCTCTCTCCTATCTTACAGCATTAGCCCATTTATTAACAAATGCTTGGAATTCAAGACTAATTGATGGATAAGTTGAATCAACATCATTCTTATATGCATTTGCAACATATTGCAATGAACGAGTGTTATTTGCAATATTTCCATCTGAATAGTCTGCATAAACAGTTGTTGTTTCGCCATCCTTTGTCATTTTAACATAACCACGGCCTACAAATTCTCTTGTGATATTACCAGATGTAGCACTCCAAGAGGTTGATGTTTCTTTGATTTCTGCAATAGAACCAACGAAAACATTTTCGCCTTGATAGTAAATAAAGTTGCCATTATCATCTTTTGCTTCATATTTAACATCAAGACATGTCACACCTGATTCAAATGTAAGTTCAGTAGATGTTAATAAATCAGCAGGAGCGATAAGTGTACCAATTTCAACTGTGTAACCCGCTTTGATTAAATTAGCGATTTTGTCTGCATCAACTTGAGTATAGAAACGAATACCATTGATAACGCCAATTCTCAAAGCAGCGCCAGTTTGCATTGAGATTTCCATAGCAGTTGGGTTTGCATCACCAATCTTTTTGAAAACAATGTCATCTGGATAAAATGTACCACTTGAAACTGCTACAAATTTGATTGTTACTATTGTATCAGTATTAAATGTTACTTGTGGAAGTTCAAACGGCATATGTGAGCCTGTACCTTTAACAGACGTGCTTGTATCAAGAGCAGAAGCCACTAAAGTATCGTTGATATATACGTCGAACTTCGCTCTACCGCCGTATGCACGAGCATAAAGTGTAGGAATATAAATACCACTTGCTATAGAAGTTTTTGTTGTAAAAGTAAGTGTATTTCCATTTGCAATAGATTTAATTTCAAGACCTGGGTAAGAAGAGTCAGTATAATTATTACATGTTAAACTACTAGAAACAATATCAAAATCAAAATCAGTATCACGGAATACAAAGTTGTATTCATCTGTAACTATAGGTGTTGTTGTAGTTGTAGTTGTTGTAGTTGTGGATGATGAAGATTCTGATTCTTCAGGAACGATTACATCACCTGTTGTATAGAAACCAACGAATACTTGATAGAGGTCGCCATCTGCTTTACAAATGATGTTACCGTTGTTTAATACTCTGAAGAAGTAACCAGATTTTGAAGTAACTTTGAATGCGCCGTTACCTGAATATTCACCTGTTTTACCTTCTCTGTACTCGCCTTTAAACAAAGCATCGTCAACTAAAGTATCAGAGAAATATGTTCTGTTCCAAGTAGCAGAATTTTTGCCTTCCTGTGGACCTGCACAGATATATTTGCCATCAGAAGTTTTGAATGCAAAGTAATCATCATGCTTTTCAGCAGTAAAGTAATACTGTGAAAGGTCTTGCTCAGTTGTGAAGCTATCAAGAGCATTAAGGCCCTTTGCTACTGTGTTAACAGATTTACAATCGTAATCATTAAGTTTAATTGAAGCAACGGTATCTGTGCCTGTATAAGAACTTGCAACCAAACCGTTTGTATAGAGAATACCTTTGCCTGCATAACCTTCTGCAGTTGAAGAAGGTCCGATAAGGAGATATTTTTGACCGTCAACCCAAGTTGATTGTCTTGTATAAACTGCTGTTCCTGCAGGAGTTTGTGAAGAAGACTCTTCAGGCGCTTGAGTTGTTGTAGTAGTTGTGGTAGTTGTAGTTGTTGTAGTTGTTGTAGTTGTTGTTGTGGTTTCTTCTGAAGGAACAGTTGATTCTGTTTCAAGTGGTTCGCCGGTAGTAGAAGTTTGTTCAAGGTCAAAGCAACA
This sequence comes from Acutalibacteraceae bacterium, assembly GCA_045539315.1. GTDB lineage: Bacteria > Bacillota > Clostridia > Oscillospirales > Acutalibacteraceae > RUG11462. The sequence continues at coordinate 27,334 of JAZQFC010000028.1, read as the reverse complement.
ATGAACTGTTCTGCAATCGTTTGCAGTGCCTTCTGTAAACTTAACTGCGTAGATAAGGATACCTGTTGTATCAACAGTTACGTTTTCGGTTTCGAGAGTTTTAACAGAGTTTGAACCGCAAGAAGTTAGACCGTTAACTCTTGTTAAAGCTTCAACACTATTTCCTACGTAAACATCCCATTTTGCAGCACCGCTTGAAACGTCATAGTAGTAGTCTGTGATATTGTAAGTACCTGCAGGAACGTCTGTGAATTTATAGTAAACGTAATCATCAACATTAAGTCCTCTTACACCGTGTGCAGTGTGTTGAGAACCTGTGTTGATCGAGCAGTTTTCGTGTTCTGCAGTTGCATAAGTGCCTGTTGCTGTTGTACCGCCTGTTGTTGTAGCAGTTGCACCTGCATAAGCACGAGATGCATCAAAATGTCTTGATGTATATTCAAGTGTTGTAGTAGCTGTGAATTTGATATAATTACCACCAAGACGGTATCTTGTGCCATTTGTTGATGAGCTTTGAGCAATAGCTCTGATAGTAGCGTTTGTCAAATCAGTAGCAAAAGTTACTGTACCTGTTGTAGTTCTTGTAGCAGTATCAATTGTATCGGCAGTGCCTACTAAATTTCCTTCGCTATCATAAAACTCAAGACTGATCAAAGTCATATCACTTCTTACAGTTGTAGATACGTTGTAAGTACCTTTTGGAAGTGATACTTTGCTGATTTCAAAATATGAACCTTTAAGATCGATGTCGCCAGGTGTTGTGTAATAATAAAAATATTCTCCTGTTGAACTTAAGGAGTTTGTCATAGCGCTGTCTGTCCAAGTAACGCTTCTTGAGTACACTTTTGTGTGGTTAAAGTTACGATAAAATGTGTTCCAAGAGTCTCCTGAGTAAGCGTCGAGAGTGTCAGCAGTTGCATTAAACATCGGAATTACCAAGCAACTACCAAGAATAAGAATTGAGAGAATAATTGATAATAACTTTTTCATTTATATTCGTCTCCTTTCAGATTAATCAAATATATCTTTATCAGCAGGGTCAAGAGTTGTATATTTATCACTACCGGTATATAAATCAGCGTAATGTTTAACAATTGCTTGAAGTTCAGCTGTTAAAGTTGTGTAGTCGTTTATTACTACTTTATTAGCAATGTAACAAATACTTCTTGCATTATTTTTAATATCATTTTCTGCATAAGAAGCATAAATTGTTTTTGTTATGCCATCGACTGTGATTTTAATATAACCACGTCCAACAAATTCACGGTTTACATTTGTTTCTCTAATATTTGCAATTGAGCCAACAACACCTTTGAATTCGCCATCTGTATACCAAGTTTTAGATTTAAATGGTACATTTGCATAAGTTACACCACTTTCAAATGTGAGTTCTTTATCTGTTAAATAGTCTTTTGGAGCAATAAGTGTACCTAGTTCGATTTCAGCACCCTCTGCTCTTAAAGATTCGATAAGGTCTGTATCAACATTTGAGTAGAAACGAATACCTGTTGGGTTATTATATCTCATTGATGAGCCATAAAGCATATCAAATGATAATGTTACTGTTGTAAGTTCAACATTTGCAGTTAAAGTCTCGAATACATAACCTGCATCATAATGATTTGTGCCATCTGTGTATGAAACAAAGCCAGAATCAGTTGAAGTTGGTAATACAAATGAGCCATCATCTTGTTGAGTAAGTGCTACGCCATCAATTTTAACGCTGAATTTTGAAGCGTTACAGTTTTCATCTGATGTGCAGTAGCCATCATCACCATAAATATGTTCACCAGTAGCATCAATTACTACTTCTTTTGTCTCACCGCAAACTGTACAAGCGACTGTGCCTGCACCTGCAGTAATACAAGTTGCAGGTGTAACAACAGTTACGTCTGTGCCGAATTTGTGACTTGATTTAGCGGTGTATTCAATCTTGTAATTTGTACAACCATCTTCTTGACAGTAATAATAAATTTCACCTTCAGATTTGCAAGTAGCAGTTTTCATAACTGAATATCCGCCACCTTTAAGGTTAGAAACGTATTTACAAGTATGTGTTGACATTACTAATTTGTTAGCCAATGCTTCGCATTCAGTAGCCGAAGCAGAAGCGCCTTGTTTGTAAAGGTTTAGCGCAGTTTGAACGTCCGCATAAACTGTATCTGCTAATGCTTGGTCGGCATTAACTGCATCATTTACAGTAGCTATAGCATTACCAAGCTTGATAAGTGCCTCGTTATCAGCATTTTCTACTGCATCGTAAATCTTGAATGAATTGTTGTTGCCGTTTACAAGAAGCAGCTTCTTGCCGTACCAGCAGTTTTTCATACAAAGATAATAGCTTCTGCTATCATAAGTAGTTTTTAGAGAAACTGAGCCTGAAGCATTTATCTTGTTGATTGTGAATACAACTGCTTCGTCTTTGTTTTCGGTATATTTTACACCCAAATTGATTTTGTTTCCGTCTTGTTGACCGAATGTGAAATATCTTTTTTCACCGTTTACATTAACGGCAATCACGATTGTTCCTGCAGTCTTGTCATATTCAAAATAGAAGTTACTTACACTCTCGTCAACACCAAACTCTGTGATTTGCTCGCCGGTTACTTCAAACGCAACCGCTTTGCCTTTGCCATAATCTTGGAAACCATAGTTGATAGTATAGTTGTTTGGCCAGAAAGACGCCATCCTTGAAGTGAATGCATACAAATTTTGTCCATCTTGAACTGCGATAGCATACGCTTTGTCTGCTTGAACGTCGTCAAGTGAGATTTGTTCGTATTTGATTTGTTCTACCTTGTTGTTTTCAACATAATCTGCAGCTGCGTTAATCTCTAAAACTTTAGCATTTTTGCCACAAACTGTACATGTGCCGTTTGCGTCTGTTGTGTGACCGAGTGCATCTACATAATCGCCAACAGTTTGCAAACCACAGGTTGTACAAGTAAATGTTGTGTAACCTTCTTCTTCACAAGTAGCAGGTGTTACAACTGATGTGTATTCAGAACAGATGTGTTGTTCAACGATTTCTTCCCACTCGTCTGCAACTGTGTCTTCAGTTGTAGTAACAGTTTGAGCAGTTTTTGTAGCAACTACTGTTGTACCAGCTGCTTCGTCGTAAGCAGTAGCAGTTACAGTAAAGTCGCCTGCTGTATCAGTTGCTTTTACTGCGAGCAAACATTTACCATTGTAGCAAGAGGTGGTAGCGCTCTTTTTATCAGCGCTTACAACAAAGTCTGAACAACCTCTGTCGATGTTGATTGAACTACCGTTGTCCGCACCGATGATTTCGCCTTCGCCTTCGAGAGTAAAGGTAACTTTGCCGTTGTAACCGTTTACGAAGTCGCCATCTTTATCAACTGCATCAACTGCATAGTGAAGAATATCATTTTTATCTGCTGTTAAAGTAGTAGCAGTTTGAGTTACTTTAAGATCTGTGATACCATCAGTTGTTTCAACGAATTGTGTACCTTTTGCATCTGTGATAAGTTCGTATTCGCCGTCAACTTTTTTATAAGATTTAAGTTCCAATGTACCTTCTACGTATTTAACGTACATTTGAACGAAAAGTTGTGTAAAGTCGTTAGTAGTTGTATCTTCAACCAATTTAGAATCGTTGCAAAGTGCAGAATCTACAACCGATACTGCCCACTCGCGACGCGAGTAGTTTGTTTTGTCAGATGAAGAAGTTTTAACTAAAGTTGCAGTAGCTTCACCTACAACTTTGCCGTTAAGAACAACTTCTACTTTATCTGCGTTTGAGTAAACCATTACAGGAACAAAGCCATTTGAATCAACAGTTACTTCATCCTTGTTCCAAGTGCCTGGAAGCATATTTGCAGTATAGCTATTTTCGTTCCAGATAGAACGGTAGAAATACATTGAGTCTTTTGCAAAACCTGCTGAGTCAAAAGCACCGCAGAATGTGGTGTTAGGAGTTTTGAGTCCTGATTTGCTTCCGCCGTAATCACATGGCTCACCAAGGTAATCGATACCTGCCCAGATAAATTCACCCATAAACCAGTCGCGGTCAAGAATTAAGTTCCAACCTTCGCCAAGGTAGTTTGCCCAACCTCTGTCGTCGTTGTTGTAAGAAGAAAATTCGTAATCAGTTGCGCCGTTGTTTACAAGTTTTGTGTGGTCGTATTCGCCACGGTTTGAACATTGGTCAGTACCCTCTGTGTTAAATGCAGGGCGTTCTGGGAAAACGCCATAAAGATAATCCCAAGTGCCACCTACTGCGTAGTTGATACCTGTAATGTCCATTTCTGCTTGAACTTGGTCAAGATATTTTCTAGCACCACCTGAAGAGTTTGTCTCTTGACGGTTATCACCAAATGTACAAGGTCTGCCTTGTGGGTCAGTTTCGTGTGCCCAAGCAGCAAGGTTTTTAGCAGCGTCTACGTGCTTTTGCTTTGCAGCATCAGAGTTTACACCGCTTTGCTCAAACAATTCGTTACCAAGACCCCAGATAATAACTGCAGGGTTGTTTCTGTCTCTGAGCATAATAGATTTAAGGCCAAACTCACCCCAAGTAACAGTAGTAGCGCTTGACCAAGCAGAAACGTCTGCTCCACCCATATCTTCTTTCAAGAGAAGTGGATTTGTTGCAGCAATGCCACCTGCAATATTGTAACTATTGCTATCACCGAGTTTTGTTCCTAACCATTCATCAAACACTTCATCAAATACCATCATACCGCTTCTAGCACAGTAATCCATAAGGTTTGTTGAGAGTGGTTGGTGAGCGGTACGGATTGCGTTACAACCCATATCTCTGAGTAAATCAATATATCTTTTTACCGCGTTGTCATACGCTGCAGTACCAACTGCCGCACCTAAATCGTTGTGAAGTGCAGCACCTTTAAGCTTCATTGATTTACCGTTTAGGAAGAAACCGCTAACGTTGTTAAATTCAACATATTTATAACCGATAGTTTCCGTATATGTATCTACAACTGTGCCGTCAACCTTAACTTCAGTAACTAAAGTGTAAAGGTTAGGGTTATCAACACTCCAAAGTTTTGGATTTGTAACTTTAGGGCTAACAGTAGTTTCTGCTTTTGCGCCTGTAGCAACTGTAAAAGCATCAGATTCAGCAGTTGCAACAACCTCGCTACCGTCCATTACAGTAGAAGCAACTGTAACAGAAGCATCAGCAGCGCTTTCATTTTTAACCTTAACAGTTACATCAGTTGTACCATCTACACCATTTGTTGATGCAAGATTTGGGAAGTTAACTGCAGTACCTCTGTAATCAACGTGAACAGGCTCTGTTACGATCATAGTAACGTCACGATAGATACCTGAACCAGAATACCATCTTTCAGAAGGAACTGTGTTTACTACTTTTACTACGATCTCGTTATAGTTCTCAAAACCGAATTCAAGATAATCTGTAATATCAAAAGCGAACGAAACGTAACCTAAAGTGTTGTTACCAACTAATTGACCGTTTACATACACGTATGAGTATGAGTACACGCCGTCGAAGTTGATAACAAAACGTTTGTCTGAAAGTTCACTTGGCACTTGGAAGGTCTTTTTATACCAGCCTGTACCACCTTGCAAACAACCGCTTCGGTTGTTTGTTGCATAAGTTGAAAATCGACCTTCGATAGAGAAGTCGTGTGGAAGTGTGATGTCTCTCCAATCATCCCCCACAACACTATCAATCGCATCTATTTTAGTTGAAGATGCGCCTGCATAGGTTTCTCTAAAGAACTGCCAATCGTTGTTGAAGTTAGCTTCAATACGATTGTCATAGGTTTGTGCGCTAACACTTGAAAGTGGAACGATTGCAAATGTTCCAACAATCATCAAAAGTGATAACACGATTGAAAGAAATTTTTTCATAAAATACACCTCGTATTATAATATGGTAACTATATTATATCAAATGTAAAAAAATTTTCAATTAAATTTAATTGCATTTTCGTTGCAAATATATTGCATTTTCTGTTTTTGTATGGTAAAATGAATAAAAAGTTTTAAACTTGTGGAGGTAAAAATGAGCAATCATTCAAGAACATACGGATTTTATCAACCTGATTTAAATATTGAACTTATCGAATGTATTGATGTAAAAATCGAACCACTATTGCCTATTGTTATAAAAGGCTTTTACAGATTATTTTATATATTAGAAGGTAAATACGATATTATTACAAAAGACAAGATTTTTACTGCAGAAAAAGGCACTCTTTTAATTTCTGATAAGAATTCATATTTCAATACAAAAAGATTAACTACAACGGGCAATTGTTTAAACATTTATATTCAAGAAAGCGCATTGCAAGAATTCTTAAAATATAATGTTTTTAATGTTTTTCACAAATTTTCTTGTGCTTCGCCTATTTTCCCTGCAACTTTTAATCAACTAATATGTTTTGATGTTTTAAACTCGATGAAAGAAGCGTTGGCAGATCATTATAATGAGTATTATATTAAAATAAAAGTACTCTCGATTTTATCTGAACTTGACCTTTATTATAGCAGTTTAAATAAAGAAGAAATATTTGATAAATCAAATTTAACCCTTAAACTTACTGACTTTGTTGAACAAAACTACAATTTACCAATTACATATAAAACACTTAAAGATAAGTTTTTTGTTTCTGATAATTTGATAAACAAAATATTTAAACAACAGACCGGAACAACTTTCAAAGAATATTTAAATATTAAAAGACTAAAACATGCAAATGAATTAATGAATAACAAATATCAAAAAATAGGTCTTAATAATGTTGCAAAACTTTGTGGTTTTTCTACTTATTCAACCTTTTACAGAGAATATATTAAGGCATATGGAGTTTCACCAAGAGATGTTCAAAAAGAAAATATGGAAAAATGGAAAAAACTAAATTAAAAAAATCCCCGAACTTTTCGTTCGGGGATTTCAATTTTAACCTATTAAATTAGTCTTTTAATGGTTCAAAGTCTTCAGCACCTGCACCGCAAAGTGGACAAACAAAATCTTCCGCTAATGTTTCTCCGCCTTCTACGTAGCCACATTTTTGACAAACATAGCCTTTTGGTGGTTCAGCAGGAGTTTCAGGCTCTTGCGCTACTTCTTCAACAACTTCTTCTTCAGGTAAAAGTGCTCTAATTGAAAGGCTAACGCGTTTAGCATCATAATCAATAGCAACAATTTGAGCTTCAACTTCTTGACCAATTTCTAAAGCATCTTGTGGTTTTTCAATTCTCTTATTAGCAATTTGAGAAATATGAATAAGACCATCGATACCTGTAATAAGATTAGCGAATGCACCGTAAGAAGCAAAACTTACAATCTTAACAGTAGCAGTATCGCCAACTTGATATTTAGTTTTAATGATTTCCCAAGGATTATCTTCTGCTTTTTTGAAGCCTAAAGAAATCTTTTTATTTTCTTTGTCAAGTTCTTTAACATAAACAGTAACAGTATCGCCAACGTTAACAACTTCTGATGGATGTTTAATTCTTGTCCAAGCAAGTTCAGTAATATGAATCATACCATCAAGACCGCCGATGTCAACAAATGCGCCATAAGAAGTGAGTGATTTAACAACACCTTCGTATGTATTGCCAACTTCGATAGACTCCCAAAGTGCTTCACGAGCCTTTTTCTGCTCATCTCTTAATACAACGCGAACAGAACCAACAACATTTCTGCCACGACGAATATCAATAACTTTGAATGATACTGTTGTGCCAACTAAATCATTTAAATCTTCGCCACGAGTTAAAGTAGCATGTGATGCAGGAACAAATACTCTTACACCTTGTGCTACAACAGTGATACCACCCTTAACAACTGCGGTTACTTTTCCTTCCAAGATTTCACCAGATTCTTTTGCATCTTGCATTGCATTAATACCTGCATAAGAATCATAACGTTTTTTAGAAAGAGTAATAATACCCTCTTGATCGTTAGTTCTCATAACGATCAAATCAATCTCGTCGCCAACCTTTACAAGGTCAACCGGATTTACATTTGGCTCTGCTGAAAGCTCATTAGCAGGAACAATACCTGTGTATTTGCGTCCGATATCAACCTGAACTTCGGTTGGGTTAACAGCCACAACAACACCCTTAACTCTTTGGTTAGAGTTCATGCTGTTTAATGACTCTTCAAGTGCTTCTTCGAATGTCATATCGTCAAAGGACTTTTCAAGCTTTGTTTCAGCCTCCATTTTAGTTTCAGCTGTAACTTCTTCAGCCATAGTTTCCTCATTTTTTAAAATTTCGGTCATTGTGTTTAGTACCTCCTTAATTATAACAGCAGGCGTGGAAGCACCTGCGGTCACTCCGACAAAGCGAACTCCCTTTAAATCAGCAGGGTTTAATTCAGCAGCAGTTTCTATAAGAACAGTTTTTGTTGTTCTATTACAAATTTCAAACAACTTTTTAGTGTTTGAACTATGCTTGCCACCTATTACAACCATAAGGTCAGCCTTTTTCGCTAACTTTTCTGCTTCATTCTGTCTTTCGGTAGTCGCATCACATATTGTATCAAAAAAAATCGCATTTGTATAGACTTTTTTGATAATTTTTTTAAAAATTTCCCACTTTTTTGCGTTAAAAGTCGTTTGAGAAACGACAATTGGGTCGTTTTTTGTTAACTTTTTACATTTTTCAACAATTTCTTCTAACTCTTCTTCTGTTTTAAAACAAAAAACATCACCGTTTGCAAAACCTTTAATTCCAATAACTTCTGCGTGGTTTTCATCCCCTGCAATAAAAACAGGCGTGTTTTCGTTAGAATTTTTTTCAACAATTTTATGAATTTTATAAACAAAAGGGCAAGTTGCATCACAAACTTCTAACCCTAATTGTTCTATTTTTTCATAAGAACTTTTATCAATACCATGAGAGCGAATAACAACGGTATAATCTTTTGGCACTTCATCAATACTTTCTGCGATGATAACACCGCGTTTTTCTAATGAATCAACCATTTGCGGATTATGAATAATAGGACCTAATGTGCAAACTTTTTTACCTTGTTGAAGTAATTTTTCAACAAGTTCAATTGCACGATTTACTCCAAAACAAAATCCTGCTGTTTTGGCAAGTTCTATTTTAAAACTCATTATGGCCATTCTCCCAAAGTGTTACTATTTCTTGCATAATTTTAGTTGAAGCATTACGAAGACCTTTTCTATCCGTACCTTCAAAATGTATTTCTTCATGTTTTATCGGTTTGCCGATTATTAAATGAACTTTGCTAAAAACTTTAATTTTTCCTTTAACAATTATCGCCATTGGTATTACATCTGCGCCTGTGGCGTTTGCTATGTATGCTGCGCCTGATTTTGCTCTGCCTGGTTTTCCGTCTTTAGAGCGAGTACCTTCAGGAAAAATTCCTAAAATTCCGCCTTCTTTAACGATATCAATTGCATGGGCAACCGAACTTGCGCTTCCACCCTCTCTGTCAACAGGAAAAGCGCTTAATTGCTTAAAAAACCAAGAAAAAAGTTTATTTTTAAAAAGTTCTGCTTTCGCCATATAACGAATTCTTTTTTTAGTGGACACTATCCAGAAAACAGGGTCTAAAAAAGATAAGTGGTTGCAACAACATACATATCCACGGTCAGTTGGCAAGTTTTCTTTACCCTCTATTGTAACTCTAAATAATATTCTGACAATAAAAGTTACAACGGCAACAACTACGGCTGCAAACGGTCTTTGTTTATGTGGATGTCTATTCATTTTAAATTCCTTTTATTTATCCTTTTCCTGATTTATTATATCTAATACTGCTTGAATACTTTGCTCAACTGTGTTTGGTGAAGTATCAAGATAAATTGCATCATCAGCACATTTTAAAGGAGCAATTTCACGATTCATATCTCTATAATCACGCTCTTTTATATCTGCCAAAATATCATCATAGTTAACATCATAACCGCGCTCTTTTTGTTCAAGATATCTTCTGTTTGCACGTTCTTCAGCAGATGCAGTTAAAAAGATTTTAACTGTTGCATTTGGAAGAACTACTGTGCCAATATCTCTACCATCCATAACAATATTATATTTTTCAGCAAATGAACGTTGAAGGTCTAATAAAAATTCTCTTACCGCCGGAATTGCAGAAGCCTTAGAAGCGGCCTGCGATACTTCTTCTGTTCTTATTTTATCACTAACATCTTCACCGTTTACAAAAACATGTTGAACGCCATCTATAAACTTAATCTCAACTTGAATTTGTGGTAAAAATGAAACAACGCTATCTGCATTATCAATATCGCCACCGTTTTTTAAAACAAAATAGCCAATTGAACGATAAAGCGCTCCTGTATCAACATAAATATAGCCTAATTTTTTTGAAACCATTTTAGCAATGGTGCTTTTGCCTGCACCTGCAGGTCCATCAATTGCAACAGAAATCATATTTGTTCCCCTTATTTTAAATTTTCTTTAATAGCATTTGCAACGCAAAATGCTGTTGAAAAAGCAATTTGCAAATTATATCCACCGGTGTAAGCATCAACATCCAACACTTCGCCGGCAAAATACAAGTTTTCACAGATTTTAGAACAACAAGTTTTAGGGTCAATATCTTTCACATCAACACCACCTGAAGTTACAATCGCTTCTTCTATTGGTCTAAATGATGAAACTGTAAAACATAAATCTTTGATACATTTTACAAGATTCTCTCGTTGCTCTTTTGTTATTTGATTAACTTTTTGTTTCGCGTCAATTCCGCTAACCTTTATTATAACAGGAATTATCTTAGAAGGCAATAATTTTGATAAAGAATTTAATAAAATTTTATTACTGTTTTCAGAAAAATCTCTTAAAACTCTTGCGTCTAACTTTTCAAAATCCAATGCAGGCTTCAAATCAATATGAACTTTATATCTGCCTTTTTCAATATCTCTCATATGAGCTGAAGCCGATAAAATCATTGGTCCTGAAAGCCCAAAATGAGTGAATAACATTTCGCCAAAATCAGTATAAACAATTTTATTCGATTTTGTATCTTCAACCTGAATAGCGGCATTTTTTAAAGACAAGCCTTGACATTCACTTGCAGCACCTTCTATAACATTTAACGGCACTAGCGAGCCAATAGGTTTTATTATATTATGACCTATCTTTTTAGCAAATTTATATCCATCGCCTGTTGAACCGGTTTTAGGATAAGACATACCACCAGTCGCCACAACTACATAATCGCACTCGATTTTTTCGCCATTTTTCAAGCAAACTACACTTACTTTTTTATCCTGTGCTTCTAAATCAACAACGACATCATTTATAATTTCAACACCATTTTTCAACACAAAATCATAAAGACAGTCAACAACATCTATCGATTTATCTGACACCGGAAAAACTCTGTTTCCGCGTTCAACTTTAATTGGAACGCCGTTTTCTTCAAAAAAGGCAACAGTATCATAAGCATCAAATTGCGAAAAAGCGCTATACATAAATTTATTGTTTTTAGTAAGCGCTGAAATCAACTCATTTTTATCAGACATATTAGTGATATTACATCTGCCCTTGCCTGTGATTAGTAGTTTTCTGCCTACTTTTTCATTTTTTTCAATAAGTGCTACCGAATGTCCAAATTTTGCGATATTTCCCGCGCAAAACAGTCCTGCAGGGCCACCACCAATTATGACTACATCATATTTTTTCAAAACTAAATTCCCCTACTATTTAAGTTTCATTAATTTTCTAAATTTTTCTCTATATGCAACTAAATAAAAAGTTATTACTCTTGTTAGCGCTATATCATAAAGCACAAACATTACTTCAAGTCCCACAAACAAACCGATTATATAATAAACTCCGTATCCCATTGTATCAAACGGAATACCTAAAACAAACGTTGCTAATGTTAAAACTAAAGCAAAAGAAACTGTAAACAAAGCAATTTTAATTATCCATTGCAGAATTTTTTGATTTATTCTTTCAATATACGCTTTAATCAACGGATAATAACCAAAGAAAAGTATGTAGCACAAAGCCGCTTCTTTTTCACATATTAAAAACGACAAAACGCTTACCGTAAAATATACAGTAAACGCATTTTTGACGCCTAATTCAAGATAGGTTATTACAAGCAATGCACCTGCAAGAGCAGGCACGGCATAGGTTAAAACACCAATATGAGCCAAAAGCATAATCACAACAGAAAGTGCTGCAAAAAGACCACAAACAGATACTATTTTAGTTGTTTTAACAGTTTCTCTTTTCACAAAAAATCCACCTTTAAAATAAGATTAACAACAATCACAAATGTTGCCACCTAAACATTCGCAACAACTATCAGCACACCAAAGACCCATACACAAGTCACAAGTTGAACAACCACCGCTATTGTAATTACCTGTGTTATATCCACCTGTAAATTGCCCTCTTCTTTGCATACTGATACGATTTAAAGTATCTCTATATTCAGTGTTTGTAGGGTCCATTCTACAAGCAGTTGAAAAAGATGTAAAAGCATCGTCATACCAGCCTCTGCGATAAAGCACAGAGCCATTCAAGAAGTACCATTCTGCATTTCTTTCAGAAATACTAACACCATCAAGAATTTCTTGCGCTTCTTCAAGACGGTTTTGATTAATAAATCGTCTTACATCTGCATAAACTCCTGTCTCATTATAAGACTGATTACCGGAAGCATTATAATACCCACTATTTTGACCTTTACTACGCTTTTTAGCCATAATAGTATCATATGCTTCATTGATTTCTTTCATTTTTTCTTCGGCTAAATCCGAAAGCGGATTATCAACATAATTATCAGGATGATATTTTCTTGCTAATTCTTTATAAGCCGCTTTAATTTCTTCCTCGGTTGCGTTTTTATTAACACCAAGAACTTCATATGGATTAGTCATTGTTTATCTCCTTGTTTTCTACTCTTTTTAACTCATTAGGCAAACCCTCATAAATTATGTTAGAAAGAATAGTTTTATATCTTTTAAATTCTAATAACTCAAATGTACTTGCTAATTCAACATTGCAATTATTAATTAAACTTTTAGCGCTTTCTTTTGCTTGATTTAACACATCAAATTTAAGTTTGAATGGATTAAATCTATTTTTCTTAATATCATCGCTTAAGTCATCAAGCGCATCGATTAAATAAACCCATTTTCCTGATAAATAGCCAAGCCTTGATAAAATTCTAAAAGTTTTTTCATCTGTTACACCATAAGAAAAAACATATTCGAGCATTTTTGCAGTTGGCTCTGCTGACGCATCAATACTTGTTGAATTTACTTTTTCAACTTCGCTTTGATTTTGCATAAAACCAGCAATTTTATCATCAATATCGCTATACTTTTTTCTTGCCTTTTTTAAATAATGCTTGAAAACAGGATACATCAAGCCACTTCGCAACTTGCCTTTTATTCCATTATCATGCATATCATCAAGCAATTTATAATAAAACATTATCACAAGACAAGCGGCAGAAAATTCAAGCGAGGCAGAATCTTTTTCAAGCCTCATACACTTTTTCAAAGGATTAAATGGGCAACGCATTTTTTTGTACCCACAGCAAACATCATCAAGACCTAATTTAAGCATTGCTAAAAACACAAAATCATAGGACAAAATGAATTTTGCAAAAATGCCATAGTCTTTACCTAATTGTCTGCAAAGGGAGCAATAAACTGCCTTATAGGTGTCATATTCAGACATTTTTAATTCCGGTTTATATGCTTTTACATATCCAAACACAACACCACCCCCTTTAACTTTTAAAAGTATAACACAAATAATATACCATTTTTTTAACAACTTGTAAACAATTTAAAGCAGATTTTTTAGATATTTACCAGTATGTGACTCTTCGCATTTAACGATTTTTTCAGGTGTACCTTCTACAACAACAGTACCGCCTTCATCGCCGCCTTCAGGTCCCATATCAATAATATGGTCGGCACATTTTATAACATCAAGATTATGCTCGATAACAACAACTGTGTTACCGGTATCAACTAATGACTGCAAAACTTCAACTAATTTATGAACATCTGCAGTATGAAGACCTGTTGTCGGCTCATCTAAAACATACAAAGTTTTACCGGTTGAACGCTTTGAAAGTTCGGTAGAAAGTTTTACTCTTTGAGCCTCACCGCCTGAAAGAGTTGTAGCAGGTTGACCGATTTTAATATATCCAAGGCCTACATCATACAAAGTTTGAAGTTTTCTACTGATTTTAGGAATATGCTCAAAGAATTTTAGTCCTTCTTCAACAGTCATTTCAAGAACATCATAAATGCTTTTACCTTTGTATTTTACTTCTAAAGTTTCGCGGTTATATCTTGCACCTTTACAAACTTCACAAGGTACATAAATATCAGGTAAAAAGTGCATTTCAATTTTCAAAATGCCATCGCCCTCGCAGGCTTCACATCTACCACCCTTAACATTGAAAGAAAATCTGCCTTGAGTGTAATTTCTAATTTTAGCCTCTTTTGTTTCAGCAAAAAGCGCTCTAATGTCAGTAAACACACCAGTATAAGTTGCAGGATTAGAACGTGGTGTTCTTCCTATTGGAGATTGGTCTATATTAATAATTTTATCAATATTTTCAATTCCTTCAACTGCTTTGTGCTCACCAGGTTTTGCTTTTGCTTTGTAAAGTGTTTTTGCAATTGATTTATATAAAATCTCATTAATTAAAGATGATTTTCCTGAACCTGAAACACCTGTTACTGCAATAAACTTGCCCAATGGGAATTTAACATTAATATTTTTAAGGTTATTTTGTTTAGCGCCTAAAATTTTAACAAATTTTCCATTGCCTTTTCTTCTAACTTTAGGAACAGGGATTTCACGTCTTCCCGAAAGGTAATCGCCTGTTATATTGCCTTTTTGTTCGATTAATTCTTCAGGTGTTCCGCTAAATACAACTTTACCACCATTTACACCTGCGCCAGGACCTATATCAACAATATAATCAGCCGCGCGCATTGTATCTTCATCATGTTCTACAACAATTAAGGTATTGCCTAAATCACGAAGGCGCTTTAATGTTGCAAGGAGTTTATCATTATCTCTTTGATGAAGACCGATACTAGGCTCATCAAGAATATATAACACGCCCATAAGTGACGAGCCAATTTGAGTTGCAAGTCTTATTCTTTGCGCTTCGCCGCCGGAGAGCGTTCCGCTAGAACGAGAAAGTGTTAGATAATGAAGACCTACGCTATTTAAAAAGCCTAATCGCTCTTTAATTTCTTTTAAAATGCCCTCGCCTATCATTTTTTCTCTGCCGGTAAGTTCAAGATTACTAATCATATCTAAATGATTTTTAACCGACATATCGCAAAGTTCCATAATGTTTTTTCCACCAACTGTAACTGCAAGCGCTTCTTTTGAAAGACGCTTTCCATTACATTCAGGGCAAGGCACTTCTGTCATATAATTTTCTATATCAAATTTTGCATAATCACTACCTGATTCGTTATATCTACGCTCAAGTG
Source organism: Acutalibacteraceae bacterium (assembly GCA_045539315.1). Classification (GTDB taxonomy): domain Bacteria; phylum Bacillota; class Clostridia; order Oscillospirales; family Acutalibacteraceae; genus RUG11462. The sequence continues at coordinate 11,891 of JAZQFC010000028.1, read as the reverse complement.
AATTACAAACGCCCTCAAACGCGGCGTAATACGTTCCAGAGCCATAAGCAAATTTTCTATCTAATTTAATTCGTTCCCCATCTGTGCCATAAAGCAAAACTTTTTTTGCTTTTTCTGATAAATCTTTAAATGGAGTATCAAGCGAGAAACCATAATGCTTTGCAAGAGCGGTGTAATACATTCTTGCAATTGAATTTTCGGTTACATTGCTCCAACCTGCGCCTTTTATTGCGCCTTGATTAATTGACAATTCAGGCTCCGGCACTAAAAGTTCAGGGTCTATTTTTTTGAACATTCCAAGACCTGTACATTTAGGACAGGCGCCAAAAGGATTATTAAAAGAGAACATTCTTGGTGCTAACTCATCAAAACTAGCACCATGTTCAGGACAGGCGTAATTTTGAGAAAACAGCAATTCTTCTTTATCAATTACATCAACAATTACCAAGCCATCTGCAACCTTTGAAGCAGTTTCAATGGAATCGGCAAGGCGCGATTTAATACTATCGCTGATTTTTAATCTATCAACAATAATCTCAATGCTATGCTTTTTATTTTTTTCAAGTTCAATTTTTTCAGATAAATCATAGATATTGCCATCTACTCTTACCCTTACATAGCCACTTTTTTTGGCGCTTTCTAATTTGTCTTTGTGTTCACCTTTTCTTCCTCTTACAACTGGCGCTAAAATCTGAATTTTTTCGCCTTCAGGTAAAGATAAAACTTTATCAACTATCTGGTCAACAGTTTGTTGTTTGATTTCTTTACCACAAATAGGACAATGAGGCACACCGATTCGAGCATACAACAAACGCAAGTAGTCATAAATTTCTGTTACTGTGCCAACAGTTGAACGAGGGTTTTTTGATGTTGTTTTCTGGTCGATAGAAATTGCCGGTGAAAGACCATCAATGCTATCAACATCAGGTTTTTCCATTTGTCCTAAAAACATTCTGGCATAAGAAGACAAAGACTCAACATATCTACGCTGACCTTCTGCATACAAAGTATCAAAAGCGAGCGAAGATTTACCCGAACCCGAAAGCCCTGTAAACACCACTAACTTATCTCTTGGTATAGTAACATCAATATCTTTAAGGTTGTTTTCTCTTGCACCTTTTATCTCAATGCTTTCTCTCATTAAAGTTTATTTTCCTTTTCTCAATTTTTCTATTCTATCTCTTAAATATGCTGCGTGTTCAAACTCAAGCATTTTAGCCGCTGACTTCATCTCACGAGTAAGTGTTTCAATAAGTTTTTCACGCTCTTTTTTAGACATTTTAGTTTTATCATTTTTATCTTCTTTTTTAGATATTTCAAGAATTTCTCTAACATCTTTAACAATAGTTTTAGGTGTTATATTATTCTCTTCGTTATATTTCATTTGAATTTCTCTACGGCGATTAGTTTCAGTAATTGCCGCTTCCATGGAACGAGTTACAGAATCTGCATACATAATAACTTCGCCATTTGCATTTCTAGCCGCTCTACCAATTGTTTGAACAAGCGATGTTTCACTACGCAAAAAACCTTCTTTATCCGCATCTAATATTGCAACCAAGGATACTTCAGGAATATCAAGACCTTCTCGAAGCAAATTAATACCAACTAATACATCAAACTCGCCAAGACGCAAATCTCTGATAATTTCCATTCGCTCAATAGTATCAATATCGTAGTGCATATATCTAACTTTAATATTAACGCCCTCTAAAAACTCTGTTAAATCTTCCGCTTGTTTTTTAGTAAGGGTGGTTATTAAAACTCGTTCATTCTTCTCAACACGAGCGTTAATCTCGCTAACTAAATCGTAAATTTGACCCTCGGTTGGTTTTACAGTAACAAGTGGGTCTAAAAGCCCTGTAGGACGAATAACCTGTTCGGCAATAACTGCTGATTTTTCCTTTTCAAAATCACCAGGCGTTGCCGATACAAATATCGCTTGGTTAACTTTTGAATAAAACTCATCAAAATTAAGTGGTCTGTTATCATACGCAGATGGCAACCTAAAACCAAAATCAATAAGGTTTTTCTTTCTTGCCCTATCTCCACCAAACATACCTTTTACCTGCGGCAGTGTTACATGCGATTCATCAACAAGTAATAAATAATCATCAGGAAAATAATCCATCAAAGTATAAGGGGTTGAGCCGGCGGGTCTGCCTGAAAGCACTCTTGAATAGTTTTCTACGCCCTTACATATGCCTATTTCCTGCAACATTTCAATATCATATTCTGTTCTTTGGCGAATTCTTTGCGCTTCAATAAACTGGTCGTTTTTATTAAAAAACTCAACTCTTTCCCACATCTCACGCTCGATTTCATCAGTCGCCGCTTTCATTCTCTCAAATGGAATGATATAGTGAGAAGCAGGAAAAATTGCAATATGTTGCAACACGCTTAAAATCTCGCCTGTTAATGGCTTGAACTCTGAAATTCTATCAATTTCATCGCCAAAAAATTCAACTCTTATAGCATTTTCATTAGAATTTGCTGGGAAAATTTCAACTGTATCTCCGCGCACCCTAAATTTATTACGAATAAAATTAATATCATTTCTCTCGTACTGCAAATCAACTAATTTATGAAGAAGCGCATCTCTTTCAATTTGCATACCAGGGCGCAAAGAAATAACCATACTACGATAGTCAATTGGCGCACCAAGTGAATAAATGCAAGAAACTGACGCAACTATAATTACATCTCTTCTTTCTGACAAAGCAGCAGTTGCCGAGTGACGAAGTTTATCAATTTCATCATTTATAGATGAATCTTTTTCAATATAAGTATCGGTATTTGGAATATATGCTTCAGGCTGATAGTAGTCGTAGTAACTAACAAAATACTCAACTGCATTATTAGGGAAAAACTCTTTAAATTCAGTACAAAGTTGAGCGGCTAATGTTTTATTATGCGCCAAAACAAGCGTAGGTTTATTAACCTGCGCTATTACATTTGCCATTGTAAATGTTTTACCAGACCCGGTAACACCTAAAAGAGTTTGCTCTTTCGCACCGCTTTTGATACTTTTAACAAGCGTATCAATTGCTTCAGGTTGGTCACCGGTGGCTTTGTAATTTGACACTAATTCAAACATATAAACCTGCCTTTAAAATAAAAATTTCGACAAAGTAATTATAACAAACATATGTTCGTTTGTCAAACATTATATTCATATTTATTATAAACCTATATAAACAAAAAAACAACCAAAAATTTGGTTGTTTTTTAAACTTCAAACGATCGAGCAAAAACTTTATTTTTTGCCATTGAAATACACTCATCATTTGCGATTATCAAGTGGTCTGTTAATCTTGAATTTATACTTTTAAGTGCAATGCATACATTTTTAGTAATCACAAAGTCATCGCCAGATGGATGTGCATTTCCACTTGGATGGTTATGAACAAGAATTACCTGTGTTGCGTTGTATTTGATACAATGCTCAACAACTTGTCTAGCATTAACTTGAGTTGAATTTACAATGCCTCTTGATAACACTTCGCAGCCTAAAATTCTGCCTGCGTTTGAAAGATAAATCGCTCTTGCAACTTCAACCACTTCGCCAATGTACATATCTTTTATATAATCATACACTTCATCATTATTTGTAATTTTAACAAATTTTTCAACGTTTTTATCCTGCATATAATATCTTGCAATTTGCGGTATTGATTTAAGCATTAAAACTGTTGTTTCAGAAATGCCTTTTATTTTAATAAGCAGTTCTGCAGGCGCATCTAAAACACGACTTACAGAACCAAACTCATCAATAAGAGCATGAGCAAGGTCGTTTGTGTTTTTCTGCGCTATTGAATTAAACAAAATCAATTCCATAACCTCATGTTGCGCCAAAGAATCAATTCCGTATTTCATTACTTTTTGTCTTAATCTATTTCTATGTCCTTTATGAGGACTTGGCTTTTTGTTTTTGGTGTTATTTTCCATCTTAAAATTCCTATTTTTTTATTTTGTTTAATATAACATTTAAAAGTTATTTTGTCAATTAATAGTTTGATTTTTTATGAATTTATGCTTATTTTTAAGTTAAAATATTTTGTGTAATTAAACTTTAAGGAATGAACTAGATGAAAAAATATCCTTTTTTCTTTTTTGCTGCATTAATAATTTTGTTGTTTTCTATTTGTACACCACAAGCGATGTATGCATCTGTGCCAAAAATCTCTTATATTATTGCCGAAAACAAGTCTGCAAAAATCACAGTTAATGTTTCCGGAAAGATTACTTCAAAACAACAAAACACACAGTTTTCTGACAAGAATTATTATATTTCAGAATGTTTAGTAAAACAAAATGAACAAATAGAAAAAGGTCAAAATATTTTTAAAATTGATACCGAAAAAACAAAACTTTTATATGCTCAAACAAGTGAAAGTTTTATTGAGCAAGAATATATTACATCTGATTACACAGGAGTGGTCAGCAATGTTTTAATCGAAAACAACACTATTTGCAAACAAGGCGCTCCCCTTTTAAATTTTATTGACACTAAAAACTTATGTGCAACGCTTTATATCGGCGAAGATGTTTTCTCGCAAATTAAAGAAGGTCAAAATTTAACTATAACCGGCAACGCTTTTGACAAAAAATATTCAGGTAAAATCTCGCAGATTAATGCTATTGCAAATCAAACAACCTCGTCTGCAACTTTTATTGAAGCGACAGCAGAAATTGATGATATAGACGACCAATTAAAACCCGGATTTAATATTAAAGCAAAAATTATTACTAAAACTATAAAGGACGCAATAATATTGCATTCAAGCGTTATTTCTCAAGATAAAAAAGGCGAATTTGTATATAAATTAGTAAATAATAAAGCGCAAAAAGTTTATGTTAAAACAGGAGAAATTACTCAAAAAGGCACAATTGTAAAAAAAGGTATTAAAGACGGCGACTATATAATATTAAAACCAGATAAAATCAAAAAAGACGATAGTTTCGTATCTTTAGAGGAAAAATAAATGCTTGATTCAATTTTACTATCATTTAGAAATATATTTAGAAAAGGGATTCGTACAACTCTGACTGTTTTAGGAATTGCAGTCGGAGTTGCTTCTGTTATGCTTATAAACACCATAAGCGATATTGGTATTAAAACTATAAATGGCGAACTTGATTCGCTTGGTTTAAACGGAATTTCTGTTACTGCCGATAAATGCGCTGTTAATAATAATGATTTGAATATAATAAAGAAGCAAAAAGGCGTTTCAACCGCTATGCCTATACTTACTTCTAAATCTAAAATTTCAAATAGCAACGTTTCAAAAGATATAATGATTTGGGGTGTTGATGCAGGCGCGAGCCAAGTTGTGGCATTTGATATTTTGTTTGGCAGGTCTTTTGAAGACTACGATATTAATTCAAAAGAAAATGTTTGTTTAATAGATGAAACTGCTGCAAAATCAATTTTTAAAAGAGAAAACTGTGTGGGTAAAAAGGTTAAAATACTTGTTGGCAATTCTTATGATGAATTTGAAGTAATCGGCATAACTTCATCCGGAAGTGGAATTTTACAAAGTGTTATGGGAAATATTGTTCCCGTGTTTTGTTATATTCCCTACACCACTTTTCAACAAGCAACAGGCACTGATGAATTATACCAAATAGCAATTAAACTCAATAGTGAAGATTTAGCAAAAAGCGTATCCAAAAGCATTAAAACCAAACTCGATATTGAAAAAGGTGTTCAAGGAAGCATAAAAACCGGTGATTTAGCGGCAGGCAGACAAACTTTGATGGGGCTACTTAACACTATAACGATTATCTTTTCAATTGTTAGTATTATTACACTTTTAGTTGCAGGGCTTGGCATAATGACGGTAATGCTGGTCTCTGTTAACGAGCGCACAAGAGAAATCGGCATTAAAAAAGCAATTGGCGCTAACTTTTTTAATATAATGAGCGAGTTTTTATTTGAAGCATTGACTATAAGCGCCTTTGGAAGTATAATTGGAATTGCAGTGGGAATTATTATAATTTTTCTTGGAAGTATGGTAATTGGAGTTGAATTTAATATAAAAATAGCAACTTTGCTTTTATCATTTTCAAGCGCTTTGATTATTGGCGCAGTTTTTGGAATTTATCCTGCTTGCAAAGCGGCAAAGATGAAAATTATTGATGCATTAAGGGAGTGAGAAGTTTGATTATTTTGGGAGATAAATCTTTTTCAAAGTATTTTGATGATGTTTTAGTTATTGATAAAAGCAAGCATCTTGACACACCTGTTGCTTCTCACCCTGATATGAATATTTTGATAATAGACAAAACTGTGTTTTTAGAAAAAGATTATTATTTATCATCGCTTTTTAAAAGTCGTGGTTATAATGTAAAATTTATTGATGAAACACTTGATAAAGAGTATCCTTATGATGTAAAACTCAATTGCAAACAAGTTAAAAATACGGTTTTGATGAATACAAAAACTATATCTAAAACTGTTTTAGATTTTTGCAAAGAGCAAAATAAAAATATAATAGATGTGCCACAAGGATATGCGGCTTGTTCTTGCCTTTGTATAGATGAAACTTCTTTTATAACTGCCGATATAGGTATTTATAATGCGCTAAAGATAAACGGCGCCACTCCCCTTTTAATAGAAAAAGGGTACATAAAAATTGAAAAATATGATTACGGTTTTATAGGTGGCGCAAGTGGATTTATAAATGGGGTTTTATACTTTTTTGGCGATATAACAAAACACCCTGATTTTATAAAAATAGACAAATACCTAACCGAGCGTAATGTTGAATATAAATGGTTTAACACCCCGCTCACTGATATTGGTGGCTGTTTAGAGATTTGACTTGAAAAATTTGTAAAATAATGTATAATAAAAAAGATAATAAGTTATAAAGGAAATAAAAATATGCTTTCATTTTATTTAACGCTTATAGACCTGCCTGAAGAGAAAGACAAATTCACGCAGATTTATAACGAGTATAAAGATTTAATGCTTAATTTGGCTTACTCAATTTTGAAAGAAAAATCAGAGGCTGAAGATGCTGTTCACGAGGCTTTTTTGCGAATTTTAAAAAATCTTCATAAAATTGATGAAATTTCTTGTCCGAAAACTAAAGGCTTTGTGGTTGTAATAGTGAAGAACGTATCAAAGACTATGTTGCAAAAAAGAAAAAAACATAAAACTCTTGAAATTATTGAAGACATAGTTGGCATAAATCAAAATGTTGTTGCAGATGAGATTGATGCAAAATATGTGGCAGAATGTATAGAAAAAATGCCGGAGATTTATAAAGAAGTTTTGTATGTAAAATATAGATTTGATTGTTCTTTAAATGAAACTGCAAAAATTCTTGGAATTTCGAAATCCGCTGTAGAAAAGAGATTTCAAAGAGCAAAAAAATTATTGAAAGAGATGCTTAATGATGAATAGTGTTTTAACCGATAATTTACTTAATGAAGCAATTGAGATATATGAGAGCAATTGGCTTTTTAGTGAAAAGTTTGATGAAAGCAAATTTATAACATCTGAAAAATTTAATAAAAAAATTCAAAGAATAATTAAATCTCGCAATAATATTTATTATAAAGTTACTTTAACAGGAATGCGCAGAACTATTTGTGTTTTTGTTGCAATAATTGTACTTTTCTGTTGTTCGCTTTCGGTAGGCGCAGTAAGAAATGCTATTAAAGAATTCTTTATAAATACCTTTGCAACTCATGATAGAATTACCGCAAATGTTGAAAACACAAAAGAATACCCTGAAACATTAGAAAAAATTTATGAATTAGGATATGTTCCGTCAGGATTTGAATTAGTTGATAGTTCTGTAGATACTAGTAATGCTACATATATGTATGCTTCGAATGATAGCATGATAATTTTTATGCAAGATGTGAAAACTGTATATAGTTCAAATATTGATAATGAAAATTCTTTAAAATCAATAGAAACACATAACAATCAAGAATATGTAATTTACACTTGGGAAAATTCAGAAGATATTAAAATAATTTTAGATAATGGAGAATACATTTTTTCACTATCAGGAAATTTAAACAAAAACGAAGCAATAAAAATGTGCAATTCGCTGAAAATAAAAAATAAATAAAAATTTTGTCCGAAAATCATAAAAAATAAAGTTTGTATTGTAGAAATGGGAAAAAAGGCGTTCTACAATACAAACTTTTTTAATTTTGAAAGGAGTTTTTTAAAATGAAAAAAACTTTATCAATATTATTAACATTAATACTTGTTTCAATGAAAAAGGGGTAACACTTTTGAACACCGAGTGGCTCTAACTAAAATATTTAAGTTTTAGTTTCTACCCCTTTTACATAATTTTAAAAACAAAATTAAAATAAGAATTGGAGATGGTGCAAATGTGCTAATCAATTTTTCACACCGAATTTTAGATGATATTTTTTATTGTAAATTTTGAAACTTTTTTAACAAATCTTGACACTTAATAAGTGAGAAGGTAAAATTTAATTGTGAGATAGTTTTATCATCTCACAAAAATCAAAAGGAGTTGATTATTTTGAAAAAAGTTTTAAGTATTATTTTATGTATGATTATGGTTATATCTTCTGCTACTTTGGTTAGTGCAAATGCCCAAACGGTTAGCAAACTTGAAGATATCGACTGGAGCAAAGCAATTGATGTAGATAATATGGAATACAATAATGGTGATGAATATTGTTCGTTTGTTACATTTGCTATTAAAGATAATATTATCTATAAAATTGAGGTTGAAAGTGATATTAGTTTTGAAAAAAGTTTAGAAAAATATAAAAATTCAGGTTATGCTCCAAGTTGTGTTGCAGTTGCATATTTAACAGATAAAACTCAAAAGTTTGAAATTGCCGAAGAAGTTAACTTCCCTTCATTAGATAATTTACCTAGTAAGGTAAGTAGCGCACAAGTTTTTGAATACAATGTTTCGCCTAGCAAAGCCCCAAACACAATTGCAAACGTAAGCAAATTAACAGGTTATGATTTTACCGAAATCGATAGAAACAAAATCGAAGAAATTACTATTCCTGATACAGTTGAAGAAATTTCTGATTTTAAAAATCTTGAAAATTTAAAAACACTTAAAATCGGTAAATCAGTTAAAACAGTTAAAGAAGCAACATTTTTCGGTAGTTCAAAATTAGAAAATATTATTGTCGATGAAGAAAATGAATTTTTAGAAGCTAGAGATTCAAGAATTATTGATAAAGTAACTAACACACAACTTTTTGACTTCAAACCACAAGAAGTTTATTTAGTGAAAAATGATGTTGATTCAATTAGACTTGATTTTGTTGAAAATTCAGTTAAAAGCATTATTGTAGGACATACAATTAAAGAAATGTACAATGATGATTATTATAAAAACAACAATATTGAAGAAATTGTTTTTGTAAACAAAGCGAAAGTGACTGATAATTTTGATGTACATTGCAATAAATTAGAAAATGTTACTTTTAGCAAAAATCAAAAAATTACCGGTAAAATTAGAAGTAACAAGTTAACTGAAATTGAGTTTAAAAAAGGTCTTAAAGTTATTAACGAATCTGCTTTTTCTTATTGCAAAAATCTCAAAAAAATTGTTATAAACAACACAAAAACTGCACCTAAAATTGAAAGAAATTATAGTGTTTTTTCAAGTAAAAGAAACAAAAAAAGCCCTATGAAAATATATGTTAAAAACAAACGAGTTGCCAAAGATTTAAAAGCAAAACTAGATAAAGTAGAACTTTTTAGCATTAAAAATAAATACAAAATCTACATTGGTACAAAATTATACAAATAAACTTACCTTTCGAAAATCGGAATGCTAGTCATTCCGATTTTTTATTTTGAAAAGTTTTTAATTTTTGAAACTTTTTAGTAAAAACTTGACACTTAATAAGTGATATGGTAAAATTTAGATAGAAGTAATTATCGTTTATTAAACAAAAAAGGAGTGTGATTTTATGAAAAAAGCATTAAAATCATTGTCTATGGTTTTAACAATTGTTCTTTTAGTTTCTTCGATGTCATTTAGCACTTATGCTGTAAACTACAAAAATCGTGAACATAATGGTTTTACTTATTTCCTAATTGGCAAAGAAATTACTATAACCGGATATGTTGGAAATAAAACTAAAATTACAATTCCTAAAAAAATTAAAGGATATGAAGTTGTAGATATTGACTTGCAGGGTAAAGGCGCTAGTCTTAAGGGTGTTACTAGAGTACACATTCCTAACAAGTTTTCTATTGGCGGTGGTTGGGCTTATGCAAAAGACCTTAAAAAAATTACTTTTAATAAGTCTAACAAAAATTATTCTGTTAAAAATAATTTAGTTCTTAACAAAAAAGGCACCGAAATTAGATGTTGCCCTGGTGGTTTGAAAAAAATTAAAATGCCTAATTCTGTTAAAGTTGTTGATGGCTTTAATAGCAGAGATATTACAAAGATTAGTTTTGGTAAAAATGCAACTCGTGTTAAGCAATATGCTTTTGCTAGTTGCGAAAAATTAAAAACCGTTGAGTTTAATAAAAAATTAAAAAAGATTGAATATTGTGGTTTTGTTAGTTGCGATGAATTAACTAAAATTAGATTGCCGAGAGGTTTCAAATCTTTAGGTAATGAAGCGTTTAGAAATTGTGAAGACCTTAAAAAAGTTGTTATTCCTAAAACTACTGAATATATAGGTCAGGGCGCTTTTGAAGACTGTGAAGAACTTGAAAAAGTTTATATTTATAGCAAAGATTGTGAAATTAATCCGGGCGAATATGATAAATATTATAAAAAGTATTTGTCTGAAACTATTCCTAAAGATGCAACAGTTTACGGTTATAAAAATTCAACTGCTCAAAAATATGCAAAGAAAAACGGAAATGAATTTGTTGTTTTAAAATAAGTTTTGCAAAAAATCCACTCGATTTAACATCGAGTGGATTTTTATCTTGAAAAGTTTTTAATTTTTTGAAACTTTTTAGTAAAAACTTGACACTTAATAATTGTGATGGTAAAATTAAATTGTAAGATAGTTTTACTATCTTACTAAATCATTAAAAGGAGATGATCCTATGAAAAAAACAATTAAACTTTTATCTATTATGTTGTCTGTAGTTGTTTTGTTTTCTGCGTTTTCAATAGTTGCATCGGCAGGAGAACCAAACTTTAAAAACTACAAGGGCTATTCTTACACTAAAAACGGTAATCATACTAATGGTGTAGAAATCAAAAACTATACAGGTACAAAAAAATCAATTACTATTCCTGAAAAAATAAAAGGAGTAGAAGTTAAACATGTAGTTCTTGGAAATAAAACAAAGGTTAAATCTGCTGTTTTGCCTAAAACCGCTGAATTTATAAGAGTATCTCAAGCACCTAATTTGAAAGAGATTTCAATTAAAAACAACGCAAAATACAAAGTTAAGAATAATATTTTATTAAACAAAAAAGGTACTGTTTTACACTCTGTTGCGGGTGGTTTGAAAACTGTTACTGTTCCTAAAAAAGTTAAAAAGATTTATCATCAGGCTTTTGTTGGCTCAAAAGTAGAAAAAGTTGTTTTAGGCGTTAATTTTGAAAAAATTGATACTTATGCTTTTTACAAATGCAAAAAGTTAGAAAAAGTTATTATCAACAGCAAAACTAAAGCACCAAAGATATATGATGATGCTTTTGAAGATGTTGATAAAAATGTATCTTTCTATGTAAAAAATGAAAAGGTTGCTAAAACATTAAAAAATCGCTTGAACAAAAACGGTCCTGATGATTTTAAAATCTACATTGGTACAAAATTATACAGATAAACTTACCTTTCGAAAATCGGAATGCTAGTCATTCCGATTTTTTATCTTGAAAAGTTTTTTAAATTATGTATAATATAAATATAACAAATTTTTGGAGATATTTATGTTTTTT
>JAZQFC010000027.1:0-117049 GCA_045539315.1 Acutalibacteraceae bacterium | reverse complement strand
AAAAATACCAAACATACGCCAAAAATCTTGGTCTTCAAGCCAAGTAGCAGTTGAATATCTGAAAACCTTAACTGCAAGTCTGTTGTTTTTTGGTTTGATATAATCAGTTAAATCAAATTCAGCAGGAGTGAAAGAATCTTCGCTGTAACCAACATATTCGCCATTCATATATACTGCGAATGCAGTTTCAACACCCTGGAAACAAATAACCTTTCTATCGCTCTTTTTAAATGAAGCAGGCAATTGGAAATCGAGAACATAATAACCTGTTGGAATAGTTTTTGGAATGTCAGGTTGCTCTAATTTTTCAGTACCATTAAAGGTAAAGCCTGCGTTGATATAATAAGGGTCTCTTTTATCGCAATTGAGTTCTATTTCAGCAGGTACAGGAATCAAATCCCAGTTTGAAACATCATAGTCTGGGTTTTCAAAGCCTTCAAAATCATCTTGGCGTTCAGAATATTGAAACTTCCAATTGCCATTTAATAAATGAGCAACAGGACGCTCACCTTCAAAACAATAAGCCTTGTCAGTACGCAAATTTGTATGAGGCTCAACTGTGTTTTGCTCAAAAATTTTAGGGTTTGAAAGCACTTTTAAATCAAATTTTTTCATAATAAAAACACTCCTTTGAAAACACTGATTTATACTTCATTAATATAACATAATATCAAAAATATTGCAATAAAAAATATTGTGAAAATTAAAGTAGTGTGTTATAATCAATAAAGGTGATAATAATGAGAATGAGAAGAAAAAGGAATTTAGAAGCAAGAATAGAAAAATGCGAAGGTTTGTTTATTGATTTAAATGATGAAGAAAATAGAGATTTAAGAACTTTGAAAGCAGATAAATTATTTGATTATTCTGAACTTTTTAATAATTCTAACCCTGTTGTTTTGGAAATTGGTTGCGGTAAAGGCAGATTCGCTTGTACTTTGGCTAAAAACAACCCTGATATAAATGTAATCGCAGTTGAAAAGGTGGATAATGTTTTGATTTCTGCCGCTGAAACTGCTAAAGAAATGCAACTTGAAAACATTAAGTTTTTATGTTGCGGCGCAGAGTATTTGCCAAGATTTTTACCTGAAAAATCAATAGAAACTTTATATCTTAATTTTTCTTGTCCTTATCCTAAAAATAGATATGAGTCACACAGATTAACTCATAAAGGTTATTTAGATGTTTATAAAAAACTTCTTAAAGAAGGAGCGTATATCTATCAAAAAACTGATAATATTCACTTTTTTGAGTATTCTTTAAAGAGTTTTACTGATAACGGTTTTTATATAAATGATATCTCGCTTGATTTGCACAAGTCTGAATTTGAGGGGAATATTATGACCGAATATGAAGAAAAATTTTCATCTCTCGGTTTTCCAATATATTATTTAAAAACAAGTTTAAATAAAGGGGAGTAAAAATGAAAAAATATATTGCTTTAACTTTTGATGACGGTCCTAATACCGTTGTAACCCCTGCTGTTTTAGAAAGGGTTAAAAAGTATAATATTACTGCAACATTTTTTGTAAATGGCATGCATATAACAGACGAAACTGCGGCAGTTATGAAACAAGCGTTTGATATGGGCTGTGAAATTGAAAATCATTCGCAAAATCATTTACATATGGATAAAATTTCAAGAGAAGAAATTTTAGATGAAATTAAGAAAACTGATGATTTGGTTGAAAAATACACAGGCAAAAAACCATTATTTTTTCGTCCGCCTTTTATCGACGTGAACGATTTAATGCACGAGATTATTGACCATACATTTATTTGTGGTCATTGTCCTAATGACTGGGACAAAAATGTAACTTCGCAACAAACTGCAGAAGGTGTTATTGAAAATGCTAAAGATGGTGGCATAATTTTGCTTCATGATTCTGCTTATAATATGAAAACTGCCGAAGCACTTGATGAAATAATACCAACACTTATTAGTGAGGGTTATGAATTTGTAACAGTTTCAAAATTGTTTGAAATTTTTGGCACAGAGAAAAAACGAGGAACTATATATTCTAACGTTAAGGAGTAGTTATGAAAATTATTCATTTAGCAGATGTCCATTTAGATTCAAAATTAAATAGCCATTTGTCTATTGAAAAAGCAAAACAAAGAAAATCTGAAATACTTGTTAGTTTTGGCAAAGTTGTAGATTATGCAAAAGAGACAGGTGTAAAAGTTGTTATTATCGCAGGCGATTTATTTGATTCTAACAAGGTGTTAAAATCAACTGAAAAGTTTATTTTTGAAAAGATTTCAAGCGCCGAAAATATAGATTTTATTTATATTCAAGGCAACCACGATGATAAAATAGAGTTTTCGTCAGAGTTGCCTTCAAATCTAAAACAAGTTGATAATGGCTTTAATAGATTTGATTATGAAAATGTATCTATTGGCACAATTGGGCTTGAAGATGAAAATTATTTGAAAATAAATTTTGAAAAAGATAATTATAACATTGCAGTAATGCATGGTACACTAGGCAATTCTTCTGATGAGTTTTACATAAACCCAAAACTTTTGCAAAATAAAAATATCGACTATTTAGCGCTTGGTCATATTCACAAAAGCGGTGAAGGCAAGTTAGATGACAGAGCAAAATACAGATATTGCGGTTGTTTAGATGGCAGAGGCTTTGATGAGTGTGGCGAAAAAGGCTTTTTCGTAATTGATACTGATATTGGCACCGATGAATTCGTACCTATGTCAACAAGAGTTATTTATGAGTTTAAAGTTGATGTTTCTGAATTGAATTCTACCAATGCAATTATTGATAAAATAAAAGAATTAACAAGTGATATTGCCAAAACAAATTTAGTGAGAGTTGTGCTAGAAGGTAGCGTAGATGAAGATGAGTTAGATGAGCAACTTATCAAAACAAGTTTTAAAGATAAGTTTTTCTGCTTTAACTTGAAAAATGAAACAACTGTATTTTATGACTATGAGAGTTATAAAAATGATATTTCGCTAAAAGGCGAGTTTATGCGTTTAATTTCAACCGAGGAGTTGGATGAAACGCTTCGTCAAAAGGCGATTTCTGCAGTTATGTCAGCGCTTAATTCGGAGGATTTGAAGATATGAGAATAAATAAACTTTATATTAACAACTTCGGAAAATTAAGCGACTATTCTTTAGATTTTAGCAAAGATTTAACTGTTATTTGCGAAGAAAACGGCTTTGGTAAATCAACTCTTTGCGCTTTTATTAAAGCAATGTTTTATGGCCTTTCTTCTTCGCGAAGTAAAGATTTAAATGAGAATGAACGAGCAAAATTTTTGCCTTGGCAAGGTGGCGTGTTTGGTGGAAATTTAGAGTTTTCTTGCGATAAGGGTGAATTTAGAATTGAGCGTACTTTTGGCGCGCGCAGTTCAACCGATACTTGCACTGTTTATGACATTAAAACAGGTAAAATCACAGATGAATTTTCTGAAAATATCGGCGAACAACTTTTTATGATAGATGTAAAAGGTTTTGAGAGAAGTGTGTTTATCGATAGCAGTTTAACCAGCGATAAAATGCCTATGTCTGTTTCTTCTCGCCTTTCAGGGCTTGTTGATAATACCGATGATTTAAGCGATTATGAAACTGCATATTCCGCTCTTTTAAAACGTTCAAGACAGTATGCAACAACAGGTAGTCGCGGTATTGTTTTTGATAAAAAAAGAGAGATAACCGAACTTAAATTCAAAAGGGAAAAATCGCTCGGCGCAAAAGAGCAAACAGATGGTTTATTAGAAAAACTTGCTCGCTTAAATTCAAAAAAAGAAATGGCAGAAACTGAACTTAAAAAGGTAAGAGAAGCGATTTCTAAAAATTCATCTTTTGATGTTATCAAAGAAAAGCAAAAGCATTATAATTCGCTTTGCCAGAATGTTGAAAGTGAAAAGACAAAAAAAGAAAAAATAGAGCAAAAGTATGGTGAAATGCCAACTGAAGCGGATATTTTAAATATTGAAAAAAGTTTTGAAAATGTTGCTGTCGCTAAACAAAATTTAGCCGATAACAGTTCTAAATCCAAGTCAAACAACGTTATTATCAGCATTATTGTTTATTTAATTGCAGCTTTGCTTTTAGTTTTAGCTGTTGTATTTGATTTGAAATTGATTTTAATTACAATTGCTATTTTTCTATGCGTTTTGAATTTTAGTGTTGACCTTGTTTTAAAACAAAAAAAGAAAAAAAGCGAATTAAAAGCCGAGCAAAATTTAAATGAATGTTTAGAAAAACTTGACGAAAATTTATCAAAGTTTAATATTGAGTATAACGAAGATTATTCTGAAACTGTATCTGTTTTGCGTAGTGATTTGTTAGAATACAATATTATTTCTAAAAATCTTGTTGAAGCAGAAAATCTTGCTAAACAATATTATGAAGAAGAAAAACTTGAAACTGCAAGTGAAAATATGCCAAAACTTGATACCGAGGAGTTAAAGACTTCTGAAAAATCATTAACTTCAGTTTTTGATGAAACTTCTGCAGAAATTTTAAAAATATCTGCAGAAATTGAAAGACTTGAAAACATTTCAAATGAGTTGTCTGACATTGAATATAATCTCGAAATAGCAGTAAATGAGTATAATCTTGCGGTGCAGAATTACAATGCCATCAACAAAGGTATGGAAATTTTGTCAAAAGCAAAAGAAAATTTATCAACCAAATACAAATATAAAATTGAGCAAGAATTTAAAAAGACTATTGAGTTTTTATCAGATGGCAGAATAGATGATATAATGCTTTCAAATGATTTAGATGTATCAATTCGTGAAACAGGGCTTTCAAGAGATTTTGAATCCTTTTCAACAGGCACAAAAGCGATAATCGAAATTGCGCTTCGATTAAGCCTTGTTGAGTCGCTTTTTGAAAATGAAAAGAGTTTTATAATTTTAGATGACACATTTGTTCATTTAGATGATAAAATTTTTGCAATTATGTCAGAAAAAGCCAAGAAAATGAGCGAAAACACTCAAATTATATATTTAACTTGTACAAAAAGCAGAACTTTCTAAAAAAAGTTCTGCTTTTTTGATATTTTTCCATAAAAATACCTTTGAATTTTGACGATTTTATGTTATAATTAACATAATTGTTAATTTGAAAGAGAGAAGAGAGCATAAAATGAAAATTAGAACTTTTAAACGAGGTGTTCATCCAAAGGGTAATAAACACTTCTCAAAAGACATTCCGATAACAGAACTTGTTATAAAAGGTGATGCTACTTATCCTGTTTCTCAACATATCGGCGCCCCTGCAAAACCTATTGTTGAAGTAGGCGAGTATATTAAGGTAGGGCAGATGATAGCAGAAGGTGTTGGCTTTATTTCGTCAAACATTTTTTCAAGTGTTTCGGGTAAAGTAAAAGACATCAAGCCTGTTCACTCTATGACAGGTGAAACTTGTGAAAGTATCATTATTGAAAATGATGGCAAGTTTACTACTGTTGATGATTTCGGCAAAGAAATTGATTATACCACTTCGTCTAATGAAGAAATTATTGATAAAGTTAAGTATGCCGGCATTGTTGGTCTTGGTGGCGCAGGTTTCCCAACTTATGTGAAACTTTTACCAAAAGAGCCTGAAAAAATTGACCACATTATCATTAACGCGGCAGAGTGTGAGCCATTCCTTACATCTGACTATCGTTTGATGATGGAGCAACCTGAAAATCTTATCAAAGGTTGCGAGGTTATACTTCATATTTTTGATAAAGCGAAATGCGTTATCGGTATTGAAGATAATAAAATAGATGCATATGAAAAACTTTTATCAGTTAATAAAAATGATAGAATTGTGCCTATGCTTCTTAAAACAAAATATCCTCAAGGTGGCGAGCGTTCGCTTATTAAGGCTATAACTAATAGAGAAATTAATTCAAAAATGCTTCCTGCAGATGTAGGTTGCGTTGTGGTAAATGCCGCTTCAACAATTGCTATTTATGAGGCAGTTGCGAAAAACATTCCTCTTATCAAAAGGGTAATGACTATCACAGGTGATGCGGTAACAGAGCCTTGCAATTTGCTCGTTAGCATTGGTACAAATCACGGCGAGTTGATGGACGCTTTTGGTGGCTTTAATTGTGAGCCTGAAAAGGTAGTTTCAGGTGGCCCTATGATGGGTACTGCTTTGTTTAGTATGGATTTCCCTGTTACAAAAACATCTTCATCAGTTTTAGCGTTCACTAAAGATGATGTTGCAAAGGTTAATCCGTCAAACTGTATTCATTGTGGCAGATGCTTGTCTGCTTGCCCTCAAAGACTTGTTCCACAAATGCTTATGGCGGCTTCGGATAATGAGCAGTATGAAGAATTTGAAAAACTTTATGGTATGGAATGTATTGAATGTGGCTCTTGTTCATATGTTTGCCCTGCAAAACGACCATTAACACAAAGTTTTAAGTTTGCAAAACGCAAAGTTATTGCAAAAAGAAAGAAAAATGGTTAAGGAGGGAATAAAAAATGCTTAAAAATATAAATGTCAGCGTAGCACCTCACGTAAAGCAAAAAGACACAACAAGTAGCATTATGCGTGATGTATGTATAGCGCTTTTGTTCCCACTTGGCGCCGGTGTTTATACATTTGGAATTCGTGCTTTAGTTATAATTTTGTTATCTGTAATTACCTGTGTTTTATCAGAATACATATATCAAAAATTAATGAGAAAGCCTAATGTTAAATTTTCAAGACAAAAAACTTCAATTGGCGATTTATCTGCAGTTGTAACAGGTCTTATTTTAGCAGTAAACTTGCCATCAACAGTGCCTTTCTGGGTGCCTGTTGTAGGTGGCGTTTTCGCAATTGTTATTGTTAAACAACTTTTTGGCGGTCTTGGTCAAAACTTTATGAACCCTGCACTTGCTGCAAGATGCTTCTTGCTTATCTCATTTGCAGGAATTATGACTGACTTTCCATCTACAGTAAATCATTTCTTCCCGGTAGCAGATGCAGTTTCAACTGCAACTCCTATGGGTATGTTAAAATCAGGCGAAACTTTGAGTTGGTTTGAAATGGTTTTCAATACCCATTCAGGTTGTATTGGTGAGGCAAGTACCATTGCAGTGCTAATTGGCGCTTTGTATATGGTTATTAGAAAAGTTATTGATGTTAAAATTCCGCTTATTTATATCGGTTCAGCGGTTGTGTTTTTCGTAGTTATTCAGTTGATTAACGGTGAGGCAGACAAATTAACAGTTGACTACCTTGTAACCCAAGTTTGTGGCGGTGGTTTGTTAGTCGGCGCATTCTTTATGGCAACTGACTATGTAACTTGTCCTATCACACCTGTCGGCAAAGTAATATACGCGCTTGTATTAGGCTTTATGACTGTGCTTATTCGTGTCGTAAGTCCTAATGTTGAAGGCGTTTCATATTCAATTATTATTGGTAATATGGTTACCCCATTAATTGAAAAATACACAGTGCCAAAAGCATTTGGTATTAAAAAAGGGGGTAAGGAATAATGAAAAATATTATTAAAAATGCAATTATTCTTACTCTTATAACTTTGGTTTCAGGTACTGCTTTGGCTTTTGTATATTCGATTACAAAAGAGCCTATTGCACAGGTTGAAAAGAAAGCAACTGCAGAAGCATACAGCACAGTTTTTAAAGGCGCTGATGCGTTTGAAGAAATAGAATTAAAAGAATATAGCGATGAAAATAAATCAGCTATCAGCGCAGTTTCAAAAGTGCTTAAAGGCGATGAAGAAGTAGGCTTTGTTATGACAAGCGCTTCAAAAGGCTATGGCGGAGATATTAAAATTGCTATCGGCGTTGATAAGCAAGGCGCAGTTACCGGTATTTCTATTTTAGATGCTTCTAATGAAACACCTGGTCTTGGCGCAAAAGTTAAAGAAGATGATTTCACTTCTCAATTTGAAGGTGTTGTCCTTGAAAAAGTTGATACAGATATTGATGCTATTTCAGGTGCAACTTATTCAACAAATGGCGTTAAAAATGCCGTTAGCGCTGCACTTGAATATTATCAAGAGAATTTAAAGGAGGGTGAGTAAGACTATGAAAAGAATACTTGAAAGACTTTACAATGGCCTTATTAAAGAAAACCCTACCTTTGTGCTTATGCTTGGTATGTGTCCAACTTTGGCAGTTACAACTTCTGCGTTTAACGGTTTTGGTATGGGACTTTCTACAACGGCAGTTCTTGTTATGTCAAACCTTATGATTTCGGCGCTTCGAAAGATAATACCAAACGGTGTGAGAATGCCTGCGTTTATCGTAATTGTTGCATCTTTTGTAACAATGGTGCAATTGATTTTAAAGGCTTATGTACCTGCTCTTGATAAATCGCTTGGCGTATTTATTCCGCTTATCGTTGTAAACTGTATTATTCTTGGTCGCGCAGAGGCGTATGCGTCTAAAAACCCTGTTATTCCATCAATTTTTGATGGCGTTGGTATGGGACTTGGCTTTACAGCCGCGCTTACAATTATCGGCTCGGTAAGAGAAATTTTAGGTTCAGGCGCAATTTTTGGATATGAATTTATTCCTGAAAAATTCCACATTTCAATTTTCGTTTTAGCACCTGGCGCATTCTTTGTTTTAGCGGTTTTAACTGCGCTTCAAAACAAATTCAAAGCGCCATCTGCAACAAATGTTGATATTGAAAAATTGGCTTGTCATAGCAATTGTGCAAATTGCTTTGGCAAAGAGGCTTGTTTTAATCATAAATTGATTAGCGCAGATAAAAAACAAAAAGAAGAAATAGAGCGTCAAGAAAAAATCAAAAAGGCGCAAGAGGCAAAACGATTAGCCGAAGAAAAAAAGGCGGCAGAGCAAGGGGGTAATGATTAATGGAAATTTTGCAAACTATTTTTGTTACTTTAATCACAACCACCTTTGTTAATAACGTTGTTTTATCGCAGTTTTTAGGTCTTTGTCCGTTTTTGGGCGTATCAAAATCAATTAAAACTGCTTCAGGTATGGGTGGCGCAGTAATATTTGTAATTACTGTTGCATCACTTTTAACATCACTTATTTATACATTTATTTTAGCCCCACTTGGACTAGAATTTTTGGAAACAATTGCGTTTATCGTAATTATTGCGGCGCTTGTTCAATTTGTTGAGATGTTCTTGAAAAAGGCAGTGCCACCGCTTTATACAGCGCTTGGCGTTTATTTGCCACTCATCACAACAAACTGCGCAGTACTCGGCGTTGCTTTGAATAATGTAACAAACTTTAACAATGGCGAATTTTCAACTGTTAGCACTATTTTAATGAGTGTGCTTACCGGTTTTGGTACCGCAGTAGGTTTTGCAGTAGCAATTGTAATTATGGCAGGTATCAGAGAGAAAATTGCATTTAACGATGTTCCTGAGTCATTTAAAGGTATGCCTATCACACTTATTACCGCAGGTTTGATGGCAATGGCATTCTTTGGATTCCAAGGCTTGATATAAGGAGGTAAAATTATGGATTATATTTTTATTCTTATATCTGCTTGTGTTATAGCGGCAATTGGTCTGTTTATCGGCTTGTTTTTAGGCTTTTCAGAAAAAGCATTTCATGTTGAAGTTGACCAAAAAGAGTTAGATGTTAGAGAGTGTTTGCCTGGCAACAACTGTGGTGGTTGTGGCTATGCAAGTTGTGATGATTTAGCCAAGAAAATCGCTCAAGGAGAGGCGAGTGTAAATGCTTGTCCTGTAGGTGGCGATGCGGCTGCAGAACAAATTGCAGAGATTTTAGGCGTAACTGCTTCAAAAACTGTTAGAAAAGTAGCAGTTGTTAAATGTATGGGTACTTGTGATAAATCAGAGTTTAAGTATAATTATTATGGCGCGCTTGACTGTTCAAGAGTTTCAGTAGCCCCAGGTCGTGGCGCTAAAGCGTGCGCTTATGGTTGTCTTGGTCTTGGTACTTGCGCCAATGCTTGTAAGTTTGATGCAATTAAATTTGTAAATGGCAGAGCGTTTGTGTTAAGAGAGCAGTGCAGAGCGTGTGGAATGTGTGTTGACGCTTGTCCTAATAATCTTATTGAACTTGTCCCTTATGAATCAAAATATGTTGTTCAATGTTTCTCTCAAGAAAAAGGCAAAACTGTAAAAGATATGTGCAAAGCAGGGTGTATCGGTTGCGGTATCTGTGCAAAACTATGTCCAACAGGCGCTATTACTCTTGAAAATAACATTGCAAAAATTGATTATGATAAATGTACATCTTGTGGCGTTTGCGCGCAAAAATGTCCTTCAAAGGTTATAATAAAACAAGATGCTTAAAAGATGTATTTGTATAATTCTTGCGGTTTTGATTTGTATTTTTAGCAGTGGTTGTAACGGTGTGAAAAAGTATAGTTCAACTTCTATTGACTATTTTGATACCGTTACAACTGTTTCAGGATACTTTAATTCAAGCGCAGAATTTGAAAGTTGTTTAGAAAAAACTAAAGTATTTTTAGAAAAATATCATAAAATGTTTGACATTTATGATAATTATAGTAAAATCAATAATATCAAAACAATAAATGACAATGCCGGCATAAAACCTGTTAAGGTTGAAAGTGAAATAATTGAACTTTTAGAGTTTTCTATTGAAACTTATAATTTAACTGATGGAATGGTTAATGTTTGCGCAGGCTCTGTGATAAAACTTTGGAAAGATGCGCTTAAAAACAAAGAAATTCCTGATGCCAGTGAGATAAAAAAAGCAAGTAAGCATATTTCAATTGATAATTTAATTATTGATAAAGAAAATATGACTGTTTATCTTTCAAAAAAGCAATGTTCAATTGATGTCGGCGCTGTTGCAAAAGGCTTTGTTTGTGAAAAATTCCAAAGTTATGCAAAAACCATTGGTTTTGAAAACGGAATTTTAAATCTTGGTGGTAATGTTTTAACAATAGGTTTAAAAGAAAAAAGTGAAAAATTTTCAGTAGGAATTGTTAACCCTGAAGATACTTCAAAAAATCTTTTTACCGTTAGTGTAAGCGGTGAAAGTGTTGTCACGTCAGGCGATTATGAAAGATATTATGAAGTTGATGGTATGAGATTTAATCATATAATAAATCCAAAACTTCTAGAGCCTGCCGATAATAATAAATCGGTTAGCATAATATCAAAAAATGCTTCACTTGCAGATGCATTATCAACGGCATTGTTTATAATGCCTTATCAAGATGGTTTGAAACTTGTAAATGAAATTGAAAATTGCGAAGCGCTTATAATAGATACTCATGGCGAACAGCATTTTTCAAACGAGTTTAAAAAGTATATACGAAAAGGAGCATAAAATGAGAGTTAGTAGGCGAATTACCAAAACAGATGTAATTATAGTTTTAATTATTTTAATTACTGCTTTTGGCGGAATCTTCTTTATGAACACATTAACTAACAGAGGTCTTGTAGTAAAAATTTCGCAAAAAGGCGAAGTTGTTAGAGAGACTTTTCTTGAAGATGTTGAAAGAAGAGAGTATGAAATCAAAGGCGAAGATGGGCACAAAAATATTGTTGTAATTGACAAAGGCTTTGTTTATGTTGAAGGCGCTAATTGTCCTGACCAAACCTGTGTTAAAAAAGGCAGAATTTCGGAACTTGGCGAGAGCATTGTTTGTTTGCCAAATGATATGGTTGTTGAAATTACTGAAGATAATAGCATAGAGGAAAGCCCATTCTAAAATGAAATTCAATACAAAAAGAATGGTGATTTGCGGTTTGCTTGTGGCAACTGCATTTGCGCTTAACTTTGTTGAAAAGTTGATTCCAATAGACACGGTGTTTTTCGGTGTTAAATTGGGATTGGCGAATATTGTTGTGCTTTTTGCGTTGTACAAACTACCGTTTTTAGATTCGTTTATAATTTGCATTTTAAAAATCTTGATTGCAGGGTTAAGTTTCGGCGGACCTGTTTATCTGATTTATAGTTTTTGCGGTGGCATTTTAAGTTATTTAATAATGCTTTTAACTAAAAACAAACTTAATGTTTTAACGGTGTCAATTCTCGGCTCGGTATTTTTCAATATAGGCCAGATATTATGCGCCTGTGTTATGTTATCCACAATGGCAATAATACCATCATACTTGCCAATATTAATGATTTCAGGTGTGATAACAGGGTTGTTGGTTGGCATTGCTTCTTCAACCGCAATAAATAGAATAAAAGTATAAAAGCCTTGCTAAAACTAGCAAGGCTTTTATGTTTTAAATTTATTTGAAGTGGGATTTATTGTCTAATTAAAGGTCTTGTTTTGCCAAAATAGAATGCGCTAACAAGTCCCGGACCTGCGTGTGTGCCAATAGTTGTGCCGAATTTCATATAAACGACCTTTTCAAAACCTAATGTTTCTTGCAACTTTTTACCGTATAACTCTGCTTTATCAATAGCGTCAGAATGAACAACATAAACTGTTTGAGATTCAGGTTTCAAAGCGGTGTTTTCAACGCATTTTACAAACTTTTCAAGAGTTGCTTGATTCCCTCTTACTTTGTTTGTTACATAAAGTTTGCCGCTTCTAGGAAGAGAAATAATAGGGCTAATATTTAAAACCGAACTTACAATAGCGCCTGCCGCACTAACTCTGCCCCCACGGCGCATATATGTCAAATCATTAGTTGTGATAAAAACATTAACATTCTCTTTAATCGCTTCTATATGAGCGGCTGCTTGTTCAATAGTTTTATCGCTATCGCGATATTTAATTGCCTCGAAAATAAGCATAGCAAGACCGGCAGAGCCAATAGTTGAATCAATAATTCTAATATCAGCGTCAGGGTGCTTTTGCATAACTTCATTTGCTGCAATATTAGCGCTTGTAATTGTGCCTGAAAGATGGCTAGAAATAGAGAGATGCAAAACAGGTAAACCTTCTTTTATAGCCTCTTCAAAAAATGAAACAAACTGGGCAGGTGGCACCTGTGAAGTTTTAGGTGTAGCACCAGCGCGCATTTTTTGATAAAAATCATTAATGTGTTCTTCTATCATATCATCATAAAAAACATCGTCATCAATTGTATAAGTAAGATGAGCGCATTTTACATTTAATTCATCAACTTGAGTTTTTGTTAAATCGCAACTTGAATCGCTTGTGATAATAAACTTCATAAAAACCTCCTAAATGCAGTAAAATAAACAGAAAAAGAAATGAAAAACACTTCCCGCAAGTACAAAAATATGCCAGATAAAGTGCATATATTTTTGTTTTGCTTTGTAAAAAATAATACCGAATGTGTAAAACAGACCGCCAAGAACGAGTAGCACAAGGCCAAAAACGCCTTTTGCTAAAATTGCTTTAACAACAGGAACTATAGTAAGTAAAACAGACCAACCCATTATAACATAAAGCCAAAGCGACATTTTAGAAGATTTTTCAAGGTTGATAGCGTTAAAAACAATTCCAAGAGCAGCACAAGTAAAGTTAATTCCGAACAAAGTCCAACCAATCCAGTTTCTCATAAGCGAAAGGGAAACAGGAATATAAGTGCCAAGAATAAGCAAAAAAATCGAACAATGGTCTAAAATTTTAAAAACTTTTTTTGCAGTCTTGTTAGTAAGCGAGTGATACAAAGTTGAACTTGAATATAGAATAATCAAAGTAGCGCCATAAAGAGAAGCGCTAACCACAGCCATTGCGTCAGAATTAATTGCCGCAAAAACAATTAATATTACCGTTGCCGCTATACTCAAAAGTGCGCCAACACCGTGAGAAATTGCGTTTGCAATTTCTTCGCCTAAAGTTTGAAGTCTTTTTTCTTTTGCCATAAAAATCAAGTTCCTTTCTATCGCTTTATTTAGTAACCGATACTAGATTAACACATTTTTAAAACTTTTTCAAGAGTTTTTAAGAACTTTTTTAAATAATTTTTAAAATTTATCTTTCATTTTTCAAAACTATGTGATATTATTATGGTATAGATTAGGTGAAATAATCATTATAAATACAAGAGGTGAAAATTTTGGATATTAAAAAAGTTTTAATCGAAGAGTTGAATAAAAGCAAACAAGTTGTAGAAAATGCAACTTTGCCAATGTGGGATGAGTTGCCAAAAATAGATTTATATATGGACCAGGTAGTTGTGCTTTTAAATGATTATTTAGGCTACATCGCAAATTTTGATGAAGATGATAAAGGTGTTACATCTTCTATGATTAATAACTATGTTAAAATGAAAATTATTCCACCGCCTGAAAAAAAGAAATATTCAAGAGCGCATTTAGCAAGACTTATTATGATTTGCGCTTTAAAAAAGAGTTTGAATATTTCAACTGTTCATAAACTTTTGCCACAAACTGATGATGAACAAGAAAACAAGCGAGTTTATGATGCGTTTGTATTATCCAGAAAAAAAGCAATGCAAACAAATATTGAATATCTTGAAAATGAGTTTTATTCTACTATTGATAAAGGCGATATGTCTGAACTTAGCGATTTATTAACGAGAATAGCAGTTTCAACCGACCTTAGAAAATTAGTAACAGAGAAATTTACAGATATTCTTTTTAAACCTGAAGAAAACGAAAAAACAAAAGAAAAGAAATCAAAAAAAGAGGAAGCATAAATGCTTCCTCTTTTTAATTAAAGCCTAATTTTTTGAGCACATTTGTTTTGATAAACAGAATATACAATAATAATGTTATAACAACAAACATAATAGAGCCTTGTAAAATTCGCCAATAAACAATTGAAGATACAGTAGGGTACCATTTTTCGATATAAACCCAAGATAGCGTTGTAACGCCAACTGTACAAATTGCTTGAGATAGAAAAGCCGATAATAAAATTCTGTTTAGAGTAACTTTTTTATAAAGGCAAATGCCAAAAATTATACCAAGCAATACATTGGAAACAAACACGCCAATGCTAAATGAATTAGCAGGGAACATTAAGTATTGAATAAAATCTGTTAGTATTGCTACAATAGTTGCGCCGATTATTCCATATTTATTAGCGGCTAGTGCTATTACAATAAACACAGGCGAAAATTTTAGAAAATTGCCAACTCTAAAAGTAAATAGCAGCGAAAAAACAACCGAAAGCGCAGTTAAAATAGCGATGGTTGTAACCGTTTTAGTGGCACAATTAAATTCTTTTTTAGCATTCATAAAACAAAAACCTCCTATTCCCGTATATCGAAATAAGGAGGTTTTATCTTCTTATTTACCAGCGGGATGCGATTTGCACACCGCAAGCAAAGTAAAAACTTTGCTTTTCGTTCTTTTGACAACTCCCCGTTCAAAAGACACTTGACGCACGCAAATCTACTCTGTAATTTTTAAAAATAAAACCCTCTGAATTAATATTCAGAGGGTTTGGTGAGCTATCGGGGATTTGAACCCCGGACACCCTGATTAAAAGTCAGGTGCTCTGCCAACTGAGCTAATAACTCGTACAACGTTGACTATTATAGCAAAAACAACTGCAGTTGTCAAGCATTTTTTTCAAAAACAAACAAAAAATCTTAAATATGATTAATTTTCATAAAAAAGTCTAAAATATCAAGTGAATTTTGGTCATCAGTTTTGATAATTCTTATTTCATAAAGCCTTTTTTGAGCGTCGCCTTCAAATTTTGCGGTTGTCATACCGTTATCAAGCGCATTGCTCATAGTCTGCCTAACAAGCCCATCGGCAAGCAAGTTTTCTTCGGCTTTTACTTTGGTGATAATCAAATCTTTTTCATCATATTTATACTCAACAAAGCCTAAAACTTCGCCTTTGTCAGTGCAAACATATGCTTCATCAATAATATTTAATTTTTCTTTTAATAGTTTGTCCGCGTGTTTTATTTCTATCATCTTTTTCTTTTGCCTTTCTTTTTATTAGATGGATTATTAGCAACAGTTTGTCTTTTTGCCTCTGAATAGAGCGAGCGAATTTCCATCTCTTTTAAATCGCGCCATTTTCCTTGTGGCAACATACCAAGTCTTACATCGCCAATAGCAATTCTTTTAAGGCGAATAAGCTCAAGACCGAGTGATTCGCACATTCTTCTTATCTGACGGTTTTTACCCTCGTAAATAGTGATGAGAATAACAATTCTGTCTTCCTCTTGCTGCGCAATACTCGCCTCGGCAGGCGCTGTAACATAACCATCATCTAACTGAACGCCGTTAATAAGCGCGTCTAACATTTCATCGGTAACGGGTGGTCGCACAGTCACTCTATAAGTTTTTGCAACGTGAGTTTTCGGGTGAGAAAGCATATTCGCAAACTCGCCGTCATTAGTGAGAATAAGAAGACCTTCTGAATTTTTATCAAGCCTACCAACAGGGTAAACACGTTCTTCAATATCTTCTGTGAGCATTGTAATGCATTTTCTGTCAAACTCATCAGAAAGGGTAGTAACAAAACCTCTTGGTTTATGAAGCATAATATAGCGTTTTTCTTTGCTTCTTCTAATAAGTTTGCCAGAAACTTCAACTTTATCCTTATAAATATGAACTTTATCACCAAGGTTGGCAAGTTTTCCGTTTACCTTAACTTTGCCGGCGAGTATTAATTCTTCAGCCTTTCTTCTTGAGCAAACGCCACATTCAGACATATATTTTTGAAGTCTTATAATTTTAGTGTCCATTAACTTCTCCTAATTTATTTTATTAAAACCATATCTTTAAGTATATTTAAAAAAACGGTTAATTTCGGTATTTCTATTATATTTTTTTGCACTTCTTCAAGCGCTATAACATCTACCAAAGCAATAACTTCTTTGTTGTAATAATATTCAATAAAACCAATTTTATCGCCTTTTTTAATTGGCGCATAAATAAACTTTGGCAAATAAACTTTGCTTTTAATCAACGAGCAAAGTCCATCATAAAAATAAATATCACATTTGTTTGAGGCAACTTTTATCTCATCTGTTTTGCCACCCACAACTTTAATGTATTTACTTATTTGTGGCAAACTCGTTTGTTGATACTGCTTAAAACCATAATCATAAAGCGCTTTGTGGTCATTCCAGTCGTTGCCATCATTAAGCGTTACTGCAATTAGTCTTACACCGTTTCTTTTGCAACTCGAAACCAGACATCTGCCTGATTTTTTAGTAAACCCTGTTTTTATACCTTCAGCGCCATCAAGAATAGATAAAAGCCGATTATGATTATAATATGTACGAAAAGTTTCGCCATAGTTATAAACCGCTTTGTAAGTTTTTGTTCCTACAACACTTTCAAACAAAGTATTGTTCATAGCAACGCCACCTAGCATCGCCATATCATAAGCGGTTGTATAATGAAACTCATCATCAAGCCCATTCGGCGTTACAAAATTAGTGCTTTTCATACCGATTTTTTTCGCTCGCTTGTTCATAAGCATAGCAAAGTTTTTAGCGCTTCCTGAAATAGAAACAGCGATTGCTAATGCCGCATCATTGCCACTTTCAAGCATAAGACCGTATAAAAGGCATTCATAACTAATTTTATCGCCCACTTGCAAGCCAATAGAAGACCCCTCAACAGCAATCATTTCATCTGTGATTTCAACAATATCATCAAGTTTGCAAATCTCGCAAACAATAAGCGCTGTCATAATTTTAGTGGTACTTGCCATAGACATTTTATTTTGCATATTATAAGAAGCAAGCACGCGTTTGGTTATTGGGTCATAAAGACAGTAAGACCGAGCAGAGTAGGCGTTAACATTTGTATTTATTAGTGTTATAGTTGTGAAAATTAAAAGAATAGATAAAATCTTTTTAAACAAACAATTCACCTGCCCATAAAATATATGCGGCAGGCAAATGTAAAATGTTATTCTTCTGTTTTTTCAGCCTTTGCTTTTTTAACAATATCGCCAACTTTTTCAACTGCAACAGGCACAGCGTTGATAATTTTTTCGACATCTGAAGTTGGTTCGCCAATGTTTAAAATCTTAACATTACCATCTTGCAAAACCAAAAAAGCAACAGGAGTAACGCTCATACCTGCGCCACCGCCACCGCCAAAGTTTGCTTTTGTTTGAGGAGTGGTTTTGCCAAAATCAGAACCGCCTGAAGCAAAACCATAAGAAACTTTTGATACAGGAATACAAGTAACAGTATCAGATAAAACAATTGGGTCGCCGATAATAGTGTCAGCGGTAGCCATAGATTTAATCTTATCCATAGTAATTCCCATGATATTTTTAATGTTCTCGCTCATAGTAAAAAATCCTTTCGTTAATTGAATTTTTCTTTGAAATTTAAAAATAATAATATAATTTTTAATCCACTGATAACTCCATGAATCAAGCGGATTTTCAATTCAGTTTTAATATAAATCTCATTAGATTTTGAAACATAGTCAACATAAACATTTGACTTAATGTTTTCACAAGTAGTTTTAGTTTCTACAAGTTTCAAAACAGGGTAGTAAACCGCGCAAAACTTACCATAATCAATTGCAAGGTCGGCGGCATCTTCGCCTGCCATTTTAATATCAATTTGCAAAGGGTTAACTTTAATTTTTTTCAAAAACTTTTCTAATTCCTTAAAAGTAGGCGATAAAAATTCAACCACTTCTAAAAACGAGTTATAAACCCCTTTGTGTTTGATTTTTTCAATAAGTTTATTGTTTTTATTTTTGCTTTTAGACTTTTTATTATTCTCTGACTTATCCTTTTTCTTTGTCTTTTCAAAAAGAGATTCAGGAATTTTAAAAATACCAAAATAAAACTCAACTTTTAAATCATTGTTATATTCAATTTTAATTTTGATACTTGTAAAAAGAATTAGCAAAATTATAAAAACAAAAC
Source organism: Acutalibacteraceae bacterium (assembly GCA_045539315.1). Taxonomy (GTDB): domain Bacteria; phylum Bacillota; class Clostridia; order Oscillospirales; family Acutalibacteraceae; genus RUG11462. Next base: position 98,369 of record JAZQFC010000027.1, on the reverse strand, counting down.
TCAATAAAATAAATGCAAAAACCATTTATTCTTCCTCTTGTTCAGTAATTTCCTCGGTTTCAGGTTGTTTTGTTTCTTCATCTTCTTTTTCAGGAAGTGGTGGCAAATCGCCTAATGAACGCATTGAGAAACAACGAAGAAAATTATCAGTTGTTCCATAAACCAAAGGTCTGCCAGGAAGTTCAAGTCTGCCTTTTTCTTCAATAAGACCTTTTTCACAAAGCGAATAAATAACACCCGAACAGTCAACGCCTCTTACTTGCTCAACAACGCTTTTAGTAACAGGTTGATTATAAGCAATAACTGCTAAAACTTCAAAAGCGGCTTGTGAAAGCGGCGCATTTCTGCGAAGTTCAAGAATTTTTCTAACATAGTCAAAATAATCGGCTCTTGAACAAAGTTGAAGTTTATTATCAAGTTTTAAAAGTTTAACACCGGCTTTTCTTTGCTCATAGTTTTCTGCTAAAGTATCTGCAAGAGTTATTATAACGCTTTCATCAAGGTCCATAACCTCTGCGAGCCTTTCAATTTCAATCGGCTCACCACAAGCAAAAAGAATAGCCTCTAAAATATTTAAATTGTTATTAGATTCCATTTTAACCTACCTTGTCCATCTTTATAATAGTTTCGCCGTCTTCTTTTGTTTCGGCTTGAATTCTTTTGTCTTTAAGTAGTTCAAGCACCGCCAAAAAGGTAGCAACAACATCTGAACGACTCTCGGCTGATGAGAAAAGATTTTTAAAAGCGATTTTGCTCTTCTTTTTCAAGTTTCTTAAAACAACAACAATTTTGCTTGAAACCGAAACAATCTTTTTCTGCACAATTCCTGAAAAAGCATCAACAGGCGGTGGAAGACGTCTAAGTCCTCTGCCAACTGCATCTGCATAATATTTCATCAAAATATCAGGCGTATGTTGTCTTTTATAAGATTTATCAATATCAATTTTAACAGGCTCACGAATAGCAGTTTTAAAACCTTCTGTATTTTGCGCAAGTTTTAGCGCCATTTCTTTGCAAAGTTGATATTCAATAAGTTCGCCTGTGAGTTCGGCTTTGAGTTCTTCTGCCTCATCAGATTTTGGCAAAAGCGAAACCGTTTTAAGATAAATAAGACGAGAAGCCATATCCAAAAACTCACTAGCAATATCCATATCATACTCTTTAAACTGTTCTATTTGGGCGATATATTGGTCAACCAAAACAGAGATTTCAATGTCTTTAATATCAAGTTTGTTTTTTGCAATAAGGTGCAAAAGCAAATCAAGTGGGCCATCAAAATCCTTTGCAGTAAATTTTAATTCCATTAAGCAAATAATCCTCCAAAAGGTAGGCTGAATAAATAATAAAGCCAACCTGTAACTGTATCAATCATAACTGCGAGTGGACCATCTAAAAATCCAAACCAGAGCAATACCAAAACAACGATAAATATAATGTGCTCATATTGCATAATTTTATAATAAATTCTATCAGGCAAAAAGTAACCCAAAATTCTTGAGCCATCAAATGGTGGTATTGGAATAAGGTTAAAAATTGCAAGAGAAATACTGATAGATGCAACAGTTTCTAAAACAAAAGCAATAATAAGATAGATGTTGAAGATGGTTTGATTTAAAGGCAAAAAAGTGAAAATAACATCACAAACCACGCTTAAAAACACAAAAACAACACCGCAAATAAAATTCATCAAAGGGCCTGCAACTGCAACGAGCGCCATATCTTTTTTGCGATTTTTAAAATTAAGCATATTAACCGGCACAGGTTTTGCATAACCAACACCGATAAAAAGTATCATAAGCATACCCCAAATATCAAGGTGTTTAAAAGGGTTTAAAGTAAGCCTGCCTTGATATTTAGCAGTGTTATCTCCAAGTCTGTAAGCCGCGTAAGCGTGCGCAAACTCGTGAGAAGGCATACATACTAAAAATAAAACTGCGCTAGTAACAATAATAGCAATAAGACTATAAACATTTGCATCTTTAATAGCAGTAATTAATTCACCGAACATAACATTCACTCCTATTCTAAAATTATACTATATATAAATAAAAAAAGCAAGTAAAAACACATATACAAAGCATAGTTTTGCTTGATTTTTTTAATTGTGATAATATATTATCACAATTAAAAAACTAAACATTGAATAATCTGTGAAATAATGTTATAATTTTTGTAACCTTTTGGTAAATTCAATTGTTTTATAAGTGAAAGGAGTTTTTATTATGAAAAAAGTATTATGTATATTGCTTGTCATTTTATTGATAACATTTACTATGAGTAGTTGTAAGGATGAAGACAGCAGTAATGAAGATAGAATTTTTCCTATTGAAATACAGGTGTCATATTATCTTGAAAAGTCACATTTTTATAGAATTTACGAAAATGGTAAAGTTGAATATCTTGAGCATGATGGCTGTGAAGTAAATCTTTATGAGATGCAACCAAAAGGTTATGATTACATAGATTTTGATAAAAAATCTTCTGAAGTAGGAAGTTTAGATAACGATAAAGTTGTAGAAAGTATTGTTTTAGTGAATGATATAATTAAATCAAACATAAATTATGCGGCAAGTGACACTCCGCTATTGCATATATACTATAACAACAAGGCTTATGAAATATGTGTTGTTTCAAAAGAACAGGTTTATAAGAAAATAGATAAATTGTTTGAACTTCTAAATGATAATACTTCGGTTGAATTGGATAGAAGTATTTATTAGAGTAAAATAAAAGAAAACCAAAAGCAACCGAACGGTTGCTTTTTTCTTTATAAATTCAACAAAAATCTCTGTGTTTTGACAGAATATTTTGCTTTTGCATTTTTTGATAAAGTGTGATATACTTATTATATCAGTTTAGGGGGATAAAAATATGGGGAAAAGCAAACAAAGCATTTTTTGTTATAGAATAGCGCAAATTGTTTGTAATTTGGTGGCTTTTTTGATATTCAAGCGAAAAATCATTCGCAATGAGATTAAAGGCAAAAAAGGTCCGTTTGTAGTAATCGCAAATCATCAAGCAGCGCTTGATTTTGTGAATTTAATCGGTATAACTTATACACCAATGACTTTTGTTATCAGCAATTCTTTTTATCATTCGTTGCCGATAACTGCTTTTTTGAAAAAACTAGGCGTAATTCCTAAACAACAGTTTCAAACAAGTTTGGCAGATATGAATAAGATGAAATCTGTTATAAACGAGGGCAAACCGCTTGTTATTTATCCTGCAGGTCTTATGTGTGAAGATGGCATTTCAACACCTATTCCATCTGCAACTTATAAGTTTTTAAAATGGTTAAAATCAGATGTTTATGTAGCAAAGGTAAGTGGCACATATTTTTCTATGCCAAAATGGAGCAAAGGTCTTCGCGCAGGTACTACTTATCTTGATGTTTATAAATTATTTTCAAAGGAAAAATTGGCAAAAGCGCAGATAGAAGAGGTTAAAGAAAAAACTAATAAAGCGCTTTTGTTTGACGCTTATCGTGAGCAAGAAATATTGAGAGTTAAGTATAAAAACAATGATAATATTGAAGGCCTTGAAAATGTTTTGTATAAATGTCCGCATTGCCTTAAAGAATTTTCAATGAGCGTTAAAGATAAAAACACAATTTGTTGTAATGAGTGCGGTTTTGAGCAAGAAATCGATGTTTATGGATTTTTACATAACAAAAAAGGCATTGGTAAAGAAATTCGCTATGTTTCAGACTGGAGCAAATTTATTTATGACGATTTGAAGCAAAAAATCAAAAACGGCGAAGAAACTACTCTTACTGCTAAAACTTCGATTTATATGATAGATTATAAAAAGCATAAGTTTTTCGAAGTTGGTAAGGGCGAGATTACATTAAATAGTGAGCGCTTTTTGATAAATGGGCAAATAAACGGCGAAAAAGCAGAGTTTGAAGTGCCAATTGCAACATTTGCATCTTTGCCATTTTCACCTGGAAAACATATTGAAATTCAAAACGGCGAAAACATTTATAGATGTATGTTAGACGATGGAAAATTGGCTATGAAATTTATAAATATGGTTAAAATTTTCTATGAATTGAATAATGAATTAGTTTTGAAATAAAGAACTTAAAAAAGCCTTCCTTTTTGGAAGGTTTTTTAAGTTTGTTGTGTTGTACAAAACGCACTAAAAACGATAGGGAAAATTGTGGAAAATACCACTTGAAAATTTGCGAGGGGGGTAACATAATATATATGGGATATAATGTATTAAAAGGAGTAAAGGTTATGAAGAAAATAATTAGTTTGCTATTATCAATAATCATCGTTTTTTCGGCTAGTTGTTATTCGGTAAATGCAGATGAACTTTATTGTGAATATGTCGATTATCCTTGTTATAAGTTTTATAGATTATTCAAGTTTGATGAAGATGATTATAACGAAGAATTATCACAGGGGGTTGTATCGTGTAGTTATAATGACGGAATAGTTACTATAATACCTGATATAAATAGTGATACAACACTGGTTTATTTTAATATTGATGGGGAAAATCGCGTTAATTTGCTTAAAGCAGTTATGGCTTTATAAGAAGAACCATATTATACTTGTCAAGGTTCTGCGGGCTTTATATCAAGTGATGAAAACGATACATGTAAAGCAATTAGAAGATTTGGTCTGCTTGATGAAAATCTTGTAACATTAAGTTCATCTAATAGTGACACAGATTTAAAGCCTGTAATGGCAAAATATTTCTGCATATCAATAAAAATAAAAGATGCCAATGCTTTAAATTCTTATGAAGTTTTTTTCAACGGATTTTATTTTGAATGGCAAGGAACTCACGAAATAGTATCTTCAGAAACTGATATGGGTGGCTATATTTGGCATACAAAACACTGTGCAGTATGTGGTTATTCATATGCTGGCATGCCATGTCCGCCTAATTATCATATAAAATCAAAAATGCCAGAAGTTCCTGCGAGTTGTAGCGAAACAGGTCTTTCTGGTGGTTGGAAGTGTACAAGATGCGATGAAATTGTTTACCCACAAACAATAATTCCAAAATTGCCACATAATGAAACTGTTATTAATAATTCAAAAGAAACATATTTTGCAAAAGGTTACACAGGCGATACTGTTTGTGCTGACTGTGGCGAAGTTATAAATAAAGGCAAAAAAATTGATAAATTAACTTTAAAAACACCTAAATTTAAACTTGTAAAAGGCAAAGGTAAGTTCAAAGTTAAATATACAAAGGTTAAAGACGCAACCGGTTTCCAAGTAAGATATAGATTAAGCAATAAAAAGTGGAAAAGCGTAAAAGTTGATACTAAAAAGGGCATAACAAAAGTTATAAAAAATCTTGAAAAAGGCAAATATCAAGTTAAGTTAAGAGCCTTTGTTAAGCAAAACAAAAAGTATGCATATAGCCAATGGTCTGATATTAAAACTGTAAAAGTTAAATAAAACAATAAAAACCACCTTTTTCAAGGTGGTTTTTTGTTATCCCTCATCCGTCAATGCTATGCATTGCCACCTTCCCCCAAGGGAAGGCTTTTTTAATACTCGTTATTTTGTTTGATTAAATTTCTAATAAATTCAAACGTTTTTTCTTCGCCTTGCACTTTTAACATAGTGAGAAGTTTTTCTAAAAACGCCTCGGTTTCAGGGTGGATAAACATTTTATGCCTTCCGCCTTCAAAATACTCTAACGGGTGCGAATCGGTATAATCTTCGCCTTTGTAAATTTTAGATGCCGCCACTCTATCGCAAAACATTTCAACTGCATATTTAAGTGGCATTTTAACCGGCATAACCTTGTCTTCTTTTGGGTTATAATCATTCCAATATTCATAGTGATGACGGTTTCTGCCTTTATGATGCATCCAAGCAGGCGAGTGCCCATATAATTCTCGCTCAATTTCGTTAGGACTACGGTTCCCTTGAAAATACTTTGCGCCTGTTTTAAATTCAGCAAGTGTGTATTTTGATAAATCGTGAAAAAGCCCTTGCCAGAGTATTCCTGCTTTAGCGCAGTGTTTAATTACTTTATGGCGATGCTTTGTTATAGTTTTAAAATGTTTTAATATATGCATAACCCTTGATTCTTTCGTTTTTGTTTATTATATACTAATTGTCGAAAATAATCAAGTAAACTAAATTTTTGGTATTGTAACGGTGTATTTAATAAAGTTTTCGTCTTCTTCGGTTACTGATTTTGCTTCTATTCCTGAACTTTTCATAACTTTAATCGCTTTATTAATTGAGTTTACAAACAGCCTTACATCTTTAACAACCATTTTGTTTTTAGCCTTTTCTTCGTTCGGCTTTAAAATACTGTCGATTAATTTTTCTGTTTGCTCAACACTTAAATTTTTAATGATAATATCAGATAAAACATCATCACGCGTCTTTTCATCAGGAAGTCGAAGCAACGAGCGAGCGTGACGCTCGGTTAGAGCAAAATTATTAATCTGCCTTATTTGACGCTCGCTTAATTTAAGTATTCGCAATTTATTCGCAATATTCGGTTGAGATATGCCAAGGTGTAATGCAACCTCGCTTTGCGTAAACTTGAATTTTTTAATCAATTCATTTATGGCTTTTGCCTCTTCAATAAAATTAAGGTTTTCTCTTTGAATGTTTTCAATTAGCGCAAAAACAAATGAATCGGTTTCATCAACCTTATTAATAATGCAGGGAACAAAATGCATATCTAAAATTTTTGCCGCCGCTAATCGCCTGTGTCCGTAAATCAATTCAAACTTACCCTTTGAAATTTCATTAACACCGAGCGGTTGCAAAATTCCGTTTCGTCTTATTGACTGCACAAGCCCCTCTAACTTTTTAGCGTCAATATTATCTCTTGGCTGATTAGGATTTTCGATAATTAATTTCGTGTTTATCATATGTATTTTATCGCTCTTTTTATTTATGTTTCTCACAAACTGCACCTCGTTGACTATTTTATATGAATATTTTACCATATTATGTAAAATTTATCTATTTATTTTCATCGCAAAATATGATATACTTGTATAAACTTCGCATTAAATTTACTAATATCGCCTAAAACATTGTAAAATTATGTTAATTGTTTCAAATTTGTTACCATTTTTGTGACTTTTTTAAATTTTTTTTAAAAAATGGCTTGAAATTTGGGTTAGTTTTGTGTAAAATGTATATAACTATGAATTTATGAATTGTAAAAACAAGGAGAAAAGAGTTATGTCAAACAGATTATTTCAAAATGTCGTAACCCAAATGAGCGAAGCTATAGGAAAGACTGTAGGCGTTGTAGATGATACATATACAGTTTGCGCTTGTAGTGAAGCTAGCCTTATCGGAGAACCAATAGGTATTTCTGTTGCTGATTCTTCAGTTGAAGATGTTTTTGTAAGGGGAGATTTTACTTTCAAAAACTTCGGTGTGCCAGGTCAGTCAATTTATTCAGTTTTTGTACAAGGAACAGATGCTGTTACTGCTTCTTATGCAAATTTGATGGCTGTTTCTGTGGCTAATGTTAAACAATATTTTGACGAGAACTTTGACCGTTCTAATTTCGTTAAAAATGTTATTCTTGAAAACATTATGCCTGGCGATATTTACATAAAAGCGAGAGAGCTTCATTTTAATGCAGAGGTTTCACGCGTTGTATTGCTCGTAAGAATTATGGCTAAAAATGACATATCTGTTTTTGATGTTGTTTCAAATCTTTTCCCAGATAAGCAAAAAGATTTCATTATCAATGTTAGTGAAACTGAAATTGCTATCGTTAAAGAAACTAAAAAATCTATTGAAATGGCAGACCTTGAAAAACTTGCTCGTTCAATTATTGATACTTTGTCTGGTGAGTTCTATACTCATTGCACAATTGGTATCGGTACTATTGTTGATGGAATTAAAGAACTTTCAACTTCATTTAAAGAGGCTCAAATCGCTCTTGAAGTTGGAAAAGTTTTTGATACTGAAAAAACCATTGTTAGTTATGAAAACCTTGGTATTGCAAGAATTATTTATCAACTCCCTACAACTCTTTGTGAAACTTTCTTAAAAGAAGTGTTCAAATCAGGTTCAATTGAGAGCCTTGACCAAGAAACTTTGTTTACAATTCAAAAATTCTTTGAAAATAATCTTAATGTTTCTGAAACATCAAGAAAATTATTTGTACATAGAAATACACTTGTTTACAGACTTGAAAAAATCAAAAAACTCACAGGTCTTGATTTGCGTGAGTTTGAGCATGCAATTGTATTTAAAATTGCGCTTATGGTTAAAAAATACCTTAGTTCAAGCCCTGTAATTTATTAAGCCCCGTCTCATTCACATAAGGAGTGATTTTTATCAAACAAACTAGTAATAACGCAAGTTCTCAAGCGTTAATTGAGTTTAAAGGTGTTTCTAAAAACTATTCTAATGGAACACATGCGTTAAATGATGTAAATATAAAGATTAATAAGGGCGAGTTTGTTTTCGTAGTAGGCGCTTCAGGTGCCGGCAAGTCAACATTCATCAAACTTATGATGCATGAAGAAAAAGTTAATAGCGGTGAGGTAATAGTAAACGGTTATAAAATGAGTAAAATCAAACGCCGTGAAGTGCCTTATTTCCGTAGAACTTTGGGCATTGTTTTCCAAGATTTCAGACTTATCCCTAATATGACTGTTTTTGGAAACGTTGCGTTTTCGCTTCGTGTAGTAGGCGCTTCAACTAAAGATATTCGCCGTAGAGTATCCGCTGCTTTGGCGCAAGTTGGTCTTGGTAATAAAGCAAGATGTTATCCAAATGAACTTTCAGGTGGTGAGCAACAAAGAGTAGGTCTTGCTCGCGCTCTTGTTAACAACCCTCAAATCATCATTGCCGATGAGCCTACAGGTAACGTTGACCCTGAAATGTCTTATGAAATTGTTGAACTTTTAACCGAGATTAACAGAAGAGGCACTACCGTTGTAATGGTAACTCATGAGCACCAGTTAGTTCGTGATTTTGGCAGAAGAGTTATTATGCTCGAAAAGGGAAGAATTGTAGCAGATAATGCCGAAGGAGAAGTGCAATGAAGTTAAGAAGTGTGAGATACCTTACGGTAGAAGGATTTAAAAATATTTGGCTTCATCGCCTTATGACATTAGCATCAGTTTGCGTACTTGTTTCTTGTATGTTGCTTATTGGTGTTGCGGTGTTGCTATCGTACAATGTTGAACAAGCGTTTGGCGCTTTGAAAGATAACAATGTGGTTTTTGTTTCATTAAAAGATGAGGATAAAAAACCTATTTCTAAAGAAAAAGCATTGTTAATTGAAGATGAAATCAAAAAAATTGATAACATTAAAACTACCAGATATGTTTCTCGTGAAGAATCTGCAGATTCATTCAGAGAGTCTATTGGCGGTCTTTATGATGAATTTTTTGAAGATAATAATTTCTTACCTGTAAAAATTGAGGTTACTTTTAAAGACCAGGCAAAATATGAAAAAACTATTGCAAAAATAAGCGAGGTTGAGGGTGTTGAATATGTCAACTTCTCTAAAGACCTTACAGAAAAATTAAATGGTATTCAAAGTGTTATTTATACTGCAGGTTTTTGGATAATCGGTCTCTTGCTTATCACAGCGTTAGTAATCATTTCAAACACTATCAGAATTACAATGGCTTCAAGACGTCTTGAAATTTCTATTATGAAGGCAGTAGGCGCAACGAATAACTTTATTCGTTTCCCATTTGTTGTAGAAGGTATAACATTTGGTCTTGTTTCTGCCGTTGTTTCAACAGGAATATTGTATCTTGTTTATAATTCAACAATAGATAAGGTAAAAGACTTGGCGCTTATGAATTTAGTGCCATATTCAGATGTTGTTTGGTACTTGTTTGGTGGTTTCTGTGCAATTGGTATTGTAGCAGGTACAATAGGAAGTATAATTTCAATTAGTAAATATTTAAGAAAAGAAGGAAGTGAGCAGAATGCGCTTATTTAAAAACAAAGTTTTAAAAAGAGCAATTTCTTATACCTTGTGTTTGATTTTAGTTGCTATTTCAATGTGCATTGCCGCTCCTGAAAAATCTTATGATGTAAGAGCGTTGAGTTCTGCAGAGATTCAACAGCAAATCAATGACTGCAATGCAAAACAACAAGCAATTCAAAATAAAATTGATGCTATGCAAGGCGATTTGAATGCTGCCGAAGAAAAAGCAGACCAACTTCAAGCGCAAGTAGATGTTATTGAGCAAAAAGTTGACCTTATGACACAAAAGGTTAACGCTCTCGAAAGCGAAATTGATGAAAAGAATAAGTCTATTAATTCAAAAGAGGCAGAGATTTCTGATGCTAAAGAACTTTTGAAAAAAAGACTTCGCGCTATTTGTATAGCAGGCGCTTCAACTGACCTTTTAGTTCTTTTATCTGCAGAAGATTTTGGCGATTTCTTGCTTAAATCAGATGTTATGAAATGTATCACCGTTGATACAAAAGAACTTATGACAGAATTAGAAGATGAAATCAAAGTTATCAACAAAGAGAAAAAAGTAGTTTTGGCTAAAAAGGCCGAAGCAGATTCTTTAAGACAAGAGTTGGTAACAGAGCAAGAAAAATTAGATGCTAAATATCAAGAAGCATATGATGCTTACGCTTCGATTAAATCAACTGAAGATGAATTGAAAGCAGAGAATTTAGCAATTGCAGAAGAAAAAGAAAAATTGCAAAAAGAGTTTGACCGTTTAGCACAACAAGCGGCTAACAATTCAAATATCAATGTAACAATTGATGGTGGCTCATATGGTTTTGCATGGCCTTATGGTGGTTCTTATTACATTTCATCTGGTTATGGTTATAGAATTCACCCAATTTACGGCTATTCAAAATTACATACAGGTATTGATATTACCGGTTCAGGTGCATATGGCAAACCTATTTATTCAATTGCAGCCGGTACTGTAATTCTTGCTTCATACAATGGCGGTTATGGTTATTGTATTATGGTTGACCATGGTAAGTATAATGGAAACAGTATTGTATCGCTTTATGCTCACTGTGCTTCAATGTATGTAGGCGTAGGTCAGTCTGTATCTAAAGGTCAACAAATTGGTACAGTTGGTTCAACCGGTGCGTCAACAGGACCACACTTGCACTTTGAAATTCGTGTAAACGGTTCAACTACCGACCCATTAAGTTTTTATAGTAATTATTAAAGATTAAAAAATCCGATTATTCAAATCGGATTTTTTAATTTTTTTCTAATTTTATAAGAGTTATGAGTCTTAATATATAGAAACAAACAAGTTTGATTTCTAAAATAAAATTAAGATTTAGGTGAGTTAATGTTTAAAAGAGTAATATCAATATTTTTAATTTCTATTATGCTGTTTTCTTCTGTTGGTGTTTGTGTTGTAACGGCTAGCACAAATGATTTTCCTGTTGCGTATTGGACACCATCTATGAAAAAATCTGCGGCAAAGAAAGTTGATGAAAAAGCAGATGAAATGATAGGGGATATTTCACCTGCTATTAGTAGTAATTATGAAAAAACTTTGTATGCATATATGAGATTAAATGAAAATTTGTCTTATAGTATGAATGAGTTAAACAGTTCAGTGGCATATGGTGCAATAGTAAATGGATGGGCGCAATGTGATGGTATGTCAGCGGCACTAGCGTGTTTATTAACTAAACTAAATGTTCCTGTTAAGATTGTTGTTTCGCCTTCTGCACAACATGTATGGAATTTAGTAAAGATGGACAATGGCAAATGGTATCATGTTGACTGCCTTCGAAACGGCAAAATTTTATTTGCAGGAAATAAAACAATGATGCAATATAGTGGGTCGCATTGCAAAGATTATTATGTTTGCGATGGAAGTGAACATATATCCGCGCCAGATACTGATTATGTAGATGGAACTAAACTTTATAAAACTTCAATGTTGTTGCATGAAAAATTCCAAACCGATGAACTATATATTTCGAATGGCGCTTTTTATTACAACTACGAAGTAAATGGTTATAGAACAATTAGAAAAGTTTGTGGAAATCAAGATGAATTGATGCTTGATAGAAGTGACTTTGAAAAAATCACACCTACAATAACTGGTTTTGAAGTAGAGGATATTTGTGGTAATAATCTTTATTACTTTGAAGCGAGCGATAATTGTGAAGACGACAGTTTTAGAGATTGTTATAGATATAATACTGAAACTAATGAGTTGACATATGAAGGCGAACAAACTGTTGTTGATAGGTTTTATGGAGCATATTTAACTAATTTTTATCATTATACTCATTCAATAGAAAAATTAGATGTGGCAACATCGTATACAAATTACAGAACAAAGAACAGAATAATTTGCACCGATTGTGGCAAAGTATTTCGTTCAGGAAAGAGGATAAAACCAGATAAAATAACTGCGAAACCGATTTTGAAATTATCAAACAAAAAGTCTAAACGACTTACTTATAAACTTAACAATAAATTCTATAAAGCCACTTCTGATATAGAATGGTTTAAATCTTGTGGCGGTTATGAAATTGCATACAGGTTAAAAGGGAAAAAGCGTTGGAATTATGCCGATTATTTTTCAAGTAAAAAGAATGTAACAAAAAGTTTGAGAATGTATGAAATGGGCAAGTATGAAGTAAAAGCAAGATATTTTGTTACTTATGGTGCAACTTTTTATAATTATAATCGAATTAATCACTATGGACCTTGGAGCAATATAAAAACAATTAAAGTAAAAAAATAAACTAAATGCATTAGTTTAAATAGTTCTTGTAAATCACTATTCTTAATGTTATAATTAAGAGTAGTGATTTTTTGTTTTTGAGGTGCAATATGAAAATAGTTATTCAAAGGGTGTCAAGCGCTAAAGTTGATGTTGATGGTAAAACCGTTGGCAAAATAGATAAAGGTTATTTAGTGCTTTTTGGTGCCGCAAAGGGCGACACAAAAGAAGATACAGATAGACTATCTAAAAAGATTTGTAATTTGCGAATTTTTGAAGATGAAAATGAAAAAATCAACAAGTCGCTTTCAGATGTTGGCGGCTCGCTTTTGATAATTTCTCAATTTACTTTGTGTGCAGACTGCTCTCATGGAAATCGCCCTTCGTTTATTAATGCAATGCCACCAAGCGAGGCGAGTGAATTGTATGACTATTTTTGTGAACAATGCGCGTCAAATGGTTTTAAAGTTGAAAAAGGAATTTTTGGTGCAGATATGAAAGTGTCACTACTCAATGATGGCCCTTTCACTATCGTTTTAGAGTAGGTGAAAATATGAGCGAATTAAAAAGAGTGGCGGCTATTAATGATATTTCCGGTATCGGCAAATGTTCATTAACAGTTGCTTTGCCAATACTTTCTGCCGCAGGGGTAGAGTGTACAGTTATTCCAACTGCTGTGCTTTCAACTCATACAGGCGGTTTTTCTGATTTTACATATCTTGATTTAACCGATGAAATTCTGCCAATTGCAAAACATTGGTCAAGTCTTGATTTGCAGTTTGATAGTATTTACACAGGTTATTTAGGCTCAACAAAGCAGGTTGAAATCGTGCTTGATGCTATAAAAATGTTGAAATCAGATAATACATTATTGCTTGTTGACCCGGTTATGGCAGACGCAGGCAAACTTTATGCTAATTTTGAAAGTGAATTTCCGCAAGAGATTAAAAAACTTTGTAAATTAGCAGATATTATCATTCCTAATATTACAGAGGCTTGTTTTTTAACAGGTACCGAGTATAAAAACGGACCTCATACAAAAGAGTATATAAAAGAATTAATTGAAAAGTTAAAATTAGTTTGTGATAAAAAAATTGTGCTAACAGGTGTGCATTTTGATGAGCAGAGCCTTGGTTGCGCTTGTTTTGATAATGAAACAAACACGCTTGATTTCACTCTTTCAAAAGAAATCGAAGGTTTTTATCACGGTACAGGCGATGTTTTTGGCTCAACTCTTTTAGCGGCGCTTATGAATGATAAATCGCTAAAATGTGCAACTGAAATTGCAATGAGAGTTGTTGTTAATTCAATAAAACGCACTAAAAACGCTAAAACCGATGTGAGATTCGGCGTTAGATTTGAAGAAGAATTACCAAATTTAATAAGGCTTTTGGATAAATGAAAACTGTAGTTAATGGTGTTGTTGATAAAGAGTTTGATGGCAAAAGTTTAAATGATTTTTTAAAGTATAAATTAAAACTTTCGTCAGCGCTTGTAAAAAAGGCAAAACGAATAGAAAATGGCATTTGCGTAAATGGTAAACTCACTTTTGTCAACGAAAAGATAGCGCTTGGCGATAAAGTAGAAGTCGTTATCGAAACCGATGATGAAAAAAGCGAGAATATTCCGCTTTGTGATATTCCGCTTGATATTGTTTTTGAAGATGAGAGTTTGCTTGTTATTAATAAACAAGGCGAAATTCCAACCCACCCATCGCTTAATAATTATAAAATAAGCGTTGCAGGTGCAGTTATGAATTATTATCATAAAAAAGGTGTTAATTTTGTTTTTCGCCCTGTAAACCGTCTTGATAAAGGCACGTCAGGGCTTATGGTAATTGCAAAAAATCCGCATATTCACGAACTTTTGAAATCGGCGATGAATTCAGGCGAGTTTACAAGAGAGTATCTAGCGGTAGTTTGTGGAACGCTTTGTAATGATGGCACAGTTGATGCGCCTATTTTTAGAGAAGACAATAGCATAATCAAAAGAACTGTTGATAGTCGCGGGGTAAGAGCGGTTACTCATTATAAAGTGGTTGAAAACTATGCTGATAAAACTTTAATTTCTCTAAAACTTGAAACAGGTCGCACTCATCAAATAAGAGTTCATATGGCGCATATCGGTCATTCGCTTTATGGCGATTTTTTGTATGGAAAAGAAGAAAAAGACATTTCTCGTCCTGCGCTTCATTCGTATAAATTAACCTTAAAACATCCAATAAATCAAAAGACTTTAGAGTTTAATCTACCATTGCCAAAAGATATTGAAAAAATCTTAAAAATGTGTTGACTTTAAGGTAATGCTTTAATATAATAAACGAATAAACGAAGTTGAAATACTACCTTTGGAGGTAAAAGTAATGAAAATTGATACAACTAAAACTGTAAAAGGTTATAATCTTTATGAACTTAAAGAAGAGCCAATAAAAGAGTTTCCTTCAGTTTGTAGAAAAGTATCTGCAGAAGGCGCAGTGCTTTTGAAAAATGAAGGCGATGTTTTGCCATTTAAAAAGGGTGAGAAAATCTCTGTTTTTGGCAGAACACAGTTTGATTATAACAAATCAGGCACAGGTTCAGGCGGTATGGTTAATGTTTTGTATGTTACAAACGTTATTGACCCACTTTTAAACTGCAATGAAATTGAAGTTAATAAAGATTTAGTTGATACATATAAAGAATGGTTAAAAGACAACCCATTTGATGTTGGTCAAGGTTGGGGCGCAGAGCCTTGGTGCCAAAAAGAAATGCCTATAACTGAAGAATTGGCAAAAGATTGCGCTGTAAAATCTGATAAAGCGTTAGTTGTTATCGGTAGAACTGCCGGTGAAGACAGAGATAATTTCAATGGCGCAGGTTCATATCAGTTAAATGATGAAGAAAAGCAAATGATTTCAAATGTTTGCAAGGCTTTTGATAAAGTTTGCGTTATTTTAAATGTAGGTAACATTATTGATATGTCATTTGTTGAAGAATATGGCGTAGAGTCTGTTATGTATGTTTGGCATGGCGGTATGGAAGGCGGAAACGCAGTTGCAGATTTAGTAACAGGCAAAGTAACTCCAAGTGGCAAACTTTCTGATACAATTGCAAAAGATATTAATGATTACCCATCAAATGATAACTTTGGCGATAAATATGAGGCTCTTTATGTTGAAGATATTTATGTTGGTTACAGATATTTTGAAACATTCTGCCCTGAAAAAGTAGCATATCCATTTGGTTTTGGTCTTTCTTATACAACCTTTGATATTAAGTTTGAAAGCGCAAAACTCAAACATTCAGTTTATACAATTACTGCAACTGTTACTAACACAGGTAAAATGCCGGGTAAAGAGGTAGTTCAATGCTATTATTCTGCGCCTCAAGGAAAACTTGGCAAACCAAAGTTTGAACTTTTGGCATATAAGAAAACAAGCACTTTGCAACCAAACGAGAGCGAAACAATTGAGTTAAAATTCAATGTTGAGCAAATGGCATCTTTTGATGATTCAGGCGCAACAGGTCATAAAAACGCATGGCTTTTGGAAATGGGCGATTATGACATTTATTTAGGTAATTCTGTAAGAAATCTTGAAAAGGTTGAAACTTATGTTGCATTTGAAAACTTTGTAATTACATTCAAACCGGTTGAGGCTCTTGCTCCTGAAAAAGACTTCCAGAGAATCAAACCTGTATTAAACGATGGCAAATTAACAGTAGAATACGAAAAAGTGCCTACTTGTGAAATCGACCTTGAAAAAAGAGTTGTTGAAAACAGAATGCCTGAAATCGCTTATACAGGCGATAAGGGTTACAAACTCGTTGATGTTGCAGACGGAAAATGCACAATGAATGAGTTTGTTGCACAACTTTCTGATTTTGATATGAGATGTATGGTAAAAGGCGAGGGTATGAACTCTCATAAAGTTACCGCAGGTACAGGCGGCGCTTTTGGTGGCGTTACCGATAGTTTGCTTGACTTTGGTATTCCTGTTGCTTGTGTTAGTGATGGCCCTTCAGGTTTGCGTCTTGACTCTGGTAATAAGTGTACTGCAATGCCTATTGGCACTGCGCTCGCTTGTACATTTAATGATGAATTAATTGAAGAACTTCATATTTATGAAGGTCTTGAACTTCGCGCTTATAAAGTTGATGCGCTTTTAGGCCCTGGTATGAATATTCATCGTCATCCGCTCAATGGTAGAAACTTTGAATATTTTTCAGAAGACCCTGTCGTTTCGGGCAAAATGGCTGCTGCTATTTGCCGTGGTATTGCAAAAGCAGGTCCAAGCGCTACTATCAAGCATTTTGCTTGTAATAGCCAAGAAATCGGTCGTTCATCTGCAAATAGTGTTGTTTCTCAAAGAGCGCTTCGCGAGATTTATTTAAAAGGCTTTGAAATCGCAGTTAAAGAGGGTGGCGCTAGCGCAATTATGACTGCTTATAACCCTGTTAATGGTTATTGGTCTGCAGGAAACTTTGACCTTAATACAACTATTCTTCGTAATGAGTGGAAGTATAACGGCTTTGTTATGACTGACTGGTGGGCTAAAATGAACTGCAAAGGCGAGGAAGCATTTAATACCAATACAAAGCAGATGGTAAGAGCGCAAAACGATGTGTTTATGGTTTGCAAATGCTCTGAAACACAACCTGATAATATTGAAGAAGGTCTTGAAAGCGGATATATTTCAAGAAGTGATTTGCAAAGATGTTGTATTAATTTATTAAATTACATCTTGAAATCCCCTTGCTTTGAAAACTATGTTTTAGGTGGTTGCAAAAAACCTGAATTTGCTTCAATTGATGATAGCCAGTTGAAAGATTTATACTGCTTTAAAAATGTAGAAAACGGCAAAGAATATAACGTTACAATAAACGAGCCTGGCGACTATGTGTTTGTTTATGATTTGCATATAAATGCAGATGAGTTAGCGCAATGGTGGTGTTCAGTAACATTTAATGATAAAAAAGTTGATGAAATGTCAATGTGTGGTACAAATGGCGCATCTGTTCAAATCAAACAACCTGTAAAACTTGAAAGCGGCAACTTTACAATGGTTGTAGGTGCAGATGAAAAGTTTGTAATAGAAAAACTAGCAATTAAAAACTAAAACAAAAAAGGAGTGCTAAAAGCACTCCTTTTTTTAATTCAATTCAATTAATTCTTTTAAGTAGAACGAGTAAATTGCGGTTTTTGACACCGGCATATTAAATGTTTGGGATAGCGATAAAGCATAAATATCAAGTTGAGTTTTGTATCTTGCTATAAGTTCATCTTTTTCGGCTCTGTCGGTTTTATAGTCAACAATAATAAGTGAATTATCATCAACAAAACATAAATCTGCAAAACCTTGAACAATAACTTTTTCGCCTTCAAACTCGTCGCTTAAGTCGTTATAAACGTCCTTTGCGTCAAGTTCAACCATAAACCCTTGCTCTTTATAAACTTTCTCGCTATTTACTACTTTTTTGCCGATAGGCGAGACAAAAAACGCCTTTAAATTTTCCTCTTTCAAAGAATCTGCCTCATCATTAGTGAGTTTACCCTCGCTTATTAATCGCTTAATCTCGTCACTAATAGAAACCGCCGCGTCTTTAAATTCGCAATACTGCATAAACTTATGCATTGCAGTGCCTTTTTGCGCCGCACTTAATTTTTGGTTTTTCTCAAAAACAGGCTCTGTTGTAAAATCAAATTTTGAAGAAAATTCTCTGTGCGCTAACGCCGAAGCGCTTTGTTTAACAAAGATTTTGTTAAGGTCTTTATACTTGTATTTATAGTCTAAACTCTCGGCAATTTTTTTGTATAAGTCTTCATCAAAACCTAAATCCAACACTCTGGTTTCGACTATGCTATCATCAATTTCATCGCCAAAAATCTCAATAGAATAATTACCGTGAAAACCGTTGTTTGATTTAATATCGACTGTTTCGCCTTTTGTTTCAATGCTGTGAACACAGTTTGCAAGCATTATCATTTTATGAAAACTATCACAATTCAAAATAATACTTGATAAAAATCTACCGTCTTTAGAAACAACAAGTTGATTTTCATATTCGGCAAGATGTTTTTCATAATTCTCATCAGAAGCAACCATAATAAGAAAATCTTTTGCCCTTGTCATAGCAACATACAAAAGTCTTAATTCTTCAGACTGCGAAATAGCCTTATTCTCGAGCGAACAAGCAGTTCTTGGGAATGTTGAATATTTAATGTGTCTGTTTTTATCAACAAAATTAAAACCAAGACCGCATTTTTCCGTTAAAATCAAATCGGCAGTACTGTCAATGCGATTAAATTTTTTATCAAGACAAGCAAGAATACAAATAGGGAACTGCAAACCTTTAGAACGGTGCATTGTCATAATTCTTACTGCGTTGTCATTTTCGGCAGAGAAAACTGCTTTTTGCAATGTGTTGCCGTTTTTAATTTGTCTGTTAATATAAGCAACAAACGCCGAAAGCCCTCTTTGCATATCATTTTCAAAGGCTTTTGCAGTTTCTTTGAAAAGCAATAAATTGCTATAACAACTATCGCCATTTTCATATAGAAAAACAGTGTTTTCGTAAGATGTTTTGTTTAAAATCTTGCTAATAAGAGATGAAACCGAGCATAAATTAGAAATTCTACGAAATTCGCTTATCTCATCTAAAAAATCTTGAATTTTCTCGTTTTCGCCTTTTTCACAAAGCAGAGCGTCATAAAGACTTTTCTTTTTGTGATTTGCCTTAATCTTTGCAACTTCATCTGCAGAAAAATTATAAATATCGCCTGTTAAAGTTGCAAGAAGCGGTACATCTAAAAATGGGTTATCAATAACCTGCAAAAGTGAAAATAAAGTAACAATTTCTTTTTCTTCTAAAAGCCCCTCGTTGTCATCAACCCAAACAGGAATGCCTTTTGATTTCAAAAATTCTGCAATAACAGGCATTTCTTTTCTGTTTCTAAGCAAAATGCAAACGTCTTTAAACTCGGCAGGTCTTAAAGTTTTATTATCAGTAATAATGTTTTTGCCGATTTTAGAGTTGATAACATCGGCAATATAATACGCTTGTCTTTCAGTAGCGCTATGCTCGTCTTGAGTGCTTACAATATGATAACTAACTCTGTTTTCATCAATTTCACAAAATTTGCTCATTGGCACAAGCATATCTTCGTCTTCATAAAGCATTTCGCCACATTCAACTGTAAAAAGCCTGTAAAAGAGAAAGTTGACAAAATTACAAACATCAACACAACTTCTGAAATTACCAGACATAATAACCTTTGATTTATCAGAATTTTTTGTGTAAAGCGGTAATTCATTGCGGGCAAACAAAAAGTTTTTAGGGTTTGCTTTTCTAAAGCCATAAATACTTTGCTTAACATCGCCAACCATAAATAGTTTTTTGCCGTCATCTGCAAGTATGTTAAAAATAGTGTTTTGAAGGTCGTTTGTATCCTGATATTCGTCAACCAAAACAGTGTAAAACTTTTTAGATAATTCGTTTGCAATATCAGTTTTAACTATTTTTTCGCCTTCAACTTCTACAAGAAGTTTTAAAACAAGCGCTTCAATATCCGAAAAATCAAACGAGTTGTTTTCCGCCTTTTTATCAAAGAGCATATCGGAAAATTCTTTTGTGATACTAAAAAATTCTTTTACAATTGGTAAAAGTGTTTTCATATCATCAAAAACATCATCTAAATTGCAGTTGAAAATACTTTTTAACTTTTCAATATCAGTTTCAGCCATTTTCTTGGCAGATTTCATTTTTTCTCTGAAATTAATATCAGAATAATTTCTAACCGCCTTTAACTTTTCGTTTGAAAAGTTGGCTAGAAAATCAACCATACCTTGATAATCTCTGTGTAAAATAAGGTCTAAAACTTCTATAAGTTTTGCGTTAACAAGCGCAAAAGCCTCGCCATAACCGGCTAGTAAATCATCTTCCAAAAGTTCATCATAAGCCGATTTAAAAGCAGTAAAACGCCCGCTTATAAGGTTGTGAGCATATTCCCAAACAACATCAAATAAAACGCTGTTTTCATCAAAATCACTATAAATTTCAATAGCGTTTTTTATGTATTTATCAGGAAAAGGCAAACTGCAAAGATAATCATAAACCTTTAAAATATTATCTCTTAATTTTTCATCGGCACGCTCGCCACCAAAAACCGAAACCAAATCTAAAAAGGTTTGGCTTTTTTCTTCGAATTTTTTAGCAAAAATCTCGTCAATACAAGCGTTTTGCAGTTTGTTTGTGACACTTTTATCTGCGATTTTAAAATCACTTGGAATACCGAGTTTGTAAAAATATTCTCTTACTAAAGAAATACAAAGACTATCAATTGTGCAGATATTTGCAGAAGATAAAAGAAGTTTTTGTTTTCTTAAATGAAAGTTTTCAGGGTTGTTTTTTAGTTTTTCAGACAAACTTTCAGAAATTCTTGTTTTCATTTCATTTGCGGCTGCATTTGTAAAAGTAACCACTAAAAGTTTATCAATATCAATAGGGTTTGTTTCATCACAAACCATTCTAACAACTTTTTCAACAAGAACGGCAGTTTTACCAGAGCCTGCCGCTGCAGAAACCAAAATTCTGCCACGAGCGTCTAACGCGTTGTCTTGCTCATTAGTAAACCTCATCATTCTTGCCCCCTTATTTCATTTAATTTGTTATACATATAACTAAATGCTTCATCTCGTTTTAAATTTTCTGCTTTTATATGTTCGCCTTTAAATTGGCAAACAGAAGAATAATCGCAGTAATCACAAGCGCTAACACCAACCCCATCAACAGGTTTCGGCTCAATATCTCCGCCTAAGATACCTTTTGCAGTTTCTTTTAAAGTTAAATCAAGATAATCTGACAATATTTTAAACTGCTCTATCGTATAGCAAGGCGCAGAAGATGAAAGCGTATTGTCCGCTTTAACTTTAACAGGGGAGTAAACACCTTGTTTTTCAGGCTCAATAGCGGTGTAAGAATCTTCATCGTCTAAAAATACACCGTCCATTTTAACGTCTTTAAGACGCAAAGCGCTAATAGTGTCTTCATCGGTGTTTCGCTCGGCATTAGCAACGGCTTCTTTAGCCGCAAAATAAAACATTCCGCCAGGCAAACAGTCGCCGAAACGCTCTTTGCCATTTTCCAAAACCGCCTTCATATACAAAGGCATTTGAAGATTTTGACCATAAATCAAATCGGCAAAATTAAGTTTTTTAGAACCTGTTTTATAGTCGATAATTCTTAAAATTTCTTTGCCGTTTTTGTTTGCTTTATCAACCCTGTCAATAAAGCCTGTTAAAATGATTTTTCCGTCTTTAAAGTCAACTTCTAAAGCATTTATATCAGGCTCTTTTCCGCCGATAGCAAGTTCGGTTTTAACCACGTTAAATTCAGATTGTTTTAATTCATCAAAAACTCGTTTAACCAATTCTTCAACCATTTCAATGAGTTTTGTGAATCTATATTTTTCAACTGAAGTCTGGTTTATATTGCCTGTATTTTCGCCCCAAAATTCTAATGCAAATGTTTTAACAAAATCAGAAATTTCTTTGTCAGTTAACTCGAAAAATTCTTTAACATCAAATTTGTTCAACATTTTCTCAAGCACATAATGCACAAGCGAGCCTCTACTTAAATTATCAACTTTTGCTTGTTTTATAACATTAGCATGAAGACCATATTTGCAAAAATAATAAAAACTACATTTGTTATAAGTTTCAATTTTTGAAGCAGAAGTATAAATCTTTTCGCCATACAATTTTTTCGCGGTTTCAGGCGAAATGCAGTCTAATTTGTTTTTGGTAGCCTTGATTAAATTATCAAACTTATCATTTTGATTTTGCTCAAAATAACGCTTGATTTCATTAGTGCCAACTTCATATTTTGCATAAACTTTCAAAGCGTCATTCACACAAGAAATTTTATTGCAATCATAAGTTTGAACATTTACATTTTTAAAGATTTTTTTAATCTCATCAACAATAATGGAAGGTTGTTTTTCTTCGCCTGAAATTGAAAAAGCAGGGTAGGAAACAAACAATTTTTCCGAAGGGCTACAAACTGCGCAATATGCTAAATATTGCTCGTCAATAGCGGTATCAATATCATAAAAAGGTAAATTAATTCCATCGTTTTTCAAATTTAAAAGTTCGCTATCAGAGAACAAACCATTGCCGGCACTTGCAGATGGGAAAACACCCTCGTTAGCGCCGATAATAAAAGTAGCCTTTGGCGCTTTTGGTCGCATACGCTCTGCGGAGCCAACCGCAACCGCGTCAAGCCCTTGCGGAAGCGAGCCGATATCCAAAAGCGCAACTGCAGAATTAAAAATTTCAAAAAAACTTTTTGGTGTAACTTCGGTTTCACCAAGCGAAAGATATAATTGGTCAAGAATGTGAATCATTATATCATAACTTCTAACAGTCGCGTCAGAAAGCCTTGTATGTCCTTTTTCTAAAAGCGTGTTGCTATATTCTTTTAAAGTAACGCCACAGTTATAGTCTTTTATAAGTTGGAAAATTGCCTTAACAAAAGATTTAACGGTTTTGCCTTTGGTTATATTAAATTTTTCTAAAGGCGCAATAATTTTTTGTCTTGCTTCTTCAATTGAATTTAAAGTGCTTTCAAGTGTTTGCTCGTCGCCCTCAACAAAAGAGTCAACAGGCAAAGTAAATTCTTCAAAAAAGCCTTTTTTATCAACTCGCCAGACATAAGTATAAAGTTCAAAAAGTTCTGCCTTTGTTTCATCAACACCGGCAAGACCTGTTTTAACAAGAGAAATAATAGACTCGCTATCAAATTTTTTGCAAATTGCCGAAAGCGCAAAGAAAACGAGTTTGAACAAATTAAGATTTTGAGCGCTTTCTCTGTTATCAACAAACAAAGGAATCTCATATCTTTCAAAAACTTCTTCAATAACCTCGTTGTACTCGTCGGCATCACGAAAAATTACCGAAATATCGCGGTATCTTAAATTTTGCTCTCTTGTAAGGTCAATAATAGTTTTTGCAACATATTCTGCTTCTTCATAAACATTTTTTGTTTTTGTAACAAACACGTCTTTGTTTTCGCCATCATAAATATTGTTTTCATTAGAAAAAATATTTTGCTCTAAAAACAAAAGTTCATCAGAATTAACACGCTTGTTTTGTGAAAGAATAATATCATCACTCACGCTAACACCATTGTCAGTTGCGAGTTGTTTTAATTGCAAAGCAGTTTTTGCCATATTTGCAAAAACAGACATTGCATTTTTTGAATAAACACCATCAAAGCCGAGCGAAATATAAGTTTCGTCAGCGGTTTTCATAATTTTTTCAATTATATTCATCTGCACTGCGGTAAAGCCTGTGAAAGAGTCGATAAACACCGTTGTGTTTTCAAACATAGCATTTTCATCAAGACGATTAGCCACAACATTCAAATCATCAAGCGGGTCAAAATAATCTTTGTTTAACATTTCTTCATAAGAAGATAAAATTAGCGCAGTTTCGGATAATTTTTGCTTTAAAATACCACTTTTTTTATCCGAACATTCAAGAAGAGTTTCAACAGAAACATCGATTTTTTTAATATTGCTTTCAAAATCAAGCATCATCTCGCAAAATTGAGGAGTGTTAGCCGCTTTTTTAAAAAGTTCAAGATTTTTCTCGTTATCTTTTAAAACTTGTGACATAAGTGCAGTTTTGCCAACGGTATCTATATATGGTTTTTCTCTGCCACCGTATTTTGCAAAAAACAAACTACAAAGGCGAGTAAAACTCATCACAGTAACATTTTTAAGATTATTAGCGCCAACTTCTCTTAAAATGTCGCGTTCGCTTTCAAAAGAAATCTGCTCTGGAATAATCAAAGCAATTTTTTTGCCCTCTTCTAAAAGGCTCTTGATTTTGCTGTGTATATATGTAGTTTTTCCATAGCCTGTTCTTGAAATTATAAGTTTTAACATTACAAAAACTCCAAATTTATTTATTTTCTTTATTATAAACTGCCTTTTGTACCAAAAACAGTACAAGTATAATTTAAAACTCTTATGAAATAATAATAACATAGCATGCTCAAAAATGCTATACATTTATTGAAAAAACATTATTCAAGGAGAGAAAATTTATGAACAACCAAAACAATCAAAACAAAAATCAAAACCAAAACAAATTTGATAACAAAAATCAAAATAATCAGAACAAAAACAAATCTGAAAACAAATTTGATAACAAAAACCAAAACAACCAGAACAACAAATAGTAGAACAACAAAAAACTACCTTAAGAATTTTCTTAAGGTAGTTTTTTTATAATAAAATTGCATTCATAACAAAAGCGTTTGCAACGCCGATAATCATACCCATTAACACTTGAATAGGGGTGTGACCAACAAACTCTTTTAACTTAACTTCAGGCAATTCTTCTGATGAAAAAACATCAAAACTTTTGATAATCTCGTTAATTAAAATCGCTTGTTTGCCTGTTTCAAGTCTAACACCCATTGCGTCATGGCAAACAATAATTGCCAAAAGTGCAGCGATAGCAAATTCAAAAGTGCCTGCGCCGTAAACAATACCTGCTAAAACTGCAAGTGATGTAACAGTAGCCGAATGTCCGCTAGGCATTCCGCCATCGCCAAAAAGCCTTGTAATATCAAATTTTTTATTAACAATAGCATAGATAATAACTTTTAAAACCTGCGCTACTGCCCAAGCGGTAAGTCCTGTTATAAAAAACGGATTACTTAATAAATCTAAAATCCAATTCATTATTTTTGATTCCTTATTTTAATTTTTGCTTTCTTTCTAAAAATATTTTCTTAACACCCAAAGAAATAGCAGCAGTAAAGATAGTTAAACAAGCAATACCAAGCGCCACAATACCAAAATGATTTTTAACAAAATCAAGATTTCCGAATAATACGCCAAGCATACAATAAAGGATTGTCCAAATTGTAACACCGATTAAATTTTTCTTAAAAAACCATCTATATTCTTTCTGGCTAACGCCTGTAACAAAAGGTACAAGCGAGCGAAGAAGCGGAACAAATCTTGCGCAAATTATTGCAGCGCCGCCTGATTTTTCAAAGATTTTATTCGTCTTTTCTAAATTTTCTTGCTTAACAAACAAAATCCTTCCACTTTTCTGCACTTTTTTTCGCAAAAGTCTGCCAATTGCAAAGTTAACATTATCGCCTAAAACTGCCGAAACTAAAAATATTGGTATTAAAATAAAAGGGTTAAAAGATTTTTGCACCATCATTAAAGAGCAAGCCGCAAAAAGCACAACATCGCTCGGTAAAAAAGAGGTGATAATAAACGCAGTTTCTAAAAAAATTATCAACCCTAATATGAAATAAGACCAAAAAGGATACTCTGCTACTAACTGGTCAAGAATTCTGTCAATATGCAGAATGTTATCCCAAAAATTATCCATAAAATTCATTACAAAAAATTCCTTTTTACGATAAATTTTTAATTATTATACTATATTTTAATTAATATATCAATCAAATGTTTAGTAAATCTTAAATTTTTATTAAAATATTTTAAAAATTCTCTTTAAATTCATTGAAATGAGGTTTGTTTTATGTTAAAATAAAATCAAGAAAATGGGGTAATTTTTATGTTTGTAGAAAAGTTGAAAAAAGTCAAAGAAATAGATAAGAGATATTTTATATATGCATTTAACGCAATTATTTTTGGCCTTGCATATATTATGTTTCAAGAAAGATATTTTTCAACAGGCGAGCCACTTTTTACCCCTTTGAGAATATTAATTATGTTAGGCGCGTCAACCTGCTTCTTTTTGGTTTTTGCTATTTGCACCTATGGAGATAATCATAGCAAATTTGAAGATTTTGTAGCAAAAGCAGGCGCTCATCCAATGTCAAGCGTAATGTGTTTAACATTGCTTTTCAGAGTGTGGTATCTTTCGCATTTTAACAGTTATGTTATTTATTATGACTCAAAAACTTACACAAATTATACGGCAAATATTTTCAAAGGCGAAACTGATATTTTTAGAACACCCGGTTATCCTTATTTTTTAAAATTTGTTTCGATTTTAACAGGGCAAGAAGTTGGCACAATGGGCTTTTATGAAATGGTGTCTTTTGTGCAGTCAATTTTGTCAATAATCAGCGTGGCGCTTTTGTATTTTGCCTGTAGAAAACTTTTTTCAAACAAGTATATTTTATCGGCCTGTGCTTTTCTTTATGGAATAGCGCCTAGTGTATTTAATTGGGACATTATCACTTTAACTGAATCGTTGTCTTTGCTTTTCACTGTTATTTTGATTTACATACTTTTTTCATACCTTGCAAAGCCGAAAGCGTATAAAGCGATTATTTTAGGGCTTTTCTCATTTGTGATGATAATGTTAAGACCAACATTTATATATCTAACCGCGGTTTTAGCAGTATTCTTTATCGCAAGAATAATTTTTAATGCTAATGAGAGAAAAAAAGCAATTGCAGGGCTTTTGAGTGTTGTATTGTGCATTGGAATGGTGTTTGGCTATCAAGGTCTTAATTATAAAAACCACGAGTATTTTACAATAAGTTCAGTTAGTACAACGGTTAACAAACTTTATATTGTTATGTCACTCGGAATGACTGATAGCAAAGAGTATCCATTCTTATCAGAGTATTTAGAAAAACAAATGGAATCGTTTGACCAAGAAAAATGGATACCAAGTATTATTGAAATACTCCCTATGAATTTTTCTTATGAAACCATTGATGGTTATGTTAATGACTGTATAAAAACTCATAGCAAAGAGTATAGAGAATATACTTTGGATAAAATAAAATTTTTAGCGTCTGAAAAGGTGGCAACGCAATATACATTAATTCCTGAAGGCTGTGAAGATTTTGGCGTATTTTCGCCGTTAATGGTAAAACTTACATTTCCGTTTACCTTTTTAGACTGTATGTTGCTTGTGTTAATAGGCGTCGCGTGGTCGATTTTAGTCCTTATTAGCAAAAAGAGAATTTGTTGGCATATAATAGGGCTTTGCTCTATAATATTCTCGCATATTTTTGTTTCGGTATTAGGTTCAATGGCAGAGTTTTCAAGGCTTTCGTCAATGGTAATTCCTGCTATGATGATACTGTTTTTCTACATAATAGATTATGTGGTTATTGCTGCGAAAAAAAGAAAAGTATTTTGCTTGAATGATAACAACTCATCAAAAATAAATTTTAAAAATTCAAAAGAAGGAGAGTAAAAATGGGGTTAATTAATTCAATTATAGGCTTTTTTGAGTATATCTGGAATAGTTTTATAGTGTTGTTTTTCTCCTCCGGCAATTTTTTCTCTGCGATTATTGATATCGCAATTGTAAGTTTTATTATCTATAAAATTATGCAGTTTATGCGTCAAACAAGAGCAGAACAATTGTTAAAAGGTATTTTGGTATTTTTCTTGGTGTATTTTGTTGCAAATTTATTGCATTTGAATGCGCTTAAATGGATAGTTTCAATTGTTACTGTTAACTTCCTTGTTGTAGTGGTTGTTCTTTTCCAACCTGAACTTCGAGCAATTTTTGAAAAGTTGGGTAGAAGCGGTATTTCTTCGCTCGTTTCTTCAAAAACTTCAGACGAAGACCAGGCAACTCAAGAAACTATTGATAGTGTTTGTGATGCAGTTGCTATAATGCATAAGAATAAAACAGGCGCATTAATTATTTTTGAAAGAACAACTCATTTGAATGAAATTGTTGAAACCGGCACAGTGGTAGATGCAAAGTGTTCTGCAAATTTGCTTAATAACATTTTCTTTAAAAATTCGCCGCTTCATGATGGCGCTGTAATTGTAAGAGATAATAGAATTTGCGCGGCTTCTTGCATTTTGCCATTAAGCCAAAATCCTGATATTGATAGTCAACTTGGCACTCGTCATAGAGCGTCAATTGGTGTTAGCGAAATTTCAGATGCAGTTGTTGTAGTTGTATCAGAAGAAACAGGAAATATTTCTGTTGCAACTGCGGGTAAACTTCGTAGAAACTTTACAAAGAGTTTATTAAAAAATGAACTTTCTAATTTGCTTATAACCCCATCTGAAAAAACTACTGAAAATATATTCACAAAGTTGTTTGCTAAAAAAGGAGGTAGCGAAGATGAAAAAAATTAATTTCAACCTCAAAAACCTTCTTAATAATGACAGAGTTTTAATGATAGTTTCTATTATCATTGCGATTTTTTTGTGGGTTACTGTAAGCCCAAAAAGAGAAACAGTTATACATTGCCCTGTCACTTTAACAACTCAAAATTCTTCTGCAGAAAAATTAGGTCTTGAAATTATTAGCGATAAAGAATATAACATTGGCGTATCAGTTTCAGGCGACTGGTACACTTTGAGTGAATTATCATCTGATGATATTGTTATTTCATATTCATTCGGCTCGGTTGTAGATTCTGGCGATTACAATGTTGCTATTACTGCTACAAAAGCGAATAACAATGCTGATTTTACTATTGAGGGTGTAACCCCTGATAAAATAACCGTTTCTATGGACCACATTTCAACAGTTAAATATCCAATAGAAGTGGTTGCTAATGATATAGTTGCCGAAGAAGGTTTGATTTTAGGCACACCTATTATCGATAATGAAAAAGGCGAAATTGAGATAACAGGTCCTGCTACAAAACTTAAAAAACTTGATAAAGTTGTAGCGCAAGTAGATGCTAGTGAAACTTTATCAAAATCAAAAGTGTTTACTTGTGAATTAAAGTTTTTGAATAAAAAAGGTAAAGAAATAAATACCGAAAACTTTACGCTTCCTTATACACAAGTTGATGTAATTGTACCTATCAACTTATCAAAAACTGTGCCAATTAAAGCGCAATTTGTAAATGTTCCTGAAGGTCTTAAAGCGAGCCCTATCGAGCATACACTTTCGCAAAAAACAATTGAACTTTTAGGCACAAAAGAGGCGCTTTCTAAAATTAAGAGCATTAGTTTAGACCCAATTGATTACACTGAACTTACCCCTGAAAACAAAGAGTTTGTAATCGCGCTTAATTTGCCATCGGGAATTACTGCTTCAAATGGTGTTTCTGAAATCACAGTAAAAGTTGATATGAGCAAATATGCTTCTAAAACTTTAAATATTTCAAACTTTACAACTACCAATTTATCAAAAAACACTAGCGCCACAGTTGAAACGGTGTATAAATCTGTTGTGGTTGTTGGCCCTAAAAGTGTTATAGATGAGTTGTCTTCAGATGAACTTTATATCGAGTGTGATATGAGCAATAGTTCTACAAGTGAAGGCTCTGTAATTGTAAAAGGTATTGTTAAATCAAAGAAATATAAAACCGTTTGGGGAACAGGCGACACAGAAATTACTATAAGAGTTGCAAATTCATAATGGGTTATAAAATTGAAATAGTATTAATTTGTATTGCGCTTGTTTTGTGTGGTGGTATCACTTTAGCAGTTGCGCTTGAGGATAATACTGCGCCTGAAATATTAGTTGAGTATAATACAAATAAAACTTCGACTGATAAAAATGTGAGTAGTAATATAATTAATCAAACAACTAAAAAGGTTAATTATAGTGAGCAAAAGAGCGAAAAGATAAATATTAATACTGCAACAAAAGAGCAGTTGATGGGTCTTGACGGAATAGGCGAAGTGTTGTCGCAAAGGATTATTGATTATCGTAAAACTCGTAAATTTGGTTCAATTGAAGAAATTAAAAATGTTTATGGCATTGGCGATGCGAAATTTGAAGCAATAAAAAATAATATAGAAGTATAAAAATAAAAAGCAGAGTTTTAAAACTCTGCTTTTTTTATTCTTCTTCAATTTTAATTCCAAACTTTTCTAAAACCATTTGCTTTGCCTTTTCTAATTCAATATCAAAAACAAAAGCAACTTCTTCGTAAATGATTTTTTCGGCTTCTTTTAAAACTTTTGCGTCAGTTACTCTTAAATTTTTGCCATCAGCAATTCTTAAAAGTTCCATTTGTTTTATTTCAATAATCATTTGAATTATTTTAGCGGTGTTTTTAGATTTCATAATTTCCAAAAACGCTTCGTGTCTTGAATTATCATTATTAATCCACAAAGTTTCAGAAAAATCAACACTATCTAAAATGTTTTTCAATTCGTCAGCGCCAAGTAGTTCTCTAACGCCAACCTTGTTGCTATCAATAGGTAAAAAAAGAGTTGTATTGCTTGTGAAAACAGGTTTTAAAACAAAATACTCTTGCCATTGTGTTCTTGAAAAAAACTTCTTTTCAGTTGTCTCGATTTTGCAAACGCCTGCAGTAGGGTGCATAACGATTTGCTCAAGTTGAAACATACAATTCTCCTTTCCTAACCTCATATTTTATATATTAATTATACAATATTTTTTGAAATAATGTAAGTATTTTTTTGAAAAAATTTGTCACAAAAAATAGAATATAAAAAAGAAAATTTTGTTATTATATACTTAAAATTGACAAATAAATCGCAAAAAATTCAAAAATATAAAAAAACAAAAATCCCGTCTGATTTCGACGGGATTTTTTACACTGGAGCTGGAAATGGGATTCGAACCCACGACCTACGCATTACGAATGCGTTGCTCTACCAACTGAGCTATTCCAGCATAATTAAATTATATCTCAAAAATGTGTTTTGTCAATGTTTTTAATTAGAAATAATATGTTGATTTTTAAGTTAAAATATAATATAATAGTTATAATAAAATAAAAGGTGGTGCAGGTTGTGCACGGTAACAGATTACAAGAAATAAGAAAGAGTTCTACTTTAACTCAACAAGAGGTTGCTAATGCTTTGGGAATTGAGCGCTCAACCTTTGCATGCTATGAAATTGGTAAAACCGAACCTTCAATAAAAATGTTGTATAGAATTATGAGGCTTTTTGATGTAACTTTAGAGGAGATTTATCCTAGTGTTAATGGGGTTGCAGATGATTATGAGCCTTATAATGATGATAAAAGTGATGTTTCTTTTTCAATGTTGAGTGAAAAAGAAAAAGAATTAGTATTAAAATTCAGATTAATGGAAGATCAAGAAAAACAAGAATTATTTGAAAAGTTGTAGAAAAATGATTATTAAAACAAAAAGGAGGAAGTAAAATTGAATTATTCTGTTAATCCGCAAGAATTAAGCTCGATTTTTGCGCTTCCTTCTTGTGTTGTTGATGAGCATATAAAATTAGCGTCAGAATATCAGTTAAAAGCGTTGCTTTTGTTTGTTAAAAACCAAGGGGAAAAAGATGTTTTTGAATTAGTTTCAAAAAGATTAAATTTATCTGAAAATGAAACAAAAGAGTGCCTTGATTATTGGGTGCAAAGAGGCGTGCTTTTAAGCGATGATAAAACTGTTGTGAATATTAAGGCTTCAAAAACCCCTGTTGTTGTTGAAACTGCAACCGAAAAGCCTACAAGGCAAGAGGCAGTTAAAAGAATTGATAGCAGTGAAGAGTTGAAATATTTAACCGCAGTGGCGCAAGAAAAATTTGCAAGACCAATTACCACCGCTGAAATGCGCACTTTTGTGTGGCTTTATGATACATATGGCCTTCCTGTGCCTGTAATAATTCTTGCTATCCAGTATGCATATGATAGCGATAGATTAAGATTTTCTTATGTTGAAAAAGTCTGTGTTGACTGGGCTAAAAATGATATTACAACTTTGTCAAAAGCAGAAGAAAGATTAAATGCTTTGTATCTTTCAAAAACCGCTTGGAAATTGGTTGAAAATGCTTTTGGAATAGAGCATAGAAAACCAACATCGGCAGAGAAAAAGTATGTTGATAAATGGGTTAATGAATTCAAGTTTAATAAAGATATGCTTGAATGCGCTTATGAAACTTGTATAAATCAAATTAGCAAAATTAATTTTAAATATATTAATACAATTCTTGAAGACTGGTATAAACAAGGCTATAAAAAGCCAAAAGATATAAAAGTTGAAACAACTTCTAAAAAGAGCAAAAAAGATGATAGTTCATCTTTTGATATTGCAGACATAATGAAAAAAGTTAATAATTTTGATTAAAAGGGGGTTATCTTATCAAATCGAGTGAATATATTGTAAAAGCGCTTGAAAGCATAAACGCGTATCGAGAAAGAGAATTGTTGCGTTTAGAGGGCAGAAAGTTTGATTTTTATCAAAGTTATCCTGAAATAGAAAAACTTGATAGACAGATAGCCTTGGTTTTTCATAATGCTATGAAAAAAATGCTAAATGGCGAAAAGGTAGATTTTGCCGCCGCTGAAAAGCAAAGCCTTGAATTGCAAAATCAAAAGAAAGAATTTATTGAGAAAAACGGTATTGATATTAGTGTTTTATCTCCTAAATTCAGATGTAAAAATTGCGAAGATACCGGCTATTTTAACGGAAAACTTTGTGAATGTGTAAGAAGCAAAGCAGTAGCAATAAACTATGAAGAACTTAATAAAGATGTAAGACTTGAAGATTACACTTTTGATAAATTCTCGCTCGAATGTTATCCTGAAACGGTTGATGATGGCGTAAATGCGAGAGATATTATGACAAAAGTTTGTGAGTTTTGTGTGAAATATGCAACAGAGTTTAGTGAAAATTCTGAAAGCTTGTTGTTTTTTGGCAAAACAGGTCTTGGAAAAACTCATTTGTCGCTTTCAATTGCAAATGAAGTTATTAAAAAAGGTTATAATGTTGTTTATGGCCCTATTTCAAGAATAATCGGTAGCATTGAAAAAGAGCATTTTTCAAATGATGAGAGAACAATTTTAAACAATGTTATTAATTGTGATTTGCTCATTTTAGATGATTTAGGCACAGAGTTTACAACTCAATTTGTGGTATCAACGATATTTGATATAGTTAATTCAAGGGTTTTAAATAAAAAGCCTACTATTATCAATACTAATTTAAGTTTTGAAGAACTTAAGCAAAAATATTCTGATAGAGTAGTATCAAGAATATCAAAAGATTGTCGAATGTTACAATTTTTCGGTAAAGATATAAGAATAATTAAGTAAATTCAAGGGAGAAATAACAATGAGAAAAATAGTATCTTTAATTTTAATTGCAGTGATGTGTGTGTCTTTTGCTTCTTGCAAAAAGGAAGAACCAGAAAAACAACAAAAAGCAACAACAACTACAACAACAAAGGCTGAAGTTAAAATACTTAATCCATTAACAGGTGAGAGTGGATTCGATAAGAAATGTATTAACAAAAAACCTGTTGCAGTTATGATTAATAACATTTCAATTGCGCAGTCAGTTCAAACCGGTGTTGGCGATGCCGATATGATTATTGAAACACTTGCCGAGGGTGGTATTTCTCGTTTGATGGCAGTATATGCTGATATTTCAAAGGTTGACCAAATCGGTTCAGTTAGAAGTGCGCGTATCTCTTATGCTCAATTAGCGTCTGGTTTTGATGCTTATTATGTTCATTGTGGCGCAGATAACAAATATTGCGGTAGTTCATATAGAAGTGGCATCGGCGTTAAGAGTTTAGACCTTGGTGCAAATGCTTCATCAATTGGTAAGCGTATTTCAAATGGTCTTGCAAGCGAGCATACTTTATATACATTCGGTAGCGATGTTGCAAGTTTTGTAAAAGGCAATAATAATGATATTAAATCATCTGCGAAAAATGTTTATAAATTCAATGATGAAGATAGCCCTGAAAAATTCACAAATTCAGCAAAAAATATTGCAGTTAAATTTTCTCCTGTTCAAACAACTTATTTAAGATATAATTCAGACGATAGAAAATATATTCGTGGAAATAGTTCAGTAAATTTGGTTGATTATAAAACAGGCGATAAAGAAAGATTTAAAAACGTATTTGTATTGTTTACAGATATTCATAGTTTGTCTGATGGTTACCATATGAAAACAGAGTTTGGCTCTGGTGAGGGTTACTATTTCAGTGAAGGCAGTTACAAAGCAATTAAATGGGAAAAGGTTAGCGAAACTGCACCGTTAGTATTTAAAAACACAGATGGTAGCGAGTTAAAATTAAACGCAGGTAATTCATATATTTGCTTTACAGATAGTGATTATAAATCATCGCTTGATATTGAGCCATTTGAAACTGCAACAACTACTCAAGCAGCGCAATAAATATAAAACACCGTCTTTGATAGGCGGTGTTTTTTGTACCAAAAAAATGAAATTTGCGTAAAATAATAATGAAAATAAAATGTTTTGTTTAAACTACCACAAAATTGGCAAAAATAAAATTAGAAAACAACATTTGCCATAGGAGTGAAATAAAAGTGACAATAAAACGAGGCGATATATTTTACGCAGATTTAAGTCCTGTAATCGGCTCGGAGCAAGGCGGTTTGCGCCCTGTTTTGATAGTGCAAAATGATGTGGGCAATAAATATAGCCCAACAGTAATTGCGGCGGCTATTACAAGTCAGCAAACTAAAAATAATTTGCCAACTCATATTAAAATTAATGCTTCGGGTTGTGGCCTTGCAAAAGATTCAATTGTTTTGCTTGAGCAGATAAGAACAATTGATAAACAAAGGCTAAAAGAGAAAATGGGCACACTTGATTATCAGGCAATGAATGGCATAAATAAGGCTTTATCAGTAAGTTTCGGCTTAAGCGCTTTATGAAACTACATAAAGCCAAAAAAAGACCGCTTTTAAGCGGTCTTTTTAAGTGCAAATTAATCACAGCAAGGGTCTTGCTTTTCAACTATCGGCTCATCTTCGGCAGGCTTTGTAGTATCGCCAAGACCGGTAGTTTCCGAGAATGTAACGTTCTTTTTAACTGCTTCAACTGCGTCAGTTGGAACAATAATTTTAGATGCTTTGCCATCTGCCATTTTAATGAGAGATTCATATTTTTTAAGTTCAAGAATAGCATCAGTAGGGTTTGCTTCAATAAGCGCTTTAATACCGTCTGCTTCGGCTTGTTTAGCAAGTAAAACTGCTTTTGCTTCACCTTCTGCTCTTGCAATACGAGCATCTCGCTCACCTTCAGCCGCTAAAATCATAGCCTGTTTATCACCCTCTGCACGAGTGATAGCCGCTGCTTTATGACCTTCTGCTTGCAATAAAGTTTCACGTCTGTCACGCTCTGCTTTCATCTGCTTTTCCATAGCGCTTTGAATTTCTTTTGGTGGCAAAATATTTTTAAGTTCGACACGAACAACTTTAATACCCCAAACATCAGTTGCTTCATCAAGAATTTTTGTCATATCGCCATTGATTCTATCACGAGAAGTCAAAGTGCCGTCAAGTTCCATCTCACCAACGATATTACGCAAAGTAGTAGCTGCTAAATTTTCAAGCGCAGCAATAGGGTTAACAGCGCCGTATGTGTAAAGTTTAGCATCAAACACTTTGAAATAAATAACGGTATCAATTTGCATTGTAACATTATCTTTTGTGATAACAGGTTGAGGTGGGGAATCAAGAACCTGCTCTTTTAAAGTGATTTTTTTAGAAACAACTTCTAAAAGCGGAATTTTAACATGAAGACCTGCGTCCCAAGTGGTTTTGTATTTTCCTAAAAACTCAATAACATATTGAGTTGCTTGTGGTACAATACGCACATTAGGAATAACAATAACTAAAATAACAAAAAGTGCAATTAAAAATGGCATAATAAATACCCCTTTTCAAAAAAATATTAAGGTTTCCCTATAAATAAATTATATTATATTTTTACCCAAATTTCAACAAAATTTGTAATATTATTTATTGCAAAATAAAAATCGCAAGAAAACTCTTGCGATTTTTAATTATTTCTCATAAACTTCTCTTTTTAAAACACCAACGTATGGGAGATTACGATAAAGGTCATCATAATCAAGACCATAACCAACAACAAATTCATCAGGAATTTTAGCACCTTCATATTGTACTTCAACAGGTTTAATTCTTCTGTCAGGTTTGTTAAGCAAAACGCAAAGTCTTACATCTTCACAACCTTTGCCTTTTAAAACATGAATAAGGTTATTCAAAGTGTTACCTGTGTCTAAAATATCTTCAACAATAACAATGTTGTATTTTGATAAGTCTTGAACTTTTAAATCAACTCTGATATGTACTGTACCACTTGATACTGTGCTATCACCGTAAGAAGAAGCCTGCATAAAATCGATTTCACAAGGAATATCGATAGCTCTAATTAAGTCAGCAGTAAATACGAGCGAGCCTTTTAAAATACAAACAATAAGAAGAGTTTTGTCGCTATCTCTAAAGTCATCAGAAATTTGTTTGCCAATACGACTTACCATCTCTTTAATTTCTTTTTCGCTAAATAATACTTTTTCAATGCCTTTTTCCATTTTTTAATTGCTCCTGAATTTTGTTTTATTTGTACTATATTGTACCATACATTTTCAATGAAATCAACTCGTTAATTATGAGTAAGTGGCCATTTTGTTTTAGGTTTATCAGATTCACTGGTAGGTGGTGTGCCATAATATCTTTTGTATGCTCTAAAAAATGTTGAATATGTTTTATATCCACATAATTTAGCAGTGGTTTTTGCATTCTTTGTTTCAAGCATTACTTTGGCATCTTTTAGTCGCAAATGCTCAATGTATTCTCTTAATGTAAGTCCTGTGTAGTTATGCATAATGCTATTAATAACAGGTTTTGAAACAAAAAACTTATCAATAATTGTTTCATAAGTGATAGTTGATAAATAGTTTCTGTTTATATAATTAATAATCTGCGTAGGAATAGAGTCAGTAGTAATAACACTATTTGGATATTTTTTATCGAAATAAATTGCAAGATGAGAAATAATAGAAAAAATTCTTGGTAAAACATGAGTTATTCCTAAATGAAGCGTATCACATTCGATTAAGGAATCAAATAAATGTCTGAAAATTTGATTTTCACCGGTGCATTTTATAAGGCTTTCGCTAGGTGGAATAAATTCAAACGCTCTTAAAAAATTCTTATCGTCTTTAATGTTCAAAAAATGAATAGGTGAAATTTGAAAATAAACACACTCATAATCATCTTCGCTATCAAACTGATAGCCAAAAGCGTTGTGTGAATCTATAATAACTAATTGGTTGCTTTTTACTTCAATTTTTAAAGCGCCGTTTCTTACAGTTGCATTGCCTTTTTTACAATAAAAAACAGTATAGTTATCCGAGGACCAAGTTCCTCTAAAGTTTGTAACTTTTTCGCTTGTATTTGTTTCAGGCGTATGATGAATAACCATTAAATCATCAGAAACATAACCTGTACGCATAAAATTCCCTTCTTTTGAAAATGTGTTAGTATATATTTTATTTTAACACAAAAAAGTACAAATTGCAATTAAAAAACATTGCGTTTTTTAATTGACAATATTTTTTGATATGATATAATATATTCATATTAAAACTTAACAAGACAAAGGGAAATAGTATGAGATTAATTTTTGTTCGTCACGCAGAGCCTGATTATTCAATAGATTCTTTAACTGAAAAAGGGTTTGTTGAAGCGCAATTAGTAGCCGATAGATTAAAGAAAATAGATGTAGATGCAGTTTTTTGTTCGCCACTAGGCCGTGCAAAAGATACTATGAAACCGTATCTTGATTTATCCAAAAACCAAGCAGAAATTTGTGATTGGTTGCAGGAGTTTTCTTATAAATTAGTTATAGACCCTGAAACTAAAAAAGAGCGAATTATTTGGGATTTCAAACCTGAATTTTTAGATAAAAACCAAGCGCTTTTTGATAAAGATGAGTGGAAAAAGGCAGGCTTTATTGCTAATTCTGAAGTTCCAAAAACGGCAGAGTATGTTTTTGAAAAGTTTGATGAGTGCTTGAAAAACTATGGTTATGAGCGCTGCGGTACATATTATAAAGTGAATCAAGAGAATCATAAAACGCTTATGTTTTTCTGCCATTTTGGTATTGAAGCGTTGTTGTTATCGCACTTGTTTAATTGCTCGCCACAAGTTGTATCGCATAATTTTATTGCGTTGCCAAGTTCTGTTACAACACTAATTTCAGAAGAGCGAGATAAAGGCAAAGCATATTTTCGTTGCCAAGCGTTTGGCGATGTTTCGCATTTATATAAAGCGGATGAGCCTGTATCATTTGCAGGGCGATTTTGCGAATGTTTTAGCGACCCAGAACGTCACGAATCAGGTGAATAAAATAAAGCCTCCCAAAATCTTGGGAGGCTTTTTACTTTTATAAATTGAAATATTTATCAAATTCAGCAGGGTGAGGAATTTTTGATAATTCACTAACTTCTTCACGTTTGTTTTTGATAAAGTTTTTAATAAGTTCTTCAGGGAAAACACCTGCTTCGGTTAAGTAGTCATGGTCATTTTCCAAAGCGTCAAGCGCTTGTTCTAAAGATGTTGGCAAACCTTGAAGTTTTGCTTTTTCTTCTTCAGGTAAGTGATAAAGGTTAACATCATAAGGACCCCAACCATTCTCGTGTGGGTCAATTTTGTTTTTAATACCATCAAGACCTGCCATAAGAATTGCCGCATAGCAGAAGTATGGGTTACAAGTAGCATCAGGGTTACGAAGTTCAAATCTACGTTTATCAGGAGATTTAGCATAAGCAGGAATTCTGATAACTGCGCTACGGTTAGAAGTAGCATAACCAACAGTTACAGGAGCCTCAAAACCAGGAACTAAACGTTTGAATGAGTTTGTACTTGGGTTTGTTAAAGCACAAAGTGATGCAATGTGTTTTAAAAGACCACCCATAAAGTAGTGAGCAGTTTGTGAAAGGTTAGAGTAACCGTTATCATCAGAGAATACAGGTTTACCATCTTTCATCAATAACATATGAACGTGCATACCGTTGCCTGCTTCACCATAAACAGGTTTTGGCATAAATGTAGCAGTTTTACCATATTTGAGCGCTGTGTTATGAATGATATATTTAATCATCATAGTAGCGTCAGCCATATGTACCATTTCGCCTAATTGAGGTTCAATTTCAAATTGACCAGATGCAGCAACTTCAGGGTGATGATAGTTGATTTCAATACCTGCATCTTTCATATGCATACACATTTCACTTCTGCATTCATAAGAAACATCAAATGGTTTAGCAATGTGATAATTCTTTTGTTTAGGAACAACAACACCAAGACCTTCAGTAGCGCTATTCCAGAAAGATTGTTGAGCATCTACCATTGCGCTGATTTCTCTACCGCTAACTTCCCAACCAACTTGGTCGAAAAGATAAAACTCAAATTCAGGCAAGATATACATTGTATCAGCAACGCCAGACTCTTTCATATAGTCAATAGCAGCACGAACAATGTTTCTTGGATATTGTGGAAGTGGTTTGTTTTCAGGAGATGCAATAATCATTGCGTTACCTGTCATTGATAAAGTAGGAATTTCGCAGAATGGGTCAATAACTGCTGTATCAGGGTCAGGAATAAACACCATATCGCTTTTTTCAACAACTGCATAACCATAGTTAGAAGCATCAAAACCGATACCGCTTTTCATTGTGTCTTCAGAAAAGTTGCCGGCAGGAATGGTAACATGACGATAAACACCGTTAATGTCAACCATTTTGAAATCTACCATTTCAATGTTATGCTCTTTAATCATTTCTAAAATGTCTTTAATACTCTTGCTCATATTTTACTCCTTATATTTTAAATATCGTTATTGTTATGATACAATATTTTAATTAAAAAATCAATAAAATAAATAAAAAAATTCAATAATAATGCACTAAAAATGGAATATATTAAAAAATCTCCGCATTTTGCGGAGATTTTTTTAGTTAAAGTTTAATTTTTTTAATACCAGAATATTTACTCTTGTTAGTACCATTGATAGCGCGAACTTTTACTTGATATTTTTTGCCTTTAGTTAACTTTTTAGTGAATTTAAGTTTCTTACTAGTAAACTTCTTCCACTTCTTGCCGATTTTAATAAATATCTCGTATTTTTTAGCGCCTGTAACTTTTTTAATTGTTACAGTAAGTTTATTACCTTTTTTAGAAAGTTTTATTGTTGGTTTTTTAAGAGTCTTTCTAGGTATTACTTTACCATAACTTTCAACTTCGCCACAAACTGCGCAAACAGTATCGCCTGTATATCCTTTTGCAGCGTAAGTGGCATCTTTTTTGCCTTTTAAATTAAAGTTATGCGGTAAAACTGGAATAATTTCTGCTTCTTGAATAACTTCATCACAAACACCACACCAGATTTTATCGGTAAGACCTGTTTTTGTACAAGTAGCAGAATAACCAAACTGTGTTTGCTCTTGGTGTGGGAGTTTTGGAATTACTTCTTGCGCTACAATTACTTCATTACAAACCGAACAATGTGAACCCATAGTAAGACCTGTTTCACTACAACTTGGGAATTTACCTAAATCGGTAACGATAGTGTGGTCTAGTTTTGGAATTACTTGCTGAGAAACAAAAACACTTCTGCAAAGTTCGCAGTATTTACCTTCAGTAAGTCCGGTTTCAGTACAGGTAGGCTCTTTTGCCGGCATTATTTTTATCTCATGTGCATCAGTAACCTTATCTTTATAAGAATCCTTATAAACCAAGCCACATTCTTCGCAAGTATGCTCTGTATAACCCTCATATGTGCAGTTAGGAGCAACAACTTTATCAAGTTTTTCATCTGCAATGTGATTTCCTGTTGCTAAAGTATTGCTATCTTTATACCATTCGCCACAAACTGAACATAAATGCTCGGTGTAACCATCTTTTGCGCAAGTTGGTGGCACAATTTTATCAAATCCATCTTTTGCAATGTGGTCGCAAACATTAGAGCCGAGTGTAAGGTAAGAAATATTATCAAAATAAATTGCGGTTGCAGTAGTCCAGTCGGTAATGATTTTATAAGATGTAATATCTTTAGCAGAACACAAACGAGTGTCTATTACATCGGTAACTGTTACCCATTTGCCCGCAGGAATAGATGAAAGCGATGACGCCGAGCCATATAAAGTTTTATTGCTCGAATCTCTCGCAATTACACCCATTGTTGCTCTTTTTTCAACGTAAACATCAAACTTAATACCAACTGCGTTTTCAGGTATATCGGTTGTTTTTAAAACAATACCACTGTAATTATTTTCAGCATTAACTTTAAGCACTTTTGAATGAGTATCACTTAATGGGCTATCTGTAATTTCAATTGTTTTACCTGTTAACGCACTTGAATAACGACTTGGCACTTCAATTGAATTATTAAAATCATCAATAAGCGGTGACATAACTTTAGTTTTATCGTTAAACAAGTCTAAAGTTTCAATATAATTTGCAAGTGTTTCGCCTATTGTTTCGTGCGCTGCTGATGATGGGTGATAGTTGCCACCTGCGCTATCGCCTTTTATAATTTTAAAATAAATGTCATTATATTTATTTTCGTTTACAACTTCTGATACAGATTTTCTTATGTTTATAAATTCATTTGAGAAAGAACCGTCTGTGTTCATAAGTCCACCGATAAATACAATCGGTATAGCCTTATCATTAGCGCGGATTTTTTCAATCAAATCTTTTATTTTGTCTTTGAGTTCTTGTTGATAATCAACATCGCCGACATTGCCTTTATGAGATAAATCGTTTTGACCGAGCGATACAACTGCTAAATCAGGGGTGTAAGCAGAATAGTCCCACAAAAGTTTATCTTCAGGCGAAGCATAGTCGTAAATTTTTGAAATAATTCCACCTGCAGGGTTGGTATTTTCGTTAAATCCATAAGCAATACCATATCCCGATGCCGCGCAGATGTTGATATCAGCGTCTAACTCTCTTCCAACTACACCTGCATAAGAATCAAGCGCGTCAGAAGTATAAGAAGAATAACTACCATCTTCGCCGAGTGGCACATTGCCCTGCCCTACGGTG
This sequence comes from Acutalibacteraceae bacterium, assembly GCA_045539315.1. Lineage (GTDB taxonomy): Bacteria > Bacillota > Clostridia > Oscillospirales > Acutalibacteraceae > RUG11462. The sequence goes on along the minus strand of JAZQFC010000027.1, from coordinate 55,949 downwards.
ATGGAATCGCCGTAAAAATCGATTGTATATTTTTTCTTTGTAGGGGCTTTAGATTTGCTTCCTGTAAATGTGAGAGATTTTATGCGATATGTAGAATAACTATACTCGTTAGGATGCCAAAGCATAATAGTATGCTCGCCAACTTGAAGGTCGGTTGCTACAGTAATTTCATTATCACCCGAAGAAATTTCAATCAACTTGCGGTTTTGATAATCGCCGTCTATCATCACGCCGAGATAGTGTGAAACGTTCGCTTTGTGAGCGGTGTTGTTAAGTTTTACTTTAACATCGCCTTCAACGAAAATACCGTATTCAACACCAGAACCACTCATTGCCAAAACAATATCGTCAGTATCTTTGTATGCTCTGCCGATAAGTTTTGAGCAACTTTCAAGTTCGTTTACACTGTATTCGTGCTCAACTAATGTACCTGCCGCAATAAATTCTCGAGTAACTGTATAATCGCATTTTTCACACGCGTAAATTGAATAGCCGTCTGTAGTTTCTGTAGGTGCTATTGTTTTAGATTTATAAAGTGTGTGACGGCTTGCGTGGCGGTCAACTATATATGTAGAATTACAGGTTGTGCAATATTTTTGAGTGTAACCACCTGTGGTACAAGTATTTTTTACAATAGTAGTTTTAGACTCATCAGGGGTGTGAGCAGGTTTTGCTCTCTTGCCGTCGCCGTAGTATGAACGGCTCTGTTTTACATTACAAACAGAACATTGATAAAGATGATAACCTGCTTGTTTACAAGTTGGCTCAACAGTTTTAACCCACTGATAATCGTGGTTAACTATATGAAGTTTTTCTTCTGATAGAGTTTCACCACATTTTGTACAAGAAACTGTAACGCTTCCTGCATATACACAGTCAGGTTCAACTGTTACTGGTGCGCCTGCTTCATGTCCACCGTTATCAGTTCCGTTTTCATTCCCACAATATTGACAAGTTGCAGGGGAAACACAAGTAGCCGATGAATATGAGTGGTCACAAGAAATTTTGAAACTGCCTGATAAATCATAGGTCAAACTAATAGCGGTATCATTTTCATCAAAAGATGCGTTATTTTGAGCCAATACGCACTTATCGACATTTTCTGCAAATGTTGTAAATGCGCCGATGTTGTTAAATTTGCAGTTTGCAAGTGTTATTTTTGCATTTGCACCAAGCGTCGCCGCAGTTTCAATAACGTTTTTGCAGTTGTTAAAGGTGCAATTTTTAATCTCAAACACTTTTGGCTCGCCTGTTAAACAAATAGGGCTATTAGTGATTTTGTAATTAAAAGTAACGTTGTTTAAAACTGTGTTTGTAGCGTTCCAACCGTTAGCGGCTTTTATAACATAAAGATTTGTGCTGCCGTCGTTTGACGAATTTGTAAAATCAAACGAACAATTTTTCAAAGTGTAGTTACTTGTTCCCCAACTACCAGATAAGAAACTATTGATAGTTTTTGCAGTTGATAAAACTTCAACGTCTTCAAATGTTATGTAATGGGCATCCCAATTACTTGAAACAACAAAGAAGTAATTCAAACTACCGTTTTTACCATTTGCTTGAATTTTACCATTTTTAAAGGTTATTTTAATGTTGGTTTTAGAAGTAGAAAAGACATTGTTAAGCGCACCCGATGAGAGTGTGTAGCCGTTAAGGTCAATCACACAATCGGATGTAATCGTGTATGCCCTATCTAGAGTGATATCTTGTTTTAGTTTTATAGTGCCACCGGGACGCACTCTATCAAAAGCGCTATAAAACTCGTCAGCGCTCGAAACTTCGACTTCATCATACACGTTGGCGTTACTGTTTTTATCGCTAACAATAGCGCCGTTAGTATCATCAGTTTTTACAAAGAAATATTTATCAACAGCGAGTGAAGCCGAGTTAGAAGAAGACCTTTTGAGATTTATAGAAAAAGTAGTATCATCTTTTACAGTAACTCTGCCTAAATAACCTTGTGCACCGCTTTGTACGCCTGTACTACTTAAAGTACTTATTTGTTGTGACGTTTTTTGACCGTTTATATATGCGTCGAAAGTACCGCTTGAAGAAGCAGAGTTTGCAGTATATGAAGCGTAAATGTCGTAGGTGCCATTTTCAAACCCTTCAAATTTTGAAGTAATATTTCCGTTTGAGTCACTCAAAAGATTTGTTGGTTGATGTAATGACCAACTTTTTGCAGAATTATTAAGAGTGATAGTATTTTCTGCTTCGACTAACTTATAGTTATCATAATCATCTTCTTGTGGTAGTTGATAAACTCTTGCATAGTCTATATAAAATTCCCATTCGTTTGATGGATGGTCAACAATTTCCTTGCCATATGGCGCCATCGCCAAGTCAAACAAAATCCAATGCTCGTATTCTCTGAAAGACTGCGCAAGTTCAGGGGTTGTGATGTCTGTGATGCTATAACAACCTTCATCAACACCAAGCATAATTATTTCATCGGTCCAGTAAATCCAATATTTATGGAACTCGTTTGTCATATCTTCGTGATTAAGATTTTCAAAGTTTCCGGCACCTTTTGCTTTGTGACTTGCAGATCCACGATTGCCATAAGTTGAGTGATGGAGAGTTGACCAAGTGCTTGAAACGTTATTTCCAGCGTTCCCACCAAGCGCTTCAAAAACATCTATCTCGCCCGAGTGTGGCCAGTCACAAGTAGATGTTTCATAATCATAACCCATAAGCCAGATGGCTGGAAAAACTTGATTTCCTTTAGGTAATTTTGCACTGAATTCAAAATAACCGTATTTCCAAGCACCAAGTCCTTGCGTTGAAATCTCGCCACTTGTGTATTGTTTTGTTCTGCCGTTAGAACTTGAAGTTCTTTCTTCTTTTTCCGCTTTTAATACAACGCAACCGTCTTCCATATAAACATTTCCGTCTTCAGGGCCGTTTGCGTAGATTTGCGCTTCAGAGTTTCTAAAAGTTCCATCACCATCGTACTGCCATTTAGTAGTGTCAAGCGTGTCGCCTTCAAACTCATCGTAGAAAACGAGATCAAAGTCAGATTTAACTCTGTCTAAAAATCCGCCAACTGTGTTGTTTGCATCGGCAGAAACACTAACAGAAAACATAGGAACAACCGATGTAACGATTAAAATTGCTAAAATAATACTAAATAATCTTTTCATAAATTTACTCCTAAATATAGTTATTAATATAATTATATCATATATATTGGATTTTGTCTATTGCAAATCTGTTAAAATATCTTTGCAAAAAAGAGAGGTTGAAAAATATAAAAAACGGTATTATAATAGTATTAATTGAGAAAGATAATTGTAGGTGATAATATTGGCTAAAATATATAATTCAATTCAAGAACTAATCGGCAAAACACCGTTGGTAAGGCTTAATAATATTGAGAAAAAATACGGTTTAAATGCAAAATTAATAGCAAAATTTGAGCTTTTCAACCCTGCCGGCTCGGTAAAAGATAGAGTTGCATTAGCAATGATAGAAAAGGCAGAAAAAAGTGGAATTTTGAATGAAAATTCAACCATAATTGAGCCAACATCAGGCAATACAGGTATAGGAATATGCTCGGTAGCGGCGGCTCGTGGGTATAAGGCAATAATTGTTATGCCTGATACTATGTCGGTTGAGAGAATTATGTTGATGAAAGCCTATGGCGCTAAAGTTGTTTTATCTGATGGTGCAAAAGGTATGGCAGGCGCTATAAAACGTGCGCAAGAGTTAAAAGAAGAAATCCCTGATTCAATTATCGCAGGGCAGTTTGAAAACCCTGCTAATCCGGAAATTCATTTTGAAACCACTGGCGTTGAGATTTATGAAGATACCGATGGCGAGGTTGATGTTTTTGTTGCAGGCGTTGGCACAGGCGGAACTATCACAGGTGTTGGCAGATATTTAAAATCAAAAAATGAGAATATCAAGGTAGTTGCAGTTGAGCCTGAAAATTCGCCGATTTTATCGAAAGGAGTAGCAGGCGCTCATAAAATTCAAGGTATCGGCGCAGGTTTCGTGCCTGAAATTTTAGACACCGATGTTTATGATGAGATAATAACTGTTGAAAATGAACAAGCATATTCATTCTCAAAAGATGTAGCGTCTTTAGAAGGCGCATTAGTGGGAATTAGTTCAGGCGCGGCGGTTTGCGCGGCGGTAGAGATAGCAAAAAGGGAAGAGTATTGTGGCAAAACAATTGTTGTGCTTCTTCCTGATACAGGCGAGCGCTATTTATCAACAGATTTGTATAAGTAAAATAAAACCCCTCGGCATTTTTGCCGAGGGGTTTGTTTTATATAAACTTTATTGGAATAAATGCGCAGGCAACTGCGAGAATAATTGCAGGTAAAAGGTTAGCAACTTTTATCTTTTTGCCAAATACAAGATTTATACCAACGCAGAAAATCAAAATGTTTCCAACTACCGAAAGATATAAAAGTGAAGTTTCGGTCATAATCGGCTTTATCAGTAGTGACAAAGCGGTCACTCCACCTTGCAAAATAGCCACAGGAATTGCCGAAAAAATTGTTCCTTTTCCAAGGGAAGCCGCCATAATCATAATGATAATAAAGTCAAGAATTGATTTTGTTACAAGTATAGTAGAATCACCGTAAAGTCCATCATTAATCGAGCCTACAATTGCCATTGCACCTATGCAAACTGTGAATGATGCGTTTACAAAGCCTTCTATAAAATTACCGTCTTTTGTGCTATGAGTTTTCATCTTTAACCAAGCGCCAAATCTTTCAAAACCGCCTTCGATATTGATTATCTCGCCGATTAAAGCGCCAAGGCAAAGGCAAATGATAATAAGAAAATCGCCACCGTAAACAATTTTTCCGTTTTGAACAGAAAACATTCCTTTGAATGCCCCAGCCGCGCCGATAAACATAACCGAAAGCCCACACGCTTTGCAGAGCAAGTCGCGATGCCTGTCTTCTATAAAACGACCAAAAAGCATACCAAAAAGCCCGCCGATTATAATGGCGCCAACATTAATAATTGTACCAAGTCCGTACATTTTTTATCTTCTTTCTTTTTTGCAAATTCACTTTCTAAAAGTATAATACTTTTATGTTTTTGTGTCAATGTTTTTATTAAAACAAAAGACACCCAATTGGGTGTCTTTTCTTTTGGTTGCGGAGGCTGGATTTGAACCAACGACCTTCGGGTTATGAGCCCGACGAGCTACCATACTGCTCCACTCCGCGATATATTCTCTTTTCGAGTGCTTATATATAATACACTACTCGCTTTAAAATGTCAACCCCTAATTTTGTTTTTTAATAAATTGTTCATTTTATAGGCGTCCATTTACTATATTATATTCTTTTTTAGTTCGATTATGAATAATCGTTTGCTTTTTAAAAACTTTATGCTATAATATAAAAAACAATTTAAAGGAGAATATATAATGATTTTTGAAAATAATGATAGAATTGTTTTTGCAGGAGATTCTGTTACTGATATGGGTAGTAATAATCCTGTTGGCGAAGGACTTTTTGACAATGTAGGCAGAGGTTATGTTAGAATCCTTGAAAGTATGTTTGCTGCTTACTACCCTGAAGTGTTTTTAAGAGTTACTAACTCTGGTATCGCAGGAAATACAAGTAGAGATTTGCTCCAAAGATACGATAGAGATGTTGTCCAACTTAAAGCTGACTGGGTTTCTATTTGCATTGGTATTAACGATGTTTGGAGACAGTTTGACTGCCCTGCAATGCCTGACACTCAAGTTTTGCCAGACGAATATGAAAAGAATGTTGAAGAAATGATTTTAAAGGTTAAAGATAATGTTAAAGGTGTTTTCGTTTTATCACCTTATATCATTGAGCCATTAAGAGAAGACGCAATGAGAAAAAGAATGGACGAATATGTTGCGATTTGCAAAAAATTAGCCGAAAAACACAACTGCGTTTTTGTCGATTTTCAAAAAATGTATGAAGACTATTGCAAGACAAGACATTCAAGTTATATTGCTTGGGACAGAATTCACCCTAACCAAGTTGGTTCTACTTTGATGGCTAAAGAATTTTTAAAACACTGTGATTTTGACTATCACCACGAGATTTAATATGAACAAGACTTGGAATTATTGTTTTAAACACTTATTTTGTGAAAAAACAAATTTATTTTACGACCATCTTTGTAGTCACGAAAAGAATGGAAACATAAGCGGTTTGCCAACGCTTGAGCAAATCAAATCACAAATTCCTAACCCTAACGGTTGGAGCACAGGTATGGAAGACTCGGTTATTTGCGGTAGTATGATGCTTGACTGCGCTGTTGAAAAAGGTGAAAAGCAACTAATCAACAATATAGTTGATGGTCTGATTTTGTGCGCTACTTGTTCGAATGAGCCAGGGTTTATTGCTCGTAGTGTTTCGCCAATTGATAATAAAACTCATTATTCTAACAGTTCACGTGACCAATATACGCATTTTATTTATAGTTTAACTCATCTTTATTTTTCGTCATTTTGCGATGATGAGCAAAAGCAAAAAATCAAAGAGATTTTTGTAGATGTGGCAGATAGAATGACAAGATGTGTTACTGCCGAAAATGATTATGAGTTCCCACGAGAAGACAACAAAAAAGGGCTTTGCTTTAAAATGTGGGGAGAAATTGGCAAACATGAATATTTGCGACTTCCTATGTTTTATTTAGCCGCTTTTCTTGTTTCAAAAAATGAGAAATATAGAGATTTATATTTAAAATACCGCGATGAAGCGCTTGAAAAATCTTTTGGCTTTGATTATGAAAACGCGCACGCTGCTTATCCTGTTTTGCAAATGCAGTATTCTTTAAAATACATCTATGATTTTGATGATGATACTACTGTGAAATCAAAGTGCAAAGAGTTGATGAAAAGCGCGAGCGATGTATTTTCAAAAAAGGCGAAAGAGTATTATAAATCGTTGCTTGAATGTACCGATACATTAGGTTATAAATACACTCCGTTTTGGAATCAACCGGCAGTTTATACTGGCAATATCGGTGGAATTGAATATAATAATCATAATCAAGATATCTATCCTGAAAACAAAGCGTATTATATTTTAAGAAACATTGGCGACAGCGTTGCCATTGTGGCTCTCTACAATGGTTTTGATGAAGATTTGGTTGAAATTATCAAAAAAAGCGCCGATTTAATTGATTATGATAATCATTATTCCAACGCACCAATTTACCTTTTGAATGGGTATTATAGTATGAAAAGTTCTACGTCATTCTGAACGAAGCAACGCGTAGCCGAAGGATCTTAAAGATGTTTCGACTTCACTTCGTTTCGCTCAACATGACAAAAATATATTTTCAAAATGAAAAAACCGCAGTTTAAACTGCGGTTTTTTGTTATTTATTTAATTACTTCTTTAAAATAAGTTTCAAATTCTTCGCGAAGCGCTTGCTTTTCTTCTGCATTCTTACCTACAACTGTGAGATAGATTTTAACTTTTGGCTCTGTACCACTAGGGCGAACAATTACTTCTGCGCCTTTTTCAAGAGTGTATGCAAGAACATCTGATTTAGGCAAGGTAATTTCTTCTGTTTTACCTGTTTCAAAATCAGTTTTCACAGATGTTTTATAATCTGCTACTGAAAGCACTTTATAACCATTAAACTCTTTTGGTGGATTATTTCTGTAATCAGACATAATCTCTGCCATTCTCTTCATACCTGTAATGCCCTCAAAAGAAAAACTCATTTGAGTATTTGAATAATGGCCATATTCATCATACAAAGAATTCATAACATCAACAAGTGATAAGCCTTTGGCTTTATAGTAAGCCGCCATTTCACAAATAAGCATTGATGCGATAACTGCGTCTTTATCTCTAACATATGAGCCGGCAAGATAACCATAACTCTCTTCAAAACCGAATACAAATCTATCATCTTCGCCCTTTTGCTCTAAAAGCAAAATTTGCTCGCCGATGAATTTGAAACCGGTTAACACATTAACAAGTTGACAACCGTATTTATCAGCAATTTTTTGAGCGATTTCAGTTGAAACAATTGTTTTAACTGCTAATGGGTTTTCAGGCAATGTGCCATTCTCTGTTTTAGCAGATAAAATATAGTTAAGAAGCATAGCGCCAACTTCATTACCACTCATCAATTTATACTCGCCATCTTGCGCCACTGCGATACCAACTCTATCACAGTCAGGGTCAGTTGCAAGTAAAATATCAGGTTTAACTGTATCAGCAACCTTGAGCGCTTCTTCAAAAGCCTGTTTAATTTCAGGGTTTGGATAAGGGCAAGTAGGGAAGTTACCGTCAGGCAACTCTTGAGTTTCAACAACGGTTACATTTTGAACGCCACATCTTTTCAAAATCTCTCTTACAGGTTTGTTACCTGCGCCGTTAAGCGGAGTATAAACAACTTTGAATTTGCCATCATCAAAAACAGATGGGTTAACAGCCTTTTTATAAACTGCTTCAAAATAAGCGTTGCAACAGTCTTCGCCTATATACTCAATAATACCAGAGTTTACAGCCTCATCAAAGTCCGCATATTTAACATCATCAAAAACATCAATTGTTTTGATATAACCTAAAACTTCATTAGTTGCGTCGAGTGTTAATTGACAACCATCTTCGCCATAAACTTTGTAACCATTGTATTTTGAAGGGTTGTGAGAAGCGGTAACATTAATACCTGCCGCGCAACCATAATATCTAACTGCGAATGAAAGCATTGGAGTTGGTTTCAATTCATCATAAAGATAAACTTTAATACCATTAGCCGCAAAAACACTAGCAGTAGTACGTGCGAAAAGGTCAGATTTTATTCTTGAATCATAAGCAATTGCTACTGATGGATTTTCAAAATTTGCATTAACATATTGAGCGATACCTTGGGTTGCTTTGCCAACAATATAAACATTCATTCTGTTGGTTCCTGCACCGATAACACCGCGAAGACCTGCAGTACCAAAATCAAGTTCTTTATAAAAACGGTCTTCAACTGCCGCTTCATCATTTGCCACACTGATAAGTTCTTGTTTTAAATCAGGGTCGCTTGTAGCACGGTCTATCCATCTGTTCAAAACTTCATTATAATTCATTTAAAAAAACACCTTCCAGGATAATAATATTTGTTATTATATTATTTTTTACAACAAAAATCAACAAAATAATGGTAAAAATTCAAGAAAAAATTAAATTTTTTTCAAAAAATTGAGTGTGAGTGGTAAAATATATTGAAATTAATTGTTTTTTATGTTAAAATTAATTGATTATTATAATTGGAGGATTATGTTTTGATTTGGCATTCAACCAAAATTAATGATGTTATAGACTATCTTGGCTCTAATGCAGATAATGGTTTATCGCAAAAAAAAGCAAGTAAAAAACAAAAAGAATTTGGTTATAATGAGATTTATTCTGCGCAGAATAAAACATTTCGTCAACATCTTGTTGAGCAATTAACAAGTTATACTTTTATTGTTGGTATTTTGGCGGCCTTATTTTATCTTATTTTTGATTTTGTTTTTATGGATAAGTCTTTCAGAGTTCCTGCAGTAATTATTTTCACACTTACTTGTTATATTTTTGTGGTTGCATTGGTAGAAACTCTTGTTTCAAAACGAATAATTAGAAATACGCAAGTAACAGATGCAAAAGTTACTGTTATTCGTGACGGAAATGAAAAATCAATTGGCATTAAATATATTGTTCCCGGTGATATTATTGTGCTTAAAGAAGGGGACTATATACCTGCTGATGCTCGCTTGATTGAGTCAAACAACCTTCGCTGTGAAGAAGCGCTTGTTACAGGAAATGTTACAACCGTTGAAAAAAATCACGCGTATATTTGCCCTGATATTGAAGAAATCGGTGGCAGAAGCAATATGATTTATGCGGGTTGTTGCGTGGCATTCGGCGAGTGTAAAGCAATAGTTGTTGATACCGGCGCAGATACTGAACGTGGCAAAAGAATTACCGAGCATTTAAGAGAAGAAAATGTTATTACTCCTATTCAAACCAAAGTTAAAAAAACAATGGCTGTTATCACTACTGCATTTATTGTTTTATCGGCTGTTTTCTTCGTTTTGGGTATGTTTATCGGCAGAACAAGATTTGACTGGCGCGAATTTGTTTTAATGGCAACATTATTATTCTCTGTAACAGTACCTTGCTCTTATTCATTGTTGGTTACATTTAATATTGTTTTTGGTATGCGCAGAGCAAGAAGAAAACAATGTAAAATCAAAAATGTTGAGCATCTTGAAACTATGTGTGCAACAAATGTTATTATTTGTGATAAAACAGGTACGCTCACTCAAAACAGAATGAAAGTTGAGCGCGCATTTGTTGATGGCGAGTTGTATGATGTAGATAAATTTGCTCCCGAAAATGTAGCGTCTATGCTTAAAATCGCGGCGCTTTCTTGTGATGGCGATGTAAAAATTGATGATTTCGGCAGAGAATATCACAATGGCGATATTGTTGAAACTGCAATTTTGGCATCAGCATTCAGAATTTTAAAAACTGATAAAATTACACTTGAATCGCAGTATCCAAGAATGGGCGAAATTCCGCTTGATTCTGTAAGAAGATTAAAAACTGTTATTTGCGTTGTAGATGGTAAACCTTTTGCTATTGTAAAAGGTAGCGCAGATGCAATTATTGAAAAATGTCATGATGTTGATAAACAGTTGCTTGATGAGAAAATTTCTGAACTTTCAAAACAAGCATATAGAGTAATAGGCATTGCTTATAAACAGTTAGATGAACTTCCTTCAATGCCATCTGCAGAGGCAATAGAAAATGATTTAACTTTATGTGGTCTTATCGCAGTTGCAAACTTGCCAAGATTTGATGCAAAGGTTGAACTTGAAGAATGCACAAAACTCGGCATAAAAACAATTATGCTCACAGGGGACAACCTTGAAACTGCAACAGCGGCGGCTAAAAAGTTAGATTTATTAACTGTAAATTCGATTTGTGTTGATGGCGAAATGCTATCAAATATGGGCGAGGCAGAATTAAATGAAAAATTCCAAGATATTGTAGTTTATGCAAATATCTCGCCTGAACAAAGATTAATGATAGTTGAAAAATGGCAAGCGCTAAATAAAGTTGTTGCTATTACGGGTGACAGCGTGACTGATGCGATTTCACTAAAACAAGCAGATGTGGGTTGCGCAATGGAATTGAGTGGCACTCAACTTGCAAAGAGCGCTTCTGAATTGGTTATTACTGATGATAGTTATACCGCAATTGTAAAAGGTATAAAAGAAATTAAAGGAACATATCTAAATATCAGAAAATCGTTAAAACAGTTTATTTCAGTAAGTTTTGCACTTGCGATTTCAATGATACTTGGCCTTGTTTTCTATAAAACATCGGTAATCACACCAATGTTACTTGTGTTTGCAGGTTTGTACTTTAATTCAATTTCATCGTTCAGCATTGCTTTTGAGCCGGCGCATAAAAAAGTGTTAAAACGCCAGATTCATCGAAATGAAGAAGTAATGGGTGGCACATTTGCGCTTGATGTAGCAGTAGGAATATTTGCAATGGTTTTAGCAAGTCTTGTTGCATATTTCTTTGGTAATAAATATGGTTTTGGAATTGAATATTATTACACAGTTTTCGTTTCATCAGCAATATTTTTAGGATTTTCAAACAGAAGCGAAAAGAATTTCTACACATTAGAGATGTTTAGAAATCCGCTTCTTGATTTTGCATATGTGGTAGCAGGGCTAACACTTACTATTATGGTAATGTTTACACCTGCCGCAACATTCTTGAAAATTCAACCTCTTGAAATAGACCAAGTAATAAAATGTTTCATACTTGCTTTAATTGTTCCTGCAATAAATGAAGCCTATAAATTTATAAAACAAAAATTGTTTAAATAAATGAGAAAAGCAACCTTTTAAAATAAAGGTTGCTTTTTTTGAAAAAAAGATAAAAAAACACTTGATTTTTATAATGATATGTGCTAAAATATCATTCGTTAACAAAATAAATGCGCTGCTAGCTCAGTTGGATAGAGCATCTGCCTTCTAAGCAGAGGGTCGGGGGTTCGAATCCCTCGCAGCGTGCCAAAATGAGAAAGCACCCAAAAGGGTGCTTTTTTAATTTTACTGTAAAAAGGGATTCGAACCCCATGCAGGATGTTTTTCGGTTGCCACGCAAGTGGCGAGAAAAACCTGCTTTAAAATAAGCGTATTGCGAAGCAATAACGAGGTGCGTGGCACGCGCCTCGAATCCCTCGCAGCGTGCCAAAATGAGAAAGCACCCAAAAGGGTGCTTTTTTAATTTTACTGTAAAAAGGGATTCGAACCCCAAGAAACCTGCTTTATAACCATTGAATAAACATAATAGTTATGTTATAATCATTAATCGAGGTGAAATCATTGACAATTCAGTTATCAGACCATTTTACATATAAAAAACTAATTCGTTTCACATTGCCATCTATCGCGATGATGATTTTTACATCGATTTACGGCGTTGTAGATGGGTATTTTGTTTCAAATTTTGTTGGCAAAACGCCATTTGCCGCAGTTAATTTCATAATGCCGTTTCTTATGATTTTAGGCACTTTTGGTTTTATGTTTGGCACTGGTGGTAGCGCTCTCGTTTCAAAAACAATGGGCGAAGGGGAAATGAAAAAGGCAAACAGGCTTTTTTCTTTGATTACTTATGTTTCAATTGCAGTTGGTGTGGTTGTTGCAGTTTTAGGTATCGTTTTTATAAAAGACATTGCTTTTATACTCGGCGCTCGCGGAGATATGCTAAAAGAATGTGTTGTTTATGGGCGAATTATTTTAGCCGCGCTTCCTTTCTTTATGTTGCAAATGGAGTTTCAAAGTTTCTTTGTAACTGCGCAAAAGCCAAAATTAGGGCTTGTTTCAACAGTCGTTGCAGGCGTTGCAAATATGGTGTTTGATGCGTTGTTTATTGCAGTTTTTGACTGGGGAGTAGTAGGCGCCGCATCTGCAACTGCTTTAAGTCAGGTAGTTGGCGGTTTGTTTCCAATTATCTATTTCTCTCGCAAAAACACAAGTTTGCTTAAATTAACAAAAACAAATTATGATGCAAAAGCATTGCTTAAAACCTGTACAAATGGCTCTTCTGAACTTATGAGCAATATTTCAATGTCATTGGTTGGAATGCTTTATAATGTTCAGTTGATGAAATACGCCGGCGAAGATGGTGTAGCGGCTTACGGTGTTTTAATGTATGTTAGTTTAGTATTTTTAGGCACATTTATAGGCTATTCTATTGGCACTGCGCCGATTATTAGTTATCATTATGGCGCGCAAAACCATAGCGAGTTGAAAAATCTTCTTAAAAAGAGCCTAGTTGTAATAAGTGTTTTGTCGTTTTGTATGCTTATACTCGGCGAGACTATGGCAAAACCATTATCAATGCTTTTTGCAAGTTATGATGAAGGGCTTTTAAGCCTTACTATAAGAGGTTTTAAAGTATTCTCATTCTCGTTTTTATTTGCAGGCATTGCTATTTTTGGCTCTGGCTTTTTTACTGCGCTTAATAATGGTCTTGTTTCGGCAATTATATCATTTTTAAGAACATTGGTGTTCCAAGTAGCCGCAATCTTAATTTTACCATTGTTTTTTGGTACTGATGGCATTTGGATTTCTATTGTTGTAGCTGAATTAATGGCAGTTGTTGTAACGATTATTTTTATTGTTTGTTTGAAGAGAAAATACAAATATTAACAATTATATTGTTGACTTAAAATTTTATGTTTGTTATAATAAAAATGCGAAAAGCAATTTTTATACAAAGAGGTGTATGTAATGAAAAGAATAATTAGTGTATTGTTGTTAATCTGTTTGGTTTGTAGTTGCTGTTTTGTGAGTGTTAGCGCAAAGGCTGATTCTGTAAAATTAGCAGAAACAAATGTTGTGTTAACAGTTGGCGAAAAATATAAGCAAAAACTTGCAGATGGCAAAAAGATAGTTAATAAAGATGCTGAATGGGTGTCGTCTGATGAGGCTATTGCAACTATAAATAGCAATGGTGTTGTAAAAGCAAAAGCGCCAGGCGAGGCAGTTTTAAAAGCAATTTATAAAAATAAAACCTATAAATTTTCTGTTGTTGTAAAAAAATTAAGATTTATTGAGAAAAAATTAGTTTTAAGAAGAGGGCAGAAATTTAATCAGGTTTTAAAAGGTGCAAATGGTGCTATTAATGCAAAAAATGTTGCTTGGGGCGTTGAAGACACTAAAGTTGCAACTATTAGTAAAAATGGTGTTGTAAAAGGTAAAAAACCTGGTAGCACAGTAGCATATGCAAAATATAAAGGTCAAAAAGTAAGTTTTAAAATTATTACTGTTGAGCAAAAGCAAAAAGAATGTGCAAATAATTATAATCTTCTTAAAAATCATATAGTTGATTATGGCAGAAAAATGAAAAATGGTGATAAATTTATATATGATTATGACTTTGGCAAGAGTTGTGATTATGACTACACTATTATTTATAATGCTAAAGCCGATAAGTTAGAATTTTTGTTTGAAACTTTTTCTTATGAATATGAATCTGTTGACAGAAGTTTGAGTTTCTCAATTGATGAGAATTCATATTCTGCAAAAATTAAAGTGCAGTCGGTTTATGGTTACGGCAGAGATGTTTTAGGCGAGTCAAACGGTGCTTCAAAAATTTATATTAATAAAGTTAATAAATCAACCAAATTGAATTATAAGTTTGATGAAGAATCAACCACTTGGCTGACTAAAGATGAAGATTTTAATAAAATTCTTTCAAAATCGCTTGAATGTTTTAATGTGTTGGTATTTTATGAAACAGGGCTAACATTAAATGATATAGGTTTTGTGTCATGCGAATGCGAAATTAATTATTAATAAAAATAAAAAAGAACACTTGAAATTTAAATTGGTTTTCAACGCGAGTGATAATTATAGTAAAACAAAAAACCTCAACACGCGTTTTACGTGTCGAGGTTCTCGACTGGGGTGGATAGTCGGATTCGAGGTGCGCGCTACGCACCTCGATATTGCTTCGCAATATGCTTATTAAAAAAGCAGGTTTTTCTCGCCGATAAATCGGCAACCGAAAAACATCTGCAATCGGTTCGAATCCTAACAACCAGAATATAAAAAAAGAACACCTTTTAGGTGTTCTTTTTCTATATGGGGTGGATAGTCGGATTCGAACCGACGGTCTTCAGTGCCACAAACTGACGCGTTAACCAACTACGCCATACCCACCATATTCGTTTTGCAACATTTAAGATTATAATATAAACAAACTGTTTTGTCAAGCCTTTTTTAAAAATGTTTTGTTGACATATATTTATTATTTTAGTATAATAAAATTATCTTAAAAAAGGAGTAATATTATGAAAAGAATTTTAAGTTTAATTTTATGTTTATTGTTGATGTTTTCGTTTGCTTCTTGCAAATCTGATGGCGAGCAAACTAACACACCGCAGACAAACGCAGTAGAGTATAAAGAAGATTTAAAAACAGGAGATTTTTCGTTAACAGCGCAAGATGTTTGTTATAAGATGGGCGCAGGTTGGAATTTAGGCAACACCTTTGATGCTTGTCAAATTTGGGGTGACATTTCTGATGTTCCTACAGTTGAAGAACAAGAAACCGGTTGGAATAACCCAAAAACTACACAAGAAATTATAGATTTTGTTGTTAAAAGTGGTTTTGGCGCAATTCGTATTCCTGTAACCTGGTATTTACAAGTTGAAGAGAAAAACGGCGAATATGTAATCAAAGATGAGTGGATGGACAGAATAAAAGAAGTTGCAGAATATTGCCTTAAAAATGATGTTTATACTATCGTTAATATGCATCACGATGACCAATTCTGGCTTAACATTTCGGCAGATGAAAACGAATGGGAACAGATAAAAATTAAGTATTCTGTTCTTTGGAAACAAATTGCAACAGCGTTTAAAGATTATAATGATAAACTTATTTTAGAAGGTCTTAATGAAGTTACTGCAACAGTTGGTTTCGATGGTTGCGAAGGCGATGAAAACGGCAAATGTTGGTGGGGCCATTCGGAAGAAGTGTTCCATAGATTAAATCAACTTTATCAAATATTTGTTGACACAGTAAGAGAAACCGGTGGAAATAATACCGAAAGATACTTAATGCTTCCAACTTACGGCGCTCAATGGTATGATAATCAAATTAAAAATGTTAACATTCCTAATGATGATGGTCATATCATTTTAGATGTGCATTGGTATCAACCTGACGCTTATAACAAAGACTCGAATGCTTGGGTATTCTCTGCAATGAGAAAGTTTGCAGATGAGCATGGTGTTGGCGCAGTTTTAGGCGAGTCAGGCAGAGTTAAAAGCGCTAGCACACATGATAAAGTTTCATATGGCGAAAACGTTGTAGGTGGCGCTGCTGAATATGGTATTCCTGTATTTTTATGGGATGATGGTGGCGATGTTCAAATTTTAGAGCGAGATAGTTTAAAATGGAACTGCAAAGAATACATTGATTCAGTAATTGAAAACTCTAAACTTATGACGAAAAAATAAAAATAAAAAGAATTGGTGATTAAAGTATCACCAATTCTTTTTTTGATTTTGTAAAGTTTATATAACCGTTTTTAGTAACGGCTACCATATCTTCAATTCTAACGCCAAATTTATCTTTAAGATAAATTCCAGGCTCGCAAGTTATAACCATACCTTCTTGCAAAACAGTATCGCTTTTTGTTGAAACTGTAGGCGCTTCGTGAATAAAAAGACCAACACCGTGACCGGTTGAATGGCCAAAGCACCCTTCAAAACCTTGAGAGTATATATAATCTCTCGCCGCGCAGTCAACATCGCTCGCAGTAACACCTGCTTTGATAGTATCAAGTGCTTTTTGTTGAGCGGTAAGCACAGTTTCATAAACTTTTTTCATCTCATCAGTTGCAAAACCTACTGCCACTGTACGAGTCATATCAGAGCAGTATCCGTTTACCTTGCAACCAATGTCCATAGTAACAAAATCGCCGTTTTCAATTTGCTTTTCACTCGGCACACCGTGTGGCAGGGAAGTGTTTTTACCAGAAATAGTGATAAGGTCAAAAGAAACTCCTTCAGCGCCCTGTTTTCTCATAAACATCTCAATTTCAAGCGCTAAATCTTTCTCTTTCACACCCGGCTTTATAAAGTTTAATATATGCTCATAAGCCTTGTCGGTAATGCTTTGCGCTTTTCTGATTTGCTCGATTTCATAAAGTGTTTTGATACTGCGAAGGTCAGAAATAATTTTGTCAAGAGTGTTATCTGTTACAACATTCTCGGTAATTTTTCTAAAAAATGAAAGTTTAGAAATGCTTTGATAATCTGTTTCAATAAGCATCTTTTTAGCCGAACAATTATTGAAAATCTTGCTTAATTGAAGCGATAAATTATCTTGCAAAATCACAGAAATATCGCTGTTTTCAAAATGCTTTTCAGCCACTTCAATATAACGAAAATCAGTGATAAAAAAGCAGTTTTCTTTAGAAATTACCAAGCAACCTGTATCAATATTGCTACCGGTAAAATAGCGCATATTAATAGGGTTTTCAATAACACAAACCGAACCAATACTGATTCGGTTTTGAAGATTTTTGATATTTTTCATACTTTAAATTTTACCTTTCGACACTGCCTTTATCAAATGATAAATAGCAGGTGCAAAAATAAGATTTATTAAAAGTTCAATAATAAAGTTAACTCCTGCGCAAACTACTACTAAAAAGTATATAACAGAGCCACCGCTTGTAAAAGCGTCAGACAAAATATCGGTCATAGTAAGACAACCGAGAATAAAAAGTCCTGTGTTTACAATAGGCGCAGTAGCCGCCGCGCAAATAGTTGCAACAAATTCATTTGTGTTTTTAAGTGCCTTATAAACAACTGCTGATAAAAGACCTGCCATACTTGCTTTTACAAGGCAGATTAAAGTTGTTGTAATAAAACCGCGAGTGCCTGATTGCATTAAAGTAGCAGTGAAAACATCGCCACCTGTGATACCACCAATCATAGTGATAACGCCAAAGGTAAGACCGGTTAAAAAGCCACCTGTTTTACCAACTAAAATACCACAAAGCACAATAGGAATAAGTACGAGTGAAAAAGACACTGCACCTACTGTGAAACTACTTGCAAAAAGTTGCAAAAAAGCAGTAATCGCCATAAAAACTGCGGTTAAAACTAATTTTTTAATACTATCATTTCTTTTTGTTGCCATAATAAATTCCTTTCGATGTTGCTCGTTTTTTGATGCAACTCTTTTAGATTTTTATTTTTTGTTTTTTAAATAGATTTCTTTTAAGCCATCAAGCAAAAGGTTATCATTAACTTCAATTTCTCTTTTGCAGTTTTTGATAACTTCGGCTGCCAAGCCACCTGTAGCCACAACACTGACAGGCATATTAAGTTCTTCTTCGATTCTTTCAATAAGCCCATCAATCATACAAGCCGTGCCAATAACAAGTCCCGCTTTCATACAGTCAATTGAGTTTTTACCAATAACCGATTTAGGCGTATCAATTGAAATGCCGGGAAGTTGAGAGGTTTTGTTGTTAAGTGCTTCAAGCGATATTCCAAGCCCCGCACAAATCTGCCCACCTAAAAAAGCGCCGTCTTTATCTAAAACACTAATTGTTGTAGCGGTTCCAAGGTCTAAAATAACACAAGGCATTGGATATTTAGATTTAGCCGCAACTGCGC
Organism: Acutalibacteraceae bacterium; assembly: GCA_045539315.1. Taxonomy (GTDB): domain Bacteria; phylum Bacillota; class Clostridia; order Oscillospirales; family Acutalibacteraceae; genus RUG11462. The sequence goes on along the minus strand of JAZQFC010000027.1, from coordinate 37,271 downwards.
CAACTGCCAAGTCTGCGCCAAGTTGAGCAGGGTTGTCTATCTTAATATCAAGCCCGGTTTTAACTCCCGGTCCTACAAAAAGTGTTTCTTTGATTTTAAGCAAACCACAAGCCTTTTTAAAAGCGGTTGTAAGCGAAGGTACAACACTCGAAACAATACATCCGTCTAAACTCTCTTTGTCAATGCCATGAATATTAAAAACATTTAAAATTTCAATAGCGTATTGGTCAGCGGTTTTGGTTTTGTCAGTTGAAAGCCGAGCATTCATTTTCAAATTCTCGCCATCAAAAATACCTAGCGTGATGTTTGTATTACCTATGTCTACCACAAATAACACTTAAACTCCTCCTTTCTATATTTCAGTCTAAATAAACGCAAGAACTACGAATGTGATATTTTGATAACTACTTCGCAAAAATCCCTTGAAATATGCAATATATTCCTACGGTCTTTTTACTCGTATTTAAACAAAATCTCAAATTCGGCTCACGTAAAGACAAAAATATTATACCACTTTTTTCAAAAAAGTAAAGTAGTTGTTAAAATATTAACAAAAAATCACTTGAAAATATAATATACTTTAAATAAAATTTATAAACTTTATATTTTTTAAATATTTTACTTGAAAAATTGGGTATAATAATATACAATATATGTTAGGTCATTACGAGTTTGTGTTTTGCAAACTCTCGCATTTAATTTTTTTGAGAAAGGGAATGTTTAATTATGATGACATTAAACAAAAAAACAGTAGATGATATTAACGTAAAGGGCAAAAGAGTTCTTGTTAGATGTGATTTTAACGTGCCACTTAAAAACGGCGTTATCACAGATGAAAACAGAATTGTTGCTGCTTTACCTACAATTAAAAAACTTATCGCTGACGGCGGTAAAGTTATTCTTTGTTCACACCTTGGTAAACCAAAGGGTGAGGCAAAACCTGAATTGTCTTTGGCTCCTGTAGCTGCTCGTCTTTCAGAGCATTTAGGCAAAGAAGTTGTTTTTGCCGCTGATGACTGTGTTGTTGGCGAAAATGCAAAAGCAGCAGTTGAAAAAATGAACGATGGTGATGTTGTTCTTCTTCAAAACACTCGTTATAGAGCAGAAGAAACTAAAAACGGCGAAGAATTATCAAAAGAATTAGGCTCACTCGCTGATGTATTTGTAAACGATGCTTTTGGTGCTGCTCACAGAGCGCACTGCTCAACAGTTGGCGTTGCTTCATATGTTGAAGAATCAGTTGTTGGTTATCTTATTGAAAAAGAAATCAAATTCTTGGGCAACGCAGTTGAAAACCCAGTTAGACCATTCGTTACAATCCTCGGTGGCGCAAAAGTTTCTGATAAACTTAATGTTATTCAAAATCTTTTAGATAAAGCTGATACTCTTATTATCGGTGGCGGTATGTCTTACACATTCCAAGTTGCACTTGGTCATACAGTAGGTAATTCACTTGTTGATATGGAAAAAGTTGATTACTGTAAAGATATGCTTAAACAAGCAGAAGAAAAAGGTGTTAAAATTCTTCTTCCTGTTGATAATAACTGCGCTAAAGATTTCCCAAATCCAATTGATGCTGAAGTAGAATATGAAACTTTTGATGCTGAATCAATTCCTGCAGATATGGAAGGTCTTGATATCGGTCCTAAATCTGCTGAGTTGTTTGCAAATGAAGTTAAAAACGCTAAAACTGTTGTATGGAATGGACCTATGGGCGTATTTGAAAACCCATCATTCGCAAAAGGTACTATCGCAGTTGCTAAAGCGCTCGCTGAAACAGATGCTACAACTATCATCGGTGGTGGTGACTCTGCAGCAGCAGTTAACACTCTCGGTTTTGGCGATAAAATGAGCCATATTTCAACTGGTGGCGGTGCTTCTCTCGAATTTTTAGAGGGTAAAGACCTTCCAGGCATTATGGCTATGAATGATAAATAACAAAAATTTTAAAAGTGTGGAATAAAACATATTCCACACTTTGTTTTAGGCAAAATCCCTCAGTCAAAACCTATGGTTTTGCCAGCTCCCTTTAGTCAAGGGAGCCTTATAATGTGTGCTCACAATTGAGCAAATAAAATTTCGAAGGAGAATAAAAATGTTAAAAGAAAAAAGAAATGCAGTTATCGCAGGTAACTGGAAAATGAATAAAACACCGGCAGAAACAACTGCTTTAATCAATGAAATGAAACCATTAGTTGCAGGCGCTGACTGTGACGTTGTACTTTGCGTACCATATGTTGATATTGCCGCTGCAGTTGAGGCTGCAAAAGGCTCAAACATCAAAATCGGTGCTGAAAATGTTCACTTTAAAGAGTCAGGCGCATTTACAGGCGAAATTTCTGCGCAAATGCTCACCGCTTGTGGTGTTGAATATGTTATCACAGGCCATTCAGAGAGAAGACAATATTTTGGTGAAACAGATGAAACTGTAAACCTTCGTTCTCGCGCAGCACTCGCGGCAGGTCTTAAAACAATCATCTGCGTTGGCGAAACTTTAGAGCAAAGAAAACAAGGTATTACTAAAGAACTTCTTTCAATGCAAACTAAAATCGCTTTAAAAGATGTAACTGTAGAAGAACTTAAAAATGTTATCATCGCTTATGAGCCTGTTTGGGCTATCGGTACTGGCGAAACTGCAACTGCTGACCAAGCAGATGAAGGCAACAAATTTGTTCGTGATGCTATTGCTGATATGTTCGGTGCAGAAGTAGCAGAAACTGTTACAATTCAATACGGTGGCTCTATGAACGCAGGCAATGCTGATGAACTTTTATCAAAAGTAAATGTTGATGGCGGTCTTATCGGTGGCGCTTCACTCAAAGCAGAAGATTTTTCTATCATCGTTAAAGCTGCAAGCAAATAAAAAACTTAAAATAAAATTGTAGGGGAGGGGTTAAAACTCCTCCCGTTCTAATATCGAAAGGATTTTTGTTTTTATGAAAAAACCTGTTACTTTAATTATTATGGACGGTTTTGGTTGGATTCCACAGTGTGTAGAAGGCAACGCAGTTTGCGCCGCTAATACACCTAATATTGACCGTTATATGAGTGAGTGTCCTTGGACTACAATTGGCGCTTCAGGTATGGATGTTGGTCTTCCTGATGGTCAAATGGGCAACTCTGAAGTTGGTCACACAAATATGGGTGCCGGCAGAATCGTTTATCAACAATTAACTCTTATCACAAAATCAATTCGCGATGGCTCAATGCTTGAGAATGATGTTCTTGTTAGAAATATGAGAAAAGCCATTGATAATGATAAGGCTATTCATCTTATGGGCCTTGTTGGAAATGGTGGCGTTCATTCTCATTGTGAGCATTGGTATGGCGTTATGGATATGGCTAAAAAAATGGGGGCTACAAAACTCTATCTTCATTGCATTACTGATGGCCGTGATACTGACCCACACGATGCTAAACAATTTATTCAGGACTTGCAAGACAAAATTGATGAAATCGGTCTTGGTGTTATTGCAACTGTTTCAGGCAGATACTATGCTATGGACAGAGATAACAACTGGGATAGAGAAGAAAAAGCATACGCCGCATTTGTTTATGGCGAAGGTGATAAAGCGGCAAACTGGCAAGAAGCAGTTGATAATAGTTATGCTAATGATGTTACTGATGAATTTATCGTTCCTTGCATCACTTGTGAGGGTGGCAGAGTAGAAAAAGATGATACAGTTATCTTTATGAACTTCCGTCCTGACAGAGCAAGACAAATGACAAGAATTTTTGTTGATGATGAGTTTGACGGTTTCGTTCGTAGAAACGGCAGATTCCCTGTAAATTATGTTTGTATGGCGCAGTATGATGCAACAATGCCAAATGTAGAAGTAGCATACCCACCTGTTGAACTTAAAAATGTTTTGGGCGAATATCTTGCAAAACACGGCAAAACTCAACTTCGAATTGCTGAAACTGAAAAATATGCCCATGTAACATTCTTCTTTAATGGTGGCGTTGAAGAGCCTTATGATGGCGAAGATAGATGCGTTATCCCATCTCCAAAGGTAGCAACTTATGACTTGCAACCTGAAATGAGCGCTTATCCTGTAGCAGAAGAATGTGTAAAACGCATTGAGAGTGATAAATATGATGTTATCATTTTGAACTTTGCAAACTGCGATATGGTAGGTCATACAGGTGTGTTTGAAGCCGCTGTAAAAGCAGTTGAAGCAGTTGATGAGTGTGTAGGCAAAGTTGTAGATGCAGTTATGAAAAAAGATGGCGCAGTGCTTATTACTGCCGACCATGGTAATGCAGATAAAATGCTTGTTGAAGCAGGAAGTGATGACCCATTCACAGCGCATACAACAAACCCTGTTCCACTTATCGCAATTGGCACAGGAGCAAAAGAGTTGAAACAAGGTGGCGTGCTTGCAGACCTTATTCCAACAATGCTTGATGTAATGGATATGCCAAAACCAGACGATATGACAGGTAATTCATTGCTTGTAAAATAAGAGTAAAAACAAAAAGGTAATCGCTATTTTGCGATTACCTTTATTTTTTGTCTATTTCAGTTATATGCTTTTTTAAAACTATGTTTATATATTGTGAGAATGAACGGTCATCATTTTCTGACAATTCTCTAATCTTTTGTATAATATCTTCGTCTAAAGTTATGCTTACCTTGTTTTTTAATGGTTTCATATTCACCACTCCTTATGTTTTAATATTAACACAAAGAAGTAGAATATACTCAAAAGTAGTATAAAGTAGTATAAAATAAGAGCAAACTATTGACAAATAATAGGAAAAGTGCTATTATGAAAAAAGAATGGAGGTATTGTAATGAAGAAATATGTTTCAGCAATATTAATGATGGTTTTGCTTGTTTCAAGTGCGTTTGTTTTGCCGTCTGCTGCGGCTAAAACAAAATTTGAAATCAATGCTACCTCAACTACTAATAGCGTAAAACTTAAATGGAGTAAAGTAAAAGGTGCAAAGCATTATAAAGTTTATCGCAAAACTCAAAATAAAAAGTATAAATTTATTAAAAAGACTACAAAAAGAACATTTATTAACAAAAAACTAAAAAGTGGCAAAAAATACACATATAAAGTAAAGGCTTTTAAGAAAAATAATAAGGGCAAGTTTTATAGTTTTAAATCGGCAACAAAATCGGTTAAAACAAAGACTGAAAAAGAGCCACAAACCACTATTGTAGTAGAAATGCCTACAACAACTACTACAACAGAGCCTACAACAATTTCTGCCGAAGAATACTTTAATAATTTAACACCTAAAGAGCAACTTGAACTTATTTCTTATGATTTAGGTGTTGATATTTCTTCAAATAGCGCAGTTGTTAAAGAGTTTGAGCCTAAAAAATATATGTACACCGAAGAAATGCAGTATGATAATGCGTGGGGCTATAGCGCAAAAGTTCTCCTTAATCCAAATGCTTATGTTGAACTTTGTCAAGAGCCGGGCGAAGAATGGAATCAAGAAAATTTTATTGATGAGTTTGGTTTGTATTCAGATTTAATTATCAGAAAATATTTTAAAAAAGAGACATTAAATCTTTACTCTGTTCAAGGTCAACAATGGACATATAGATATTCAGGTGAAAAAGTCTATGCTTATCTCGGAGTAATTAACGATAATTATTATTTGTTTGTAACAACTAATCTTTCTAAAAAATGCAAAGATTTTATTCCAACAGCGCTTAATAAAGACCCTAAAGATTATACGGATGCAGGCGAGTATCTTGATTCTTTAACAAAAGAAGAGCAACTTCAAGTAATCGTAAATGACACCGAAATGTTTATAGGTGAAGGTACTACTGTTCAAAATTTTGAAAAAATAGATTCAAATATATGTGATGGTGGATACAAATATATTGCAAAATTAAAACTCACAAAATCGGGTTTTGATTATTTTAATGAAATGCTCACAAATGAAGACCCAACAAATAACATTAAATATGTTTTAGAAAATGGCAATAACCAACCTTGGTGGAATTTAAATGAAACGAATGTTGTAAAATATTCAAGTTATGCTTATAATGCTAAAGTTAGCACAGAGGGTATTGTTCCTACTATTTGGATTGATTTTATGACTGCCGAAATTGATGGTGAGTATTATCTTTTCATTGAAACTGACCACACAAAAATTAATGAATATTATCTTCAAAACGCTGAATTGCCAGAGTTGTCCGAACATCAAGGCAGTTTGAAGTCTTATTTTGAAGGGCTTAATAAACATCAATTAGAAAAAATCATTAAAAAGGATTTTGATTATGAAATTCCTTGTGATTCAGAGTTGATGAATATTGAGTATGATATCTTTCAGGAAAATTTGCAAGGAGATAATTTAAAAGAAACTTGGGGTTATTCTGCTAAATTTAAGTTAACTAAATTTGGTTATGAAGAACTTTCAGAATATTTTGCAGACAGACAAAATATGATGGAATATATATTGTATTTAGACCCACAAGAGCAGGATATTAATTATTCTTGGTGGGATGCAACAAAAGAAGATGTAATATTTATTGATGAAACATTGGGAAGCACAAGTATTTGTTGCTCTGACGGTAATCCAATTGCGATTTTAGGACTTTGGAATCATTCTTGGTTAGCACAAATTGATGGCGAGTATTATTTGTATATAAACACACCGCTTTCGCACACCACAAGTGAATGGTATGAGTTGAAGAATAAAACACAAACTCAAACAACAACTTCAAAGAATTATGAAACACTTGTAAAAGAAGCAAGGCTTAAAGAGTTGAAACAAAATCCGGACACTGCTCATGCAACCCTTGATGATATTAAAATTGACTATTATTTCGGAACTTATAATGATTGTATCGTTGTAATGTTATGGGACAATTTTACCACAGTTAATTGCGCAATGTATGATGTGTATGTTGAAGGGGTTAAGTTCACATATTCAGATAATCGCCGTGCGCGTGTGCTTAAAGACGGAGTGTTTTATAGTCTTCAACAAGCGTATGATAATGGCTTTTTATCATATGATGATTTAGTTTCAATTGGAAGTCAAACAACTAGTTAATTATTAGATAAAAACAAAAGGTAATCGCTATTTTGCGATTACCTTTATTTTTTTAATATTGTATTTTTTAAAAAGTTTTATATGTTCGTTTGTTATTCTTTCGCCCGAAACTGCAATTGGAATAGCAGGTGGGCAAGAAACATTACAAAAGCCACAAATTCTATCAACTGCGTTTTCTACATCGATTTCTTCTTGCAATGAAAATATCGCGTTTTTAATAGAAGCTTCTTGATGAATTTTAGCGAAATCTATCGGCTTTTCTTTGATTTCCTCCTTGATTTTTATAGATTTCAATGCGTTTTTAACTCGCTTGAAATCTTTATCATCATTGCTAACAGAAAACATCAAAACAACAAATTGATTATCTGCATACTCACACTCAATATCGCTTTTTCTCAAAATATCAGCAATATCGAACCCTGTATAACCCATTTTATTTGCGTCAATAGTAATCTTTAAAGGCTCATCACTTATATTAGTTATGTAAACTTTTAATTCATCTACTGATTTAGCACAATTTAAAATGTCTTTTTCCATTTTTTCATACATATATTTATTCGCCAAGTCAAGCGAATTTAAAATCAAGTATGACGGACTAGTTGAGCCAAAAAGACAAAGCGCGTCTTTTGCGCAATTTAAAAACTCTGCGTTATTAATATGTAAATAAGCGCCTCCTGTGAGCACAGGCAGAGTTTTGTGAGCCGAATCGCAACACATATCTGCGCCGAGTTGAATAGGGTGTAGGCCTAAAAATTTAAAATAAGCGCCGTGAGCATTATCGCAAATAAGCGGAATATTTTCTTGTTTGCAAATTTTAGAAAGCCCTTTGATATCTGCCATATTACCAAGATAATCAGGCGAAGTTATGTAAACCGCGCAAGGTTTTTTATCAAGGCTTTTTAGTACGTTTTTTAGCCCCTTTGGAGTGATAACACAAGAGCAGATAGAATTTGTTGCGTTTGGCATTAACCATTCAACATCAAAATCAATTAAAGCCGCCGCAGATAAAAATGCTTTGTGAACATTTCTAGAAGCGAGTATAAGTGGGCGAGAATTTTTGTCTTTTCTTTTTGCACAAGCAAGATAAAGCATTGCTTTAATGCATTGAGAAGAGCCCTCGGTTGAATAAAGAGTTTGTTTAGTGCCAAAAATCTTTGTCGCATTATTTTCAGATTCCAAAATTATTCCATTTGCTTCATACAATGAGTCTGCGCCGGAAATTTCAGTAATATCAAAAGGGTGAGCAGAACCTTTGTGCCCAGGCATATGCAGGCGCACAGTATCGCTATTTGCATAACTTTTTAAAAAGTCTGCAATAGGAGTATTCATAAAACCACCCTTTCTAAAAATTTAATCTTCTGCTTCGGCAACTTTCATCATAATAGCGCATTCAATACGCTTTTTGAAAAGTTCACAACCATATTCATAAATACCATTTATATTGCCTGTTGCGTGGTAAGCATTAGCGGCACAACCACCCGAACAGTAAAGACGAGCAAAACAGTCTTTGCACTCGTCCTTTGCATAAGCGTTGCAAAGTTTAAATTCATTGACTTTTTGAGTATTTGTAACACCTGTGAAAATATCGCCTAGTTTATAATTTTCATCGCCTACAAACTGATGGCAAGGATAAAGGTCGCCCGTAGGAGTTACCGCCATATATTCAGTTCCAGAGCCACAACCTGTAATTCGTTTGTAAATACAAGGGCCTGATGTTAAATCAAGCATATAATGATAAAAAGTAAAGCCGTTACCTGCCTTTTTGCGCTTTATCATTTCTTTTGCCAAGATTTCATATTGCTCTAAAATCTTTGGCAAATCTTCTTGTGTTAAAGCGTATTTTTCATCAGGTTTACAAACAACAGGCTCCATAGAAAGTTCTTTAAACCCTAAATCAGCCATATGGAAAATGTCTTCGGTAAAATCAACATTGTTATGAGTAAAAGTGCCTCGCATATAGTAGTTTTTACCGCCGCGTTTTTGTACCAATTCTTTGAATTTAGGCAAAATTTTATCATAAGAGCCATTGCCGGCTAAATCTTTTCTAAAAAAGTCATGCTTATCGCGTCTGCCATCAAGAGAAAGCACCACATTATCCATCTCTTTATTGCAAAAATCAATTACATCATCATCAATAAGCACACCATTAGTTGTAAGCGTAAATCTAAAGTTTTTATTATGCTGTTTTTCAATGCTTCTAGCGTAAGCAACAAGTTGCTTTACAACATCGAAATTAAGAAGTGGCTCGCCACCAAAAAAGTCAACCTCAAGGTTGTGCCTTGTGCCTGAATTTTCAATTAAAAAATCAAGCGCGCGCTTACCTGTTTCATAACTCATTAAACTGTCGGCGCCGTGGTATTTACCCTGAGCCGCAAAACAGTATGAACAGTTAAGATTACAAGAATGAGCAACATGTAAACAAAGCGCTTTTATAACTGTGTTGCGCTTTTTAAAGTCAATTGCTAAATTCTCATATTCATCAACCGACCAAAGTTTGCCCTCGTTTTCCAAAGTTTTAACATCTTCAATACACTCTAAAACTTCCTTCTCAGAAATGCCATATTCTTTAGTAATAATATCAACAATTTCATCGCTTGATTTAGACTTGTAATATTTAATAATATTAAAAGCCACTTCATCAACCGAGTGAACACTGCCGGAAGCCGTATCAAGAACAATGTTATATCCGTTTAATTTATATTGATGTACCATATCAAAAATCCTTTATTATATAGTAAAAACGCCACCGATAAGGTGGCGAAGTTTAAAAAACAATTATTTAGAAGCGTTTTCACATTTTTGGTTAGCAACGCCGCAAGAAGTTTTGCAAGCAGATTGGCAAGATGTTTGACATTCGCCACAACCACCTGTTTTAACGCTCTTTTTTAAATCACGAGTTTCAACAGTTTTAATTCTTTTCATAAAAGTGCATCTCCTTAAATTTGTTATAAAAATTATATCACACCAAAAACCACTTGTCAAGCAAAGTTAACATTATTTTATTGTTATATTTTTGGTGTTTGCAGTCCCTTAATACCAAGACCTTTTAAAAATGCTATTGTATTTTCAAATTCATAGCATAAATTGTCTTTGCTATGCGCGTCACTTGAAAGGCAGATTTTACCGCCTTTTTCTATTATGCGTTTTAAAATAAATTCGGCAGGGTAAGGGCGCGTTTTATACCCACGAGCCATAGCGCCTGTGTTAACTTCAAAAATAACATCTTTTTTAATAAGTTTATCAACACATTCTAAAGCGCTGTTTTTATATCTTTCATCATCTTCATCAAAAAGCAGATTATTTTCATTAAACTTTGTAATAATATCAAAATGCCCGATTATATCGCAATTTGTTTTGTTATAAACATCGCTCAAAACATTATAATAATCTTTTGCAAAAGCGTAATAATCGCCATTATAGTATTTATTTACATTGATGATAAAATCATCTTTTGATAAGTCAACCGAAAGATATTTTTCGCCTTTTTTTACATAATGCACCGAGCCGATAACATAATCAAAAGGGGAAGTATCAGTATTAGAATAATAGTCTTTTTCAATACCACAAAAAATCTTTATCTTATCCTGATATTTTTGCTTTAAAGCGTTTATTTCGGCCAAATACTCTTGCTCATCATTTTCGCTCATACAATAATCTTTATCAAAAGGGGTGTATGAGTGAGATGAAAAACCAATAGCGCAAAGCCCTTTATCAATAGCAGTTTCAACTATGTCTTGCGCGCTGTTCTTTCCATCGCAAAAGTTTGTGTGAATATGAAAATCAAAAGGATAAATCACTTTGTCATTTTCTCCTGTTTTACTTTATGATTAATAACATGGCGAGAAGCCAATTCTTTTTTTATCTGGTCAACAGAAATGCCCATTTCAACCATAAGCACCATTGTGTGATATGCTAAATCAGCGATTTCATAAACAGTTTCCGCCTCGTCGTTGTTTTTAGCACCGATGATAACTTCAGTACACTCTTCGCCAACTTTTTTCAAAATTTTATCAATGCCTTTTTCAAAAAGATAAGTTGTGTAAGAGCCTTCTTGTGGATTTTCTTTGCGCCCTTTTAAAAGGTCGTAAAGTCCTTCTACTGAAAAAGCGTCTAACTCATCATTTTTAAATAAAAGGTTATTAAAGCAAGAGTCAGCGCCTGTGTGACAAGCAGGGCCGTCTTTTTTAACAACAACAGTTAAAGCATCATTATCACAGTCAGAAGTAATGCTAACAATATGTTGATAATTGCCTGAAGTTTCGCCTTTGCGCCATAATTCTTGTCTGCTTCTTGACCAAAAGCAAGTTTTCTTTTCTTTAATGCTTATTTCTAAACTTTCTTTGTTCATATAAGCCACAGTTAAAACCTTTTTAGTATCAGCATCAACCACAACTGCAGGAATAAGCCCTTTTTCATCAAATTTAAGATTATCAATAGTAACCATAAAAAACTCCTTAAATTCTTGTTGGAATATCATTTTCAATTAAAATCTGTTTTAAATCTTTAATTTCTATCTCGCCAAAATGGAAAACACTTGCTGCAAGACCTGCATCAATAGTAGGCAACTTTTTGAATAAATCAATAAAGTCTTCTATTTTACCTGCACCACCAGACGCGATAACAGGAACATTAACTGCATCTAAAACTGCGCGAAGCATTGGGATATCAAATCCTTGTTTAACACCGTCAGTATCAATACTATTTACAACAACTTCGCCGGCACCGTTATCAACACAACGCTTAATCCAACTGATAGCGTCCATACCTGTGTTTTCTCTGCCACCTTTTGAAAAAACTTTAAACTCGCCATTTACTCGTTTTATATCGCAAGAAAGTACAACACATTGGTCGCCATATTTTTTAGCAGCGTCTAAAACTAAATCAGGGTTACGGATGGCGCCTGAATTAACACTAACTTTGTCTGCACCACAAGAAAGCACTCTTTCAAAATCATCAAGAGAATTTATTCCACCGCCAACAGTAAGCGGAATAAACACATTTTTTGCGGTTTCTACTAAAATATCGGTAAAAAGTTTTCTGCCATCGCTTGAAGCAGTAATATCGTAAAAAACTAATTCATCTGCGCCACAACTTGAATAAAATTCGGCTAATTTTACAGGGCTTGAAACGTCCTGCAAACCTTTGAAATTAGTACCTTTTACAACTCTGCCATTTTTTACATCAAGGCAAGGTATAATTCTTTTTGTAATCATTTTTACTCCTTTGAAATAGAGATAGCCTCTGCTAAATCAATGCTATTTGTATAAAGCGCTTTGCCAAGAATTGCGCCATATAAATTCATCTCTTTGAGTGCGCGCACATCTTCAATAGAAGAAACACCACCGGAAGCCACAATGTCAACATCAAATTTCTGTGATAATTCCTTGTAAAGTTCAAGATTAGTGCCACTCATCATTCCGTCTTTAGAAATATCTGTGCAAATAATGGTTTTAACACCCTTGTTTTGCATTTTTTTAATAAACTCATTACAAGTAAATTCAGCAGTCTCGGTCCAACCGTGAATAGCAACTTTGCCATCTTTAATATCAACACCAACTGCAATCTTAGCGCCATAAAGTTCTAGCGCTTGCGACAAAAATTCAGGGTTAGTAATAGCCGCAGTGCCAATGATAACTCGCATAACACCACAGTCAATATATTTTTTAACTGTTTCAATATTTCTAATTCCGCCACCGATTTCAGCCTTAAGCCCACTCTTTTCAACAATTGATTTTACAACATTGAAATTATCGGTTTTACCACTTTTAGCGCCATCAAGGTCAACTAAATGTATGTATTCTGCTCCTTGATTTTTAAAGCCCACTGCCACAGAAACAGGGTCGCTATTATAAATAGTTTTTTGGTTATAATCGCCTTTTTTAAGGCGTACTGCCTGACCACCAATAAGGTCTATTGCAGGGAATATATTCATAAATCGCTCTCCTTTAACTGGGCAAAAGCCTTTAAGATATTAAGACCTACATCACCACTTTTTTCAGGGTGAAATTGTGTGCCAAAAACGTTTTTATTCTGCACTGCGGCAGTGAGAGGTGCAGAATAATCAGTAACTGCAGTTTGGTTTTTCTCACATTCATCTGCAAAATATGAGTGAACAAAATAAACATAATCGCCTTCATTGATATATTTAAAAAGCGGACTTTTTCCGTTTTTAAAAGTCAATGAATTCCAACCAATATGCGGAATTTTAAATTCTTTTGGCGCAATAATCGGTTTAACTTTGCCGGGAATGAGCGATAAACCATCATATTCGCCATATTCAAAACTTTTATCAAAAAGCATCTGCATACCAAGGCAAATTCCAAGCATAATCTTGCCGTTTTTCGCCTGGTTTATTACAACCTTATCAAGCCCACTTTCAGTTAACTTTTGTTTAGCATCTCTGAAAGCGCCAACGCCCGGTAAGATTAATTTTTCTGCTTTTTCAATTACTTCTTTATCGCTAGTAACAACAATGTCAGCGCCGATTTTTTCAAATGAACTTTTAAGCGAAAAAAGGTTGCCAACACCATAATCAATAATTGCTATCATTATAAAACACCTTTTGTTGATGGAATTTCATTTTTAAAGTTTTCGTCTATTTTAACTGCTTTTTTCATAGTTTGCGCAAAAGACTTAAATGTGCCTTCAACAATGTGGTGAGCATTTCTACCATAAAGTTGTTTGATGTGCAAAGTAACGTTTGCGCGTCTGCAAAAAGCGATGAAAAATTCTTCAACTAATTCACTATCAAAATCGCCGATTTTTTCAGTAGGAATAGCCAAATCAAAGTTAAGATAACCTCTGCCTGAAATATCCACTGCAGTTAAAATAAGGCTTTCATCCATAGGCAAAGTGGTGTCTGCATATCTTGTAATACCTTTCCCTTCGCCAATAGCATTAGCGAAAGCATCACCTAAAACAATGCCGATATCTTCTGCAGAGTGGTGAAAATCAACATAAGTGTCACCCTTGCATTCTACTGTAAGGTCAAATCTTGCGTGACGAGCAAAAAGGGTTAACATATGGTCAAAAAAGCCATTACCAGTGTTGATTTTAGCCTCGCCTTTGCCGTCTAAATTCAAATAAATAGAAATTTCAGTTTCATTTGTTTTTCTGTTTAATTTTGCTTCTCTCATTTTAAAATTACCTCTTTTAAAGCGTTAATAAGCGCTGTCATTTCGTCTTTTGTACCAATTGTAATGCGCAAGTAATCTTTAATACGCGTTTGTTTAAAATGTCTTACTAAAATGCCTTTTTCATAAAGTGCTTTGTATAAGTCTTCGCCACTAAAACCATCACGTTTTGCAAAAACAAAGTTTGCGCTTGATGGTAAAACACTAAAGCCTAACTTTTCAAGATTATTCACAGTAAACTCTCGGTTTTGAATGATTTTTTTGCAATTTTCTATGTAATAATCATTGTCTTGCAAAGTTGCAGTGCCAACTATTTGTGTTAGCGCATTTATGTTATAAGGGTTGGTTGAATATTTAATCTTGTTTATATCTTTAATCAACTCTTTATTAGCAATTGCAAAACCAAGACGTGCCCCTGCAAGTGAGCGTGATTTTGAAAAAGTACCTGTAACAATTAAGTTATCATATTTGTTTGTCAGCATATAACAACTCTCGCCACCAAAATCAATATAAGCCTCATCAATAATAACTATATTATCAGGGTTTGAAGCAACTATTTTTTGGATTTGTTCAACCGATAAACAAATACCTGTAGGCGCATTTGGGTTTGCGATAACAATGTTTTTGTTTATATTGATATAATCATTAACATCAACTTCATAATTTTCGTTTAAAGGTATTTCGGTGTAATCAATATCATAAAGGTCACCAAAAACTTTATAAAAACCATAAGTTATATCAGGAAAAACAACCGGGTTTTCTTTAGAGCAAAAACCATAAAAACAATAGTCTAAAATCTCATCAGAGCCATTGCCGAAAATCACATTTTCTTTATCAATTTTATAAACTTCACAAAAAGCATTGATAAGTTTTGTGCATTCAGGGTCGCAATATAACTTCAAATCATTAATCTTATTTTCGTCTATTGCTTTTAAAACCTTGTCAGATGGGGGAAATGGCGATTCATTTGTATTAAGTTTTATATACTTTTTGTCTTTAGGTTGTTCGCCCGGGGTATAACTTTGTAAACTTTGAAGTTTAGAGTTTAAAAACTTACTCATTTAATTAATTATCCTTTTCAAATCTGATAGTAGCACTCTTTGCGTGAGCAGTAAGTCCTTCTTTTGTTGCAAAGTAACTTACATCGTCTTTAACTTTCTCGAGCGCATCTGCAGTAAAATAAGTATATTGCATTTT
Organism: Acutalibacteraceae bacterium; assembly: GCA_045539315.1. Lineage (GTDB taxonomy): Bacteria > Bacillota > Clostridia > Oscillospirales > Acutalibacteraceae > RUG11462. The sequence continues at coordinate 21,918 of JAZQFC010000027.1, read as the reverse complement.
TTTAATAAAATCATCAACAGATAATGGGGAAGAAAATTTAGCAGTACCACTTGTAGGCAAAGTATGGTTAGGTCCAGCAAAATAATCGCCGAGTGCCTCAGGACAGTTTTTACCAAGAAAAACAGAACCTGCATTTTTAATAAGTGGTAAATAATCAAAAGGATTATCAACACAAACTTCTAAATGTTCAGGTGCAAGTTCATTAGAAACTTCACAAGCAGATTTCAAGTCATCAACAACAATAATTTTACCGTTGTTATCAATAGATGCTCTTGCAATTTCTTCTCGCTCGAGTTTTGGAATTTGTTTTTCGAGTTGTTCTGAAACTTTGTTTGCAAAATCCTTATCATTAGTAATAAGCACAGAGGTTGCCATTTTATCATGCTCTGCTTGTGATAATAAATCTGCCGCTATAAAACTAGGGTCGTTTGTGTTATCTGCAATAACCAAAATTTCGCTTGGTCCTGCAATCATATCAATAGAAACTCTGCCAAAAACTTGGCGCTTTGCCTCGGCAACAAAAGCGTTACCAGGGCCAACAATTTTATAAACAGGTTTTACAGTTTCAGTGCCGAAAGCCAACGCTGAAATAGCCTGTGCGCCACCGATTTTATATACCTTGTCAACACCTGCTTCTTTAGCAGCTACCAAAATATTAGGGTTAACTTTGCCATCTTTAGAAGGAGGAGTTACCATATAAATTTCGTTGCAACCTGCAATGCGCGCAGGAATACAATTCATCAAAACTGATGATGGATAAGCCGCAGTGCCACCAGGTACATAAAGACCAACTTTTTCAATAGGAAGTATCTTTTGACCACAAATAACGCCGTCTTTTTCACTTGAAATAAAACTTTGACGAACTTGACGCATATGAAAATCATAAATGTTTTTCATTGCCTGTTGAATAACTTCAATAAATTCAATGTCAACTTGTTTGTAAGCCTCGTAAAATTCTTCGTCAGTAACTTCAATGTTAGCAAGTGTAACGCCATCAAATTTTTGAGAGTATTCTAAAAGCGCCTTGTCACCGTTTGCTTTAACATTTTCAATTATTTCTTCAACAATTTCAGCAACGCCTGTTTTGTTATCACTTCTTATAAAAAGTTCATCTTTGATTTTTTCATCAAAATCATAAATCTTAATCATTGTTTTTATCCTTCTTTAAAGATTTTTTGCTATTTCTTCTCGCAAGTTATTAATTCTTTCGTTTTTAAATTTATAACTTGATTTGTTTGAAATAAGCCTTGCGCTTATATCTACAATAGTTTCTTTTGGCTCAAGGTCATTTTCATATAGAGTTTTGCCTGTTTCAACAATATCAACAATAACATCTGAAAGACCTAAAAGCGGAGCAATTTCAATAGAGCCATTGAGTTTGATAATATCAATTTGTCGGCTTATTGAGTTGTAATAAGATTTTGCAATGTTAGGGAATTTTGTTGCAACAACAAGGGTTTTGTTTTTATCATCAACAAAATCTTTTTTACCTGCAACTGCCATTCTACATTTACCAAGACCCAAATCAAGCATTTCATAGACATCGGAAGCCTGTTCAAGCAAAATATCTTTGCCAACAATACCAATATCTGCCGCGCCTTTTTCAACATAAATTGAAACATCAGAAGGCTTAACCCAAAAATATCTAACCTTTTTGTCTGCGTTTTCAAAAATAAGTTTTCGTCCCTTGTCATAAATAGCAGGGCAGTCAAAACCGGACTTTTCTAAAATCGCGTAAGCCTTTTCGCCAAGTCTTCCTTTTGGAAGAGCAACATTTATATATTCGCTATCTTCATCTGCGTTTTCATTTGTTCTTTCTAATAAATCAAGATAAACTGCAAAACCGATAGCGCCTTTTTTAATACCCATTTTTTGAACAAGATTATCATATCTGCCACCGGCGAGTATGCCTTGAGATAACTCGTTGATATAACCATCAAAAATAATACCATTATAGTAATTCATATCATTTTCAATAGAAAAATCAAGCATAACCTTGTCGGCCATATCTTGTTGTTTTAAAGTAGATAAAACTTCCTTTATTTCATCAAAAGCCGACTGCATATTGTCATTTAAAATAAGTTCTTTTATACATTCTAAATTAGAAATCGGCTCATATATTAAACAAAGTTTTAAAAGCACATTTTCAATTTCTTTTGCAATGCCGTATTCAGCGCAAATGCTACTGATTAAAGCAGTGTTTCTTTGGAAAATCGCTTTGTAAATGCTAGATTTTGTTTTTTCACTAACATCAATTTCATCAAAAACGCCCAAAACAAAACCATTGTGCGAAATATTAAGCAAATAAGTATCGCTTAATTGTTTCAAACTCTTTATTGCAAGAGAAATAACGTCGCAAACGTTTTTGTTATCAATATCGCCAATGCATTCAAGACCTGTTTGATTAATCTCGCGAAAACCATTGTCATCGTTAGGTCTGTAAACAACTTCGTTATAATAAACCTTTTTGAGATTTTCGTCTGCTTTTGTGTTTTTTATAATAGATAAGGTAACGTCCGGCTTTAGCGCCATCAATTTACCATTAGTATCAGTAAAAGTTAAAACATTTTCAGAAACAAGAAAACTTTTGTTTTTCATATAAAAGTCATATTCTTCAAACTTGTTAACTTTATACTGCTCATAACCGTTATCTTTAAACAGTTTGCGAAGCAAAAACATTGCTTTTTCGCAAACCCCAAAAATACTTTCGTCAAAAGACATAAACTTTCTCCTTGAATTATTTTTCTAACTTTTCAAAAACTTTTTCATATCCGTCTGTGCCATAGTTTAAAGCACGAGAAACTCGGCTGATAGTAGCAGTAGAAGCGCCTGTTTCTTCAGCAATTTTTGAATAAACAATGCCTTGTTTTAAAAGTTCAACAACCTTCATTCTTTGCGCCATATCAATAAATTCTTTAGTTGTCATCAAATCAGTAAGAAAATCTTTGATATCCTGCTCGTTATCTAATTTTTTTATTGCGTCAATAAGCAAATCGGCGCCTTGAGTTTCAAATAATTTCATATTATTTTCAATCCTTTTTCTAAAATATAAAGTGTTACCACGCTTTAGCACTTTAGCATAGTAACACACGAAACGACATTTGTCAATAGTTTTTTGTTAAATTTTTATATCTTTTCCACGCCTGAATACACTAAGTCAATAAACTGTTTAGCGCATCTTGGAGTTCTGCCACCATTTCTAGTAGCAAACGCTTCGCCACGAATAAGCAAAGTTTCTTCGTCAACGCATAAGCCTTTTTCTTTTGCCATATTAATAAGAATATCTCTGAAAATGTATTTGTCAGGGCGCAAAAATGTAACAGTAAGTCCAAATCGAGCAGTAAGCCCTAAAATTCCTTGAATATTATCAGTTGCGTGAATTAAATCAGAATCTCGCTCTGATTTTGTTTCTTTAATCAAATGGCGATGATTACTTGTAACATAAACTGCAATATTGTCGCTAATACCTTTTGAATCGCCATCAAGAATAGTTTTAAGCGCGCAAAATGATGGGTCTTCTGTTGAAAACGTAACATCATCAATAAAAATAATAAATTTTAGTGGGTTATTAGCAATTTTAGAAACAATGTTTGGAATGAGTTTAATCTGGTCTTTTTTAAGTTCAATAAGACGAAGACCATCTGCAAAATATTCATTGGCAATTGCTTTAATTGAACTAGATTTACCTGTGCCTGCGTCACCATATAAAAGCACATTGCAACAAGGTTTTCCGTTAACCAGCGCACGAGTGTTGTTAATAATCTTTTCACGCTCACGCTCATAGTTGTACATCTCATCAAGTTTTCTGATATTAAAGGTTTCAATAGGAATGAGAGAGCCATCTTCTGAAGCCGAAAAAACATAGTTTGAAGTAAATATACCAAAACCAATTTTAGAGATATTTTTAATTCTTTCAAAATACTCGTTTGCAAAATCATCTGAACAAGTAGGGAAAAGAGTAAAATTCCTTTTGATTTCGGCAGGGAAATCATCTTTTGAAATTTTAGAAATTTCATAAAGATTTTTAAGTTCAAATTCAACTTGAGATTTGATAATTGATGTGTCTTTATTTTGCGAAACAAGTTGGGTTAAAATATTCTCATCGCAAAATACCAATTCTTTTATTAGGTTTGTAAAGTTCAAATCAAACTTTATAAGTTCACTAATAAATTCGCTGTAACATTTTAATTTGTTTGCTTCGTTTGAAAAAATGTGATAAAGCGAATTTAAACAAGGGTTGTATTTCAAATTTTTAAAAACAACTAAAGAATCGAGAGTTTCCTTAATATTAATGTTTTTCATACTCATAAAAAGCACTTCCTATATAAATATGTGTTCATTATACCACAAAAAGCCAAAAAAAAGATAAATTTCGTCAAAATCGTCAAAAAGCCTAAAAAGTATTGATTTTTAACAGTCATATTTATAAGAATGTACAATTGACAAAACGGCTTGAATTTAGTAAAATAATAACATATTATTTAATAAAGTACGAAAACGCAATGATAGGGAAAAAGATTTGTTGCTTTTAATCTGCAGAAAGTTGTCGGTTGATGCGAGACAATGATGTGTGATAAATCAAACTCACCCTTGAGCGGCAAACTGAAAGAGTTTAAACTTTAGTAGGCGAGACGGAGCTTCACCGTTAAAGGAAGTAGGCATTATATAGTGCTGATGAGCGGGTTTGAATTTCAAGCCAAAAAAAGTGGTACCGCGGAGAAGTTTTACAGTCTTCGTCTTTTTTAGGAAAAAGACGAGGGCTTTTTTGTTAATATAAGCCGAAAAAATTAAACGATTATTAAATAAGAATTTTATGCCTGAAAGGATTTAATTTATGAAAAACTACCAAAGATACAAAAGGCAGTATTATAACCCACCTGTGTGTGAATATGAATGGGTTAAAAAAGAGTACATTGAAAAAGCGCCAACTTGGTGCTCGGTTGACCTTCGTGATGGTAACCAATCTCTTATCATTCCAATGAGCATTGATGAAAAATTAGAGTTTTTTGACTTGCTTGTAAAACTTGGCTTTAAAGAAATTGAAGTAGGTTTTCCGGCAGCGAGTGAAACTGAATATAACTTCCTTCGCCGTCTTATTGAAGAAGATAGAATTCCTGATGATGTAACTGTTCAAGTGCTTACTCAAGCAAGAGAGCATATTATCAAGAAAACTTTTGAAAGTTTGGACGGATGTAAAAATGCTATCGTTCATTTTTATAATTCAACTTCATTCGCTCAAAGAGAGCAAGTATTTAAAAAAGATAAAAAGCAGATTATCGATATCGCAGTAAAAGGCGCAGAACTTATTGTTAAACTTCAAGAAGAATATGGCTCTAATTTCAGATTCGAGTATTCTCCTGAAAGTTTCACAGGAACAGAGCCTGAATTTGCGCTCGAGATTTCAAATGCAGTGCTTGATGTGTTAAAGCCAAGCCCTGATAACAAAGTTATTCTTAATCTTCCTGTTACTGTTGAATTATCATCGCCACATATTTACGCAAACCAAGTTGAGTATATGTGCAAAAATATTAAATACCGTGAAGATGTTGTTATATCTTTGCACCCTCATAATGATAGAGGTTGCGCAGTTGCAGATTCAGAACTCGGCATTTTAGCAGGTGCAGATAGAATTGAGGGAACACTTTTCGGCAATGGCGAGAGAACAGGTAATGTTGATATCATCGCTCTTGGTATGAATATGTTTACTCATGGTGTTGATCCAAAACTTGACTTTTCTAATATGCCAGAAATTTGCGAAGTATATGAGAGAGTTACAAGAATGCATGTTTATGACCGTAGCCCTTATTCAGGCGCACTTGTGTTTGCAGCATTCTCCGGCTCACACCAAGATGCTATTGCAAAAGGTATGCATTGGCATGAAGATAAAAAACTTGATACTTGGACAGTTCCATATTTGCCAATCGACCCATCTGATGTTGGCAGACAGTATGAAACAGATGTTATTCGTATCAATTCTCAATCAGGTAAAGGTGGCATAGGCTATCTTATTGAGAAAAACTATGGTTATATTTTGCCAAAAGCACTTTGCGAAGATGTTAGTTACTTTATCAAAGGCGTTTCTGATGTTCAACATAGAGAATTGATGATTAATGAAGTTTATGAGCAATTCAAAACTCATTACATCAATATCAATGAGCCAATTGAATATGTTGACGCTCATTTCTCTCGTTTAGAAGATGAGAAATTCAATGCAGTGCTTACAGTAGTTATTAATGGCGAGACAAAAGTGCTTTCAGCAGAAGGTAACGGTCGTCTTGACGCAGTAAGCAATGCGCTTTGCAAAGAAATTCATATTGATATTGCAGATTTGACCTATGAACAACACGCTTTGGAAAAAGGTTCAACTTCAAAAGCGGTTTCTTATGTAGGTATTACAGATAAATCGGGTAAAACCGAGTGGGGTGTTGGTATTCATAACGATATTATCACTTCATCAATTAAAGCGCTTTTTGCCGCAGTAAATAGGGTTGCAAAAGGCGAATAAAGGAGTTTATTACTATGGGTATGACAATGACTCAAAAGATTTTAGCCGCAGGCGCGGGTCTTGAAAGTGTTGTAGCAGGTCAGTTAATCAAAACAAAGTTAAGCCTTGTTTTAGGTAATGATATTACAACCCCTGTTGCTATTAACGAGTTTAATAAAGTAGGTTTTTCAGGCGTTTTTGATAATAAGAAAATCGCAATGGTTATGGACCACTTTGTTCCTAACAAAGATATTAAAGCTGCCGAGCAAACAAAACAATGCAGAATGTTTGCAGGTAAATATGACATTGAAAATTATTTTGATGTTGGTGATATGGGTATTGAACACGCGCTTTTACCTGAAAAAGGTTTGGTAGTGCCTGGCGATATCGTAATCGGCGCAGACTCGCACACTTGTACATATGGCGCTTTGGGTGCGTTTTCAACAGGCGTAGGCTCAACTGATATGGCAGCAGGTATGGCAACAGGTGAAGCGTGGTTTAAAGTACCATCTGCAATTAAATTCGTGCTTAAAGGTGAACTTCAACCAAAAGTTTCAGGTAAAGATGTTATTCTTTATATCATCGGCAAAATCGGTGTTGATGGCGCTTTGTATAAATCAATGGAGTTCACAGGTGAAGGACTTAAAAACCTTTCAATTGATGATAGACTTTGTATGGCTAATATGGCTATCGAAGCCGGCGCTAAAAACGGTATATTTGAAGTTGATGATGTAACGCTCGAATATGTAAACGCGAGAAAACAACACGACTATAAGATTTTTAAAGCAGATGAAGACGCAGAATATGATGAAGTAATTGAAATTGATTTGTCAAAGATTAATTCAACAGTTGCTTGTCCGCATTTGCCTGAAAACACAAAAGATGCAACAGAACTTAAAGACATAAAAGTTGACCAAGTTGTTATCGGCTCTTGTACAAACGGCAGACTTTCAGATATGCGCGCAGCAGCCGAAATTTTGCAAGGCAAACATATTGCAAAAGGTATTCGTTGCATTGTTATCCCTGCAACACAAACTATCTACAAAGAGTCTATTAAGTTAGGTTATATTGATACATTTATAGATGCAGGTTGTGCAGTTTCAACTCCAACTTGCGGTCCTTGTCTTGGTGGTTATATGGGCATTTTAGCAGAAGATGAAGTTGCAGTTGCAACAACAAATCGTAACTTTGTTGGTAGAATGGGCCATGTAACATCAAAAATTTATCTTTCATCTCCTGAAACTGCAGCGGCTACTGCACTTACAGGTTATATTACTGATCCAAAATCTTTATAAGAGAGGAGTTTTTATATGAACGCACAAGGTAGAACACATAAATATGGAGATAATGTTGATACAGATGTTATCATTCCTGCAAGATATTTAAATACTGCAAATCATAAAGAACTCGCTTCTCATTGTATGGAAGATATTGATAAAGAGTTTGTTAATAAAGTAGTGAAAGGCGATATTATGATAGGTGGCGCAAACTTTGGTTGTGGCTCATCTCGTGAACATGCACCAATTGCTATTAAAGAGTCGGGTATCTCTTGCGTTATAGCAAAAAGTTTTGCAAGAATTTTTTATCGCAATGCTATTAATATCGGCTTGGCAATTTTAGAATGCCCAGAAGCGAGCGATGGTATTTCAGATGGCGATGAAGTAAGAATTGACTTTGATAGCGGTGTTATCACAAATGTAACAACCGGTAAAGAATTCAAAGCGCAACCTTTCCCACCATTTATCAAAGATATTATCAATAAAAATGGTTTGTTAAATTCAATTAAAGGATAAAAACAATGAATAAAAATATTACAGTTTTAAAAGGTGACGGTATCGGTCCTGAAATCGTCGATGAAGCATTAAAAGTTTTAGATAAAATCGCTGAAAAATTCGGTCATACGTTCAATTATACATATGTTGATATGGGTGGTTGCTCAATTGACAAATTCGGTGTGCCTATAACAGATGAAGGTTTAGAGATTTGTAAAAATAGCGATAGCGTGTTGCTCGGCGCTGTAGGTGGTCCTAAATGGGATACTTGCGACCCGTTGGTTCGCCCTGAAAAAGGCCTTTTAAAAGTTAGAGCAGAGTTAGGCCTTTTTGCTAACCTTCGTCCAACAAAAATGTTCCCACAATTGTCGCATGCTTGTCCATTAAAAGAGTCAGACGGCATTGATTTGATGATTGTTCGTGAACTTACAGGTGGTATCTATTTTGGTGAGCATAAAACAGTAGGTGATACTGCAACTGATATTATGCTTTATACAGAAAGTGAAGTAGAGCGTATCGGCAGAGTAGGTTTTGAAACTGCAAGAAAACGTGGTGGAAAACTAGCGTCTGTTGATAAAGCAAACGTGCTTGATTCTTCAAAACTTTGGAGAAAAGTTATGCACAAGTTAGCAGAAGAATACCCTGATGTAGAATATTCTGATGTTTTGGTTGATAACTGCGCAATGCAACTTATTCGCCGTCCATCTCAATTTGATGTTGTTGTAACAGAGAATATGTTTGGCGATATACTTTCAGATGAAGCAAGTATGTTAACCGGCTCAATTGGTATGATGCCATCTGCATCACTTTCAAGTGGTACTCTTGGTATGTATGAGCCAATTCACGGTTCTGCGCCTGATATTGCAGGTCAAAATATTGCAAACCCACTTGGTACAATTTTGTCAGCGGCTATGATGCTTCGTTATTCATTTGATATGAAAATGGAAGCAGATGCAATTGAAAAAGCAGTTAATGATGCGCTCGATAATGGCTATCGTACAGTTGATATTTTAGGCGATGGTCAAGGCGTTACAAAGGTTAGTTGTAGCGAAATGGGCGATATAGTTTGCAAATATCTTGCATAGGAGAAACAAAAAATGATTACACTTGAAACAATTTATCAAGCAGCGTTTGCTTTAAAAGATGTTATCAGAAATACAGAGTTGATTCACGCTCCACAAATCAACCCCGAAGTAGATGTTTATATCAAACCTGAAAACTTGCAAGTAACAGGTTCGTTTAAGGTGCGTGGCTCTGCTTTTAAAATTTCTCAACTTTCTGAAGAAGAAAAGAAAAATGGCGTTATCGCTTGTTCGGCTGGTAACCACGCTCAAGGCGTTGCTCTTGCCGCTACAAAACAGGGTATCAAATCTATTATTTGTTTGCCAGAAGGCGCGCCAATTTCAAAAGTTGAAGCAACTAAAAAGTATGGCGCAGATATTGAAATGGTAAAAGGCGTTTATGATGACGCTTACACAAAAGCGCTTGAACTTCGTGATGAATACGGAATGGCTTTTATTCATCCTTTTGATGATGAATCAGTAATCGCAGGTCAAGGCACAATTGGTCTTGAAATTTTAGATGAAAACCCAAATGTAGAAGCAGTTGTAGTGCCAATTGGTGGCGGCGGTTTGATTTCCGGTGTTGCTTATGCAATTAAATCGCTTCGCCCAGATGTAAAAGTTTATGGCGTTCAAGCAGAAGGCGCCGCTTCAATGTATGAATCTGTTAAAGAGCATGAAATTCTTAAACTTGATAAAATTTCAACAATTGCAGATGGTACTGCAGTAAAAGAACCAGGCGCTAACACATTTGATTATTGTGAAAAATATGTTGATGAAATTGTAACTGTAACAGAAGATGAAATTTCAGCGGCAATTTTAGAACTTATTGAACAACAAAAATTAACAGCCGAGGGCGCAGGCGCATTGTCTGTTGCGGCAGTTATGTTTAATAAAGTCCCTGTAAAAGGAAAAAACACAGTTTGTATAGTTTCAGGCGGTAATATCGATGTAACTATTCTTTCTCGTGTAATTAGCCGAGGTTTGCTTAAAACAGGTCGTCTTTGCAAATTTGTAATTGAACTTATGGATAAACCTGGCCAACTTCGTGATGTTTCAAAAATCATTGCAGATATGGGTGCAAATGTTGTATCTGTAAACTATGAGCATGCAGGCAAAGGCTCAAATATTAATGACTGTGTGTTAACTATTGAAACAGAAACTAAAAACAAAGCGCATATCAAAGAAGTTGAACAAGCGCTTATAAATGAAGGCTTTCATTTGATAAAATAATTTAAGGAGAGATATAAAATGCAAAAAGTTTATACTAAATCCGCTCCAGAAGCAATAGGCCCATACTCACAAGCGGTAGTAACCGGTAATTTAGTTTTTACTTCGGGTCAAATTGCAATTAACCCTGAAACAGGCGTGGTTGAAGCCACAACTATTGAAGCACAAACCGAGCAAGTTTGCAAAAACTTGAGCGAAGTTTTAAAACAAGCAGGCTCATCGCTCACAAAAGCAGTTAAAACAGTATGTTTTCTTTCTGATATGGATAACTTTGCAGCGTTTAATGAAGTTTATGGTAAATATTTTACTGAAAAACCTGCTCGTTCATGTGTAGCCGTCAAAACCCTTCCTAAAAATGTACTTGTAGAAGTAGATGTTATTGCAGAAATTTAGAAAGGTTAAATAAAGATATGAAATTAAATGGTTCAGAAATTTTAGTAAAGGTATTTTTAGAAAATAAAGTAGATACCGTTTTTGGTTATCCTGGCGGTGCAGTGCTTAATATCTATGATGCGCTTTACAAAAATAGTGATAAAATAACTCATTATATGACTGCTCATGAGCAAGGCGCAGCCCATGCGGCTGATGGATATGCTCGAGCAACAGGAAAAACAGGTGTTGTTATTGCAACTTCAGGCCCTGGTGCTACAAATTTAGTAACAGGTATCGCAACTGCTTATATGGATAGCGTTCCTATGGTTGCAATTACAGGTAACGTTGGCAATTCGCTTATCGGTAGAGACTCTTTCCAAGAGGTTTATATCGCAGGTATCACAATGCCAATTACAAAGCATAACTTTGTAGTTCGTAAAGTTGAAGAACTTGCAGATACATTAAGAGAAGCGTTTAAAATTGCATCTTCCGGCAGACCTGGTCCTGTTTTGGTTGATATTCCAAAAGATGTAACCGCGGCGGTTTGTGAATACACCCCAATGGAGCCTCACGCAAAACAACGCACTCAAAAAGAATATGATTTAACTGAAATTGCAAAAATCATTAATTCTGCAAAAAGACCTGTTGTTTTTGCAGGCGGAGGAACTCGAATTTCAAAAGCAGAAAACGCAGTTTTGAAATTCATTCAAAAAGCAAATATACCATATGTTCATACTATTATGGCGGCAGGCGTTGTAAGATATGATGAACCACTCAATTATGGTATTTTGGGTATGCACGGTAATGTTCACGCAAACAAAGCGGTTGATAAAGCAGATGTAGTAATCGCAGTAGGCACTCGTTTTTCTGATAGAGTTGCGCTTGATACTGATAAGTTTGCTTCTCGTGCAAAAATCATTCAAATTGATATTGATAAATCAGAAATTAACAAGAATGTAGCAGTTGATTATAATATCGTTGGCGATGTAAATGTTTTGTTAGAACTTCTTTTGCCACTTATTAAAGAAAACGACCATTCAGACTGGATAGAGAAAATCAATTCGTGGAAAGAAATCAGTCCTGTAAGCAACAATTCGCTTAATCCAAAAGCAGTTTTTGATGCAATTAATGATTTTTCAAATGAAGATGATATTTTTGTAACCGATGTTGGTCAGCATCAAATGTGGGCATCGCAATATCTTAATCATGTTCACGCAGACCATTTCTTAACTAGTGGTGGTCTTGGTACAATGGGTTATGGTTATGGCGCTGCTATCGGTGCCGCTATCGGAGCAAAAGCCAAACGAGTAATACATATTACAGGCGATGGTTCATTCCATATGAATATGAATGAAGCCTGCACAGCAGTCTCTTATGGCGTTCCGGTTGTAACTATCATTATGAACAACTCGGTGCTTGGTATGGTTCGTCAATGGCAAGGCACTTTCTATGGTAGAAGATTTTCTTCTTCAGAACCTGAAAGAGTTACAAATTACAAAAAGGTTGTAGAAGGCTTTGGCGGTAAAGGTTTCGTTTGTGAAACTATTGAAGAATTAAAACTTGCATTGAAATCACTTGAAAATCTTGACGGTCCTGTTTGGATTGATTGTAAAATTGATAGAGAAGAAAAAGTTTTACCAATGATTCCTGCAGGAAAAACTGTTAACGATACGATTAATGAGTAAGGAGGGCTAATGATGGAAAAGAAATATATCAGTATTCTTGTTGCAAACTCAGAAGGTGTTTTGGCTCGTCTTTCATCGCTTTTTTGTCAGCGTGGCTTTAACATCGATAGTTTGACCGTTTCAGCAACAGATGACCCAACTTTATCTCGTATTACTATTACTACAATGGGTGACGAGGCAGAACTTACTCAAATTATGCGTCAAACTGAAAAACTTCACGAGTTCAAAGGCTTTTTTGAACTTAATTCAAAAAAAGCGCTCCTTCGTGAATTGTTAATGGTAAAGGTTGAGGCAAATGAAACAAATCGTCCTGCACTTCGTGAAATCGCGGCGATTTATAAAGCAAAAATCATTGACCTTTCAAAATCAAGTATGGTGTTTGAATTAACAGGTGAGCCTGAAAAATTAGATGCTTTTCTTGAAATTTTAGGGTCTTATGATATAATGGAAGTATGTCGAACAGGAGTTACCGCCTTACAAAGAGGCGAGGTAAAACTCTTGAAATAAATTAAGAATATTTTAAAATCAAAAGGAGATTTTTATTATGATTACAAAATACTATGATTCAGATTGCAATTTAGGTTTGCTCGACGGAAAAACCGTTGCTATTATGGGCTTTGGTAGCCAAGGTCACGCTCATGCTCAAAATTTGCATGAAAGCGGCGTAAAAGTTATCGTTGGTCTTCGTTCAACATCACCTTCTTGTGCAAAAGCGCGTGAAGCAGGTCTTGAAGTTATGGAAATTTCAGATGCTGCAAAGGCTGCAGATGTTGTTATGATGCTCGTTCCAGATGAACTTGCAGCAGATATTTATAATGAACAAGTAGCACCTTTTATGAAAGAGGGCGATGTTCTTTGTTTTGCTCATGGTTTTAATATTCATTACAACCTTATCAAACCTGCAAAAGATATTGATGTTATTATGATCGCGCCAAAAGGCCCTGGTCATACAGTAAGAAGCCAATATCAAGAGGGTAAAGGCGTTCCTTCACTCATCGCTGTATATCAAGACGCTTCAGGCAGAGCAAAAGACTATGCTTTAGCATACGCTTGTGGTATCGGCGCAGGCCGCGCAGGTATTCTTGAAACATCATTTAAAGAAGAAACTGAAACAGACCTTTTCGGTGAACAAGCAGTTCTTTGCGGTGGTGTAACAGAACTTATGAAAGCAGGTTTTGATACATTGGTAGAAGCAGGCTATGAACCTGAAATGGCATACTTTGAGTGTATCCACGAAATGAAACTTATTGTTGACCTTATCAACAATGGTGGTTTCGCTATGATGAGATATTCTATTTCAAACACTGCTGAATATGGCGATTACAGAACAGGTAAACGCCTTGTTACAGATGAAACAAGAAAAGAAATGAAAAAAGTTCTTTCAGAAATTCAAGATGGTACATTTGCATCAGAATTTATGCAAGAATTCTCAGCAGGCAGAAAGGCTAAATTCTTAGCAACTCGCCGTAAAGAGAGCGAACACTTGCTTGAAAAAGTAGGCGCAGAACTCAGAAAAATGATGAGTTGGCTCAAAAAATAATTAAAGTATAAAAGGCGGTCAACTTTTCGACCGCCTGTTTACTCTTTTTAATAAAGGTGTTTTTTATGAATTTAAGAAGTGATAATGTAACAAAAGGCGCAGAGCGTGCGCCTAACCGCTCATTGTTTTATGCAATGGGTTATACAAAAGAGGAGTTAGAGCGTCCTTTAATTGGCGTTATCTCTGCTCATAGTGAAATTGTACCTGGTCACTATCATCTTGATAAAATTGCAGATGCAGTTAAAGCAGGCGTTAGAATGGCAGGGGGTACTCCTATTCTCATTCCATCTATCGGTGTTTGCGATGGTATTGCTATGGGCCATATTGGTATGAAATATTCACTCGCTTCTCGTGAACTTATCGCAGATAGCGTTGAAACAATGGTAATGGCTCATCAGTTAGATGGTGTAGTTTTAGTTCCAAACTGTGATAAAATTGTTCCTGGTATGGTAATGGGCGCAGTTAGAATGGACATTCCTGCAGTAGTAGTTTCAGGTGGCCCAATGCTTGCAGGTACATATGATGGCAATGAAGTTAGCCTTTCAAAAATGTTTGAAGCAGTTGGCGCTTATAAAGCAGGTATGATAGATGAGTGCAAGTTAGATGAGTGTGAAAAAGGCGCTTGTCCTGGTTGTGGCTCTTGCGCAGGTATGTACACTGCGAATAGTATGAACTGTCTTTGTGAATCACTTGGTATTGCGCTTCCTGGTAATGGCACAATTCCTGCAGTTTATTCAGGCAGAACTGCCCTTGCAAAACAAGCAGGTATGGCAATTATGAATTTAGTGCAAAAAGGCATTACTGCTCGTCAGATTATCAATGAAAAATCAGTTAAAAATGCGCTCGCTTGTGATATGGCGCTTGGTTGCTCGTCAAATAGCGTTTTGCACTTGCTCGCTATTGCAAATGAAGCCGGTGTTCCATTAAATCTTGAACTTTTCAATGAAATGAGCGCTCGCGTTCCTAACCTTTGCCATTTAGCACCGGCAGGAGATACTCATATGCAAGACCTTAACGCCGCTGGTGGTATTCCTGCAGTTCAAGCAGAATTAGCAAAAAGAGATTTGCTTGATTTATCGCTTATCACTGCAACAGGTAAAACAGTTGGCGAAAATATCGAGGGTGCTTATATTAAAGATACAAATTCAATTCGCCCAATTGAAAATCCTTATAGCGAAACAGGTGGTATTCAAATTCTTTGGGGTAACATTGCTCAAAAAGGTTGCGTTGTAAAGCGTAGCGCAGTAGCACCTGAAATGCTTAAACACTCTGGTCCAGCCCGCGTGTTTGATAGTGAAGAAGAAGCAATTTCTGCAATTTATAATGGCAAAATCGTAGATGGCGATGTTGTTGTTATCAGATACGAAGGTCCAAAAGGTGGCCCTGGTATGAGAGAAATGCTTAACCCAACATCAGCGCTTGCAGGTATGAAACTTGATAAAACAGTAGCGCTTATTACAGATGGTCGTTTTTCAGGCGCATCTCGTGGCGCTTCAATTGGCCATGTTTCTCCAGAAGCGGCAGACGGTGGCAATATCGGTCTTATAGAAGAAGGCGATATTATTGAAATTGATATTCCAAATGCATCTATCAATGTCAAAGTAGATGATGAAACTTTAGCCGAGCGCCGTGCAAATTATACTATGCGTGAGCCTAATATTAAAACAGGTTGGCTCTCTCGCTATTCTCGTCAGGTTTCTGGCGCAGATAAAGGCGCAATAATGCAGTAACAAAAAAGAGTTCCTCAAAGGAACTCTTTTTTAATTTATGCTTGTAATAGTATCATTATTTTTATCAGATAAAAAAGTTTTGTTTTTTAAATAAAATTGATATTCTTTTTTAGGAGAAACACCAAAAAAAGAAGAATAGGCTCTATAAAAAGCAGAATAATCAGAATAACCGCAAAGTTTGCTAATCTTGGTTAAATTATGCTTGTAAATCATTAATGCCTTTGCATGCCACATTCTCATTGATTTTACTGTTTGATGAAAAGGTTTGCCGTAAAATTGTTTTGTAACTTTATCAACAAACCATTTTGAAACATAAAATTTCTCGCAAATTTCTTCGGCAGTTATCATAGACATACAATTGCTAACAATATAGTCCCAAACCATAACTGAAAGGTCGTTTGTAGTATTAGAAGACGATAATGCATTTAATTCATCATAAACAATATCAAGTTGAGAAATAATTGTTGCAACAACCGATGAAAAATGAAAAAACCCAAGATTTTTACTTGTATAATACTTCAATAAATCTACACTATTTAAAACAGAAAAATCATTTAAACTTTCTTATTTATAAATATTAAATTTTCCGTTTTCACGATTATCAAAAGCACGCAAAAACTCATTATCGCCTTTAACTTCTTTAAACAAACTTTGATGAAAGGTTATTATTGTAAATGAGGATACTTCTTTTGATTCAAAACATTTAACCCTATAATTTTCAAATGGTTTTGCTATAAAAACATCGCCGCTTTTTATAGGTAATATCGTATTGTTGCATAATATTTCAAAGTTTCCGCGTGTTATCAAAACAATTTGATAGTCAGATGAGTTTTTCACACCGTGAACATAGGATGTTTTTGCGGCCTTAACTTTCATAAATCTAATGCAAAATTCTGGATCATAAAACCCTTTTTCCGAAGTAATAACTTTTTTATCCATAATAGTTCCTTAAATGTTTTTCTTCATAATAACATAAAAACTCTAACTTTGCAATGTTTTTCTTTGTAAATGACAATGTAAATTGTGCTTTGATAGTGTTATAATATAGAAAAACAAAAAAGGAGAAAAACTTATGAAAAAAATTATTTCAATTTTATTAGCAGTAGTTTTATGCTTATCAGTATGCGTTGGTAGCGTAATTTCTGCAAATGAATCAGAGCCAGAATATTCTTATTATGGCAGAATTTTAGGTCTTGGCGATTCTTGGTTATGTGGCGTTGGCGCTAACCCTACAGTTAAAGTACCTGTAAAAGCCGCCGAAACTCTCGGCTGGGAATATGGCTCATTAAGTGGCGCAGCAGGTGGTTGGTACACCGCTAATGTTGTTAATGTTATTAACCCTGAAAAAGAAAACAATGTTTATGATGAAATGGTTGACGCTGATACAATCGTTATTCACGTTGGTACAAACGATTTCTGTGGCACATCACACTACACAACAAGTGTTAAAAATGGTTCAAAAACATTTAAACAGTTGTATGATGCTCTTGAAACATCTTATATGACAAGAATCAATAGCATTATTTCTTCAATTAAAACTGCAAACCCAGACGCTCTTGTTCTTCTTGGCAATATGTGGTGCAGCTATACAAATGGTTATGCTGACCGTCTTGCAGAACTCGAGGCAGAAGGTTTGACTGATGATGAAATAGATGCAATTTATGAGGATACAAGAAACTATTATCGTGTACTTGCGCAAAAGTCAGCAAATGCAAAATTAGCAGCAGTTGCCGATAGTGAAGAAAATGTAGTTTTATTTGATGTTGATACATTGATGGGTTATGGCGAAGAAAAAGGCAATTCAACTTATGTTTCTTCAAATCGTCATCCTAACACTGCTGGTTATAACTTAATGGCAGATGAAGTTGTAAAACTTATCAGAGAATATTATGGTGAAGAAAATCCTACTTTCGCTCACCCTGTTACAACTCCATCAGAAGCAACAACAGTTACAACAACAAAAGCACCTGAAGAATCTTCATCTGCTCCAGCAGTTGAAGCAGAAAGTTATAAATGGAATCTCTATACAGATAATTTCACTTATAATGAAGACCACACAATGAAGGATTCATCAAATGGCAAACCATTTTTGAATACTCATTATGCAAATGATGGAACTTATTTCTTCTCATCTAACAACGTAGTTGGAAATAGCGTAACTCTTACTTCAAAAGCTTTGGTTGCTCCTGGTGTATATTCTTCAAATCTTTATGCAAGAGTAACAGGTTCTCGTGCTTTAATTGATGTTTATATCAATGATGTTAAGGTTGCAACAAATCTTAATACAGGTAACAAAGGTGATGGAAAACAATCAGGAACAGCGCAAAACGGTGGTTATGACTGGGAAATTCCTATGAACGAAAATACAGTTACAATCACAGAAGCTTCTCAAGTTTCATTGAAAATAGTTGTAACTGATGTTTCTAATTCCGGAAACTTATATCTTAATTCACTCGAGCTTGTTAAAGTTGCAGATGTAGATGAAGAACCATCTGAAGAAGAAACAACAACGACAACTACTACCACTACTACAACCACAACAACTACCACAACTACAACTCAAAAAGCAGAAGAATCTTCATCTGCTACACAACCTTCAAACCCAACAATTTCTAGCTTAAAACTTTTTGATGCTGATACATATTCTGATACAATTAAAACAGACATAGGTGCTTATGAAGGCGATATTGATAAATATGTAGTTTCACCATCATATAATGATAATATTTCAATTATTGATAGCACACTTTCAGGTGGCTCAAAGGTTCTTGAAGTTAAAAGAACAGGTGCGTGGGACCAGATGGGTGTAAACTATGCTAAAAGCGATTTATCTACATTTGCACAAACAAGTATTGGCTTTAGATTCTGGGCTGCATCTAATACAGCAACCGGTTCAAAAACAAACAATTTAACTGTTGCTTTTAGATTTACTGATGCTGAAGGTAATCATACTTACGCTTCAACAGATGGTGTTTGGGGCGCTAACCAATTAGGCGATCTTTCTGATGAAGGCGCTTATTACGAAGTTAATTGGGATACAACAAAAATTGACCCTGGCGCATCATTTAATCAACCTGGTCATAACATAATTAAACCTGCATCAAATGGTAATAAAGATACAACAAGAGTTTTTGATAAATCAAAACTTAGCACATTAACTGCTATTAGCATTGTATTTGAAGGCGCAGGTACAGTTGGTAATACTTATTATGTTGACGACCTTGAGTTTATATATGAAGGTGAAGCTCCAACAACTACACCGGTAGAAAAAGATGGCGCTACAACAGACCTTATTTCAACAGTTGATAAAGCATCAATCCGTCTTGGAGAAGTTGCAGGTATTAGATTCCATGCAATAGTAAATGCTGATGTAAACGAAGTTGATGAAATGGGTATCATTCTTGCTCCAAAAGATATTGTTGGCGAGTATATCACAATGGAAGATAATGTTGCAAAAATCGTTTATGACCACAAAAATTATGACCTTTGGGATGGCAATGAAATCGTTGGCTCAATTGTTGGTATTAAAGATGCTAACATCGCTCGTGATTTTATCGCTCGTGCTTATGTTGTAATTGATGGTGTAACATATTATGCAAAAGATACTGCTGTTCGTAATATCGCACAAATCGCAGACGCTTACATTGCAGACGCAACTGGCGGTTATGCAGAATTAGATGCAGATACAAAAGCTTTAGTTGATACTTGGGCTTCTAAAAATGACTAATCAGGAGGTAACAATAATGAAATTTGAAACTATTAAAATAGAATTTGAAAAATATGAATCTCTTGATATCATTTCTTCATCACCATCAGAAGATGTAACAGACCCTACAACACCAGTAGAGCCTACTACAAAATACGACCCATATGAAAATGATAAATGGTAATTGCTAATATTTTTTTCATGTATTCCTTTACAAAAAAGCCAACCTCATTTGAGGTTGGCTTTTTGCTTTTTTAGTAATCTTCTCTCGTGTCATGGTGAGCGATACGCAACCATCTTAAAAGATCCTTCGGCTTCATTTCACTTCGCTCGAAATGACGGAAGGGTTGTTTAGTTCATCATCCGTCTTGCCTCCTCGTGTCAATCCACCTTCTTTAAAAAGAAGGCTCTGTATGTATCGCCTTTTTTGGTTGTTTTGATATCATATTGACAGAAATTAGCAAACAATGTATAATTATAATATAATTTTGAAACTTTTTAAAGATAATATTACACATATATATTGTAAAGGGGGCGTGTATAATGAAAAAAATACTATCTTTTATATCTGTTTTTGTGTTGCTATCAACGACTTTATCTTGTCAGATTGCTACTGCAAATAATGATTTTGAAATTACTGCAACATCATCAAAAAACAGCATAAAACTTAAATGGAGCAAGGTAAAAGGTGCAAAGCATTATAAAATTTATCGTAAAACTCGAAATAAAAAATATAAATTAATTAAAAAAACCGTAAAAAGAACTTTTATTGATAAAAAACTTAAGACAAACAAAAAATATTTTTACAAAGTAACAGCTTTCAAGAAAAATAAAAAAGGTAAATTCTATGGTTTTAAATCGAGCACAAAATCTATTAAGACATATAGGCGTGTTGTTGATGAATCTTATGGTGCACCAAATTACCCAAATTTCATCACTAACCATAGCATAAAAAGGAAGATTACTAGCAGATATGCAGACCTGGGTAAAAAATTCAACAAGTTTTATATAAGTCAGGATGCTCCTGATTTTGAAATTACTGATTATAAAGATGGTGTGTGTATCAATCGATATATTGGTGATGAACAGGTGGTAGAAATTCCTGAAACCATTGGTGGCAAACCTGTTATTAAACTCGGCATGTACTGTGTTAGAACAACATATATTGGTATAGATTACATTTATTATTCTTTTGATTATTCTTGTCCATTTATGAATCAGGAATTATGTGATGAATTATGTGATGATGAAGTGGTATATAACGACGAATTAGATTGTTATGAATGCGATTTAGGCGAAGAATGGATAATGTGGGATGGTATTAAAAAAATTAATAAAGTTGATAAAATAATCATCCCTAAAAATGTAAAATATATCGGCAATCTTGACTCTTACACAGTAACATTTGAAGTAGATGAAGAAAATCCACGATTTTCATCAGTAGATGGCTCTTTGTGTTCAAAAGATGGCAAAAAACTTTATAGATACAATGGTAATAATGAAACTGTAAAAATCCTAGCAGATATAACAACTGTTTACAATAAGTCTTTGCCAAAAATATTTGAAAATTGTGAAGTAGATGAAAATAATAAAGTTTATTCGTCTGTTAATGGCTCGCTTTTAAGTAAAGACGGAAAAGAACTTATTATTGCTAAATATGCAAACAAGTATAAGGTTCCTAAATGTGTTGAAAAGATTAAAGCAGGTGCATTTAAAGAAAGATATATATCGAAAGTTTTAATTGGGAAGAATGTAAAGAAAATTGATAAAAAAGTTTTTGACGAACTATATGAATATTCTTCTTTTTACTATCATCCTGTTAAATTTACCGTAGATAAAGATAATAAATATTTTAGTAGTAAAAAAGGTTCTTTGTATAACAAAGATGGTTCAATATTGCTCTATGAACCAAAGTATAATTAAAACATAAAAGTCGCTCTTTTGAGCGACTTTTGTGTTTTATACGCATATATAATAATGAATAAAAAAATATAGTAGAAGAATATAATATATATAATGTAAGGTGGGGTTGTATATAATATGGTAAAGTAGCACAATATATAGGGAAGAAAAGAGGAAAAAATGTATAAAATTTAAAAAGGGAAAAATTTTTTAAAAAAAATGAAAAAAAGTTGAAAAAATGCTTGACAATGGGTTTTGAATGTGGTAATATAGTCAAGCGCTCGCAAGAAAGCGGGCGCAAAAAGTACCTTGAAAATTAAACAATGCATAGGGACCCAAGAGATTATTTTGAGAAATAAAATCTTGAAACCAAAGTAAGTATCTGGACAAGATACAAGAAGCGAACGCAAAGCGTTAGCGTAAAGTTAGATGAGCG
>JAZQFC010000026.1:0-12152 GCA_045539315.1 Acutalibacteraceae bacterium | reverse complement strand
AAGGAAGTAAAAAAATGAAAATATGCGAAAGAGTAACATATTTTACAAGCAAGTCAAAGAAAGGATTGGCAACACACAAAAACATAATCGAAAAATACCAATGTTCTCGAGGAAGTTTGATAGCTGAACATAACCGTTCTTTTAAATTTTTTTGTGAGCAAGAAACTCGAGGCAGAGGATTTTTTTCATCGCGAGTTATAAAAATAAATCAATCAAAAAATTTTATTAAGATAGAAACGCTAAACAGTGTATACATTTTTCTCAAATCTGATAAAGCATAATTAGTCATAATTTAAATTTTGCCTCGTCAAACTTGACGAGGCAAAACAGTTTACGGCAAATTAAGTAAAGTTGTAAACGCAAAAATAAAATAAATCTACATCAAAAAAAGAGTGGCTAAAAGCCACTCTTTTTTTATTTTCTACAATTATTTAGAAAAGATTTTGTTTATAAGCATTGTTACCAAAATAATTACGCCTATAAGAACAAAAATTACAAGCATTCCTTTGCCCATATAACCGAGCATTTCTAAAAATCTTTGTGGTTCAAAAGTAATGTTGTTTATATCGCCACTAGCAGAAGTAGCGGCAGTAGCAACAACATCTTTGCTTAAAAGATTAAAAAACATATTTAATAATTTCATAAGTTGTCACCATCCTTTATGCAAAGAAATTGAGGATTATGCCACCAGCAATAACTGATGCAATTTGTCCTGATACGTTTACACCGATTGAATGCATAAGCAAGAAGTTTTGTGGGTCTTCTTGAAGTCCCATTTTATGAACAATTCTGCCTGACATTGGAAATGCAGAAATACCTGCCGCACCAATCATTGGGTTGATTTTTGTTTTTGAGAAAACATTGATAAGTTTTGCAAACAATACACCGCCTGCAGTATCAACAACGAATGCAACAAAGCCTAAACCTAAAATCAAAAGTGTATCAAGTTTTAAGAATTTTTCGCCTGTCATATTAAACGCAACAGAGATACCAAGGAAAATTGTTATCAAGTTTGCAAGAACATTTTGCGCTGTTTCAGAAAGTGAATTAAGCACACCACACTCACGAATTAAGTTACCAAACATCAAGAAACCAATCAAAGCAGTAGCCTGTGGAATAACTGCAGAAACTACGATAGTAATAATGATAGGGAACATAATTTTTGTAAGTTTTGAAACGTTTTTTTGTTGATAAGGCATTCTTATAAGTCTTTCTTTTTTAGTTGTAAGCGCCTTGATTACAGGTGGTTGAATAATTGGAACTAATGCCATATACGAATACGCCGCAACTGTGATAGCACCAACATATTGAGAGCCTAAAGTATTAGCAACTGCAATAGATGTAGGACCATCTGCCGCACCGATAATTGCAATTGAAGCCGCATCAAGTTCAGGGAAGAACATTCTTGCCATTGCTAATGTAAAGAAGATACCGAACTGTGCTGCCGCACCAAATAACATAAGTTTAGGGTTTGTAAGAAGCGGACCAAAGTCTATCATAGCACCAATACCGATGAACAAAAGAAGTGGGAACAATTCGTTTGCGATACCTGCGTGATACAACTCTTTAATCGGACCTGTTAACGCGTCTGAAAAAGGTACGTTAACCAAAATTGTGCCAAAACCCATTGGTAAAAGTAATGTTGGCTCCATTTCCTTCTTGATAGCAAGGTAAATGAGCACAAGACCTATTATAATCATAACAACTTGTTGCCATGAAAACGCTAATAGGTTTTCATAAAGAATATTCATAAAAATCTCCTCCGTTTTTTATTTTAAAAATTTGTGATTAGCCGATAAAATTATAATATACATTTTTATTATTGTCAATATCAATATCACAATTTAACATAAATTCAATATCACAATTTAACATAAGCCTTCCGTCATTCTGAACGTTAGTGAAGAATCTTTTCTTGAGATTCTTAATAAAGATTCCTCGGCTACGCTCGGAATGACACGATTTTAGATTTTTTGTAAGGGCGTTCATTGGACACCCTCTATTTTCGGGAGGAGCTTAAGCCCCTCCCCTACGATAGAATAAAAATTTTATTGTAAGGACCTGACCCATTAACAAAATCAAAGATTTTGAATGGGTGCCCCAGAACCTTGCGCCTCACTTCGTTCGTCTAATGGGTGCTTACTTCCCACACGCACCGAGAGAACAAGGGTCGTCAAGGATGCCGACCCCTACGAATATATTTTAGATTTATCGTAGGGCGGGATGCCCACATCCCGCCGTCATTCGTAAGCGCACGTGAAGAATCTTTTAAGGCGGACAGTCGAGGACGCGAAGTCCCTACGAAACGCAAGAATCTTTTAAAATTCATCGCCAAAGGCGATACCTACAGAGCCTTCTTTTGGAAGAAGGTGGCTTGACACGAAGTGGCAAGGCGGATGATGGACCAAACAACCCCTCCACCATCCTGCCGACACACATAATAATTACAGTTTTGTTATAATGCTTGAAGAAACTCGATTATAATGTTATAATAAGAGTTAGATTTTTTAGGAGGTTTATTTATGGCAGAAATTGAAAAGCTTTGTTTTGGCTGTATGCGTGAAAAGCCTGACTTTTCGCCTGAATGTCCTTATTGTAAATTTGATTCGAGTGACGAAAACTCGCCTAATGCTTTGCCGATAAAAACTTTGTTGCAAAACAGATACCACATTGGCAAGGTTTTAAATGAAAACGGCGAAGGTTTTACATATATCGCGTATGACGAGAGCGCAAAAACCCCTGTCAGAGTGCGTGAGTTTTTCCCATCTGGCATTGCCGAGAGAATTAACACATTGGTAAAACCTTATCAGGAATATGGTTTTGATTTTGACAAGGCAAGACAAGAATTTTCGGCTCTTGCTCGCTCGCTTTCTCATCTTAATGGGTTTGCAGGGCTTTTGAATATTACCGATATTTTTGAGCAAAACGGCACAACATATTATGTAACCGAATATGTTGAGGCGATAACCTTGCGTGACTTTTTGCTTCGCAATGGCGGTGTTTTGACTTATGAGCAATTCAGACCGCTTTTTATTCCGCTTTTGTCAACAATTTCATCGCTTCACGCGGTTGATATTCTTCACAGAGGCATCTCGCCTGATACAATTTTGGTTGGTAAAGACGGAAAATTGAGATTAACCGAATTTTGTATTCATGATGCGCGCACCGCTCGTACAAGTCTGCAAGCAAGTTTGCACAAAGGCTATGCGGCAATTGAGCAATATGGGTTTGATGGAAACGAGGGCCCTTGGACAGATATTTATGCGCTTGGCGCTTTGATGTATAGAATTTTGGTTGGTAATCCGCCTGCCGAGGCAACCGTAAGAATAACAGAAGACACTATGACCGTGCCGGCAGCGGTTGCAAAAGACCTTCCTGGCAATGCGCTTTCGGCTTTGGCAAATGCGCTTGAAATTATGCCTGAAGAAAGAACAAAGTCTGTTGAAGATTTTAAGGCAGAACTTTCGGCTACACCGAAATTAAGCGCTAAATACAACGAAAAAACAGGCGAAGTAAAGGCAGTTGCAAGTAAACAATACAGAAACAAAATCATTACCATTTCTGTTTGTTCAACAGCGCTTGTTTTATTGATAATTTTGGGCGGAATGTGGATGATTTCTAAAGAAACTACAGACCCTGAAGTTGAAGAAACCACAACCGTGACCTCAACTTCGGCGCAACCTCAAAGCGTTTATTTTGATTCTGATGAGGTGCCGAATTTTGTAGGGCTTTTGTATAGCGACATTTTGTCTGCGCCTGAATACATCAAAACCAGAGCAAGATTTACCTTTGAAATTGTTAAATCTGTGCCTAGTAGCGAGCCTGTTGGCAAAATTCTTTCGCAGTCGCCAGAAGCCGGCAGTTACATTTCAGGTAGTCAAGTTATAAAAATTGAAATTAGTGGCGGAAATGAAATGACAGTAATTCCTAATCTTACAAATATGACCAAAGAAGAGGCTGTTATTGAGTTGTTAAAGGCAGGTTTCTTGTATGAAAACATCAGTTTTGGCGAGAAATATAATACAAGTATTTTGCCTGAATGCGTTGTTGATATTTCCCCAAGCATTGGCGAAACTGTTAGTAAATATACAAAGGTTATCATTAATATGAACACCTATGTTACCACTACAACTACCACCACAACCACAACAACTGCGCCACCAACTTCGACAACAATTCCACAAACCGCAAAGAAAACAAAAGCAACAAAAACAACAAAACCAACCCAACCGGTTGAATAAGTAAAAATTAAAGACACGGAAAACTAGTTTTCCGTTTCTTTTTATATGTTGTGATATTTTTCATATAGTACAAACCTTTGTGAATAGGTATTAACAAAGGAGAGGTTTTATGAAAAAGTTTAAGTTTTTTATTATAGGCAAAAAGACGGTAATAGCATTGAGTTTGGCGTTTTCGGTTGCGTTTTTAAGCATTTTTTGCGCGGCAGGATGGGATAAAACGCTGACCACCACAGCAAACACCAAAAAACTGCCTATCTATTGCACCGAAACGAGCAAAAAACAAATCGCCCTCTCATTCGACGCCGCTTGGGGAGATGAGGATACTGGGCGATTGATTGAGATTTTTGAAAAATATAATATTAATGTTACTTTTTTTGTGGTGGGCGACTGGGTTGATAAGCACCCCGAAAGCGTTAAGGCACTCTTTGACGCCGGCCACGAGATACAAAATCACTCAAACACCCACCCTCATATGCCGACACTGACAATTGAGCAGATGACCGATGAAATTAACACTTGTAACGACAAAATCGAGAAAATTACAGGCAGGCGACCGACTTTGTTTCGCGCCCCTTACGGCGAGTATGACAATAATTTAATAGACGCGCTTTCTTCTGTTAATATGTTCTGTGTGCAATGGTCAATTGAAACGATTGACACGAAAGTAATAATGTGTTAGAATATGGACAGAAGCATAGTATTAAACATACTAAATGCCAAGAAGTCCGTAGAATCACTTACAGATTCGGAAATAATAAAATTAGTACACAAGATTAACACAATAATAGGAAACGCAGAAGAAAGGAATAATAATGGAAAAGATAATTATACACGGTGAAAACAAATCTACCTTTGACAAACCTATCGCCATATACGCTCGTCAATCGGTGGAAAAAGAAAATAGTATATCTATCGAACAACAAATTGATTATTGCTTGAATATGGCTAAAGCCAAAGAATACGCAGGACCTGTATTTGTTTATGCAGACGAAGGGTTTTCAGGGAAAAACATTAATCGACCTGATTTTCAGAAAATGTTGGCTGACGTAGATGAAAATAAAATATCTTGTATTTTTACCTACAAATTGGATAGAATGAGCAGAAAGTTGCTCGACTATTTAAATTTAAAAGAAGATTTCAAAGAGCACAATGTTGAAATTCATTCTTATTCTGAGCCAGAATTAAATAAAAACGATGACCTTATTACTAATATACTTATGGCTTTTGCAGAGCAGGAAAGAAAAAACACAGCAGCTCGTGTTCGGGACAATTATTTCAGTAGAACTCAAAAAAGAGGTTCTTGGCCTGGTGGCAAACCGCCTTTTGGTTTTTCACTTGGCAAAAAAGATGGTATACCTACCTTAATCCCAATCGCAGAAGAAATTGAAATAGTTAAAGAAATTTTTAACATATATCATGATACTGCTGGTATTTCTCTTGGAAAACTTGCAAAAATCATTGAAGACAAAGGAATCACTGGTAAAAATGGGTCAACCTTTACCAGTGTAACAGTTGGAAGAATATTGAGAAATCCTATCTATGTTAAAGCAGATATATTGCTTTATGATTATCTTCATAAAGTTTATTTCCCCCATGGCAACGATAACGAAACCAATGAAGACTATAATTTTATGTCTCCAAAAGAAAAATGGGATGGCACCCATTCAGCAATGATAATCAACAAACGACCTTCGTCCCACAACACCGTTCGAACCTATACCGATTATAAAGAGAGAAGAGCGTTTTTGACAAATATTGAAGGAATTATTGAAAGTAAAACATTTGTCGAAGTACAAGAGAAGCTTGCAAAAAACAAGCAACTGTGTAGGAGTAATAAAATTGGAAGACTTCAAGAGTTGACAGGATTAATCAAGTGTGCAAATTGTGGGCTCGCTGTAAAAACATATTCTCATAGGGTTACGTTATCTTGTTATGGAAGAGTTGGTCTACACAAATGCGATGTTAAATTTGCCGAAACGGGCAAAACATGTCCTGAAGCATTTGAAGATTTAAGGATTAAAATCGGCTTATGTATTACCAAATATTATTTGCACCTAATCAATGCATATAAAGAAATAGATGAACACAACAAAAGTATTAATAAACAAATAGAAGAAAAAGAAAAAGAAATGGATGTCTTGTTTGAATCATTTGCCGACTTTGAAGCAGAAGCCAAAAAACGAATTCAACTCAAAATAAATAACTTGTCAAGAGAAATTAGCGAACTTCGTTACGAGCTTTCATATAATTCTCAAACAAATAAGTTAATTCATGCAAAACAAAATCTTAACTATTTCGCTCTTTCTACCGAAGAGAAGAAAGAAATTCTTAATCTATTGATTGACAAAATTCTTTTATACCCAGATTATTCTTTTGAAATCGTCTGGAAAAACAAAGCTCTTCAAGATATCGAAGACAATTATCCTCTCGAGTTTTTCAAAAATGGGCGAATTAGATTCAAGGAAGATAAAACTGCTGATATGGCTAACGACAAAATTGACCAGGTAATATATGAGTCAGTCGGCGCTAAGATTGATTCTATAAAAACTATATGCCAATTAAAAAATATCGATTTACCTGATGATTTTTTTGAAATTTATTCTAATTCAAGCAAAGAAGAATTTATTTCACGATTGAACAAAATGTCTAAATTGTTGATAAAACACAAAAAGGACAGAATTCAACAAATTTACGATTTGGCTAAAAAATATCCTCCAAAGTTGTTTGACCCAGAAGAAGAAATCGCAAAAATCAAAAGAACCACACCTAATAGTGATAATTTCGTGGAGGAAGCTATTCGTCAATATACCGCGGACAAAAAAATCATCTTATCTCTTGCAAATAAGCAAAAGAGAAAAAGAAAAAAACAAGCGGAGATTATCAATCTTACGAATAATTCTGATATTGAGTTTTTAGAAAAATTACATGAACGAGATTCCTGGAAGGAACTCAAAGAAACACTGGAAACAGTTGATTTTCAGGATGTATATAATATACAAGATGAAGATATCAATTATTTATCTACATTCCTCTTGTTAGATGGCATCGTTGAAGATTATGACGAAGATATTACACCAAACGAAAGACTTACATTAGCATTTGCTTTGTTACTTCCATTCTTAGATAATCTTGATAATGCTCATTTCTACGATTTAGAAACATATTTGGACATTTACAAACTAATTGCAACGTAAAAAACAGCCTGCATTATGCAGGCTGTTTTGACTTATATAAATTAGTTAACTTGCAAAAATTGTGCAGACAAACAGGGCGCCTTCTTTATTATCAACGAAAAAACCAGTTCCGACAAATTCATAATCTCCTTTTATTGCCATATCATGGCTTCTTGATGTCTTCCATGCGGCAAGACTTTTTTCTGAAATTATTTCAAGGTTTTCGGAATTAAGCACCTTTTTATCGCCGATTTTCAATTTAATGATTATTTCGGCATATTTTTTGTGTCTTTTAGCTCCAGTTCTGTCGCAGAGTTTAATAAGTGATTTGTTTTGTGGTCGATTGTGAGAAAATGATTTTGACAACTCTTTTGCTCTAGTTTTGGCGGCACGAACCAAACCGTTGTCGTTTCTTAACTTTTTTAAGTTATTTTCTTTTCTATAACAATTAAATCCTTTCTTGTATTCTTTATCAAATTTTTTCATTTTTTGATTTATTGTAATATTTGTTTTCGCTTGCACCACATTCATATTCATTGGAAGTGCAAATAACATCGTTATTATCATTATATAACTTAATATTTTCTTTATAAATTTCTCCCTCTTTTCTTAATTATTATTGATTATATATTCTATGAAATCTATTACTGTGTTATCAATTCCTATTATTTCTATTATCACATCTTTTGTGAAATTATTTTGCTGTTTTGCTTCTGCTGGCATAGAACTTCCATTAATTGAAAAACACATTATTGACATTAATATTATATTTCTAATTTTCATGAAAATTGCCTTGACCATCTCCTTTCGCCTTCATTTTAACACGTTTTTTTAAAATGTCAAGGCCTTACAATCTAGGAATAATATTGAGATAATTCTGAACGGTTACATCATTTCGCCAATGAGATAATACAGTTATCGATACCCACAACACGGCAAGCTTATCATATTTAAGGGGCAAACCATTTGCCCGTGCAAATTCTTTGTTTTTGCCACGCAAGTAATAATAGCCATTGATTTCCGAATCCTTAAGTTTTTTTACTTGACCGTTCTTATCGATATTATCTTTCCAACGATTTCGAACTTTTTGTTCTAGAATAGCCCTATAATTTATATCTTCATTGAGCTTTTTGATAGTTGCGAAATATTCGTCTTGGGCTCTTTTTGCTCGTAAGGCGTGAAAATTTAATTTATTTGTAAGTTCCAATTCAGTAAATATATATTCTTCAGGAGATTTATCCCTAAAATAAGATTTTATAAATTCTTCATAGCCGTTTTCAATCTTTTGTAATTGTCTTTTCCCGCCTTTTCCACGTCGAACGATGACACACCAATCACCATTCATATCTTGACATATATCGGAGCCATAAAGATTCTTAATTTCATTGCGTCTTATTCCAACATGTCGCTGAAAATCGACAATTCTTTTATAATTATAATTCTGAAAGTCCATATCATTTCGATTGACTGGCAATTCTCGTTGCCTGCCTCGAGTGAAGGAAGAGACTATTCTCAACGGTTTATTTATTTGATTCATCGGAATCTCGAATGCTTTACAACATGCAGCTGTATATGTATGAATTGTCGATGGTGATAATCCTCTATCTATCAATGAATCAACATAATCTTGAATATGGTCTTTTGCATCTTCAATAGTATATGAACCATAGGTCGAATAGCAAAATCTTGCAAATCTATCAAGTATATTGCCATATTGCTTGCGGGTAAGATTATGTTCTATATTCCTCACCTGATATTTTAATTTTTCTCGAAGAATTCGTTGCTTCGATTTTTTCTTCGCCATATATAAATCACCACCGAATATTAATTAATTGTTAAACTGTCAAAGGCTCAATTATTATACTCATTATGAAGTAGCCGAGCACAGGCGTGTAATATCGTCGACAGTCGATATTCCCACATGAAGTCATATACGCAAAGTGGTTATTTTCCATCTAAAGCCGTAAAATAACCATTTGCTTGTTTTGTTTTTCTTTTGCTTTTCCTTTTTTACTCTTTTGTTTATTTTTCTTTTGAAAATTCTTTTGTTATATCTTTTACTTTATTGTTTTGTTTTCCTCCTTTATAGTTTGTTTTTATATAATAATTATGATTGTTATCTGGTGGTTGCAATTTGTTTTCTTTTGCTTTTTCTTGTATTTTGCAAAAAGCAAGAATAGACCATTGCTGTTTTGGATTTTTGAATTAGCCAAAAGCAATAGTCTTTTTTGTTAAATATTTGTTTCAATTCAATTATTTTTTGAAAATTAATTGACTGAAAACTAGTATGTTATAGCGATTCTTCAACTAGAATCAAATCTTTTATATGTTATATAATTATAATTTTTAAATCTTTTTTCATTTTCGTTTCTTTTGTTTTCATTTTTGTTATTGTTAATAGTAATAAAAATTTTTCTAATTATTTTCTTAAACAATCTGCGAATTAACTTAAGAGGAGTATCCTGAACTAAATTAACCTCAACATCACAATACGATGGTGTAACACCGCATCTATATAATTCAAGTGTTAATTTTTGAAAAATTCTCTTTTCCGAGATTGTTAACTTGTTGTTTTTCCAACCTTTTTCAATTATTTTTTTATATTTTTTAAAGGTCGAGTCTTTGACTCTAAAAATTTTTCTAGCAACCTTAAAAAACTGTCTGCGAGAATACACAGCAGCGTCAAGTCTGTATTTTTCTAGTTTGCTATTCCATGCTCTGACAGAGAGTTCGGGATTCGATACAATGTTGATAAGATTATCAGTTCCGAAATATTTTCTAACTTCCTTTGCTTGATTAAATTGGAATTCAAGCCTTACAGTTGAATTCATGTTTTTTCTTGTTGTTCTTGAAATTGCAGGGTCCTCGTCCTTGCGATATGCCCTCAACTCAATATTATTTCCCGCTTCAGTACACATAGCCACTGTTTTTTCGAATTTTATTTTTCTTTTTCTTCGCGGGGTAGAAATGGAATTGATAAATCTAATTAATTCATCTGCATCTTTTTCTTTTTTGAATTTTAAATTTTCATTCAAATCAATTCTGCACACTTTACCATCTTCAATTGTAAATGAATCACTCTGTATTGCCTGTATCAAATCTTCATTGAGCCTATCGATTAAATAAAAAGGTTTTGTCCAATTATAATCTTTATAATTCGTTCCATTTTGAAGTTTTGACAGAGAGAATTGCATGTTGAGAAAGTGTTTTTCAGTATCGCATTTATAAAATGCTACGCTTGTTTTTTGTGTGTATATTTTTTTGTTTTTTGGATTCTGTCTCCAACCAAATAAATTCACTCTATCTTTTGATGAAATTTGAAAATTTAAAACAACAGTATCAATATTAATATTAAACAATTCTCTCACCACCTTCATTTGTGTTTAATTGAAGTATGTGAGAAATGTTTTTAATTTTTGAAAAAGTTTATTTAATTTAAAAATTGTAGCAATTAGTTATCTGTCATAATAATATTAGAGAATGAAGAAAGGAGTAAAAAAGAATGGAAAGTTTCATTCCTGAAGAAGTTGTATCCATTGATGACATTATCGATACTGCGGCAACTGCAGAATATGATTAAAAGGAGAATAAATATGGAAAAAGAAAACAAAATCGAAAATCAAAAATCCTTGATTAAATTTCTGTCACAATTGGACAGAAAAAAATTAAAAATCAAATCCTTAGTAGTTGAATTTTGGGTTGATGAAGAAGAAATCGAGAAAGAAGGGATAACACTCACAGAATTCTCGATTAATTAGAACATATGATATAAAACAAACATTTTCTTTCCTCTTTCTTTTTTTGAAATTCTTGAAATACATTGAAAAAACACCTGCTTAAAAGCGGGTGTTTTTTCATAACATTCTCCACATAAACCACGAAGGTAGGCAAATTGAAAACACAACAGCAAAAAGCCAACTCTCATTTTGAGAGTTGGCTTTTTTAAGGAAAGTTGTATGAAAAAATATTAGCAATCTATCTTTTTACCATTTATCATTTTCATAAGGGTCGTACTTTGTTGTTGGCTCTACTGGTGTTGTAGGGTCTGTTACATCTTCTTGTGAAGCAGAGATAATATCAAGAGATTCATATTTTTCAAATTCTAAACTAATTTTTTCAAATTTCATTTTAGTTACCTCCCGATTAGTCATTTGCTTTAGCCCAAAGGTCAACCATTTCTTTAATATCAGCATCTAATTCGGCATAACCGCCTTTTTCATCTGCGATATATTTATCTGCAATTTCTGCAAGATTTCTAACGGTTGTTTCTTTAGCATAATATGTTGTTTCACCGATTACAACATAAGCACGAGCAACAAAATCACGAGCAAGGTTAGTATCTTTTACACTTGCAATAGAACCTACGATTTGGTTGCCATTCCAAAGAGCGTTTTCTTTGAAATTGTAAGGAACTTTGATATGGTCATCTTCCATTGTGAAAAATTCACCTTTCACCAAATCTTTTGGAGCGATGATGATACCCATTTCTGTTGCATTAGAAATGTCGCCATTTACTGTTGCATAGAATCTCATACCATTAACTTCGTTAAGACGGATTGAAGCGCCATCATCAGTTGAAATAAGGTCTGTTGTTTCACCATCAACTTCTGCAGGTGTTTGATTTGCAGGCATTATAAACTGGAAATCACCAACATAATATACTGCATCTTTTTTAGCAGTTTTGAAAGCAACTGTTAAACCATCCATCTTTGAAAGCCAGTTGCTTGAAGGAACTACT
>JAZQFC010000025.1:0-3551 GCA_045539315.1 Acutalibacteraceae bacterium | reverse complement strand
TGGAATATACCATGGTGATTGATATTCTGGAATAGTTGCACCATTGTAATCAGACATATCAATTACTGTTTGATATGAATATCCACCAACATTTGAAGATGATGTTGTTGGGCTTGTTGTAGTAGTTGTGGTGGTAGTTGTTGTAGTAGTTGTAGTGGTGGTTGACGAAGACTCTGATGGCTCTTCAGCTGCTACTGTTGTAGATGCTACATAATTATCAGTTACACCCATTAAAGGATATGAATCATAACCTGTTGTATAAGTATAAGCTTTGTTTTCATTAACGGCATAACGATAAGTTGTATTGATTGCTTTAATATTATCAATTGTATATTCACAAGCGCCATACATATCAACACATATACCTAAACTAGAAGATGCCATTCTAAGAGCTACATAACTAAGCGAAGGCATTGTATTCCAATCAAATTCAACCTTTATAGTTTTACCATCAGTTTCAACAGATGTACCTGGAATTACAAGTTTAATCTTTTGGTCGCCTGAAGTTAACAAAATACATGGTTGTGTATAAGTTTCACCTTCTGCGCCAGTATAATCAGTGTCTTTATAATTAAGGTAGAAAGAGAAACCTTTTGCATTAACTAATGGACTTGTGATGCTACCAAACTTTGCTTTTGTAAAACGATAGTCGGTTGTTTCTTCTTGAGTACCATCTGCAGTAAATTTATTTGCTTTTGCAGTTTCGCTACCAATATCTGCAGGGTCAATTGGGTCAACTGTTTCAGAAGTAATTCCTGAATATTTTTCAGTTGCTGTATAACTTGGTTTACCTATGCTAGCAGCAGTATCACATGAATTAACAACAGATTCTGCAACTGTATTTTCTGTTAATGTAACAGTAGCATCATCTCTTAAATCTGCTTTAGACATAACGCCAAGTTCAACAATATCACGAGTTAACTTATTAGCAATATTTAAATGTTGCGTTTGATTTGGGTGACCGCCTGCATTTGTTGTTGCAAAAACATTATAAATATTTGCATAAGCATTAGCATCATCTTGTTGCAAAGAGAAAATTGCAGAAGCAATGTTTACACGAATCTTTTGGTCATTAGACATAAGGTTAGTAATCAAAACAATTGGAATATTTACATCGTTATAACCTGTGCGAATAGCATCTGCAAATTTTTTGATGCCTGTTTTCCAATAATCAACTGTTTTAACGCCATCGTTTGTGCCGAAAGAAAGCACAACTGCTTTCGGTTTTTTAAGCGAATAATCATAGCTTCCGCCTGCGCGTAAATTTGATACGTAGTCATTATATTCGCCATTGATATTACCACCAGAGCGAGCAACAACACGAGCATCCATACCAAAGTTTTCAGCCGTAATAAACGCCCATGTGCGAGTACCATCTGAATAACGAGCGGCGCCATTACTTGGATTGTCAAGAGAACCAAAACCAGCAGTAATCGAGTCACCAACAAACTCGATAACCTCTTTTTCTTGTGGTTTTGCGCCAAATGTACCAGAAAAGTTTACTGAATTAAAAACAACTTTGTTACCAAAATCATTTTGTTTAACAACTTTAAATGTGTGAACGCCTTTAGCAACATCTTCTGCGATATTAACAGTAAGATTACCACTAATATAACGAACACGATAATTTTGACGAACGCCATCAATAAAAACAGTTAAATAACCGTCAGCATTCCAGTCACCTTTTGAGCCAACATCAGGGCAAGAAGCAGTAAACGTTACTGAAACATCGCCTTCAACATCTGCTGTGAACTCAAAACCTGTAGCAGTCCAGTCACAAGCAAGACCATTTTCAACCCATTCATATCGACCGATAGGTCTGATATAATCTTTTGAGTCAATAATGTTGTAAGTTGTTTGAGCGCTAACAATTGCTGTTGTTGTAATAAGTGTAAACAACATAACAATTGTAATAGCTAGTGAAATAAATTTTTTCATTTCTTTATCTCCTTTTGTGTTTTTTGAATTTGTATAATTGTTATACACATATATATTAAAATAAAAATTAGCGCAATTCAATTGCAGATAATAACTTTATTGATTGCAATTCTTCACCTTTTATGTTATAATAATAAAAAAATCAAGAAAGTGGATGAGAATGTAATGCAAAATAAAATGAATTTTTACCAAGCAGATTTTCAAGTAGCATATAAAAATAATTCTATATTGAATCTTAAAAAAACTATAGGGCCTCTTTACTCTATGTTCATTTTACTTCGTGGTTCTTGTGATATTGTCTATAAAAATACCATTCATCGCTTAAAAGCTGGCGAAGTGCATATTGCACATCGAAAAGAAGAGTTTTATTATAATTTCAATAATAAAAAAGTTGAATATTTGGAAATTCGTTTTAGTTCTTCAATTTTGAAAAAATATGACGAAAATTATGATTTGTTAAAGCCGTTTTTTGATTATCAAAATTTAAAAACACTAACAACAAAAGGCGATACTTATGAATTTGAATCAGGAATAAAAAGTTTGTTAAAAGCATTAGATACAAAATCAAGCAGAGCTTTTGTTCTCACTCCGTTTCTTCAATTGATTTGTGAATTAAACTATCTTTACGAGGAATCAAAACCAAATAAAATCAAAGAAACCGATAGTACTTACGCGAAAATAATTACATATATCGACAATCATTTGTTTGAGAATTTATCGCTTGAACAAGTTTCTAAAAATGTCTTTTTATCAAAAAAATGTATTTGCAACAATATTAAAAAAACTTCTGGTTATACATTTTTGGAATTTATAAATATAAGAAAATTTAAAGAAGCGCAAAAAATTATTCAAAAAACAAATTTACCTTTGAAAATCATTGCAGAACAATGTGGCTTTGATACTTACTCAACATTTTATCGCTGGTATAAAAAGCTCTTCGGTATTAGCCCAATTGATGATTTGAAATATTTTAAAGAACACAAAGAATTTTATAGAAAACCCTAAAACTTGACAAAATCAGAATACATGAGTACATTTTCACCACATCAATAAGATTTTAATATAATTTCAAAGATTTTAAAAATTTACTTTCATAACATTCGTTGACAGTCGAGACTGGCGTGAGGATTATACAGTAGAAAAAATCGTTAATGGGGTGGTAAATCACGTGCAATCTGGCGATATTGTTTTATTTCACAATGCTGCTAAAAACACGCCCGAGGCGTTGCCGATTATACTCGAAAAACTTATTGCTGACGGCTATGAAATTCTGCCAATTTCAAAACTCATTATGACGAACAATTTCACAATCAACCACGAAGGCAGACAAATTGAAAACACAACAGCAAAAAGCCAACTCTCATTTTGAGAGTTGGCTTTTTAAAAAGGAAAAGTTGTATGAAAAAAATATTAGCAATTACCATTTATCATTTTCATAAGGGTCGTATTTTGTAGTTGGCTCTACTGGTGTTGTAGGGTCTGTTACATCTTCTTGTGAAGCAGAGATAATATCAAGAGATTCATATTTTTCAAATTCTAAACTAATTTTTTCAAATTTCATTTTAAAATACCTCCCTTATTTATTCTCAAAAAGAGTTTCTTGCTCTTTAACA
>JAZQFC010000024.1:0-68960 GCA_045539315.1 Acutalibacteraceae bacterium | reverse complement strand
GAGTTTGACAACAAAGATAAAACAATCTTTAAAGGCGCAACCAACCACTCTGTTAAGTTGATGAGATATATTGAGAATAACTATACCAAGAAAATTACGCTAGATGAAGTTTGCCAACGATTTTTTGTTTCAAAACCAACTGTAAACTCTATCGTTCAAAAAAACACAGGAAGAACCTTTTTGCAACAAATTAATTATTTAAGAGTTTTGGAAGCCGAGCGACTAATAAAAGGCACTCAAACCCCACTTAACAGAATTTACAGTTTAGTTGGATTTGATGACTATTCTACATTTTACAGACAGTATAAAAAGTTTTTTGGAATATCTCCATCAAAAGTGAAAAGAAAAACTTTATAAAAAACTACAACCCCACCGTGTTTTCACACAGTGGGGTTGTTTTATTTATCTTAACATTATAGCCATAACAATTGCGAAAAGGAGTAGAAAATAGCCACCCAAAATCAAAAATAATCGGCGTTTGCGTTTTCTGTCTTGTTTCAAGTCAAAATATTCGTAAAGTGGCGTGTTATTTGTCTTGTTATTTGAGCATTGGTTACTTATAAATTCTTTGGCGTGTTTTTCTAATGTCTTTTTCGATGTATCTTTGTAATCTGACTTTACAAATAAAATTGCTTTTTCAAAATACTTATTACCTGTATCATTAACTTCGATAATCGCTTTGTTAACACCTTTTATCATATAATACCCCCTTAAAGTACCAACTCTACTAAATGTGCAATTGATGGTATTGACAACCCTTGATTTGTTGAGGTTGGCGACAAAAGCGCACCTGTGCCTATAAATAATATGCGTGAGAGCTCGGCTTTGTTGAATTTTTCTACTATATACGAACAAACAACACTCGCCGAACAACCACAACCAGAGCCACCCGCGGCAAAATCTTTATCATTTACATCAAAAATCATAGTGCCACAGTCTTTGTGAACGCTAGATATGTCAATGCCTTTTTCGAGCAACAATTCTATAAGCAATTTAGAGCCGATTTTGCCCAAATCACCTGTTAAAATCATATCAAAATCACTTATCTTTGCGCCGGTATCATCAAAATACGCCTTTATGGTATCCGCCGCGGCGGGTGCCATTGCGGCGCCCATATTGTTAGCATCTGTTATGTCATAATCTTTGACTTTTCCGAATGTTACTGCTTTGATTTTTGGAGTGCT
Organism: Acutalibacteraceae bacterium; assembly: GCA_045539315.1. Taxonomy (GTDB): domain Bacteria; phylum Bacillota; class Clostridia; order Oscillospirales; family Acutalibacteraceae; genus RUG11462. Next base: position 67,776 of record JAZQFC010000024.1, on the reverse strand, counting down.
TTTTTCATCAATTTTTATCACTGCCGCGCCACTTCCCGTTACAGTGCGTTGAGAATTTGGTGTGCGTTTTGAACCATATTCAAGCGGAAATCTGAATTGTCGCTCGGCGGTGCAAAAATGCGATGATGTTGCGGCGATTACCGTATTTGCCACCCCTGAATCTACCAGCACACTGCCAAGACCTATTGACAAACCGCAAGTTGAACACGCGCCAAAAAGTCCTATATGCGGAATGGAATAATCTTTTATGCCATAAGTTGACGCCATGCTCTGGTCAAGCAAATCGCCGATTACCACCAAATCTACATCTTCATATTTCATACTTGCTTTTGAAAGCGCGGTATTAATTGCATTTTTCACAAGCATACTCTCTGCCGCCTCGAAAGTGTCCTGTCCTAAATACTCGTCATCAAAAATCAAATCAAAATGTTTTGCAAGTGGACCTTCGCCTTCTTTTTTACCGACCACGCCTGCGCTTGAAAAACAAGAAACATTGTTTTCGATTAAAATTGTTTGTTTGCCTACCCTTTTTGCCATTAAAATCCTCCGTTTTTGTTGTTTATAAAATTATTTTTCGCTTTTGATAAGCAAAATATACCACTAATAAAAGATGGCAGACACTTTTTGTGCCTACCATCTTATTTTTTAAAAGTAAAAGGGTTAATAGCGCCACAAATTAAAACCAAAATAAAATACACGCAAAAACAAATAGTGATGCTGACTATAATATAAGCGATATTATTAGAAATGCCCACGCATAACTGTTTTGCAAACAAAACGGCTATTAAAACACTTGAAAATGGCTTTATAACCCAATTTTTAATATCAAATTTTAAAGTTGTTACTTTTAACAGTTTTATAAAATTCAAAGAGCAAGTGAAAATATTTGAAAACACCATTACCCCTAAAAAGCCGTCCATACCAAAGCGAGTTACAAACACTAAAATCAAAATAATTCTAACAGATGAATCTATTGTGTTGTAAATAAAAGTGGCGGTTTGTTTGTTAAGCCCTTTTAAAATACCATCCACTACCGATTCTAAATACATTATCGGCACGAGTGGTGCAAGTACATTAATGAGCACACCTACTTCATCGCTGTTATATAAAGCCACGCCGATTTGATTTGAGCATAAATGAAAACAACCGCCCACAAAAATCGAGCCGATAATTGTGATAGAAACAACTCTTTCTACATCTCTTTTTATTGTTTCGTGTTTTCCAAGCGCCGCCGACTCTGATATTTCGGGAATTAATAGCGAAGAAATCGCTTGTAAAAACGAAGACGGAAAAAATATTATCGGCATTGCCATACCTTTTAAAAGTCCAAATGTTTCAAGGCCTGAAAGCCTATCACTTGAAAAAACGCTCAAACACTTTGGCACAATAAGATTTTCTGTTGTCCGCAACGCGCTTGTTAAATACTTACCTGCAGTAATCGGTGTTGCAATTTTTAATATACTTGAAACTGCTTTTATCTTTCTTTTGTTCAAAGATTCGCCAGTAGGCAGACGCTTTTTGTCTTTTATAGCGCAAATATAAATAAAACAACAACTAATAATTTCGGCTATTGTATCTGCAAGTAAAACATAAAAACAAGCAACTTCTATATTTTTAACTTTGAGCGTTGATAATAATGCCATTACAACAACAATTCTTACTGTTTGTTCGATAATTGATGAAATTGACGGCAAAGCGGTGTTTCTTCTTGCCATAAAATAGCCTTTAAAACAAGCGCTAACTCCCATTGGCACAAGTGAAAAAGATAGAATTTTAAGCGAGGCAACTGCGCGAATATCTCCAATTAAAATATTGGCAATAGGTTTTGATAAACAATAAACCAACATATTTATTATTGCGCCTAAAAGCACAGATAATTGAACTGCTCTTTTTAAAACTCTTAATACCGATGACTTACCTGAAACGACCATTTCATCTGCGCAAAGTCTTGTAACTGCAGTTGAAATTCCGCTTGTTGCAAAAGCGCTGACAAACATATAAACCGAGAAAATCAGTTGATAAAGCCCTATGCCCTCGGCGCCGATTATATTAGAAAGATATACCCTGAAAAACAGACCGATTCCACGAAGTAAAAGCGCAGTAGCGGTTAAAATTATTGTGTTGATAAAAAAGGTTTTCTTGGCTCTCATTGTGAAACCGAACAATAAATTACTGCAACTGCATCTATTATTTCTTCATCAGTAGCAGATGGGCTTAAATTATGTATCTCACGCACTTGAAGTAATGCTTTTTGAGTGTTTTCATCTACTGTGCCACTTACCTCTATTTCAGGGAAATTTGAATATTTATCAGAAATTCTTTTTAGCATAACCTGAATGAAATAAATTATATATCCGCTCTCGCCCATATTTAGCGCAGCGTCTTTGTTTTTCAAAACATCAAGACACAAACAAGAGCGCCAACCCCCTACAATATCTATATACTCTTTATAAATTTTGTTCCAGGTTTCTTCATCAACCTCGCCTGTTTTAGAAATTCCGTAGATTTCTTGAAAAATTTCAACTGCGTTTTGCGTTTCGGCTAAAAACAAACCATCAATAACTAAAAGCGGAATTCTATCGTCTTTTTTAGCAATTTCGCGAAGATATTTTTGCAGTTGTTTTATTTTTTCTTTTCGCTCATTTTCATCTCGAATATTTGTAAGATTAACAGAATCTTGCGCCATACTAACCCTCGTTTCTTAAAGTGTAGCCCGGAAATTGCCCTTCATTATTTTGCGATAAATCTGCGCCTTGGCGAAGTTTCGGCAACACGCCCAAATAAACTCTGTATAACTCTTGCCAAGTGTTAACGCCGACTATTCCATCTGGTTGCAAATCAAACGCCTTTTGAAATGCAATTACTGCATTTTTGGTTTGCTGGTCAAAAATTCCGTTTTGAGTAAGTTGCGGAATCTGATTATAAAAAGACGCCACAACCGATAAATAATACTGCAAAACTTCTATTGTTCTACCCTCATCGCCCTCTCGCAAAATATCAGGGAATTGTTGATTATATTCTTCTAGGCTCAAGCCCCTCGCATCAAGTTCGGCAAGACGCCTTACCGCATTTGAAACGGCTATGATTTTGTACCAGGTTGCTTTTCCTACTATGCCATCTGCCTCAAGTCCAAAAATTCTTTGAAATTGTTGTACTGCAGATAATGTTCTCTCGCCAAAATCACCATCAACAGGGAATATTTTTGGTATAGACGGATAGTTTGAAGCCACTTCATTCAGTCTTGACTGAATTGCTGTTACTGCTTCGGAACGGTCGCCCAAGCCGATAGGTATATTGCCATAAGACGGTACATTTGGCGCTACTTCAACATTTGTTTCAATATCAATATCATTGCCATAATAATTTTGCAAAATCTCATAAGGCAAGCGCCCCGCATTCGCGAGTGGCACTGTTCCCCACTGCGAAAGGCCATCACAAGTTACTGTTGTACCATTGCAGTAAGCAGAAAAAATTGGCCCTGTTGTACCTTGACGGCGAATATATGAATTAAAAATTTCATCTACAATATTAGAAATGTTTTGAAATATATCTCGATTTGGCACAAAAAACTGGTCGAAAGCGGTGTTATTTGTTATATCAAAATCATACCCTTGCGCTCGATATTTTTCTGTGAAAACTCTATTTAGTGCATATGTGATTTGTGCATAAATATTTGCTCTTATTGCGTTTTCAGGCCAGGTAGGATAAATCTCGCTTGACGCCACATTTTTAATATAATCGGCAAATGGCAAAGTTATATTTTGCCCTGAAGATGATGGCGCGCCAATATGTACCGTTATAAATTCAGGTATAGTAAATTCAGCCATTGTTTTTCTCCTTAATTTAAAGTTATTGCGCCTGTATCATTGGATTTAAGCACGGTGTTACCCTCAAAACCTTCAGGCAATGGTATCATTTCAACTTGTTGCACAGCGAGAATGTTTTCAAAAATCGGCACATTTATAGAATCAATTGTGAAATAATCATTTGCAGACGCTCGAATGTTATAAGAGGCATAAGGGTTTTCGACACCAGGGGTTTGCGACTCGCTCGCTGATACGGTATCAAGCGTTATTATATCTGTTTCGCCATTTTCATTTGTCACAGATGAACTTATAAGGCGCTCGCCATCAGGCGTATCAATAGATACTAAAACAAGTCCGCCTTGAACGGGAGAGGCTTGATTAGATGTTGAAAGGCGCACCAACAAACGACCTTTTTGAGTTAAATTTTCGTTTTGCCCTTGTATCATCTGGTTAGCGGTTATATTCGGCAAAGAATAAATATTTGTAAAATTTATAGGTTGTTTTTCTGTTGGTTGAACTTGCGCTTGTGTTTTTACAACTTCTTCTTTATCGGGTGTTGTTGCTCTTTGTTGCATTTTTTTAAGTTCTTCATTATACTTTTTAATCATTTCTCTGAAATCATTTGAGTAATTCATAAACTTTTACCCCTTTTTAAAACATTTAGGCAGTTTTTATAAATTTTATGAGATACTGTTTGGTTTTATTCTCTTTGCAATGTTTGTTTTGCTTGAAATTACAGTAATTATGCATTATAATAAACTTATCATTAAAAGGGGGACTTTAAAATGAATTTTAATGCAAATAGTTCCTTTTTGTATATTGTTGCGATAGTGGTTATAATTTTTGTGCTTGCACAGTCATTATTCTTTTTACTTCGTGCATACAAAAGGGGCAAACAATTAGGTTTATCTAAAAAGAAATTAAACAAAACTATAATTTCAACCGCGGTGTTTACAATTGCGCCTGCAATTTCAATTTTGGTTGGTATTGTAACACTCTCTAAATTTTTGGGAATTCCGCTTCCTTGGATAAGAATGAGTGTTATCGGCGCTATTACATATGAATTACCTGCGGCTACTTCTACCGCTAATGCGCTCGGCATTTCATTATCAGAAATGGTTAGCGACCCAAAAGTTTACTCGGCAATTGCCTGGGTTATGACACTCGGAATTATGCCAAGTATTATTTTGCCACCGATTTTAATGAAAAAAATCAATGGCGGTATGGTTAAAATCAAATCTAAAGATGAAAAATGGGGAGATATTTTCTTAACTGCAATGTTTTTGGGAATGATTTCTGCATTTTTAGGTATGGTTTTTGCAGATGTAAGAGAAGGCATTGCAGGTCTTATTCCTATATTTGTTTTAATCGTTTCGGCTATTACAATGGCGCTTTGCGGTATTCTTATTAAAAAATGCAATATGAAATGGCTTGAAACTTATGCAATGGCTATAAGTATGGTGGTAGCAATGATTTTTGCAGTTGTTATCACACCAATTTTAGTAGGTTAAGGAGGCGCGAATAATGGATTATATGAACAAAACCGATAGATACGGTAAGATTTGGATTTGGACTGCAGTTTTTGTAGTTATGCTCGTGCCTATTGCAATTTGCGTTTACTATAACGCTTGGCCAGAAGCGACTGCTGTGCTTAAAGGTCTTTTAGGCGTTGCGCCTATTTTCTGGACAGTTGGTCTTATTGAAGTTATTACCTACACTCCAATGCTCGGTGTTGGTGGTACATATTTGAGTTTTGTAACAGGTAATGTTACAAGTATAAAAGCCCCAAGCGCACTTACTGCTATGGAAAATGCAGAAGTAAAACCAGGTAGTGAAGAAGGCGAAGTTATTTCAACAATTGCTATTGCAACATCTTCTATTGTTACAACTATTGTGTTAACTGTTGGTGTTTGTGTTTTAGCGCTTATCACACCTATTTTGAATTCGCCTGTATTAACACCTGCTTTTGACAACATTTTGCCTGCGCTTTTTGGTGGACTTGGTGTTGTTTACATCAGCAAGAACTGGAAACTTTCAGTAGCGCCTATTATATTTATGGTAGCGTTGTTTATTGCAGTACCTTCACTCGCTTCTTCTGTTGGCGTGTTAGTACCTGTTGGCGTTATCATTGCGCTTGTTGCAGGAAGAATTATGTATAAGAAAGGTTGGCTCTAAATGCCTGTTGTTATAACGTTTTTGGTTATACTTTTTGTGTTTTTGGCAGTTGTTTTAATAAGAGCGTTGCTTTTTAATCCGCCAAAAACCACCACTTACCAAGAGCAAAGAATTGATGTTGATACTGACAAAATCGTTAAAGATATGTCAGATATGTTAAAATGCAAAACTGTTTCTGACCGCGATGAAAGTCTTATTGACAAAGGCGAATTTGAAAAGTTTGAAAAACTTCTTAAAGCGCGTTTTCCGCTTATTCATAAAAACTGTAGTTTGAAAAAAATCGGCAAAAACGGTCTTTTATATAAACTTGATGGTATGGAGAGTGAAAAGCCTTCTGTCTGTATGGCGCATTATGATGTTGTGCCGGTTGATGAAGATGGTTGGGATAAACCTGCCTTTGATGGAATTATTGAAGATGGTTGTATTTGGGGCAGAGGCGCGCTTGACACAAAAAGTACTCTTTGCGCAGTAATGCAAGCGCTTGAGCAACTTTTAAAAGATGGCTATAAACCACAAAACGATTTATACTTGTCTTTTTCCGGCGAAGAAGAAATTGATGGCGACAGTTGCGAAAGAATCGTAGAATATCTTAAACAAAACGGCGTAACCCCTGCAATTGTTTTAGATGAGGGTGGCGCGGTTGTTGAAAATGTTTTCCCTGGTGTTAAAGGCGAATGCGCTTTAATCGGTATCGCTGAAAAAGGCGGCGTTAATTTAGATTTTAACTGTGTATCAAGTGGCGGTCATGCTTCCACCCCACCGCCAAACACCGTTACATATCAATTAGCGCAAGCGATATTAGAAATTAAAAAGCACCCATTTAAAAGGCATTTTACAAAGCCTGTTAAAGAGATGTTTGATACACTTGGTAGGCACTCTACATTTGCTTATAAAATAATTTTTGCAAATCTTTGGTGCTTTATGCCACTTTTAGATATGATTTGCAAGATGTCCGGTGGCGAATTAAACGCAATGATGCGCACCACCCTTGCAGTAACAAAACTTAATGGTAGCAACGCTTATAATGTTTTGCCACCAAAGGCAAGTTTCGGTGTTAATATGCGTTTGATGGAAGGCGACACAGTAGAATCAGCAATTGAGTTTTTAACTAAAACTGTTAAAAATGATAACATTGAAATTAACTTGGTTAACGGTGGCAACCCATCAATTTCATCAAGTACCGACTGCGATGAGTTTTTCAAACTAAAAACTGCTATAAGTCAGACCTGGACTGAAGCACTTGTTTCGCCTTATCTTATGATGGCTTGTAGTGATTCTCGTCATTTTTGCAAAATTACTGATAGGGTTTATCGTTTTTCTGCGATGAAACTTTCAAAAGAAGAACGCGCAATGATTCACGGAAACAATGAACGAATTCCAATTGAAACATTGATAAAAACCGTTGAATTTTATATAAGATTTTTAAAACAACTATAATAAAAAGGCGGAGTAATCTCCGCCTTTTTTATTGTTTCTTACGGCGCTACCCTGAAACGATTACTACGATATAATTTTTGTTTTTTGATATCAATTTATCGTTTTTCGATAAAAAAGTATTGACAAACGGAAAATTTTGTTGTATTATAATGGCGTAATATTACACAAACTCAATTTGGAGGTAGATTTTATGTTGAAAATTCCTAAAAAAGTTTCTTTGTGGTTATCTTTGGGTTTATCTGTGCTTTTATTTGTGCTTTGCATTGCGGGGGCATTTGTTTTACCAACAGTTACTGACTTGCTTATAAACGCAAGAAGCAGTATTGAAACCATTTTTGAAAATACCTTTAATATTTCTAACGGCGTTATTCTAACCTTGGCTTATATGATTATTTTTGTGGTAATGCTTGCAGATGTTTTGCTGTTTTTATTATTACTTCGTTGTCAAAAAGGCTTGGTTTTTACCTCAAAAAGCATTGCATTAATTCGTGGCGTTTCTTGGTGTTGCCTATTGTTGGCGCTCATATTTTGTGTGCTCGGTTTGCATTTTCATCTTTCGTTTGTTGTTGCATTTTTGGCAATATTTTTAGGTCTTTGCGTAAGAGTTGTTAAAAATGTTATCGAAGAAGCAACAATTATCAAAAACGAAAACGACCTTACTGTATAAAGCGAGGTAGAATTATGATAGTAATTAATTTAGATGTTATGATGGCAAAGAGAAAAATGTCATTAAATGAATTATCAGAAAAAGTTGGTATTACTTTGGCAAACCTCTCTATTTTAAAAAACAACAAGGCAAAAGCGATTCGTTTTTCAACTCTTGACTCTATTTGCAAAGTGCTTGACTGTAAAGTTGAAGATATTATCGAATATCTGCCTGATGAGGAGGCATAATTATGACTCAAAGTATCAATAATTCAAACAACCCTGTTTTTTCTACAATTGACTCGGTTGTTGCTTGGTTTTGCGTGGTAGCAAGTTATATTTTTTGCAGAGTATTTTTTATTGAGTTCAAATCTTTAGGTTGTTTTGCTTTGATATTAACTGCGTTTATTTTTACTATAGTTGCATTAATAATAAAAGGTTATAAACTTAAATTTTTACCTACTCTATGCGCCATTGTTGCGATAGCAATGTCTGCAGGAATAATTATATGTTCCAATGAATTTTTAAACATCTTAATCTTTGTTTTTGTTGTGATAAACTATTTTTATTTTGTTTACACCACAACAGAGAATAATATAAAAGGTATATTTTCAGACTATGTTTTTGCAGATTTATTAAAAGCGTTGTTTGTTTTACCTATTACCTCTTTTGGCGATTTGTTTAAAGCCGCTGCTGCAGGAAAGGCAAAAGGTTTTACAAAAACAATAGGAAAAATTATTTTAGGCATTGCCATTGCAATTGTCCCAACAATAATTGTTTTTACACTTTTATCTTATGATAATCAGTTTACTAGCATAGCAAAAAGTATTTTCAATTTTAGTTTTCATAGTGTTTTTATCACAATAGTAAGTTTGTTTTTTACTGTGCCTATTTCAATGTATCTTTTTGGTTTGTTTTCTTCTTCATATTCAAAAAAATGCATTAATACTCTATCCGAAGAAAAATGCACAGAAATTGCAAGTAAAACAAAAATTGCATCTATCATCACAGTTTTATCTGCAACTGCGCCACTTATTTTGATTTATATAATTTTCTTCATTTCGCAATTAGATTATTATATTTCAGGTTTTAGCGGAGTTTTGCCAAAAGAATTTAGTTATGCCGAGTATGCGCGAGAAGGATTTTTTCAACTTTGTGCAGTTGCATTAATTAACTTAATAGTAATTATTTTTGTAATGATGCTTGTTAAAACTTCAAATAAATTATCACAAATTATATTAAAACTGCTTTGCACAACATTTTCTTTGTTAACATTGATTTTAATTGCAACTGCAATTTCAAAAATGGTTATGTATATAGACTCTTATGGACTTACCCAAAAAAGAGTTTATTCAACTTGGGCAATGGTTGTTATTGCAATGATTTTTATTTGTATAATAATAAAGCAGTTTTTTAAAAAATTTAAACTCATTGCCTTTTGTGTTGCTATATTTGTTGCTTTGTTTGCGAGTCTTTGCTTGTCAAACGTCGATTCTCAAATTGCAAAATACAATGTTAATTTCTATATTAAAAACGGCATTGAAACTGCCGATTTAGAAACGCTTTATGAATTAGGTGACGCCGCCGGCGAGGAACTTGTAAGACTTTGTGATGAGTTTGATAAAATTGATGTAACACTTACTGCTTCAGAAGATGATGACTATTTAAAAGAAGACCTCAATTATAACCTAACAGAACTAGCAAAATCTTATAAATCAGAAGATGTTGATTTTCTTTGTTATAATTACACACATCAAAAAGCAAAAACCGCTATTTTACAATGGTATGAATAATTTAAAAACCATCTGCCTTACGCAGATGGTTTTTTGCTTGACTAGATTATAAAAATCAAGTATAATTTAAAAAGATGATTTTTAAAGGAGATTTTTTGAATGGAAAGAGAAAAATTCGGCTCAAGATTAGGCTTTATTCTGATTTCTGCAGGATGCGCTATTGGTCTTGGCAATGTTTGGCGTTTCCCTTATATTGTTGGTCAATATGGTGGCGCGGCTTTTATTTTAATTTATTTATTGTTCTTGCTCATTTTCGGTTTGCCGATTATGACCACAGAATTTGCAGTTGGCAGAGCAAGTCAAAAAAGTATTACAAAATCATTTGACATACTTCAACCAAAAGGCGCAAAGTGGAGTGCTTTTGGTATGGTTGGTATGATAGGAAACTACCTTTTAATGATGTTTTACACCACCGTTACCGGTTGGATGTTTGCTTATCTGTTTAAAATGCTTCGTGGCGATTTTACTGCCGATATGACTACGCAACAAGTCTCTATTCAATTCGACCAGTTAACCGAAAACCCTGTAGCAGTAGTTGGTTTTATGCTTTTAACAGTTGTTTTAGGTTTTATTATTTGCTCGCTCGGTCTTCAAAACGGTGTTGAGAAAATAACAAAAGTTATGATGCTCGCGCTTCTTGCTATTATTTCTGTTCTCGCAGTTCGCGCAGTAACATTACCGGGCGCTGGCGAGGGTATAAAATATTACTTGATTCCTGATTTTAAAAAGATTATGGATGTAGGACTTGGCGAAGTTATTTTTGCGGCGCTCGGTCAGGCATTTTTCACCCTTTCTATCGGTATGGGCTCTATGGCGATTTTCGGTAGTTATATAAAGAAAGACCGCAGATTATTCGGCGAATCTATTTCAATTGCTGTGCTTGATACTTTTGTGGCTTTTGTTGCAGGTCTTATTATAATTCCTTCCTGCTTTGCTTACGGAATTGAGCCCGGCGAAGGCCCTGGTCTTATTTTCAAAACCCTTCCTAATGTGTTTAAAGAAATGCCTGGCGGTAGAGTCTGGGGTTCGCTTTTCTTCTTGTTTATGCTATTTGCGGCGGTTTCAACCGTCGTGGCTGTTTTTGAAAACATTATTTCAATGGCAATGGATAAGTGGGACTGGTCAAGAAAAAAAGCCTGCATTATCTGTGGCGTTTCACTTGCAATTCTATCGCTTCCTTGCGCGCTTGGATTTAATATTTTATCAGGCATTCATCCACTCGGCGAGGGCACAAACATTCTTGATTTAGAAGACTTTATTGTTTCTAACAACATTTTGCCAATAGGCTCATTAATTTTCGTTTTATTCTGTTGCACAAAATACGGTTGGGGCTTTGACAACTTTATTAAAGAAGCAAATTCAGGTAAAGGTGTTAAATTCCCTAAATGGCTTAAAGTTTATATGACTTATATTTTGCCTATAATTCTCATTTTCATCTGGGTACAAGGCTATATTTCAAAATTCTTTTAACGAATCAAAAACTGCACTCGTTAAGCGGAACGGACAGAGTATATACTAAAGACAATTCAAAATATAGACATATCATTGTAAATGAGAGCTTGTCAAATTATTCCAAGTTTGAAATAGAATCTGTTTGTTTTAACCACAATAATGATATGTATGCTTCGGTAAATGTTTATCCTTATACAAATTCAAAAGATTGTGTAATTAAAATTCGTAGAGCAACTGCTACTAGCGGTGGTAGTTACAAGTTTTTAGGTTCAAATATTGATAAATAGTAAGAGCATTTTCTAATAAATGACCATCGCTTTAAAATTAATGGAAGGAGTTCGTTTTCATGAAAAAAATTATTAGTTTCATTTTAAGTTTTATATTGGTATTTTCATTATTTTGTGTTGGCTTTGTTAAGGCAGATGAAGTACAAACAAGTGGAAAATGCGGAGAAAATATCAATTGGTATTATGATGAATCAACTGCAACATTAAGTCTTGTAGGCAATGGCGAAATGTATGATTATGGATATGGCAGTAACAATACTATAGAATGGCGTAATATTAATATTGAAAATGTTATTATTTCTGATGGAATTACATATATTGGCGCCTATGCGTTTGATAGTGTTAGAAAAATTAAAACAATTACCTTTGGCAAGGATGTTAAAGTTCTTGGCAAAAGTTCGTTTTCTAACAGCCAATTCATTGAAAAATTAGTTTTTCCTAATAATATAGAGATAATTGGCGAAGGTGCCTTTTACAATTGCACAAATTTGAAAAGTATAACATTTTCAAGTGGGTTGGTTAGCATTGAAACAGCGGCTTTTGATACTTGCGAATCTTTAAAAACAGTTCAATTTGAATATGGTGTTAAAACCATTAGAAAATATGCATTTAATCAATGCCTAAAGCTAAATACTCTTACAATACCTAATAGTGTTGAAACAATTGAAGATATTGCGTTTGGATATAATTATGATTGGGACACAAATCACGATACAAGCAAAGCAAAACCTGTAAAGAACTTCGTGCTTGTTGCAGAATATGGTTCAACTGCACAAGAATATGCTTTTGAACATGGCATTAATTATGATGAAATAGATTGTTGCGAGAATCATAATTTTGGCAAAGAAAAAGTTGCAGTAAAGAAAATATGTACAAAGCAAAGTGGCTTGAACTATAAGCAATGTAAAAATTGTAATTCAAGAAGATTTACTTTTGTATCTAAATCGCATACATTTAAGAAGAATTCAACAAAAATAATTAGAAAAGCAACTTTTTTTAAAAATGGTATTAAAACAAAATATTGCATTTACTGTAAAAAGGATATTAGGTTTAAAACACATAAATATATAAATCAGGCTCTTGTAAAGCGAAAAGTTTATAAGAACAAAGTTGTGTTTAAATTAACAACAAGACAAAAAGGCGTTACTCATTACGAAGTGCAAATAGTTAAAGAAAATATGAATTTTAAAACGGCTAAAAAGTCAACTGTTGCTATTGATAAAAAGATTGTGTTTGATAATTTAAAAAAGGGCACAAATTATGAATATAGAAAACGACTTGTTGTAAAGAAAAACGGAAAAACAGCAAAAGGTAATTGGACATACAGTTCATTGACAACTAAAAAACAATAACTAGAATTAAAAAAGAGTGGCTATTTGCCACTCTTTTTTTGATTTTTTCTGTATTCTAAATAACTTTCAAGTATCATAACTGCGGCAACTGCATCTACAACATTTTTACGCTTTTTGCCTCTCACATTTGTTTCATTCAAAACATTATGCGACATAACTGTTGTACAACGCTCGTCCCACATTTCAGTAGAAACGCCGGATTTTTCTTCAATTATTTTTGCTATTCGCTGACACTCTTTTGCGCGCTCGCCTGCGCTCGAATCCATATTAAGCGGCAAACCTACAACTATAAGTTCAACCGATAATTCTTTTGCCAAACTAACAATTTGCTCAATTAATTTTGGCTCATATTTTTCAAAAATCACTTTAACCGGCGAGGCTAACATTTCAAGTGGGTCGCAAACTGCAATTCCGGTTCTCGACAACCCTAAATCAACCGACATTATTTTCATAAATCTTACCTACTGTGCGCTTGATGGTGTTGTGGTTGGTACGCAAGTTGAAAAACCTGTGTAAAGCGATGTATCTGTAAGAGTTACAACCATCAAATTACCATCGCCGAAAATAAAATCAAGACGCTTATTATCAAAATTATAAGTATATCTTTGTGGATTCATTGGTGTGCCTAAACAGAAGAAAAGTTGTGTATAATCAGGCACATCTTTTACATCCGGCTCGCCTAAAGATGCTACAACATCTTCAATAAGGCAGTTGCCCATTTTAAAGCCATAAGCCGATATATTGCAAACAATAATTGCAGCGCCGGCATCAACATTTGAATTCACATAAAAATACTGCTCGCCATCATAATAAACCGATGTTAAAGAGTTGCCAACCTGATATTTATACATATCTTCTCTCTCGCCGATAGCAGTTACAAGTTGTGGGTTTTCATAAGGCGAAGTTTCAGTAACAATTTTTGTTGTACCCTTTTTCTCCTCTACTCTTGAAGAAGCAGTTATAGTCCAAGGGCGAACTTTATCAAAGAAAAATTCTTTAACTTCATCAATATCTGCGCCAAGCGCAAACTGTGCGCCATCAACTTTACCCTCTTTTACCTGCGCGCTCAAATTTTCTTTTGTGATAATAACATTTCTTTTTGATGTTGTTGGAATTTCAACTTCTTGATCGCTTTCGCCTTGTTTAAAAAAGTCACAAGCGCCAAACGAAAGTAAAATCACTAAAATCAAAATCAAACTAATTGCTTTTTTCATAAATATCTCCTTTATCTTTTATACCCTGTGAATTCTTTTAGCAACTCATCTCTGATTTGCCAAAGTTCAAGGGATAAATCTACATAATAAGAGTGCGGATTTTCAAAACGCTGAACTTCATCCCAAATAGTTTCAACCTGCTCCTCGCAATACTCACGAATAGCATCTACCGATGGCGAAGAATAAACCAACTCGCCTTTATCAAAAACTTTTACAAACAATTCTCTTGCGATAAAGTTTTCAACCGTTTTTCTTTTCCAAGTGTGGTCCGGGTCAAAAATTTCAATTTCTTTTAACTCATCTAACTTTTCATCATAAAGCGAAATCACATCTGCAATTGCTTTGCCGGAATCGGTATCAAAAAGACGATAAACTTTTTTATTGCAAGGCAATGTGATTTTACCAACGTTATCAGAAAAATTAACTTTTGGCACAAACTCGCCATTGTCATTTTCAAGCGCAGTTAATTTATAAACACCGCCGAAAAGTGGGTCTGAAGCAGAAGTTATAAGTCTCTCGCCAACGCAGAAACGGTCAACTTTTGCGCCCTCGATAATCAAATCTCTGATAATATACTCATCAAGCGAATTAGAAGCAACGATAGCGCAGTCTGGATAACCTGCCTCATCAAGCATTTTTCTAATCTTTTTAGAAAGATAAGCAATATCGCCACTATCAATTCTAATTCCCTTTGGTCTGCAACCAATTGGTTTTAAAACATCATCAAAACACTTAATTGCATTTAAAACTCCTGATTTCAATGTGTTATAAGTATCAACCAACAAATAGCAGTCATCAGGATACCTTTTAGCATATGCGCAAAAAGCATCATACTCATTTTCAAAAGCCTGCACCCAAGCGTGAGTCATATTTGCGCTCACAGGAATATCATAAGCATAATTTGCATAAGTACAAGAACTGCCAACGCAACCGCCAATGTATGCCGCTCTTGCGCCATTTGCAGCAGCATCTATTCCATGCGCCCTTCTCACACCAAATTCAAGCACTTCTCTGCCTTGCGCCGCACGAGAAATTCGGTTTGCCTTTGTAGCCACAAGAGTTTGATGATTAATTGATAAAAGCAACAAACTTTCAATTAAAGTTGCTTGAATGATAGGGCCTACAACCTTTACAATAGGCTCTTTTGCAAAAATCGGTGTACCTTCAGGAATAGCCCAAATATCACACTCAAATTTAAAATCTTTTAAATATTTTACAAAACCTTCAGATAAATTATAATTTTGTTTTAAATACTCAACATCTTCATCAGAAAACGAAAAGTTTTCTAACAACTCTATTGCGCTTTGAAGACCCGCGCAAATAGCAAAACCACCATTATCAGGCACTTTTCTGAAAAACAAATCAAAACAACCCTTGCGCGAAACAAGACCTGCTTCAAAATATCCATTTGCCGCTAAAAAGCAGTTGCAGTCATTGAGCAATTGAATTTTAATATTATTCATCTTCGGTTTCACCTCACTTTATAATAGCATTTTAACACAATTCTTAAAATTATTCAATGTTTTTTGCCCTTAAATTAAATATTTAATGTTAATAAAGTAATAACATTTAAGATATTGCTTGAAAAACCAAACGAAATATAGTAGAATATTATTATAATTTGTTTGATATCTTGGAGAAATGTATGATAGAATATTGGGACATACTTGATAAAGACGGCAACCGTACCGGCAAAACCATGGTGCGTGGCAAACGAAGTCTTTCAAAAGGTGAATATCATTTAGTTGTTCATATATGGGTTATCAATCATAAAGGCGAGTTTTTAATTCAGCGCAGAGCGGATACTAAACCTCTTATGCCTGGCGAATGGGCGGCAACAGGTGGCTCGGCTCTTGCAGGCGAGGGCTCTCGTCACGCGGCTATTAGAGAACTTTATGAGGAACTTGGAATTCGCGTTGCAAGACGTAATATGAAACTTGTAAGGCGTCAACTTCGTAAATATTCAATTAACGATATTTATGCGGTAAGATGTAATATTCCTGCTCGTCGTTGCGTTTTGCAAAAAGACGAGGTTGCAGAGGTTAAATGGGTTAGCGTTGAAGAACTCAAAAAGATGGTTGAAAACGGCGAATATCATAATTACGGCAAAAGTTATTTTGATATTATCTATTCAATTGACGACTATTTAAAACGAGATAAATCTTATTATTTTAAAGGAAAAAGAAATGAAAATTGATGAAAATATGCTTTGTCCTATTTGCAAAGCAAAACTTTTTACAGATGAGGTTGCATATTGTCCTGACTGTGGCGCGCCTCATCACAAAAAATGCTTTTTAGAAAATGGTAAATGTGCTTATGCCGATGCTCACGGCACTGAAAATCAATGGCAACCACCAAAAATTGAAAAACCCGAAGAAAAGGTTGAGCAAACACAAAGTGCGCCTGAAATTAAGGTTGAAACAACTGTGAACACAGGCGAAAACCCATTTTTCAAAGCAAACGGAATTGATAAAGACGAAGACATTGACGGTGTATCTGCTGAAAAAATCGCAAAATTTGTTGGTTACAATGCACTTCGTTATATAAATGTTTTTAGAAAATTTGCTAATTTAAAAAGAAAAATCAGCTGGAATTGGACAGGCTTTTTCTTCCCTGAATACTGGCTTATTTCAAGAAAATGTTATTCAAAAGCAATTTTAATCGGCTTTTATTCGGTGCTTTTCAGCATTTTCTATCAAAAAGGAATGCAAAACTCTGATATTATTGCTTTTATGCAGTCCGGTGTTTTAACCGAAAATGTCCAAAGCATTACTTTCGTTTTGTTTATACTTTCAACCATTTCAATTGCAATTAAATTGTTTGTTGGGCTTTTTGGCGATTATATTTACAAAAAGAAAGTTTATAGTAGCATTAATCAAATGAAGAGTGAGGGAAAAGTTTCTGAAATTGATTTTATGCAAAAAGGTGGCGTTAATTTGATGTTGCCTTTGGTTTTACACTTTGCGCTTAATATGATTACACTTTTAATTGGCACATTCCTTTAAAAAGATAAAAAAGGAGAATATTTATGAAAAAAATTAGAAAAGCGGTTATTCCTGCGGCAGGTCTTGGCACTAGAATTTTGCCTGCTTCAAAAGCAACTCCAAAAGAGATGTTGCCTATTGTTGACAAACCTGCAATTCAATATATTGTTGAAGAGGCAGTTCAAGCCGGAATTGAAGAAATTTTAATTATTACAAACCGTGGTAAAGGCGTTATTGAAGACCATTTTGACCACTCAATTGAACTTGAATATGCGCTTAAAAATTCAAAAAAATATCAACAACTTGAACAGGTTGAGCGCCTTGCTAACCTTGCTAATATCACTTTTATTCGTCAAGGTGTTACAGGTGGTCTTGGCCACGCAATTTTAAAGGCAAAAGCCTGGGTTGATGATGAGCCTTTTGCAGTGCTTTATGGCGATGATGTTATTATTGGCGATATTCCTGCCATTGGCGAATTAGCGCAAGTTTATGAGAATTACGGTCTTGGCGTTGCAGGTGTTAAAAAAGTTTCAAAAGAGCAGATTACTAAATATTGTTCGCTCGATGTTGAAATGGTTAGTGACACAGTTATGAAAGTTACTGATATGATAGAAAAACCTTCGCCATATCAGATTATGTCGCTTTATTCAATTTTGGGCAGAGTTATTTTGCCACCTAAAATCTTTGAAATTCTTGAAAACATTCCAAAAGGCGCAGGAAACGAACTTCAACTTACTGACGCTATGCGCGTGCTTGCACGAAAAGATGGTATGATGGGTATTGAATTTTCAGGCACTCGTTATGATATGGGTAACAAACTTTCGTTTATGCAAGCGAATGTTGAAATGTCGCTCAAAAATGCCGATTTTGGCGATGAATTCAAAAAATATATTAAAGATTTGGCAAAAACTCTTGACTAAATTATATTTTTATAGTAAAATGACAGTTGCTTATGCTTATGTATAAGTAAATATATTAAAAATTAATTCCTTGTTTGAGTGAAATCGCTCAAACCGAATGACCGAAAGGAGGACAATATCAATGGCTAATGTTTACGAGACAGTGTTAGTATTCTCAGTTAAGAACGGAGAAGAGGCTGTAACTGCAAACGTTGAGAAGTTTAAAGCTCTCATCGAGAAAAATGGTACTATTGATAATGTAGATGAATGGGGCAAGAGAAAACTCGCTTATCCTATCAACTACGAAACAGATGGTTACTATGTAGTTATTACCCACACAGCAGAACCTACATTTATTTCTGAGCTCGCAAGAAAACTTAACATCGCTGATGATGTGTTAAGATACTTGACAGTAGCAAAAGAAGCCTAATTTGACGAAAGAAAAGGTATTTTAAAATGCTTAATGTAGTAGTAATTATGGGCAGACTTACTGCCACACCTGAAGTTAGAACAACTTCTTCAGGTATTTCAGTTTCATCATTTTCAGTTGCGGTAAACCGTAATTTTTCAAGAGATGGTCAGTCACAAACTGATTTTATTAACTGCGTTGCTTGGAGAAATAATGCTGAATTTATTTCAAAATATTTCACAAAAGGCCAAATGATCGCTATCAAAGGTTCTTTGCAACAAAATAGTTACACTGATAAAGACGGTAATAAACGCACTACTTATGATGTAGTTGTTGAAACTGCAGATTTCTGCGGTTCAAAACAAGAAACAGGCGGTTCAGCGCCTAGAGCAGAAGACGCACCTGCTTCATTCTCAAATGTTGATACAGGCGATTTTGAAGAAATTTCTATGGGTGACGATGACCTTCCGTTCTAATAATCTCGAAATTTTTCATTTCAGATATATAAATCTAACAAGGAGGACACTACAATGGAAGAAAACAAAAGACCAGAGCGTCCAGCAAGACCTATCAGAAAAGGTCGTAAAAAGGTTTGCGCTTTTTGTGTTGATAGACAAAACAATGGTTTTATCGATTACAAAAATGTTTCAAAGCTTTCTAAATACACTTCTGAAAGAGCAAAAATTCTCCCAAGAAGAGTTACAGGTACATGCACTTTCCATCAAAGAGCATTAACAGTAGCTATTAAGAGAGCAAGACATTTAGCGCTTATGCCTTATGTTGCTGACTAATAATTGATATTTAAAAAGAGTAACCAATTTTGGTTACTCTTTTTTGTTTTGTGCACATATGGTACTGTGGTGCTTACTTCCTGCGCGCACCGTCTTTTAAAAGGGTCGTCAAGGATGCCGACCCCTACATATACGAATAAGATTTATTGCAAGGGTGGGGTTCTACTCCACCCAAAACAAAAAAAGAGGGGCTTAAGCCCCTCCCTTACGAATGTATAAAATTTTATAAACTTTCGATATAATCACAAGCGGCGAGCGCTGCTACTGCGCCATCACCTGCGGCAGTTGCTACTTGACGAATTCTTTTTGACCTACAGTCGCCTGCAACAAAAATTCCAGGTATATTTGTTACACAGTCTTCGCCCGCGTCAACATAACCGTAATCATTCAAAGTTACAAGTCCTTCAACGCTTTCGTTTTGTGGAATAAGGCCGATAGCAACAAACATTCCGTCTATTTTAAGTTCTTGTTTTTCGCCTGTTTTTTCGCTTTTTACAACAATTGAATTAAGTTCAGTTTCGCCAACTATTTCTTCAACAACTGTGCCTAAAATAATCTCAACGTTTTCTTTTTTCTTTAATTGCTCAACTAACTTATCTTCGCCTGTGAAAAAGTCAAGATTTTGAACAACATAAACCTTTTTGCAAAGTTCTGCGAGCAAAATTGCCTCTTGCAAAGCAGAGTTACCACCACCGATAACTGCAACATCTTTGCTTTCATAAAAAGCGCCATCACAAACCGCGCAAAAAGAAATTCCCTCGCCGATTAGATTTTCTTCATTTTCAAGGCCCAAAAGTCTATGCTTTGCGCCGGTTGCAATAATAACTGCTTTCGCCTGATACTCGCCGCTATCTGTTACAACTGTCTTTACATCGCCATCAACAACTTTTTGCACCTCTGCGATTTCAACATCTGCCTCTAAATTTAACGCTTGTTCAACTAATTTTTCGGCAAATTCATTACCGGTAACTTCTGCAAAACCAGGAATATTCTCTACCTTTGGGGAATAAGTAATCTGTCCGCCAAAGCCACCTTTTTCAATAACAAGGCAAGATTTATTTGCTCTTTTTGCATATATTGCAGCAGTAAGACCAGCAGGACCACCACCGATTATAATAATATCATACATAATTTTTACCTCAAAATAAAACGCCAAAAAGAATTATCTTTTCGGCGTTTTGATTAATTATTAAGCATTAAGAAATTTTTTGATTTCTGAAACGCCTGTGTATTTAACAACTTCGCCGCCATTAACAACAACCAATGTTGGTGCTTGTTTAATACCAAGCGCATTTACTAATTCAACATTTTCATTAGCAAGAAGTTTTGTATAACTTACGCCTGCTTTTTCTAAAAGTGAATAAGCAATTTTACAGTTTGGACAAGTAGCAGTTGCAAAGATATATGTGCCATCTGCCATTGCCGCTTTTTCTGCTTTCTCGCACTCACAAGCCTCTTGTTTTACGCCTTCATGAGTAAGAGTAGATTTGCTTACATCATAAACTTTTCTATCTTTATACTCTTGAGTTTTACCATCATTCCAGTTCTTAACAGGACGATAGTAACCGGTAATACGGCTATAAACTTCTGCTTCTTCGCCACATTCAGGACAAGTAAACGCCTCACCTGCGATATAACCATGAGTTTTACATACTGAATATGTTGGTGACATTGAGTAATAAGGAAGTCTATAATTTTCAGCAATTTTTCTTACAAGGTTAGCACAAGATTTCCAGTCAGGTAATTTTTCACCCAAGAATGCATGGAATACTGTACCTGAAGTGTAAAGTGTTTGAAGTTCATCTTGAACATCAAGCGCTGCGAAAACATCTTCTGTATAACCAACAGGTAAGTGTGATGAGTTTGTATAATAAGGAGTCTCACCGTGGCCTTGACCTGCAGTAATAATATCAGGATAATGTTTCAAATCGTGTTTTGCAAGACGGAATGCAGTTGATTCAGCAGGAGTTGCCTCTAAGTTATAAAGGTCGCCATACTGCTCTTGATAGTCTGAAAGACGCTCACGCATATGATTAAGAACATCTTTTGCAAAGTCTTGAGTTTTCTTATTAGTAAGGTCTTGTTTAATCCAACTAGCGTTAAGACCAACTTCGTTCATACCAACAAGACCAATTGTTGAGAAGTGGTTATCAAATGTACCCAAATATCTCTTTGTATATGGATAAAGACCTGCTTCTAAAAGTTTTGTAATAACTGTTCTCTTAACGTGCAATGAACGAGCAGAAATATCCATCATTCTGTCAAGACGAGCATAGAAATCTGCTTCATTTTGTGCAAGATAAGCGATTCTTGGCAAGTTGATAGTAACAACACCAACAGAACCTGTTGACTCACCGCTACCGAAGAAACCACCTGATTTTTTACGGAGTTCTCTAAGGTCAAGACGAAGTCTGCAGCACATTGAACGAACATCTGAAGGTTCCATATCTGAATTGATATAGTTTGAGAAGTAAGGTGTGCCGTATTTTGCTGTCATTTCAAAGAGAAGTTTATTATTCTCTGTTTCTGACCAGTCAAAATCTTTTGTAATTGAGTAAGTTGGAATTGGATATTGGAAACCACGACCATTAGCGTCGCCTTCAACCATAATTTCAATGAAGGCTTTGTTAATCATATCCATCTCTTTCTTACAGTCTTTATATTTGAAATCCATTTCTTTGCCGCCAACGATACAGTTGAGTTCTGCTAAATCGGCAGGCACTACCCAGTCAAGAGTAATGTTTGTGAATGGTGACTGTGTACCCCAACGAGAAGGAGTATTAACACCATAAATGAATGACTGAATGCATTGTTTAACTTCTTTATAAGTTAAGTTATCAACTCTTACGAATGGTGCAAGATATGTGTCAAATGATGAAAACGCTTGAGCGCCAGCCCATTCATTTTGCATAATACCAAGGAAATTAACCATTTGGTTGCAAAGAGTAGAAAGGTGAGAAGCAGGTGCAGATGTGATTTTGCCAGGTACACCACCCAAGCCCTCTTGAATGAGTTGTTTCAATGACCAACCTGCACAGTAACCGGTGAGCATTGAAAGGTCATGAATATGAATATCAGCATTTCTATGAGCATTGCCGATTTCATCATCATAAATTTCTGACAACCAGTAGTTAGCAGTAACAGCGCCAGAGTTTGAAAGAATCAAACCACCAACTGAATATGTTACAGTTGAGTTTTCTTTAACACGCCAGTCATTAATATTAAGATAGTTGTCAATGATTTCTTTGTAGTCAACCATTGTTGCGTTGATATTACGGATTTTTTCTCTTTGTCTTCTATAAATAATGTATGCTTTTGATACATCATCATAGCCTGCTTTAATAAGCACAGACTCAACGCTGTCTTGAATGTGCTCAACTGAAATTTTGCCATCTTCAACTTTGTCTGCAAATGCAGCGGTAACTTTTAACGCCAAAAAGTCAATAACATCTTGGTTATACTCTTTTTGACACGCATCAAATGCTTGAGCGATTGCATCGCTAATTTTTGCGAGATTAAAATCTACAACTTTTCCGTCTCTTTTAATTACTCTATACATGTTATTTCCTCCATATTTTTTAGATTTAAAAACGCCCTTTTTTTACAACAAAAAACGGCGTTTAAATTTTCGAGAGCAAATTCATTATAAAGCATATTTAGTAGAATGTCAATACCCAAAATACAAGATATTGTGTTTTTTTCATCGATTTTCGCATTTTTCGACAAAGTTTGTTGAAACTGCACACATTTGAGCCATCTTTTCTGTTGATACTGACGAAAGATTAGCACAAATAATGTCACCTGAATCAACAAAATTTTGCAAAAAGTATCTTTTTGCGCCTTTTATCCACTTTGCGAGCGCCTCTATATCTTGTACTGTATGCAATTCTTGTACAACTGTGGTGCGAAATTCATAGTCAACTTTATCAAGAAGCAAAAATTCAATGCTTTCTTCGATTTTTGAAAGGTCAATATTCTCGCAGCCTGCTGTTTGATTATATTTTTCCTTGCAATTTTTAACATCCATTGCAACATAGTCAACAAGCCCTTTTTCAACCAACTCTTTGAGTTTTTCAGGATTTGTTCCATTTGTATCAAGTTTTATCTTATAGCCTAAATCTTTAATTTTTTGCATAAAGACATCAATATCATTATGAATTAGTGGCTCACCGCCTGTAATTACAACGCCATCTAAAATGCCTTGTCTTTTTTTCAAATAATCAAAAATTTCATCTTCCGAAAAATTTTCGGCGTCTTGTGTATGAGTTACAAGAGCGGCATTATGACAAAAAGGACAACGAAAATTACAACCACAAGTAAACACTATACAAGCGACATGTTGCGGAAAATCTAATACTGTTAATTTATTAAGACCAGAAATTTTCATAAATTACTCCTTTTATACTATAATGTATATTAAAGTTCAAAATAATTAGCAAACTTCTTAAATGTTGGCTCAAATGAAAAATGTTTATCAAGCCATTTGTTACAAGCGCCGATTATTGTACCATTAAGCACAGTCATAATCAATGTGCCAAAATTGATTCCCACAATTTTGTCGAAAAAGGCAAAAGTCATTACAACAGACAAAATAAAAAATGAAGCATCAAAACAAGTTTTGAATTTTGAACGACTGATTTCATACTTTTTAGAAACTGCTTTTACAAAGAAATCATAAACTTGAGGGTATAAATATGATTTAAAATAAAGCGCAATTGAAAAAGATGTCATTAACATTCCCAAAATAAAAAGCACAACTCTAACTATCATACTCAAACTTTCAGGAGTTGTAATATCTGTATTAAAAAACGGAATCATACGCCACAAATCAAGCACAGCACCATAAATTATACCCGACAGGAATGAACTAAAATAAACAAGTTTTACTTTTTTCATAGCAATACAAAGCGTTATAAACAAAATTGCTTGAATAATATACTCGCCTTGACCGAATGTGATAAACCCTAATTTTTCGCTCAAAAGATACGCCGGCGCTACTATCATTGAAAGGCCGAAGCCCGAAAGCGCTATCATTGCCACCGAAAGTGCGAGTAACACAGTAGCCAAAATATATACAACTTCGCTTGAAAGTTTTATTCTTTTATCCTGCATTTTGTCTTGTCCTTAACTTTGTAATTTGTTAAAATTTTATCACATCATCATAACTTTGTCAATTAATTTCAGCGATACAAATTATAGCAAAAAACCTTCTCTTGAAGAGAAGGCGCAGAGGGGTGTGAAAAAATAAATTGAATGTTGTTTTTGCGAATTTGTTAAACTTAAGAAGGGTTGTTTCCCCTCTGCTTGTTTTATAATATCACACCATTTGTACCATAAAAAGTACAACTCCTTGAATTTCAGTTCCAAAAAGCAATATTTTTAACTCTATTATAATATTGTTTTTTATTTAATTATATGTTATTATGTTGTTATACTGCGGAGGTGTTTTTATGAAAAAACTGCTTTCTATATTTTTATCTGCTTTGATTATTGTTTCAACACTCGCTATCACAAAAACGAGCGCTGAAATTAAAAATCCTAATCCTGAACTCGAACAAGTAAGTTCTATTGACGCTATTAGAAGCAAGTTAAAACTTGTTTGGAATGATGAATTTGGTGGCGAAATCGGTTGTGGAGCAGAAAAGCAAGCGCTTCCTACAACTAATGGCTTTGATAAAGATGGCAACCCTACTTCAGATGAAGTTAGAGCAAGCGCTAAATGGGCTCACGAGAGATATCGTAATGGCGACCCTAAAACTCGTAATGGCCAACTTCAACTTTATGTAGGAGAAGACGGTAGAAACTCTTGGACAGAAGATGGCGTTTTACATATTAGAGGTCAAAGAGAAGAAAACGGATATGTTGACCCTATTACAGGTAAAACTTATTATTGGACCGCTGACGGTTTTCGTTCTAGTTATTTTGACACTAAAGAAGGGCAAGCAAATCTTCAAGCATTTAGATTTGGTATGATGGAAGCGAGAATTTATACTGTTAACGGCAAAGCCCTTAAAGATGAGAATGGAAACTTGGTTTACGACAAAGACGGTAATATCTGCCAAGACCCAAAATATTCTCAAGGGCTTTGGAACGGTTTTTGGACTACAGGCGCCCCTGATATGTCTAAAGAAGCCTCTATTATTAGAAATGCAGGCGAAAAAAGCACTTGGCCTTATTGTGGAGAAATTGATATTTGCGAGGCATATACGTCGCCTTCTACATACTCTACTTACAATTCTACAACTAAAAAAGTAAACTGTGATGAGAACGGAATTATTATCACAGCGAGTGCTTTCATTGTTAAATATGACGATAACGGCAAAATACTTATAACTGATAAAAGCGGAAATACTCTTGTAAGTTATGATAGCGCAACTTCCTCGTACAAAGTAGCCGAAGGTCAAGAGTCAAAATATACTGTTTCAGGTGGAGAAATTACAATAGTCTCAAAATCACATATTGTTCGCCAAGATGAAAACGATAAAATTTACATTTCTGATTTTAAAGATAAAACAATTGTAGATACGCAGGGTAACTGTTATGGCTATTCGACTTTGGCTACTGGTCAATTGCATTACAGAACAGGCGAGCGTTTTGACGGCTCACTAGTTAGCGGTGTTACCGTCGAAAACAAAAAAACAACAGGTCTTGGTGGCGGTTATAAAGTAAGCCAAGGTAATGCAGGAAATGCAATGATGGGTGACACCGGTTATCACACTTATGGTGTTTATTGGACCCCAACACAGTTATTCTACTATTACGATGATTTAATTGTTGGTTATCACGATATTACCGACCCACAATTTTTCCAACTTCGTGAATGTCCGCAATTTGCTTACCTAACATTTCCTATTGGTGGCTCTGTTCCTGGCGACCCTAACCCTGCGCTCGACTTCGCAGATTATTTGGTTGACTATGTTAGAATTTATCAAGTTGATGACGGATACAACACCGACAAAAATTATCAAGGCTCTTATGGTTTCCCTGAACTTAATGACCTTGACCAACCAATTTCTTATTACGATGAGATAACAAACGCTTATTCAGGTATTAAAATAATGGATATTTATAATACCTGTGAACTTTCCAACGGCGCAGAAAAATCTACATCTTGGGCGGCGCCTTTTAGAACAAATGGTAAAGTTTGTTCTATCAAAACACAAGGTACTATCAAAACTTTGAGCAAACAACCTGAAGGCAAATACGATGTTTATATTAGTGGTGTTGCCAGACAAAACAGCAAAGATTTTAAATTCTCGATAAACGGTGTATCTGTTGATACAAGGCTTAATTTATCGGATTATTACAAAGATGATTTTGGCAGAGAATATTTGAATACAAGGTCAACTTATATCGGCACGGTTGATATTGTAAACGGCGCTCATAATTTACAAATTGACGCCCAGCAAGTTAATTCTTTATATGGCGATGGTTCTCAACCTGGTCGTTTATACTCTTTAGTTTTAGTTGAAAATGAAAATAGCACACCAACAGTTACAATAGATTCCGACACACCTGTTACTACAACTGCCAATGGAACAACGGTAACGCAACCTACAAGCCAACCGCAAACAGATGGTGTTTATAAATGGAATCTTTATACCGATAACTTTACTTATAATGCCGACCATACAATGAAAAATTCATCAAATGGCAAACCGTTTTTGAACACTCATTACGCAAATGATGGAACTTATTTCTTCTCATCTAACAATGCAGTTGGTAATAGTGTAACGCTTACTTCTATTAAAACGGTTGAGCCGGGCGTTTATTCGGCAAAACTGTTTGCCAGAGTAACAGGCGCTCGTGCTTACATTGATATATCTATTAACGATGTTAAGGTTAAATCAAATCTTAACACAGGAAATAAAGGCGATAACGCATTTAGTTTTACAAGCAGTAATGGTTATAATGTAGGTATTGCGCTTGATGAAAACACTATCACAATTAAAAAACCAACGCAAATTAATTTGAAAATTGTTGTAACAGATGTTTCTCAATCAGGAAATTTATACTTAAATGCAATTGAACTTACAAAAATTGCAGATGTAAATGTAATTTCAACCCTCGAAGAAGCATCTATTCGACTTAATGATGAAACCGGTATTCGTTTTTATACAACTGTTGATAGCGAAGTAATTGATGCTTATAAAAACGATGGTTACACAGTTGAATTAGGTACACTTATTGCCCCTGAAGATTTAATTAAAAATGAACTTACATTTGAAACAGAGAAATTTGTATATGTAAAATATGAATCTGAAGTTTTTTATGAAACTAGCGATTTCAAAGGAATAGTCGGCTCAATTGTTAATATAAAAGACTGTAATATCGGCAGAAACTTCGTTGGTCGTGGCTATTTGAAACTCACAAAAGATGATGAAACTACAATTATTTATTCAAAGTCTGTTTCATCTCGTAGCGCTAAATATATAGCAAGTAAAATTTGTGAAAATGAATCTTGGGAAAACAATTATTCAAATGAACATATTGATTTAATCAAAAAATGGGCAAACGCCTAAAATAAACAAAAAAACACCCCACTAAAACGGATTTATTCGTTTTAGTGGGGTTAGTTTTTACATAACTTGTATTGAATTATCTTTTAAATTTAACTTAACGGCGCGTTGAACAGACCATTCTTCGCCATATCTATCGCTCTCGCCATCGCAATTTGGGTAGTAATCAACAGTAACTACACTACCAAACTCAATTGCAACAAACTCTTCATTCCATTTTAATTCTACCTTTTTATAAACGCTATCGCCTTTTTCAACCTTTGCTATTTCACAATTATCGTTATCATAAAAAACAACCGCGCCATCATTTGATACTACTGCAACGATACCACCAAAAGATGTGCTACGCAACACTTCTTCGCCTATTTTCATTGAAAAATTATGCGGCTTCGCTATTAATTTTAACTCTTTATCGGCATTAAACGATGTATCACTATCAGTTGTGTACATTCCACGAGTTTCATACTTATAAACTATCTCTCTCATTTTTATACCCCTTTTTCTATTTTAATATTCCATTTGCATTATATCATATTAGTTTTAAAATTACAACAAAAATCCCCACCAAATCGGTGGGGATTGGTTAAATGTGATTACATAGTAACTTCTGTTTCTTTGGTTATTTTATCTTTTTTTGGAAAAGGTTTGTGCTATCCAATATTTGTTTCAAAATAGGGCGTATTACAGACGCCATACGGAAGAAACCTAAATCGTTTGGGTGACAATTATCAACAGCGCAAAGGTTTCGGTCGGCGTCCCCGTAAAAGGTTTCGCCGTCAATGAAATATACATTTTTGTCGCCCTTGGAAACAGCGTAGTTATAGGTTTCTTTTACTATTTCCTTGCGTGCCTTCATGTCTTCGTCGTAAACCTCGGCAGGACGAGTCATCATCAAAATCGGAATATCAGGGTGCGCCTGTCTTATGCGGTCAAAAAACGGCTTGTGCGTATTGGCAAGATATTCGAGAGTCGGTGCGTTGTGGTCGTAATCATAAACAAATACCCCCATGTCGATGGTGTTTATGTAATCCGCCATAACAAGTTCTCCTCTGGCATTGCCCGAAAATCCTAAGTTGTAATAATCAAAATCAAGCCAACGAGAGAGAATAGCATTGTAGGCATTGGTGGAGTTGCAAGAACAACCGCCTTCGGTTATCGAAGAACCATAAAATACGACAGGTTTGTTGTATTTGTAAGGTGTTGGTTCAGTAACCGTTGCCCCGTCTTCGACAGTAATTTCTATTGTTTCGACTTGCTCGTTACGTGGGAAATATACTGTTACCTGCTCTAATTCAGAAGATTTGTTAAATGTTTTTTCAAATGTTTTCGTGTTATAATCAGGAGGGTTTACAACGCCAAGATGACGAGCGTTTTCTCTTTCGCCCAACATAACCTGTGCTGATTGACAAGCGTATATAGACATACCTACGTCCACAGACAAGGTTTTGAGTGCAACCTTTACCGTAAAGGTAGGCGAATCGGTTTTAAAAGCTACACGTGCTCCCGCACAACGGTGTCCTAAATGATCAAGATGCGGAAGTTGCGCGATAAGTTCATCGGGTAGCCTTACTAATCTTTTGTTTTCTTCAAAAAAAGGTATTCCCGACACCTTTATCGGTTTATCAAACAGAGTGTATGTTGGCATAAAAACTCTCCTTCCTTAACTGAAGTTATTATACTATATTAACCAAATTATTGCAATACAAAAATCCCCACCAAATCGGTGGGGATTTGTTTCACAATTAAATTACATCTCTTTGATAGCAGTCTGGGATGTTGACAGCAAAAGAGGAAAATTATTTACCCAGATTCCACAAGTAAAAGTCCACTTTCTTGTGACTGCTAAAATCCACACAAGAAGGAAATGTTGCATCAAATAATTCTATACACTGTTTGCCTTCGGTGGTCTCAATAAATGCCGAAATTTCCTCCTCAATTTTATGATAAACTTTAATACATTTATTTATTTTACTGTCATAATCTAATGTATCGTCAATTTTGATATTTAAGCAACGAAGTACCTGATTATCCCAAATAGGATGATTTGGGTTTATTGTCGCCAGCATCTTACTTGCAAACGATGCCTCTACCGTTTTTGCTTTACCTGTTGGGTTTTTTGAGGTTTGCTTTACTTTGTGTTCCACATTTGAAAGGTGTTTGATTATTTTTTCAAATGTTATTTCTTTGTTGTTTTTATTTTCCTCAAAAAACTTGTAGAATTCTTGCAACCAGCCATCATCTCTACGAACACGATAGTAATTAGTGAAGTTTTTTTGGTAGTCCATATCTTCGGCTATGTTCTTGGTTAAATCAAGTGTTCGTTTGTATAAATGGAAACTACAAGCATCGTGCAAACTTTGCAACATTGCTTCCTTGGGGTTGATGATATTCATATCCAGTTCCTCCAATGCTTTGGTTTTTCAATTATAGCACATTTCTTCGTTTTTCACAAGATAAGGTGTTTATATTATAGTAATTATTTTTACAAAATTCAACTAATTTAGCATACAAAAATCCCCACCGAAATCGGTGGGGATAATTTTGTAATCTAATTACATCTCTTTAATTGCAGCTTGAGCAGCAGCGAGACGAGCGATTGGCACACGGAATGGTGAACATGATACATAATCAAGACCGATTCTATGGCAGAACTCAACTGATACAGGGTCGCCACCGTGCTCACCGCAGATACCGCAGTGGAGTGATGGGTTAACTGGTTTACCAAGTTTAATTGACATTTCCATCAATTTACCAACACCTGTTTGGTCAAGTTTAGCAAATGGATCGTTTTCAAAGATTTTTGCATCATAGTATGCATCCAAGAATTTACCAGCGTCATCACGGCTGAAACCGTATGTCATTTGAGTAAGGTCGTTTGTACCGAAGCAGAAGAAGTCAGCCTCTGTAGCTACTTCATCAGCAGTAAGACAAGCTCTTGGAATTTCCATCATTGTACCAACTTCATATTTGAGGTCAGCGCCTGCAGCTGCGATTTCAGCATCAGCAGTTGCAACAACAACGTCTTTAACATATTTAAGCTCTTTAACTTCACCTGTAAGTGGAATCATAATTTCAGGTTTAACTGTCCAGTCTGGATGAGCTTTTTGAACATTGATAGCAGCACGGATAACAGCAGAAGTTTGCATTTTAGCAATTTCAGGATATGTTACTGCAAGACGGCAACCACGGTGACCCATCATTGGGTTGAACTCGTGAAGACCAGTGATAATGTTCTTAATATCTTCAACTGTTTTGCCTTGAGCGTCAGCCAAGAGTTTGATGTCAGCTTCTTCAGTTGGAACGAACTCATGGAGAGGTGGGTCAAGGAAACGAATTGTTACAGGGTTGCCTTCGAGTGCTTCATATAAAGCTTCAAAGTCGCCTTGTTGATAAGGGAGAATTTTAGCGAGCGCTGCTTCTCTACCTTCAACAGTGTCAGCACAAATCATTTCTCTGAATGCAGCAATTCTGTCTGCTTCAAAGAACATATGCTCTGTACGGCAAAGACCGATACCTTCAGCACCGAGTTCTCTTGCTTTTTTAGCATCAGCAGGAGTATCAGCGTTAGTTCTAACTTTCAAAGTTCTGAATTTGTCAGCCCAGTCCATAATTCTACCGAATTCGCCTGCGATTTCAGCATCAACAGTTGGAATGATACCATCATAGATGTTACCAGTTGAACCATCGATTGAAATGTAGTCGCCTTCGTTATATGTTTTACCAGCGAGAGTAAATTTCTTGTTTTCTTCGTCCATAACGATGTCGCCACAACCAGATACACAACATGTACCCATACCACGAGCAACAACGGCAGCGTGAGAAGTCATACCGCCACGAACTGTCAAGATACCTTGAGATGCTTTCATACCTGTAATATCTTCAGGTGATGTTTCAAGACGAACAAGAACAACTTTTTCGCCTCTGTTGTTCCACTCTTCAGCGTCTTCAGCAGTAAATACAACTTTACCACAAGCAGCACCAGGAGATGCGCCAAGACCTTTACCAGCAGGAGTTGCTGCTTTAAGAGCTTTAGCATCAAATTGTGGGTGAAGGAGTGTATCAAGGTTACGTGGATCGATCATAGCAACTGCTTGTTTCTCATCGATCATACCTTCATCAACTAAATCACAAGCGATTTTTAAAGCGGCTTTAGCAGTTCTCTTACCGTTACGAGTTTGAAGCATATAGAGTTTACCTTCTTCAACAGTAAATTCCATATCTTGCATATCTCTGTAGTGGTCTTCAAGAATTCTGCAAACGTCAACGAATTGAGCGTATGCTTCTGGGAATTTATCAGCCATTTCAGCGATTGGCATTGGAGTTCTAACACCAGCAACAACGTCTTCACCTTGAGCGTTTACAAGGAACTCACCCATAAGGCCTTTATCACCTGTAGCAGGGTCACGAGTAAATGCAACACCAGTACCACAGTTGTCACCCATGTTACCGAAAGCCATAGCTTGTACGTTTACAGCAGTACCCCATGAATATGGAATATCGTTATCTCTTCTATAAACGTTAGCACGTGGGTTATCCCATGAACGGAATACAGCTTCAACAGCGCCCATAAGTTGTTCTTTTGGATCTGTTGGGAAGTCTTTACCGATTTTTGCTTTATATTCATCTTTGAATTGACCAGCGAGTACTTTAAGATCATCAGCAGTAAGCTCAACGTCTTGAGTAACGCCTTTTTCTTCTTTCATTTTGTCGATAAGTTCTTCAAAATATTTCTTACCAACTTCCATAACTACGTCAGAATACATTTGAATAAATCTTCTGTAGCAGTCCCAAGCCCAACGAGGGTTACCTGATTTTGCTGACATAACTTCAACAACATCTTCGTTAAGACCGAGGTTAAGAATAGTATCCATCATACCAGGCATAGAAGCTCTAGCGCCTGAACGAACAGAAACGAGAAGTGGGTTTTCTTTATCGCCGAATTTTTTACCACAGATTTCTTCCATTTTATCAATGTTAGCCATGATTTCTGCTTGGATATCATCATTGATTTTTCTGCCATCTTCATAGTATTGTGTACAAGCCTCTGTTGTTACAGTAAAGCCTTGTGGCACTGGAAGACCGATGTGAGTCATTTCAGCAAGGTTAGCACCTTTACCACCGAGGAGTTCACGCATTGTTGCATTACCCTCTTTGAACAAATAAACGAATTTTTTGCTCATTGGAATATACCTCCTAAAAAATATATAAATAAAATTATTATCTGCTTTTAGCAATAACTGTGCAGACTTGTAATCATTATAGCAAAAATATTCCTTTTAGTCTAGACTTTTTTATTATTTTTTCAAATTTTTTTAATATTATATAAAACATAGCCCCAAATGTGCGCATATCTTGATAAAATTGCTAAAAAAACAGCAAAACTTGATAAAAATTGTTAATTCATCGTAGGGTGGGATGCCCACATCCCACCGTCATCCGTAAGCGTTGCCGACGCGAAGTCGAAGGATCTTTTTGAATCCATCGCCAAGGCGATACATACAGAGCCTTCTTTTGGAAGAAGGTGGCTTGACACGAAGTGGCAAGACGGATGATGGACTAAACAACCCCTGCCGTCATCCTGAACGCAAGTGAAGGATCTTTTTAAGATGTTTCGACTACGCTCAACATGACACGATTTAAGAATCTTTTAAATATTGTTTAAAATTTTTAAAATGTAACAAATTATGTCCTTGAATGTCCGGTTTTAGATGATTTATAATTTAATTGTAGCAAAATACAGCCAAAAAACAAAAAAACTGCTACATATATAATATAAATATATATTAATATATAAATAATAGTTGCAAAATGTAAAATTTTATGGTAGAATATATTGAACGATTTTTTAACATTTTTGATTAATAATGTTATAAATTTTTACTTTTTTTCAGTTTTCCGCGGTACTGAATTTTTACTGTTATTTATAGGTTAATGTATAAAAAGATAAGGAGTGTAAAATTTAAATGGAATCTTTACAAGAAGTTTGGAAAGAAATATGTGACTATTGTAAAACTAAAGTTAGCGAAGCAGGTTTTAATGCTTGGCTTTCAGAATTAATTTTGCAAAAAATTGATGGTAATGAAGCAACTTTATATATTAAAACAGAGTTTCAAAAGAAAATTATTTTAGAAAATTTTAAAGCGGTTTTGGAAGATGCTTTTTTTGAAGTATTAAAATTCCCTGTTAAAATTTCTATTCGCACAGAGATGGACGCGCCTGTTTCTACTATTCGTCTTCCTCGTCCTTCTCCTGACTATGAATTTTCTTTTGATACATTTATAGTTGGTTCTTCTAACAGATTTGCTCATGCAGCGAGCCTTGCAGTTGCTGATAACAGAGATGTTATTTATAACCCATTATTTATTTATGGTAACTCTGGTCTTGGTAAAACTCACTTGCTTTCTGCTATTCAAGCAAAAATTAAAGAAAATTATCCTGAAAAGAAAATTATCTCTGTAACTTGTGAAGAATTTACTAATGAGGTTATTTCTTCTATTCACGCAGGTACAATGCAACAACTTCGTGATAAATACAGAACTGCTGACGTTTTGCTTGTTGATGATATTCAGTTTATTTCAGGTAAAGAGTCAACAGAGGAAGAATTTTTTAATACTTTTAATGATTTGTACAACAACCATAAGCAAATTGTTTTAACTTCTGATAGACCACCGAAAGACTTCGTTTCACTTTCTGAAAGACTTGTTAGTAGAATGGAATCAGGTCTTATTGCTGATATTCAACCACCTGAATATGAAACAAGAGTTGGTATTATCAAAAGAAAAGCGCAAATGATGAATTTTAATTTAAATGAAGACATTATTACATATGTTGCAGAGCATGTTAAATCTAATATTCGTCAATTAGAGGGCGTTGTTAAAAAACTTCAAGCATTTTCTCTTATTTATGATAATATTTCTCTTGCAGTTGCAGAAAGCGCAATTAGAGATATTAAAAGAGATGATTTGCCTCAACCTGTTACAATTCAAAAAGTTGCTAATGAAGTTTCAAAAGTTTATAACGTTACTATTGAAGATATTTTTTCTAAAAAGCAAAATGCAGATATTTCTCATGCAAGAAAAATTACAATGTATATAATTCGTCAAATTACTGATATGCCTTATAAAACAATTGGTAAAGAATTTGGCAAAAATCATGCAACTGTTCTTTATTCTTGTGATAATATTCATAATCTTTGCGCAACTGATGACGCAGAGGCTAAAAAAATTGATAATATTATTAAAAATTTGACCAATGTTTAATAAATTTCTTTAACATTTATTCAACTTTTCAACATATAAAGTTTTGTTAAAGAATGTTAAAGATTTTTAATAAAAAAAGTTTTAAAAATTTTTAATATATTTTTCAACATAGGTGTGTTAATCAAAATAACTTGTCATAGTAATAGATGTACAAGTTTTCAACAGTTTGAACAACCCCTACTACTATTACTACCTAAAATAAATAAAATGATATAAGGGATTTTTTCAAAAAAACGAAAAAAACCGATAAATTGAAATTTGTTTTTAACATTAAAAAATTAAGGAGTTAAATTATGAAATTTATTTGTGAAACAGCGCTTTTATCAAGCGCAGTAAGTAATGTTCAAAGAGCAGTAACATCAAAATCTTCTCTTGCAACATTAGAAGGTATTTTAATAAGAACAAATGGTAATGAAGTTATTCTTTCAGGTTATGACCTTGAAATTGCTATGAAAACTAAAATTCCTGCAGATATTGAAACTGAAGGCTGTACAGTTATTAATGCAAAAATTTTAGGTGAAATTTTAAGAAAATTACCTTTTGATAAAGTTACCATTGATATTTATGAAGATAATAAAGCATTGATTACAAGCGGTACTTCTGAATTTAATATTATCGCGCTTGACGCTAATGAATATCCGGAACTTCCGGCACTAGAAGATGAAAGTGAAATTAAAGTTCCTACTGATGTTTTAAAAAGTATGGTTTCACAAACTTTGTTTTCTGTTTCAACTTCTGATGACAGACCTATTTATAAAGGTATTTTATTTGAAATTGAAGAAAATACTATTAAATTAGTTTCAACTGATGGTTGCAGACTTGCTATTAGAAAAGAAGAAATTAATGCAAATAATGATATGAGATTTGTTGTTCCTGCAAAAGCATTGCAAGAAGTTTTGAAACTTATTGGCGATGATATGGAAGATGATGTTTCAATTTGCGTTTCAAAAAGACATATTTCATTTGAAATCGGCGATTTTGTTATGATTTCAAGACTTATTGAAGGCGAATTCTTTAATTATAATAATACATCTGTTATTCCTGATGGCGAACAAACTGTTATTGAAACTGATACAAGAGAATTTATGAATTTAATTGAAAGAATTTCTCTTGTTATTGTTGATAGAGTTAAATCTCCTGTTAGATGTAGCGTTAAAGACAACCAAGTTTATATGCGTTGTTCAACTATTATGGGTAAATCTTCTGATGTGCTTTCTTGTGATGTAACAGGCGATGAGCAAGAAATCGGCTTTAATTCAAGATTTTTCATTGAGGCGCTTCGAGCAGTAGATACAGATAAAATTAAAATTATTATGAATGGTGCGCAAAGACCTATTAAAATTATTCCGCTTGAGGGCGATAATTTCTTGTTTATTGTTGTACCTGTTATTATGAAGGCTGAAAATTAATGAATATTAAAATTGATACAGAATTTATTAAACTTGATTCTTTATTAAAATTATCTGGTGTAGCCCCAACCGGCGGCGCTGCAAAAATGTTTATTCAAGACGGCGAAGTTAAGGTAAATGGCGAAGTTTGTTTAATGCGCGGCAAAAAAATTCGCGTAGCCGACAAAGTTGAAATTTTTAATGAAGAAATTGTTGTAGAATAAATTAAAAAAGTGAAAGCAGTTAGTGAAAAAATTGATGATGAGAAAATCTAGTCCCTCATCCGTCATTGTTTCACAATGCCACCTTCCCCCAAGGGAAGGCTTATATTGAAAAATAGGTGGTAATTATGTATTTAGAGAAAATTGAATATGATAATTACCGAAATTTAATAAAAGGCGAATTTGTACCTGATAAAAATGTTAATGTAATTTATGGCGAAAATGCTCAAGGTAAAACAAATTTAATTGAAGCAATTTGGCTTTTTACAGGGAAAAAAAGTTTTAGAGGTACAAAAGATAAGCAACTTGTTAATATAAATAATGAAAATCAACCTGCTATTTTAAAAACTGAATTTTTTTCAGGTGGCAGAAGTCAAAATAGTAAAATAACTATTGCAAAAAACAGAGTTGCTTCTATTAATGATGTAAATGTAAAAAGTTTAAGCGAATTATCTGAAAAATTTACTGCTATTCTTTTTAGCCCTGCTGATATGCAATTGATTTCAGATGGGCCAGTTGTAAGAAGAAAATTTTTAGATAATGCAATTTCTACTGTTAGACCTAAATATGAAAAAATTCTTATTTCATATAATAGAGCAGTAATGCAAAGAAACTCTATTTTAAAAGATATTATTTATCATAGAGACCTTGAATTTATGCTGGATATTTATGAAGAAAGAATTGCAAAGGCCGG
Organism: Acutalibacteraceae bacterium; assembly: GCA_045539315.1. Classification (GTDB taxonomy): domain Bacteria; phylum Bacillota; class Clostridia; order Oscillospirales; family Acutalibacteraceae; genus RUG11462. The sequence goes on along the minus strand of JAZQFC010000024.1, from coordinate 30,451 downwards.
CGCTTATATTATTTCGCAAAGAAAAAAATATATTGAGGCTTTATTAAGTTATATAACTGATATTTATAGTGGAATTTCATCATTAACCGAGGAAATTAGCATTGAATATAAATGTAGTTGTGGTTTAGGCACAGAGCAAGATATATTAAATGAATTAAAAAATGCCAGAACTCAAGATATTTTAACTTTTACAACAAGTGTTGGACCACACAGAGATGATATGGAATTTTTTATAAATGGTTTATCGCTTAAAACATTTGGCTCGCAAGGGCAGCGGCGCTCTGTTGTTATCGCCACAAAACTTTCTGAAGCAGAAATTTTAAAGAAAAACACAGGCGAACAACCAATTGCAATTTTAGATGATGTTATGAGTGAACTAGATTTATCTCGACAAGATTATCTTTTAAATCACATAAAAGGCTGGCAGGTTTTTATAACTTGTTGCGACCCTAATACCATTAAAAATTTAGAAAAAGGCAAAATTTTTAAAATGGACAAGGGTGTTTTAACAGAAGAAACGCCAAAAAGCGTGGGGTAGCCCTATTTTTATAATAAAACTAAAATCGTGTCATGTTGAACAAGACGCAAACTTCTTAAGATCCTTCGGCTTCGTGCTATCGCACTTCGCTTACGGATGACGAAATATAATGGTATATAAAATTTTTAGGTGACAAAATTGAAGGTATATTTAGGTGGAGAAACATTTGTTAAAAATACTGATATTATAGGAATTTTTGATTTAGATTCGGCAACTGTCTCAAAAAGCACAAGAGAATATCTAAATTTGCTTGAAACTGAAAAAAAGATTATTTATACAAATCTTTTGGAATTTCCAAGAGCATTTGTTGTGACTGACAAAGAAGTTTTTATAACGCCTATTGCATCTAAAACAATAAGCCGAAGAATTGAAAAAAATATTTTTTAGGAGAAAAAAATGGATAAGCAGTATTATAATCAACAACAAGTATATCACAGCAAAAAAAAGAAAAAACATTTACCTGTGCTTTTATCTTTTTTGTTTTTGTTACTTTTGGTTTGCGTTTATCTTACATTTATAACAGTACCTGCTTTGAAAAAAACAAGTTTAGGGCAGATGGTAAATTATTGCCATAATCGTGGCTCAATTGAGTTTTATGTTAATGGCAAATTAATGGATCCGCTTGAAATGAAAGTTGAAAGAGAAATAGGCGGAGAAATTGATGAAAAATCAATGACTGAAGACGGTGAATTTGCATTTTTTAACGGCGAGCGCGGTCTTGATAAATATTCTTTCTTTGTTACAAAAGAAGAAAGCGAAAGACTAAAAGATATTAAAGTTACTTTTACTAATTTTAATAATAAATGGTGGTATGTAAACAATTTTGACATTGTTTTTGATATTACAAAAAGTAAAAAAGGCATCTTTTTAGAGGGCGAGTGTTTTTTAAACGGTGAAAAATATGTTTTAAACACAAAAGTTCAAGAAAAAGATAAACTTTATTACTTTGAAGTACCTTTAAGAGTAGAATAAAAAAGCCTTCTCTCGGGAGAAGGGGGACCGCTTGCGGTGGATGAGGGACAAAAATGAGTTTAGAAAATTTACCAAGAAATAAAAAACTTAAAAATTTATCTCAAACACTGCGTAAAAACACAACAAAAGAAGAAAATCATTTATGGTATGATTTTTTAAAACAATATCCTGTACAATTTAATCGACAAAAAGTTATAGGAAATTATATTGTAGATTTTTATTGTAAAAAAGCAAAAATCGTAATTGAACTTGATGGTTCACAGCATTACGAAGAAAAGGGTATTGAAAAAGATAAAATAAGAGATGAATTTTTTGAAAGTCTTGAAATAAAAGTTATGAGATTTTCAAATTTAGAAATTCAAAGAAAATTCAAAGCAGTTTGCGAAATGATAGACGCAGAGGTTAAACAAAGATTATAATAATCCCTCATCCGTCATTGCTTTGCAATGCCACCTTTTGCTTCGCGCAACGCAACCCTTTTGTCGCTATGCGACATTTCCCCTAACAGGGGAATTGCCCAAGGGAAGGCGAGTAAAAATTTAAACAAAACCTTTTATCAAGGAGAGAAATAAATGGAAAATCAAGAAAATTTGATGAACACTGCAGTTGAAGAGGAATATGATGCCTCTGCCATACAGGTTTTAGAGGGACTTGAAGCAGTTAGAAAAAGACCTGGTATGTACATCGGCTCAACAGGTGAGCGCGGTCTTCACCATCTTGTTTACGAGATAGTTGACAACTCTATTGACGAGGCGCTCGCAGGATATTGTACTGATATTGATGTTGAGATTTTAAATGATGACATTATCAGAGTTCGTGATAACGGCCGTGGTATTCCTGTTGACATTCAAGAAAAAATGGGACTCCCTGCAGTTACCGTTGTATTTACCGTGCTTCATGCAGGTGGTAAATTTGGTGGCTCTGGTTATAAAGTTTCAGGCGGTTTGCACGGTGTAGGTTCATCTGTTGTTAATGCGCTTTCTGACTGGCTTGAAGTTGAAGTTAGAAAAGACGGTAAAATTCATTATCAAAGATTTGAAGAGGGCAACCCTGTTGATGATTTGAAAGTTATCGGCGAAACAACTGATACAGGTACAACTGTTACATTCAAACCAAGCGCAGATATTTTCACGGATACAACTCGTTATGACTATGATATTTTGCTCACTCGTCTTCGTGAACAAGCATTTTTAAATGCAGGCATTAGAATTAATCTTTCTGACTTGCGTGAAGATGGCGAGCGTGATGACGATGGTAATCTTCGCAAAGATGTTCTTCATTTTGAAGGCGGTATCAAAGAATATTGCGAATTTATTTTAGAGAAAAAGAAGAGAGAAAGATTTTTTGATGATGTTATCTATGTAGCAGCGCAAAAAGGTGATGCGCAAGTTGAAATTGCTATGCTTTATAACACAGGTTATGACTCAAATATAATCTCTTTTGCAAATAATATTCACACAGTTGACGGTGGTACTCACGAATCTGCTTTTAAAACTTCGCTTACTCGTGTTATCAACAACTATGCAAGAAAGTTTAAATTACTTAAAGATAACGATAATAACTTTAAAGGCGAAGATGTTCAAGAAGGTCTTATCGCAGTAATTTCAGTTAAACTTACCGATGCGCAGTTTGAAGGACAAACAAAGGCTAAACTCGGTAATACATACATTGGTACGCTTGTATCAAATGCTATGACTGAAAAATTAAATGATTATCTTGAAAACAACCCATCTGTTGCAAAAGTGCTTGTTTCAAAGATTATCAGCGCTTCCGCGGCTCGTGAAAAAGCGCAAAAAGCAAGAGAATTAGAGCGTTCTAAATCAAGTGGTATCGGTAGAACTCGTATGCCTGAAAAACTTGACGACTGTATTTCAAAAGACGCAACTCGAACAGAAATCTACATCGTAGAGGGTGACTCTGCGGGTGGTTCTGCTTCAAAGGGACGAGATGCAGATTTCCAAGCGATTTTGCCACTTTGGGGTAAAATGCTCAATGTTGAAAAAGCAAGAGAAGACAAAGTTTATGGAAATGATAAACTTACCCCTGTTGTAGTAGCGCTTGGTACCGGTATTGGCGAAACTTTTGATATAACTAAACTTCGTTATGACAAAATCATTATTATGGCCGATGCCGATGTCGATGGTGCTCACATTAGAACACTTCTTTTGACATTCTTCTTTAGATATATGCCAGAACTTATCACAACAGGTCATATTTACCTTGCTCAACCACCACTTTTTGAGGTAAAAAAGGGTAAAGTTAAGAAATATGCGTTTAATGAAGAAGAAAGAGATATGTATAACGAGCAATTGGGCGGTAACGCATCAATTCAACGATACAAAGGTCTTGGTGAGATGGACCCTGAACAACTTTGGGAAACTACTATGGACCCAGCATTCAGAACAATGAAAAAAGTTACAATGGAAGATGCAGAACGTGCAGATGCCGCTTGTACGCTTTTGATGGGTGATGAAGTTGAGCCAAGAAGAAAATTCATCGAAGAAAACGCAAAATTCGTTGAGAATTTGGATATTTAATTAAAGCCTTCCCCAAAAGGAAGGCTTTGAAGAAACTAAACTCTTAAGAAAGTTGGTAACAATGGAGAATAAAATTTCTTATATTTTATCGGCAGAAGATATTAAGGAAATATATTTTGCGACAGGGGTTTTAAAACCTTATAAACGCAAAATGATAGGTATTGTTATTATATCAATTGTGTTATTGTTTATAACAATTGTACCAGACGAGCCTTTGACTTATATTTCTGCTGCGGCGCTACTTTTTATGAACTTGTTTTCTTACTTTTATTTTAGAAAAAACGAAGAAAACACTATAAGAAGCGCAGTTTCAGGCGAAGTGACAACGCTTACTGCTTATGATGAGTATATAAATGTGCAAGTTCAAGCGTATGATGCTGACTGGAACATTGAAAAGCAAGACGTTTTTGCAATTTTGGAAAGCGAAAACCACGTTATTATTCAACTTGATGATGGTAGGCTGATGCCATTTCCAAAGAAAAGCATTAATGACGCAAATAAACAAAGTTTTGAAAAGGTACTGAACTACCTTTGCGATAAAGATAATCAAAACAAGGAATTAGGTGAATAAATTGAGTTTTGAAGAAAAAATTATACCGGTTGAGATAGTTGACGAAATGGAAAAATCTTTCCTTGACTACTCAATGTCTGTTATTACTTCTCGTGCGCTACCTGACGTGCGTGACGGCTTGAAACCGGTACACAGAAGAATTTTATACACAATGTATGAAAGAAATCTTACCCCTGATAACCCATATCGTAAATGCGCCGATATTGTTGGTGCGGTGCTTGGTTCGTATCACCCTCATGGTGACGCGTCTGTTTACGATGCGCTTGTTCGTTTAGCGCAGGATTTCTCGGTAAGATATGAAATGGTTGACGGTCACGGTAACTTTGGTTCGGTTGACGGACACCCACCTGCTGCTTACCGTTACACAGAGGCAAGAATGAGCAAAATCGCAGTTGAAATGCTTACTGATATTGATAAAGATACTGTTGATTTTGCGCCAAACTATGATGACCGTTTGCAAGAGCCTCAAACATTGCCATCTCGTATTCCATCACTTTTGGTAAATGGTAGTATGGGTATCGCGGTTGGTATGACAACTAATATTCCACCGCACAATTTAGCAGAAGTAATTGACTGTATGGTAGCATACATAGAAAACCCTGATATTACTATTGATGAAATGTGCGAACATCTTCCTGGTCCTGACTTCCCAACAGGTGGTATCATTATGGGTAGAAGTGGTATTCGTGCCGCTTATTCTACCGGTAGGGGTAAAATCTGCCTTCGTGGTAGAGCCGAAATCGAGGAAGAAAGAAATAATAAATTTAGAATTATTATCACCGAAATTCCTTATCAGGTTAATAAGAAAAACCTTGTTAAATCTATTGTTGACCTTGCAGATTCAAAGAGAATTGAAGGTATTGACGATATTGCCGACTACTCAAGTAGAAAAGGTATGAAAATCGTTATTGAACTTAAAAAAGATGTTAACCCACAGGTTGTTCTTAATAAACTTTATAGTTATACTCAACTTCAAACAACTTTTGGTGTTATAATGTTAGCGTTAGTTGACGGTGTGCCAAAAACTTTGACACTTAAAGACGCATTGTCACACTATGTTAACTATCAAAAGGAAGTAATCGAGCGTAGAACTCGCTATGACCTCAAAAAAGCGCAAGACAGAGCGCACATTTTAGAGGGCTTAAAGGTAGCGCTTGATAATATTGATGAAGTTATTAAAATTATTCGTGGCTCAAAAACCGTTGGTGAAGCAAGAGAGGCTTTGATGGAGCGCTTCCCAATTGATGAAGTTCAAGCAAAACACATTGTTGATATGCGTTTGGCTCAACTCACAGGTTTAGAGAGAGATAAAATTGAAGAAGAATTAGCAAAATTACACGAAAAAATCGCTGATTTTAAAGACATTCTCGCAAATGAATGGAGAATTCTTGAAATCGTTAAGACGGAAGCGCTTAAAATTCGTGATAAATACGCTGATGATAGAAGAACAGAAATCACTAATGTTGAAGGCGAAGTTGATATTGAAGACTTGATTCCGGTTGAGGACTGTGTTTTAACTCTTACTCAAATGGGTTATATCAAACGTTTGCCGGTTGACACTTACCACGCGCAAAACAGAGGTGGTAAAGGTCTTAAAGGTATGACAACTCGTGAAGAAGACTTTGCAGAGCATATGTTTATCTGTTCAACTCACGACCACGTGCTTTACTTTACAAATCAAGGTAGAGTTTATCATAACAAGGCATATGTTGTGCCTGAAGGCTCAAGAACATCAAAAGGTCTTAACATTGTTAACCTTTTACCGCTTGAAGCAGGCGAAAAAGTTACTGTTATGCTTAAGATGAGCGAGTTTGATGATGATAAATACATCATTTTGGGTACTAAAAACGGTGTTGTTAAGCGTTCTAAATTCTCGGTTTACAAAACAAACCGTAAAGGTGGCGTAAACGCTGTTACTCTTGATGAGGGCGACGAGGTAAGATTTGCTTATATTACCGATGGTAATGACGACCTTATCGTTGCAACTAAAAAGGGTATGGCAATTAGATTTAACGAGAATGACGCTCGACCACTTGGACGTACTGCTCGTGGTGTTAAAGCGATTACTTTGCGCGAGGGCGATGAAGTTATCGGTATGGCAGTAGTTGAAGAAGGTAAACAAATTCTTACAGTTACTGAAACCGGTTACGGTAGGCAGTCTAGTTGTGATGATTACCGTGTTCAATCTCGTGGTGGTAAAGGTCTTACTAACTATCGAGTTCAGAAATTCGGCGATGTTGCTCAAATTGCTATGGTTGATGAAACAAACGATGTTATTCTCATTTCATCAGACGGCATAGTTATTAGAATCGCGGCTGATTCTATTTCTAAATTTGCTCGACCATCTAAAGGTGTAAGAGTAATGAAAGTTAAAGACGGCGAGAGAATTATCACAATGTCTATAACTGAAAAAGAAACAGACGAGCCTGAAGAAGCGGCAGAAGAAAAAGCCGAAGAAATAGTAACTGAATCAGTTACCCCACCACAAACTGAAGAAGAATAATTTAATTTTGAAAGGAATTTAATAAAAGAAATGAAAATTTTCGTAGTAAACGCAGGTAGTTCATCACTTAAATATCAACTTATTGATATGGATGACAAAAGTGTAATTGTAAAAGGTCTTTGTGAGAGAATTGGTATTGATGGTCACATCAAACTTCAAAAACCAGATGGTTCAAAGTTTGAAGCAGATTTTGATATGCCAGACCACACAACCGCTTTTAAAAAGGTTATTGAATGGATGACCACAGGTGAAACAAAAGTTATTGATGATTTGGGCGATATTTCTGCTGCAGGTCACAGAATCGTGCAAGGTGGCGCTTATTTTAAAGAGTCTTGCCTTATTGATGATGTTGCGCTCCAAAAAATTGCTGATTATGGCAAATTAGCGCCACTTCATAACCCTGCTCACGTTCAAGGTATCAAGGCTTGTATCGAAGTGCTTGGCAAAGATGTTCCACAAGTTGCAGTTTTTGATACATCTTTCCACTCAACAATGCCTGAAGAAGCATATATTTTCCCACTTCCATATGAATATTATGAAAAATATGATGTTCGTAGATATGGCGCTCACGGTACTTCTCACCGTTACATCTCTGGCAGACTTATTGATGAATGTGGCATTGGCACACCATCAAAAGTAATTACTTGCCACCTTGGTAACGGCTCATCAATTACCGCTGTTAAAGATGGTAAATGCGTTGATACATCAATGGGTCTTACTCCGCTTGATGGTTTTATGATGGGTACTCGTTGCGGTGCAGTTGACCCTAGCGCAATTACTTATATTATGGATAAAGAAAATCTCACTCCAAAACAAATGGATGAGATTATGAACAAAAAATCAGGTTATCTTGGTGTTTCTGGCGTTTCAAGTGATAACAGAGATGTTATTGCCGCTGCTGAAGCAGGTAATGAACGCGCAATTTTGGCTAGAAAGATTTTAAAATATCAAATTCTTAAAGTTGTTGGCTCATATGTTGCAGCGCTCGGCGGTGTTGACGCAATTGCGTTTACAGGTGGTCTTGGTGAAAACGATGCAGATATCAGAGAATTTGTTTGCGAAGGTCTTTCTTATGTTGGTTTGGAACTTGATAAAGAGAAAAACAATGCGGCTCGTTTCGGTGGCGAAGGCATTATCTCTAAAGAAGGCTCAAAAGTTAAAGCATATGTGCTTTTGACAGACGAAGAAATGGTTATCGCAAAAGATACTCAAAAAATCGTTGAAAATATGTAATAAAAAATAAAAAAGGAGTGGCAACTCGCCACTCTTTTTTTATTGTTTTTTTTATAAATATTTATCTTTTTTTGATTTTAAAATTTTTCTTGCAGTGCTAACTGCTTTGCTTAAATGAGGGAATTTTTGCAACTGCAATTCAATTTCTTTTTCATAAGATTTTTCTGAATATAATCTCTCGCAAATAATTGAATAAACAACGGTTGTTGCAACGGTTGACTCGCCGCTTGTGTATGCTAAATTCAAAAGTTCAAAATATTTTGAGATGTGACGTTTATTACCCTCGTCAAACACCTTTGCCAAACACAAAACGCCGTAATTTCTATAAAAATCGTCATACAAGAACTCACCGTATTTCACGATGTTTTCTTTATACTCGCCTTTATAATCAGGGAAAAGCGCTAAAAATCTTGCAGTAAAACTCTCAACATCAATTGAGTCTGCATTTTTCTTTTTAGATGGCATTTCAACCTTTTTAACACCGGTTACACTCGCCTTTGAGCCGAGAGTTTCAAGCACAGTATCAACAAAATCGTTCTTTATACTTGTCATATCTCTCTCATTTGCATCTGACGGCATAACCCAAGAAGACAACTCTTTAAACTCAACGCCCTCGCCCTCTTGCAAAGTAGCGGTTTGCAAAGAAATCATCTCTTTTTCATCATTATAAGAAATTTTAAACGCTCTTTTGCCATCTGCAAAATACTCGCCCTCATCATAATTTTCACTTTTAAAACCTTTTTCTTTGAGCGCATCAAAAACGCCATTGGTAATTAACTGATATTTTTGTTTATCCATAAAAGTTTATCCCTTTCAATCTCTATTATTTCATATTATAACAGACTTTTCTCATTTTGTCACTAATTTTATTGTAAAAAATATATTAACAGGCAAAATATCGGTTGATATTTACGCCATTTGATATTATAATATAAGTAATATAAAACTTTTAGGAGAAATTTGATGAAACTATTTAAAAAATCGCTTTCGGTTTTGCTTTGCGTTTTATTTAGTTTAACGCTGATTTCTTGTGATACAAGTAAAAATGTGTTTTTAGACGAAGATTATTTCACAAAAGACGGCGAACTTACAATAAGCCCTTATTTTGCTTATTATAACGATGGCAAACTTGTTAAAGAATTAGAAAATATTGACCCTGAAATTTATAAAGAGGGCGCACTGGATGACGGTGCTTTTAGCATTTATTTTGCGGTTTGCAACAACACCGATTTTGATAGAAAAATCAATGAAATAAGAATTGGTTTTATTCAAACAGATGACGGGTATGACATTGTTGAGCCATCTGAATTTTCGCTTGATAGCGAAACCTACATAGCGGCAGGTCAAACGCTTATCATTCCTTGTGTTTTTGATGCTCAATATGTTAAATTAGAGGCAAAACTTGATAAAATAGTTGCGCAGGCTTCTGTTGTTTATGAGGGTTGCGTTTTATCTGCTAAACAAAAAAATCTTAAAAACAATGAGTTGAATTATTATATAGACGAGTTGGTTTTCACTTCGTCTGATGGTATTGAAGGCTCGTTTACTATTGATAACCAGTGCGATGAAGATAAAACTTTAAAAGATATTAGTTTTATGCTTTACACTAACAAAGGCGAAAAAATTACAAAGCAGCCGATTACTATGAATGTTGATGCTACAATTGAAGCAATGTCAGTTTTAACATTAAATTACGCAGTTTTGCCTGATAATGTTAGCGATGATATTAAGAAAACAAAACTTTTTGATACAGTAGAAATTAAAATATTGGGGGAGTAAAAAATGATTAAATTTTCACCATCTATATTAACTGCAGATTTTGTGCATTTAGGCGATGCAATAGAAGAATTAGACAAAGCAAAAACCGATATGTTTCATCTTGATGTAATGGACGGACTTTTTGTGCCAAACATTTCAATTGGTATTCCTGTTGTTGATTCAATTAGAAAAGCAACTGATACTATTTTAGACGTGCATTTGATGATAGACAGACCTCACAGATATATTGAGCAATTTGCTCGTGCAGGCGCAGATATTATTGGTTTTCATATTGAAGCAGGCTCTGATGTTGATGAAACTATTGACCTTATTCATTCGTTTGGCAAAAAGGCGTGTTTGACTATTAAGCCAAAAACCCCTGCCGAAGATGTTTTTCCTTATTTAGAGAAATTGGATATGGTGCTTGTTATGAGCGTTGAGCCAGGTTTCGGCGGACAAGCATTTATGCCTGAAAGTTTGCCAAAAATCACTGCTATTCGCGAAAAAGCAAATGAATTAGGCCTTAATCTTGACATCGAAGTTGACGGCGGAATTAATCTTGAAACTGCGCCTCTTGCAACACGCGCCGGCGCTAATGTTTTGGTTACAGGTAACGTTTTATTCTCTGCCGAAGACAAAACAAAACGTTTGCAAGAATTACGAGAAATTGTTAAATAAAATAATAAAAAAGGACGAAGTTTTCTTCGTCCTTTTTATTTTAATAATTTTTCCCTTGATTTATAGTCAGGTAGGTGTTTTTCAACCAATGCCCAGAATTTTTTAGAATGATTATGATGTTTTATATGGCATAATTCGTGAACGATTACATATTCAACTGCGTCAGTTGGGTATGCAAACAAATAACAAGAAAAACAAATTGAATTTTTTGCATTACAACTGCCAAATCGTTTTTTAGCGCTCGTGATTTTCACACCTGTCGGCTTTACGCCGATGCGTTTTGCCCAATATAAAAACTTTTCTTCTAAAATTTTCTCGCCAATTTTATAAAGTTGTTGTTTGTCAATGTCAAGCAAAGCCTGTTTTTTCTCTTTACGCGCTTGTTGTTTAACAAGCGTTTTTTCTATCCAATTTTGCTTATCCTGCACAAACTTTTCAATTTGCCTTTTTGATGCAAATCTTGGCGCTCTTATTATTACTTCGCAATTTTCGTTGATTTCCAAAGCGAGCGTTTTTCGGTTTGAATAAATTAATTTATATTCCATTAGAAAGCAATATTATCAGGGTCGTGATGAAGTCTAAATTGTTCGCCATCGCCTGTGATGTTGTCAATAATTTTCATATCTTCTGATAAAAGTTCAAAATCATAAACGTCAATATTTTCTTTAATTCTATGTTCTGTTACCGATTTTGGAAGTGGCACAATGCCATTTTGCAAAAACCAACGAATAACAATTTGCGAGATAGGTCTGTTATATTTTTTTGATAATTTTTTAAGTTCATCAATTTCAAAAGTGCTGCCAACTGCAAATGGCGCCCACGCTTCAAGTAAAATTGCCTTATCTTTGCAAAAGCCTATAACATCGCTTCTGTCAAGACCAGGGTGAATCTCAATTTGGTTAACCATTGGTTTGATTTTAGCGGTTTTCAAAAGCGCATCAATATGCTTTGGCAAAAAGTTTGAAAGCCCAATTGCCTTGATTTTACCTGCATTATAAAGTTCTTCAAAAGCGCGCCAAGTTTCAGCATTTGCCTCTTCCCAATTATCACGAAAAGCAATAGGTCTTGGCCAATGAATAAGGTATAAATCGAGATAATCAGTCTGCAAATTCTCTAATGTTTGAAAAAACGCTTTCATTGTTTTTTCATAAGTATGTTCAGTATTCCAGAGTTTAGAAGTCAAAAACAACTCGCTTCTGTCAACACCGCTTTTAGCGATAGCATCGCCAATAAATTTTTCATTCATATAAAAAGCGGCGGTGTCAATGTGTTTATAACCACTATTAATTGCAGAAATTATCGCGTTTTCACACTCGGCGCTGTCTTTCATTCGCCAAGTGCCAAAACCAACGCTTGGAATTGTTGTTCCATTGTTAAGATTAAAAGTTTTCATAAATACTCCTTAATAAAAGGTTGCAACCGAATCGGCTAAAGGCTCGCAACGAGTGATACTCTCAATTGCAATTACAGGACCAATTGAACGATAAAGTTTATTTTTTTCAAGATTAATTTTGCCTGTAATTATCGCCCAGTCGTGAGTTTTATAATCGGTTGCGCCTTGTAATCTGCAAACCACACCACCATATTGAATATCATCAACACAACAAGTCATAATATGTCTGCCGATAGCAAGTTCATCATCAGGAATTTTCTTATCTCTTGCGATAAGCCCTTTAAATTTAACAGTTTTACCGTTGTATTTATTAAGGTCTTCCATCATATCTCGATACCAAAGCGCAAAATCTCTGTCTTCAATTTCGATTACATCTGCGTCAACATCAAATGGCAAAGGGTCTTCGATATCGTCATACTCAACGCGAGTATCAGAATATTCATAACAAATATCACACCCACGAGAAACTCCGCGAACAATTTTATGAAACTCCATTTTGTCATAAGAATCTTTAAAATTCTTGAAAACAACAATTTCAGGAGTTTGAAGTTTATCAAAAACTAATTGACGCATATTTTGATTAAAACTTAAAAAGGGACCAGCATCTAAAAAGCACATTTCCTGATAAATCGCCCAATTTTGTGGCAAACGTGGGTACAAATCGGTGGTAAGCCACATTCCGTTAAGTTCAATAATAACTCGCTCAATTTTGTTTTTTCTAACAATAGAGTTTAATTTTTCTTGCGTTACGTCTTCGATATTTTCAAAGGTTTCAATAAAAATATTTTGATGAGGCATTTTTGATATGTCATATTCTTCTATGCCTTCTTCTAAAAGCAAAATAAGAGTGTTTTCGCCTTTGTTAAAACGCTCATCTTGTAAAGTGTTTTGAATAAAAGTTGTTTTACCGCTCTCCAAAAAGCCGGTAAACAGATAAACAGGAATCTCCATTAAAATAACTCCTCAATTTTTTCGTTATTTATGTTTGAACCGATAACACAAACTCTGCCGATAACCTGTGGCGCGCCGTGTCTTATATCAATTTCGCCCGGTACATAGTCAAAATATATCCATTCTGCGCCGCTACTTGCAACAATGCCTTTTGCGCGCAAAATAGTGCCGTAGGTGTCATCGTTTTCTAGTTGTTTTAATGCGTTTTCAATATCATCAACGCTGAATTTTTTAGCAGTTTCTTTGCCGAATGAAGCAAAAACATCGTCTGCGTGATGATGGTGGTGATGCTCGTGACAACCACATTCACATTCTTCATCATGGTCGTGGTGATGGTGATGTTCATGGCAACCGCACTCGCATTCTTCATCGTGGTCGTGATGGTGGTGATGTTCGTGGCAACCACATTCACATTCTTCATCATGGTCGTGATGATGGTGATGATGCTCGTGGCAACCGCATTCGCATTCTTCATCGTGTTCGTGGTGATGGTGTTTATGCTCGTGCAACAATTCTTCTAATTCGTTAGAAAGAGTGCTTTTTTGCTCCATAGCATCTAAAATATCTTTGCCTGAAATTTCAGACCAGTCGGTAGTAATTAAAGTTGCATTTTTGTTGTGCTCTCTGATAAGATTTATCGCTTCTTCAATTTTTTCATCGCTAACGCCTGTAGTATGCGAAAGCACAATAGATTTAGCAAATTCAATTTGATTATTAAAGAATTCGCCAAAGTTTTTCATATACATTTTGCATTTTTTCGCATCGGCAACGGTGGTAAAACTATTTAAAATGATGTTTTCATTATCAATATCCCTTACCGCGCGAATAACATCAGAAAGTTTGCCAACGCCAGATGGCTCAATGATAATTCTGTCAGGATTATACTCGTCTAAAACTTTGATTAGCGCAGTTGAAAAGTCGCCAACGAGCGAACAACAAATACAACCTGAATTCATTTCGGTAACTTCAATGCCTGCGTCTTGCAAAAAGCCGCCATCGATACCGATTTCGCCAAATTCATTTTCAATTAAAACAAGTTTTTCGCCGGCAAAAGCCTCGTTTATCAACTTTTTGATAAGCGTTGTTTTTCCTGCTCCCAAAAATCCTGAAATTATATCAATTTTCGTCATTTTTCATTCTTCTTTCTCTAAAATAAATTAAATTTCTACAAACATTTAGTTTACCATAAATGTTGAAAACTATGTTGAAAAGTTGAAAAATTCGCTTAAAAAGGCGCTTTTTTCAACAATTTAGTTTACATAACTGAAAAAATTATTGTTTTCTTGTTTCGCCAACAATTCCTGCGCCAAGAATTAAAACTGCGCCGATAGCGGTGTATGCAGAAAACGGTTCATTCAGCAAAATTGCAGACAAAATTACTGCTAAAACAGGGTCTATATAACTAAAACAAGCGGCAGTTTGCGCGCTAACTTTTGAAACTGCGCCAAAGTATAATAGATATGCCAAGCCTGTATGTACAATGCCGATGAAAATGATTAAAATAATCTCTTTTGCACCAAGAATTGTTGCGCTAAAATCTTCGGTTAATAGCACATATGGTAAAAGCACAACCGCAGATGTAAAAAGTTGAAAAGTTGTAACATCAAAAGGTTTAATGTTTTGCATTTTTTTGTTAAGCAAAACAATTGTTGCATAAAGCGCCGCCGCGCCAATACCGAATGCTACGCCAACAAGTTCTGAAATCGAAAAGCCTTCCGCTAAAACGCCTGACACAAAAACCATACCAATAAGCGAAACAATAGCGCAGATGATTTTTGTAATAGTGAGCCTTTCTTTTAAAACAAAAGGCGAAGCGATTATTATAAATGTAGGCGCAAGATAGTAGCAAAGCGTTGCAGTAGCAACGGTTGTATATCTGTAACTTTCAAAAAGTAAAATCCAGTTAACGCCCAAAAACACTCCGGCAGGAATTAAGAATTTTAAGTTGTTTTTAATTTTATCAAATTCGATTTTTTTCTTTGAGAAAATCACAAACAAAATCAAAAACAAAAATCCAATAAAAGCGCGAAGTAGCGCAATTGCGCTTGAAGGCAGCGGAATATACTTTACAAAAATACCAATTGTGCCAAAAATAATCATTGAAAGCGCAAGATTAATTTTACTCATTATCGTCACCATTTAAATTTTGCGAAGTGGTTGCAATAGTAGGCGCTTGAGTGGTTTGCGTTGTCTTTTTGGTTGTTTTTGTTGGTTTTTTAGTGGTTGTAGTAGTCTTTTTAGTGGTGGTTGTGGTTCTGTTATTATTGTTAACCACCGTTACAACAGTAGCCGAAGTGGTTGTAGTAGTTGTTGTGGTTGTAGTTGTTGTAGTCTTTTTAGTAGTTTTCTTCTTTGTGGTAGTCGTTGTTGCAGTAGTTTCGCCGTTGTTATAATAAGGGTTTACCTGACCGTGAACATCATACCACATTTGCGGATATTTAGGCTTTTTGTTTTTAGTAGCGTTTGAAGCGTCAGTTTTTGGGTCTTCGCCAGGTCTTGTTCTTCTCGCCATAACAATAAGTCTTGCTTTTTTACCCTCGCTAATAAAAGACTCGTTACAAGTTTGAAGCGTTAAGATTTCATCATCTTTATTCACATCAACAGTAGAATTAATAACCGAGCGCAATTTCGCCTCGTTTATCCAATTAACAAACTCCTGTTCGCTATCAAAATCGGTTTTCATATAGTTAAAGAAATTACCGTTGTCTTGTGATGAAAGCGAATTTGTAATAAACACTGCAAAAATTTTATAATCGCCGTCTCTGTAAAGAGTGTCAAAAATAATATCAGGGTGTTTTTTATAAAAATCAACCTGCAAAAACTTATCAAGTTGTCTAAACATTGTATCAGTTGAGGTCATATGATGACCGTAAAGCATAATGTTTTTACTTTCTTCGCCGTATTTAATAGAAACATCGGTGTCAGCAAAAATTGAGCCTTCTGATGAAAATGCTTTGTTAAAACCGCGGCGCAAATAATAGTCAACCTCTTTTGAATGCATAACAGGGTAGTTAATATTTGTGCCTTTAATTTTAATCCAACCGATAAAATCATTGTTTTTGTTATAAGTTTTCAAGAATTTAGGGTTGATAGTTTGCGAATAGTAACTGCCACGACCTGCGTTTTTCTCCTCAATTTCTTCAGACATTTTCTTAATAGAATGATGTTGAACAAGAGGGTTTATAATAAAGTAAAGAATAAACAAAACTGTGCAAATAAACACAACAAGCGCAGTATAAAGAGTGATTTTTCTCGCAACTTCTTTCTTTGTGTCAGTTTCTTGAATAAGCACCTTTTTAGCAATGCCTGTTTCGTGTTCTTTAATAAGTTGTCTTTCGTATTCTTCTAACTGTTTGTCACGAAGTTCAAAAGACTCGTCTTCAACAGGCACATAGTCGTTATCATCAATAATGATATTAACTTTTGCCTGTTCTTCATCGTTATATTTAGGTCGTTTTTCAAGAGCGTCAAGAGAAACAGTTTCAGAAACAACGTCTTCCTCTTGCTGTTGGTCCAAAAATCCGCCAAGCATAGCCTCATCAAGTTCATCTGGAGAAAGTTGAACAGGGCGCGAAATATTCAAAACCTTTTTAGGCGCTTGTTTTGGCTCTTCTTGTTTGGTTTCTTCGGTTTCATCTGCAACTTCTTCTACTTCTTGTTTGTTTTCTTCTAATTTTACAGGTTTGTTAACCGATTTTGTAAACATTTTTTCTTCAATTGGCGAAGATGTAAGTTCAAGCATAACTGCGTCAAACTTTGTAAAGTTTACATTTTCGGCGCCATTTAAAAGCAAAAGTCTAACAAAATTAAGTGCTTCAGAAGCAGAAGTGTATCTAATATACTCTCTGTCTTTGTCAGAGCCTTTTTGCGATTTTATAACATACTCGCCGTTTTCATCGGAAATACCAATAAAACTCAAACCAACAGGTTTGTTGCTCTCGTCAGATTTAGGGCCGGCAATACCTGTAATAGATAAACCAATGTCAGCGCCAGATTTTTGTCTAATACCCCTTGCCATACAAGCGGCAACCTCGGCTGATACTGCGCCGTGCTTTTCGATTAACTGCGCAGGCACACCAAGTTCGTCAGTTTTGCTCTCGTTTGAATAGGTAGTAACACCCATTTTAAAAACTTTTGAAGCGCCTGAAATATCGGTAATTCTTTTTGAAATGTAGCCTGCAGTACAACTTTCTGCAGTTGCAATAGTTTTTTGTTGTTGTTTTAAGGTTTCAACCAAAACCGATTCAAGAGAATCGCCATCAAAACCATAAACATTTTCGCCAAAAAGTTCAACAATTTTTTCGGCGGTTTTATCAACGCTTTCCTGCGCTAAAGACGCAGTTTTAGCGTTTGCAGTAACGCGAAGTTCAACTTCGCCTTGTTTTGCATAAGGAGCAACAGATGGGTTAGCGCCTTTCATAAGGTCTTTCGCCATCTCGTCAATTTTAGATTCGCCAATGCCATAAATATGCACAAATTTTGAAACAGTAGCGCCGTTTGAATATCTGTCCAAATATGCGCTTAAATAGTTTTGATACATAACCTTTAATTCTTCAGGAGGACCAGGCAAAAATGCAATGCATTGATTACCCGATTCTATAATACAACCAGGCGCGGTGCCGTTATCATTAGGCATCATAATAGAGCCTTTTGGCAAAAAGGCTTGTTTAATATTATTCTCTGTTAACTCTTTACCTATAGTTTTAAAGTAGTTAACAATATGATTATAAGCGTCTTCGTTTTTTTCGAGCGCAATATCTAGCGCCTTTGAAACAGTTTCAATAGTAATATCATCTGCAGTAGGGCCAAGTCCCCCTGTGAAAATAATGAGATTACTTCTTGTAACCGCAGTAGAAAGCGCTTTGATAATTCTTTCAGGATTATCGCCAACACTTGACTGGTAATGAACATCAATACCTTTAGTTGCAAGTTGTTGAGATAGATATTGAGCGTTTGTATTAACAATGTCGCCGAGAATTAATTCTGTGCCAATACATAAAATCTCTGCATTCATTTTTAGTCACTCCTATAGGTTTTAATTGTAATTTATATACATTCGTAGGGGAGGGGCTTTGCTCCTCCCGTTTAAAAAATCTATTGTTTTCGGGTGGAGTAGAACCCCACCCCTACAAAATCAACATAGGATTGTTTGTTTAATATATCATTTCAAATGTTGCGTTAGTGATTGCTTCTTCAACCATCTCGTCACAACCATCGAATACTTCTGCGCGTAATACTGCAGGAATATTTGGTCTTGTTCTTGGGTGTTTTGGAGTAAACACTGTGCAACAGTCTTCATAAGGGAGCGTTGAAATCTCAAAAGTTCCTATTTCGCGAGAAATTTTAACGATTTCTTCCTTGTCCATACCAATAAGCGGTCTAAAAACAGGCATATTTACTGCGCAGTCGGTAACTGCGAGCGCTTTCATAGTCTGCGAAGCAACTTGTCCAATGCTTTCTCCTGTGATAAGCGCGTCACAGTCTTTGTTTCTCGCAATGCGCTCTGCAATTTTCATCATATATCTACGTATTATAAGTGTGGTCAAGTCTTCAGGGCAGTGCTTTGCAATGTTTTCTTGAATTTTTGTAAAAGGAACATAGCAAAAATTAATGCCACCTGAATATTTTGCCACTTGAGCCAAAAGGTCTTTAACTTTCATCTCTGCTCGTTCAGATGTATAAGGAGGAGATGCAAAGTGAATCGCAGTAAGACGCACACCTCTTTTTGCGAGCATATAGGCTGCAACAGGCGAATCAATACCACCTGAAATCAAAATCGCCGCTTTTCCACCTGTGCCAACAGGCATACCGCCTGCGCCTGGCACTTGGTCTATATGAATGTAAGCGCCAAAATCTCTTATTTCAACAGTAACAGTAACTTCCGGGTTGTGCACATCAACTTTTAAATGGTGGAAGTTGCTCAAAAGTTTTGCGCCTGTTAGTCTGCAAATTTCAGGGCTTTTTAGTGGGAATTTTTTATCGGCACGTTTTGCCTCAACTTTAAAAGTTTTGGTAAATTCCATAGTATCGCGCAAATATTCTACCGCAGTTTCTAAAATTATATCCATATCTTTTTCGCAAACTGCCGCGCGAGAAAACGCCGCAATACCAAATACTTTTTTAACTCTCTCTACCGCCTCGTCCATATCATAGTCTTCATAAACAGGCGAAACATAAATAGTAGATTGCGCTTTTTTAATTCTGATAAGGCCGAGCCCTGAAAGCGCAGATTTGATATTTTTAATAAGTGTATCTTCAAATGTTGAACGGTTAAGCCCTTTTAAAGCAATTTCTCCGTTTTTAATAAGTAAAATTTCCTTCATAAATAAAATTTCCTTTATTTTGATTTAATAAGCGAATCTCTCGCTTGTAATACTGCGTTTATCAACATATCTGCTTGAGAAATAGTGTTGAATTTTGAAAAACTGATTCTAATAGTTGAGTCTGCCCTGTTTTTATTAAACCCAAGCGCAGTTAACACGTGAGAAGGTTTTCCTTTAGCGCAAGCAGAGCCGGATGAAACAAAAACGCCTTTTTCTTCAAGAAAATGAAGCATAGTTTCGCTTCGAATACCAAGCACCGAAAGGCTTAAAATATAATCACTCGAATTTTCTGGCGAGTTGATAATAATATCGTCAAACCCTTGCAGTTTTTCTATAATATAGTTTTTGATTTCTTTTACTTTTTGCGCGTTTTCCTGTACAGAGCCAAAACTTTCAACTGCCGCGCCAAAACCACTTATTAATATAGTAGGTTCAGTTCCAGGGCGAAGCGCATTTTCTTGCTCACCACCAAAAGTTCTTGGTAAAATTCTAGTCCCTTTTTTAATGTAAAGCGCGCCAACACCTTTTGGTCCGTGAATTTTATGCGCCGAAAAACTAATTAAATCGGCATCAAGTTTTTTAACATTAACAGGGTATTTTAGAAAACTTTGCGTTAAATCGCAATGAAAATAAGCAGGACTATTTTTACGAATAATCGCTTTTTTAATCATATCAACAGGTAAGCGCGCGCCTGTTTCGTTGTTTATAGACATACAACTTACTAAAATAGTATTCTCATCAATAGCGTCTAAAAATGCGCGAATAGGAATTGTGCCGCTTTCATCAGGCGAAAGATATACCACTTCAAAACCGTCTTTTTCAAGTTGTTTCATAGTATGCTCAACGCTCGAATGCTCAAAAGCAGTAGTAACAATTTTTTTGCCTCGGCGATGAAGCGCCTTTACTGTGCCGATAATCGCCATATTGTTAGACTCTGTGCCACCGGAAGTAAAATAAATCTCGTTTGCACTAGCGCCAATTGCATTTGCAATAACAAGTCTGGCTTTTTCAAGCGCCTTGCTTGAACGAATGCCCATTTTATGAAGCGATGACGGATTACCGTAGTTTTCAAACATTTCGCTCATCGCAATTTTTGCCTCTTCGCAAAGCGCAGTTGTAGCCGAATTATCAAAATATGCCTCGTTCAAACACAAACACCTACCCACATTAATTTCCACCCTATATTATACAACAAAATACATTTGTTTTCAACCGTTTTTAAACATTAATTTTAGAACGAGAATTTTGCCTAAAAATTAATAAATATTACAAAATTGTAATTTTTCTCTTGCAATTTGCGGAAAATTGTGGTAGAATGTCAATAATGTTTACAAAATTGTAATGAAAAGAGGCAAAATTCTTTATGAAAAAACTTTGCGTTTTGCTTGCTGTGTTGATTGCAGTTTCAGCGGCAAACACCACTCCTGTTTTTGCGAGTGAGAGCGAAGAATTTGTTAGCATCGGCAAGCATTATTGCACAGCAATGGTAATAGAGGCCACTTGTGAGCACGAGGGCAAAGCCGTTTATAATTGTATAAATTGTGGTGAGCAAATTGAGGAGGTTACTCCAAAGGCAGACCACAGTGAAGTTGTAACAAGTTCTGAAAGTACATTTTTTAAAAAAGGCTATAAAGACAGAGTTGTTTGCTCTGACTGTGGCGAGATTTTAGAAGATGGTACTGTTGTTAAAAAATTAAAATTACCAAAAATTAAAATTACTGGAGTTAAAACAGTAGGCGCAGATAGTGTAAAACTCACTTGGGATAAAAATGAAGACGCAAGTGGTTATATTATTTACAAAAAGCAAAAAGGCGCAAAATCTTTTAAAAAGGTAAAACAGGTTAAAGGCGAAAATTCTTCAACCGTTTCAGGTCTTGTTTGTGGAAAAAATTATGTTTTTGGCGTAAAAGCATATGTTTCAAAAGGCGGTAAAAAAGTTTTATCAAGCGCCGTTTGTAAAAAGGACGTTAAAATTGATTTTGATTCGATTAATAAATTTGAAATTGATACAAAGCAATTTTGTTTCCCAACAGAAGGCAAAAAAGCAAGTATAACATCGGCTTATGGCTGGCGTGATTTAGGTTGGCATAGCGGAATTGATATAGATGGTGAAACCGGCGATAAAGTAATGGCATATAAAAGCGGTGTTGTTTATAAAACATCGTATGATGCGTATGGCTGGGGAAACTATGTTTTAATTTATCATGGTAAAGTTAATGGCAAAAAGATTTATTCTGGCTATGCTCATTTAGATAGCATTAGCGTTAAAAAAGGCGATGAGGTTGTTCAAGGTCAAAAAATCGGTGAACTTGGCAATACCGGTCGTTCATATGGTTCGCATTTGCACTTTGAAATTTACAAAGGTGGCACAAACCCAAGCGAGCATAGAGTAAACCCAACCCCATATCTTGGTATTAAGAATGAAAAAGGTTGGCAAACAGTAAGATAAAATAGAAGCGATGTGTTTTTACACATCGCTTTTTAAATTAATCAACTTTACCTGGTTTTATTTTGATAGGTCCGAAAGCAGGAATTGAACGACCAGCATCATCAACAATGTTACAAGGTGGGTTTTTGCCGAAACCATACCAAAGATGCTGCTCTAAAATATGCTCCATTTTATAATCAAATCGAATAGTAACTCGGTTACCATCGCAATAAACATCAGAAATTCCGCAAAATTCAGGATAATCATCGCTATGAGCACGGTCAAAACCGAGCGCTCTGCCATTATCATTCAATTTTCCGTGAACATTGTCATACTCGAGTATCGCATAGCACATATTCTCGTCAAACTCATCAGGCAAAATTTCCATACTTTTGAGTTTGATACCAGGCAAACAACCATAAAGTTTGCCCCAAATAAGACAATACATAGCCTCTGCCGCGTCTTTGCCAACAACTTCTTGCGCGTCTGAACAAAGGTGAATGCAGTCTGCCAAACGATAACCAATTGCGTGAACAGTATCAAAATTATCAATTTTTGTGTGCAAAGTTCTTTGTACTTCACGAATTTTAGTCCATCTTTTATGGCCATCAACATCGCTTGGGTTAGCCCAAGTTGTTCTTGAAATCTGCACCTGAACAAAAGGCAAATTCTCTTTAAAATCGCGTCTGAAACTCTTAACAAGATTAATCATATTTTCTTCATAAAGCACATCTTTGCCTTCGTGAGTATCAGAGCAACCTTGATACCAGAAAATACCCCTACAATTAGCGCCATTCATCAAAAATCTGTCATAAGTAGCGGCATAAAGCGAGTGGTCAGGACCGTCTTTTAACTTTTCAGGGCTCCATTGGTCATAAAGGTTTGTGCCACCGTGAGCGCAAGGAATAACGCCTTGAGGCACCCCTGTTAAGTCATACATTTTTTGCGCAAAAGAAACGCCGGGACCTACGCCTTTGATATTGAAATTGCAAGGAGCAGAGCCTAATTCTTGATGCACTTTGTGAATAGCCTCGCCCATAATATGCAATGGGTGATTAGCCTTATCCCAATTGCCTTGCATATAAAAAGCGCGAATTTTATCGTTATCATTATGAGGGATATTTACCTTTCTGCCAACGCCTTGCATATTAGACTGACCTGTAAGAAGCCATACATCGCCAACATACATATCACAGAAAGTTTCATCATCAATAGTAAGCGTATAAGGACCGCCAACGCGAATACCCTTCAAGCAGTATTTATCGCCGACTTTTTCAACAGTTGGTGTTGAAAACTTGTCACTAACGCAAACCGATTTTATATCGCTATCACTTTCAAAATAAACTTCGCAAAGGTTATTTTCATCCCTTTGCATAACCATTCCATTAATTAAGCCTTTAATAATCATAAACTCACCTTAAAACAAAAAAAGAAGGGGAATCCCCCTTCTTTTTATCTTTCTTCTCTAAAATATGAAAGTCCCAATGATTGTGGGGGTTGGGTTTCTCTTTTCTTACGCATACTTGTAAACACAAGAACGATAATGGTTACAACATAAGGCAACATTTTCAAAAGTTCTTTGCCTGCAAAACTTGTACCTGTAATAAAACTACTTGCAATATACAAAGCGCCGAAAACAATTGAGCCTAAAATAGCGAGGTTTGGTTTCCAAACTGCAAAAATTACAAGCGCAATTGCCAACCAGCCAATAGCATCAATACAGTACTCCCAGTTGCCGTGGAGATAGTCCATAATAAATGAAAGACCACCAAGACCCGCAATAGAGCAACCTACACAAGTAGCAACATATCTGTAACGAGAAACGTTGATACCTGCCGCGTCAGCAGTTGCAGGGTTTTCGCCAACTGCACGAAGGTTAAGACCAACACGAGTTTTATTTAAAATAAACGAAGATGCTAATGAAATTATTATAGCAAGATAAATTAAAATACCATGTGATAAAAAGATTTCGCCAAACCAACCAAGGTCGTCTGCAAAAGGAAGTGAAGCAGTAAAATACTTTGTACCTTTTGTGTAAATAGGGCCTGTTTCAGAAATCATATATTCAGAAAGACCAACACCAAAAGTAGTTAAAGTAAGACCTGTAACGTTTTGATTAGCGCGAAGTGTTACTGTTAAAAATGAATAAATAATACCCATTAAAGCGCTACCAACAACAGTTGCAACAATTGGAATAATTACTGCTAAAATAGGAATTGCGTGAAGTTTAGCATAGTTAAGATACAAATATTCTGCAAAACAACCACAAGATGCGCCAACGCACATAACACCAGGGATACCAAGGTTTAAGTGACCTGATTTTTCGGTAATAATCTCACCGGTTGAGCCGAAAAGAAAAACCATACCAAGTCTAATAGCACTAACAAGAAAGGCTAACATTATGCATTCTCCTTTCTGCTTTTAGTAAACAAAAGTTTATATTGTAAGAAAAATTCGCAACCGATAATAAAGAAAAGAATAATACCGGTAACAATATCTGAAATTGCTTCAGGAATTCTAAAGTCAGTAGAAACCTGACCTGCGCCTTTGTCCAAAAATACTATTAAGAACGAAGTAAATATCATAACAACAGGGTTAAATTTAGCAAGCCAAGATACCATAATTGCGGTAAAACCTCTACCACCTGCAGAAGTTGTACTAATAGTGTGGTTTGTACCACCTGCAAGCAACAAACCTGCAATACCACACAAAGCACCTGAAACCATCAAAGTTCTGATAATAACTTTTTTAACATTGATACCAATGTATTTAGCGGTGTTCTCGCTCTCACCAACTACTGAAATTTCATAGCCTTGTTTTGTGTATTTTAAATAGATGAAAACAAGAATGGTAAGAACAGCAACAACGATAATGTTTAATAAATAAGGCTCGTCTAAAATAACCGGCAAACCAAATTCAGGCATAGGAGAAAGAACGCCCGAACCACTTTTTACAAAAGTTTTTAAGAAAAATGCAACCAATTGAATAGCAACATAGTTCATCATAAGAGTAAAAAGTGTTTCATTTGTATTCCACAATGCCTTTGCAATTGCAGGAATCAAAGCCCAGATAATACCCGCCAAAACAGAAGCGATTATCATAACAACAATAAGAAGCGGAGTTGGAATTGTGCCACCTAAAAACATCATAACAGAGATAGTAGCAAGTCCGCCAACTAATACTTGACCTTCTGCGCCGATATTCCAAAATCGCATTTTAAAAGCAGGGGTAACAGCCAAAGAAACGCAAAGCAAAATCGCGATTTCTTGAAGCAAACTCCAAATTCGAAGCGAGTTGCCAAAAGCGCCGCTAATCATTGAAGAGTAAACATCAAGCGGATTTTTCTTGGTAATCAAAGCAATAATTACCGCAGAAACCAAAAGCGCTAAAATTACTGCAATTACACGAACAGCCAAGTTATAATACCAAGTTGTCTGGTCGCGTTTTACAATATGAAAAAGCGGAGTGTGAGTTTTATTTTTATTTGCCATTGTTTCATTCCCCTTTCTCTACATCAGTCTTAATCATTAAAAGACCGATTTCTTCTTTTGTAGCAGTTCGAGCATCAACAACACCTGTAACTCTACCTGCGCCGATAACAAGAATTCTATCGCAAAGTTCAAGCAAAACATCAAGGTCTTCGCCAACAAAGATAACAGCAACGCCTTTTTTCTTTTGCTCATTCAAAAGATTATATATTGTGTAAGAAGAGTTAATATCAAGACCTCTTACAGGGTAAGCCGCCATAAGCACAGTAGGAGAAGCGGCGATTTCTCTACCAACCAAAACTTTTTGAACATTACCACCGGAAAGTCTTCTAACAGGGGTGGTAGCGCTTGGAGTAACAACTTCAAGGCTTTCAATAATGTCATCTGCCAACTTTTTAGGCGCTTTTTTCTGTAAGAAAAGTGTTTTGCCTTTTCTATAACTACGAAGCATCATATTATCAACAATGTCCATATTAGCAACAAGGCCCATACCAAGTCTGTCTTCAGGTACAAAAGAAAGTCTAACACCCAAATCTCTGATTTGAATAGGAGTTTTATCTTTCAAGTCCTCGCGAGTGCCTGTTTTAGGGTTGTTGTAGTAAATATCGCCATTATCAACTTTTTGCAAACCTGCAATTGCCTCTAAAAGTTCACGTTGACCTGAACCTGCGATACCTGCAATACCCAAAATCTCGCCTGAATTTGCAGTAAACGAAACATCGTCAAGCATTGTAACGCCTTCGCGGTTTTTACAAGTCAAACTTTCAACTTCAAGTCTTGCGGCAACATTTTTAGGCTCACTTCTGTCAATGTTGAGGCTGATTTTTTTACCAACCATCATTTCTGTAAGACCGCTCTCATCGGTTTCAGAAGTTTTAACAGTGCCAACGTATTCGCCTTTTCTTAAAACCGAAACTCTGTCAGAAAGAGAAAGAACTTCGTGAAGTTTATGAGTGATAATGATAATCGCTTTGCCATCATCTCTCATTCTACGCAATATATCAAAAAGTTTTCTTGTTTCTTGCGGAGTAAGAACTGCAGTAGGCTCGTCAAGAATCAAAATGTCAGCGCCACGATAAAGCACTTTGATAATTTCAACAGTTTGCTTTTCAGAAACCGACATATCATAAATTTTCTTTTTAGGGTCGAGAATAAAACCGTATTTTTCACAGATTTCATTAACTCTTTTTTCTGCATCTTTTAAATTATACTTGCCATCTTCAAGACCAAGCACAATGTTTTCAGTAGCAGAAAATACATCAACAAGTTTAAAATGTTGATGTATCATACCAATTTTATGTTCAAAAGCATCTTTTGGCGAAGCAATAACAACCTCTTTGCCGTCAATAAAAATTTGGCCTTCATCAGGAAAATAGATACCTGAAATCATATTCATCAAAGTGGTTTTACCGCTTCCGTTTTCACCAAGAATTGATAAAATTTCACCTTTTTGAACTTCAAGGTTAACATTTTTATTAGCGACAACACTGCCAAAACTTTTAGTAATGTTTTTTAATTCTATTGCGGGTGTTCGCATTTATTTTTCCTCCTGCAAATAATTCTCAAAACTAAATTTTTTCGTTAAAAAACACAGTTTTCAAAACTATTTGTAAAAAAATAAACAATTACAGGCGGGGCAAAAAATGTCCCGCCTATAACTAGATTTATTAATTAGAATTTTTCGTTCAAGAGTGTAATGCCATCGATTCTTACGTCGAAGCAAGGAGCTGAACGATATTCTGACTCGTGGAAGTAACCTTTAGCGATAACTTCTGTGTCAGGAGTAAATGCAGCGTCTGTATCAACGTCTGCTTTGTAAGATTTGAGTTCTTTACCCTCTACTGTGAATGTAGTTGTATCAAATACTTTGATAGAACCATCTTTCAAACCTTTAACTGTTTCTTTAATTTTATCAACTGTGCCTTCTGCAGCAACGTCTTGGTTGATACCAGTAAGAACTACAGAACCTTCAGCGATACCACCACACCAGTCAGCAGCGATTTTTTCGCCTTTAGCAACTTGACCAATGATGTAGTTGTAGTAAGGAGCCCAGTCAATTCTTGAAGAAACGATAAATGTTTCTGGGCAAGAATCATATGTACTACCATTGTAAGAAACGTTAGGAACGCCAGCAGCTTCACAAGTTGAAGGAGCGCCCATTGAGTCAGCGTGTTGAGAAATAAGTTTGCAGTCTTTAGCAACTAATGCTTCAGCAGCGTTTTTCTCTTCAGTTGCATCATACCATGAACCTGTGAATTGAACGTCCATAGTAACTGTTGGGCAAACTGATTTAGCGCCGAGATAGAAAGAAGTGTAACCTGAAATAACTTCAGCGTAAGTGTAAGCACCTACATAACCGATTTTAGCTTCTTCAGCAGTGAATTCGCCAGCTTCGATCATTTCGTTGAGTTTCAAACCAGCAGCAACACCTGCTAAATATCTACCTTCGTAGATGTTAGCGAAAGCATTGTGGAAGTTGTCAAGACCTTCTGTGTGAGCCATTGTACCAGTAGCGTGGCAGAATTCTACATCTGGGAATTCTTTAGCTGCTTTGAGAAGGAATGATTCATGACCGAATGAGTTAGCGAAGATAATGTCACAACCTTCGTTAACGAGGTCTTTTGCTGCAACGTAGCATTCGTCGCCTTCAGGAATGTTGATTCTGCGGATAACTTGTTCGTCTGAAAGACCAAGTTTTTCTTGGATAGTATCAACAGCGTTGAGGAAGTTGAGGTCGTAAGTTGAGTTTTCATCATGTAAGCAGATGAAGCCGATTTTGAAATCGTCAGCAACTTCGTAGTCAACAGTTAATTCAACTGCGTCGATAGGTGGTTCGCTCATACCTTTAACGTCAGCGCCTTCTTGTGCGCAAGAAGCGAAAGCGAACATCATTACCATTGCCAAGATGAGTGCGAGTAACTTTTTCATTTTGTTTGTCCTCCTAAAATGGATAATTTAATTTTTTGTAAAATTAAAATAATCTTACATATAACATTATAAGAAAATATAACTAATAAGTCAATTATTTTGATGAAAATTTTTTAAAAAATTTTTAACAAACTTTTAAAAAATTATTTGTTCAATTTAGACAATTTTTGACACAAAAATTTATATAAAAAATCAAAATAAAAATCCCACTGTTTGACCATACTATTTTTGGAGGGATTTTTTTGCAATACAACACAAAAGTGGAGATTTGCGGAGTAAACACTTCGCAATTGCCTGTATTAAAGGAAGCAAAAAAGAGAGAATTATTAACACTCGCGCACGCTGGTGATAAGCGCGCAAGAGAACAGTTGATAACAGGAAATTTAAAGTTAATTTTATCGGTTATAAGGCGTTTTGCCGCTCGTGGCGAAAACCCTGATGATTTGTTTCAAGTAGGGTGCATAGGGCTTATTAAGGCAATAGATAATTTTGATACTTCGCTTGAAGTGAGATTTTCTACCTATGCTGTGCCTATGATAATCGGCGAAATTCGTAGATATTTGAGAGATAACAACTCGGTAAGAGTCAGCAGGTCGCTAAAAGACATCGCTTACAAAGCAATGCAAACCAAAGAAGCGCTAATGTTAAAGCAAACCAGTGAGCCAACTATCGAGCAAATCGCCAAAGAAATGGGCGTTGACAAACGCGAAATTGTAGTAGCGCTTGAGGCAATTGTTGAGCCTGTTAGTTTATATGAGCCGGTTTATTCAGACGGCGGCGATACAATTTATGTTTTAGACCAAGTTGGCGATAAAAATGATGATGAAAATTGGATAGATGAGATACTTTTTAAAGAATCTATGAAAAAACTGCCAAAAAGAGAAAAAGATATTATAAATCTGCGATTTTTCAAGGGCAAAACACAAACCGAAGTGGCAGAAGAAATAGGTATTTCTCAAGCGCAAGTATCACGCCTTGAAAAAGGCGCGCTCGAGCGTATTAAAAATCATAATTAGGGGGCAAAATGTGTACTGCAATAACTTTTAAAGCCGATGATTTTTATTTTGGGCGAAATCTTGATTTAGAGTATAGGTTTCAAGAAAAAATCGTTATAACGCCGAGAAATTTTAAGTTGAAATTCCGTTTTTTAAAACCACTTAAAACTCATTTTGCGATTTGTGGTATGGCAACGGTTGTAAGTGAATTTCCGCTTTATTATGACGCATTTAACGAAAAGGGGCTGTGTATAGCGGCGCTTAATTTTCCGCAAAATGCTTTTTATAACCACCCTATTTGCGATAAAGAAAACATAGCGCCATTTGAGATAATTCCGTTTATTTTAGGTAGTTGTAGTAGTGTGAATCAAGCCAAAGAAGTGCTATCAAACAGTAGCATAGTTGATGTCGAGTTTGATAAAAAATTTAAAAACACACCGCTTCATTTTATAATTGCCGATAAAGTGCGTTCAATTACCGTTGAGCAAACAAAAAACGGACTTGAAATATTTCAAAACCCTGTTGGCGTTTTAACAAACAACCCGCCTTTTGAAATGCAACTTTTTAATCTTAATAATTATCTTAATTTAACTTCTTCTGCGCCAAAAAACAGGTTTTGCAAAGGAGTTTCGCTAAAGCCATATTCAAGGGGAATGGGGGCTATTGGGTTGCCTGGCGATTTGTCGTCCGCATCGCGTTTTGTTAGGGCAACTTTTGTTAAGATGAATAGTTTAAAATTTGATAATGAGTTAGAAAATGTATCGCAGTTTTTTCATGTTTTAGATTCGGTTTGCCAACAAAAAGGGTGTGTTAAAGTCGGCGATGATTATGAATTCACGCTCTACTCGTCTTGTTGCAATGCCGATAAGGGTGTTTATTATTATAAAACTTATAACAATTCGCAAATAAACGCAGTTAATATGTTTAAAGAAAATTTAGATTCAAAAGACTTGCTGATTTTTAAATTACAAGAAAAATTAAAAATAAACAACCAAAATTAATATACATTATATAATGTAAGCCAAACACCGTCATTCGTAAGCGTTGCCGAAGTGGAGTCGAAGGATTTTAAGATGGTTAAAACGGCGGTTTGTGGGCAAACCGCCCTACAATGAATATTAAAGATATATCGTAGGGGTGGGGTTCTACTCCACC
>JAZQFC010000023.1:0-6097 GCA_045539315.1 Acutalibacteraceae bacterium | reverse complement strand
GATTTTGAATATAAAAAGCCACTCTGTATTTTTTACAGAGTGGCTTGATTTTATGTATTTTTTAAATTATCCGACATTTTTATAAACCAATTTTCCATTTACATAGATTTTTGCGTTTACAACTTTGCCTTTTAGTCTTCTTTTTAACTGCTCTGCAACTTTTTTATTTCTTACATAAAATTTAATACAACCCTTAATTTTATCAAAAGCGCTCTCCTTTATTGTAGGTGCTTTTTTGTGATTTAAAACTATTTTTGATAAATTTATGCATCCATAAAAAGTATTTGAATTAATTATTTTTATGCTATTCGGCAACCTTATTTCTTTTAACTTTTCACACAAACTAAACGAATGTGATGCTATAGAAACTACAGAATTCGGCACTATGAATTTTTTAAATCCTGTTTTGGCAAAATATAGACGCCGTATTCTCTTAATACTTTTTGGTAAATTAACCTTACTTAGTTTTACACAACCATATGCATTAATATTCTTTATACCTTGTGGCACTTTGAGAGAAACAAGATTTTTAAGATGATTTACTGTAATTATATTTATTTTTGAATTTGATAAATCAAGGCTTCTTATCTTGTTATTTTGCTCTAATTTTAAATCACTTATTGAACACTCGTCCGCATTGATATATACAAGATAATTAAGACCCTTTAGGTTCAACTCAACTATGTCGTTCTTAACAATAATTGTTTTCACACTTTTATTATCCTTACCAAATGGCATTATGAAATGAGTAGCACAACTCGGAATTTCATAAGTTTCAGGACTTGTAAAAACTGAAATCAACTTCATGCTTTCTCTTTCAATATAATACAATTCATTCCCGATAACTTCATAACGAGTATTTTTTTCATCAATTATAAGTTCAAGATTTTCGCAGCCATAAAAACAATCTTCAATTTTTTTAACACTTTTGCTTACAGTAACCTTTTTTAGATTTTTAGCATTAGCAATTCCACATATCCATATAACAGAGTCAGGAATATTAATTTCAACAACATTTTCATTTATTGGGCAGTCTGCAATTAAATCAGCAGATAAATTAATATAGGAAACTTTTTTTGAATCGCCTTCGCAAATTATTTCACTAGGGATATTAATTTTAGCATCTTTTTCATCCGGAATAATTGCTTCTACCACAGCATGATTTTCGTGATATTGATACAAAACACCATCTAAAATTTTAAAATATTCATAATAGCGTTCACCTTCATCTGTCATACGAATTTTAAAAGTCGATTCATCAATATACTCAACGCCAACCAATTTTTCTGCACTTACAGGTACAACAAACATTACACTTGCCATCAAAATTACGCATAAAATAATACTTAATAGTTTTTTCATTTTAATCCCTCCAAATTTAATTTTTTCTCCATAATTATTTTACCATAAATTTGCAAATTTTTCAAGAATTTTTACTACTCTTACTTATATAGTGTATAAAAGAAGCAAAAAAGTTTCAATTTATTATAAAATAGATATTTTTTGCATAATATTAATTGTAAAGGAGGATATTATGATTAAGACTATTGATTTAAGGAAGTTGATTCCTTGTTTACTTATTCCAATTTTCACAGGGCTTATTGCCTCACTTTTTTCATCTAACGCAAAAGAGGTTTACTCGCCTCTTAACAAGCCGCCGCTCTCCCCACCATCAATTGTTTTTCCTTTTGTTTGGACTGCGCTTTACATTTTAATTGGCATTGCGCTTTACTTTATGGAAGAATCAGGGTGCAACAAGAAAAAACCTAGAATAGCCTATGGTGTTATGTTAGGGCTTAATATTTTATGGCCGCTTTTCTTTTTCACTTTTAAATGGTTTAGTTTTTCTAATGTAATTATTATTGCTTTGCTCATTTGTGCAATTATTACTTTTTACTTCTTCTATAAATGCGAAAAATTAGCAGGTTATTTTATTTTACCTATGATTGCTTGGGTGGCTTATGCTACTTATTTAAACATTGGCGTTGCGGCGCTAAACTAAAAGAAAAACCTTTCTCTATGTAAAGAGAAAGGTTTTTAAATTAAAATCTGAATCCAAACCACTGATATGCAAGTTCAGGTAATGCATAACAGATAATTGACATTATTATACCCGCAGAAAATACACCTAATAAAATAGTAGGAACTGAATGTTTTAGTTTTAAATTCATAAATGAAGCAACTAAAGCACCGGTCCAACCACCTGTACCAGGAAGCGGGATTGCAACGAAGCAATAAAGGAAAATCAGTTTACCCCAAAGAGTTTTTGATTCTGCTTGTTTTGCATTTTTCTCGCCTTTTTTCTCAAAATAAAGCGCAATTTTTTCAGTTGGCTTCCACAATTTCATCCAAGAAAAAATCTTTTTAATAAATAGCAATATAAATGGTAATGGTAATATATTTCCTATAAAGCAAACTATAAATGATGGAATTAATTTTAATTTTAAAACTGCCGCTGCTACAAGTCCTCCACGAAGTTCTAAAATTGGAAATAATGAAATTATAAAAACAACCAAATAATCAGGCACACCAAAAGAGCGTATCCAATCTGCTAATGTGTTTATTAATTCGCTCATAAGTTTCTCCTTTAAAATAATGCTTTGTAAATTATACCAAATATATATTATTTTTTCAATACTTTTATTATTTGTTAATATTATTTTAACAATATATTTTTTAATAAGTGGTAGAATCTAGGTAAATAATTATTATTAAAATGGGGATTTTTATGAATAAATTTTTTAACATAATTTTTGGCAGAATTTTATATACTGCGTTATTTGTTATATTGCAAATAGCCGCTTTGGTTGTAATGTTTTTATACTTTTCAGAAAATTTTGCTTACTTTTATATATTTTGCTTGCTTATTTCTGCCATTGTTTTGCTTCATTTAATGTATAAAAACGGAAACCCTGAATACAAACTTGCTTGGGTTATTCCGATTCTTGTGTTCCCTATTTTCGGTGGTTTTTTGTATCTTATGTTTTCACAAAACAGGCTCAATGATACCTCTAGAAAAAAGATAATGAAGTTTGATGAATATTACAAAAAGTCCATAGATTCTGACGAAAATACAATTAAAAAACTTGAAAACGAAAATAAAGAGGCTGCTATTCAGTCAAGATACATTCAAAATACAGCGCACTCGTTTCCTTGGCAAAAAACTCAAACAAAATATTTAAAAATTGGCGAAGAGTTTTTTGAATCGGTAATAAATGACCTTAAAAATGCTAAAAAGTTTATATTTTTAGAGTATTTTATTATCGAAGAAGGTGTTATGTGGAACAGCATTTTAGATATTTTAAGGCAAAAGCAAAAAGAAGGCGTTGAAATTAGAATAATGTATGATGATTTTGGGTGTATGTTCAAACTACCACAGAATTATCATAAAAAACTTCAGTCTTACGGCTTTAAAGTTCATGTTTTCCACAAGTTTAACAACATTTTACGCCGAGTTTTAACAATCGCGACCACAGAAAAATTCTTGTTATAGATGGTATAATTGGCTACACCGGTGGTATTAATTTAGCCGATGAATATATAAACAAAACGCATCCTTTTGGACATTGGAAAGATACTGCTATTCGTCTTTTTGGCGAGGGAGTTTGGAGTTTTACTGTGATGTTTTTATCACTTTGGGACTCACTAAAAAACACTACAGAAGATTTTTCAAATTATCGCCCGAAACTTCAAACAATAGAAAACGACGGTTTTGTTCAACCGTTTACCGATATTCCTCTTGATGACTACGAAGTATCAAAAAATGTATATATGAATATTATAAACAGGGCTAAAGATTATGTTTATATAACAACGCCTTATCTGATAATAGACAACGCTATGGTTGAGGCGCTTTGTAATGCGGCGACCAGTGGCGTTGATGTGAGAATTATTACCCCTGCTATTCCTGATAAAAAGTATGTTCAACTTACATCTCGCTCTTACTATGATATTTTGATTAAAAATGGCGTTAAAATTTATGAATACACGCCTGGTTTTATTCATGCGAAGAGTTTCATAAGTGATGACAAGTTTGCAGTTGTAGGCACGGTTAATCTTGATTTTAGAAGTCTTTATCTGCATTATGAGTGCGCTGTATGGATGTATAAAAGTAGTTGTTTAGCGGATATCAAACAGGATTTTATCAACACGCAAAATTTAAGCGAACAAATCACAAAAACGAAGAAAAAACTCCTTATTCAAAGATTATTTTTAAGCATATTACGCGCATTTTCACCATTATTGTAAATTAAATATTGTAAACAAAAAAACTCGAATGGTCTCCCATTCGAGTTTTTTGTTTATAGAGTGATTGATTTTGAATCAAAATAATTAAAAATTAGCATTACCTTTTTCATCAAATTGTACCATCTTACCATCAGCACCGAATGCATATTCTCTAGCTATTGGAAGTTCACAATTAGATATTCTGCAAGTCATGGTAGTGCTTGTAGCACATTTACCACCTGAACCTGCATAATAGAAATCGCCATCTACTTTTATAAGACCGGCAAATACTCGTTTACCCATTTCATAATAGTAAACACCATTCTCTTCTTCGTAGATGCCGTCACAAAGAATTCCATCTTCATCAAAATAATAATATGAACCAGCTTCTAATTCGCAGTTAGTTTCTTTTGCATAGTATCTACCAGTTACAATTTTACCTGAGTTAATATAATAGTAGTTCTCACCATACTTTGTAAGTCCAGTTGACGCTAATTGACCATTGATATATAAGCAACCATCAACTATGCCTTCAAGTAATTTACCATCTAAGCCATAGTAATAATACTCACCTTTTGGCAAATTACAGTTCGTTACATATGCATAATATTTACTATTAACTACAATAGTTCCACTACTATCCTTAATATAATAATAATCTTCGCCATACTTTGTAAGACCAATTGGTGCTAATTGACCCTTAATATACAGACGACCTTCTGCTACACCTTCCATTATTCTTCCGTCTTCATCAAAATAGTAATACGCTTCACCTGGTAAATCACAATTTGACACAGATACATAATACTTTTTAGCAACTACTATTTCACCTTTTGATTTAACGTAATAATAATCTTCACCATACTTTGTAAGTCCAATTGGTGCAATTTGTCCATCGATGTAAAGTTTTCCATCTACTATACCTTGAAGCATCTTGCCGTCTGCACCATAGTAATAATATTGACCTTTTGGCAAATCACAATTTGATATATACGCGTAGAATTTTCTATCAACTACAAATTTACCACTGTTATCTTGTATGTAATAATAGTCCTCACCATACTTTATAAGTCCGTTTGGTGCAAGCTGTCCGTTGATGTAAAGTTTTCCATCTACTATGCCCTTGAGTGCTTTACCATCTTCTCCATAGTAATAATACTGACCTTTTGGTAATTCGCAATATGTTTTATAAGCATAATATTTACGACCTTTTATCGGTTGACCATCACTGCCAAAGTAGTAATAATCTTCTCCTACTTTTGCAAGGGCGTTTATTACTTTAACATTGTTTACATAATAATATGTAACACCTTTTTCTTCGTAGTAGCCATTTTTATCAATGATTACACCGTTTGCGTCAAATTCGTATACGCCAGCTGTAAAGTCATAGTCGTTTGTAACAGTTACATTGTATTTACGATATACATATGCATAACCATACATTGTGTGGAAGTAGTAATAATTACCATCGATAAGATGTAAGCCTAATTGTGCTTCACCATCTTTAAGATAGAATTTACCTTCTGCTGTTGTAATTAATCCATTGCCTTTGTATTCGCCGATGAGAACACCATTATCGCCAAATTCATAAGCCATAGGAACATTACCTACAGAACCTTTAACTACATGTATGCCTTTTTCAAAACGATAATAGCTCTTGAAATAATATTCTTTACCATCAATTGTAGCGAAACAATCTTTATAAAGATCTGGACCATAGTAATATTGATAACCATAATCAGTATTATACCATTCACCAGATGTTAACTTACCTGTTTCTTCGAATGTGTAAGTTACTTTATTAAAGAACTTCACTTCGCCTGTTGCGGCTTCGTTTGTGGTAGTATCGAAATAATACCACTCGTTGTTA
>JAZQFC010000022.1:0-15565 GCA_045539315.1 Acutalibacteraceae bacterium | reverse complement strand
TGCTCTACGATAAAACGATATATAGTTGCCATAATTCTTCCTTTCTATAAACTTTGAAGTTGGAAAGACAAAGAAATGGTAGTAATATCGGCTTCAGTGTTTTCAATATCAATATCTTCAATTAATTTTCCATAACTTGTATGTTTATCAACATTTCCCCAAGCACTCCAAAGCTCTACAATTTCGTAGATGATATTTGGTGTAATGCTATCACAAACAATGGTGTTATTTTCTCCTAGATTACATTCATGGTATCTAGCATAGTTGAAAAATGATTTAAGCAAATCGTTTTCCATATCACAAGCAAAAGAATATTGTAATAAATGACCTACACTATCGGTATGTGAATTTGGCAAGAAAAAGTTTGACCTTAATTGACTTTGGAAAGTGTTAGCATTTGCGTTGCTAGGTAATTCCAATGGCTCAACTTCATAATAATCGTTTGTCTTGTTTTCGTTGGTTGCTAATGTGTCAAAATAAATATCGTTATTTGCATTATCGCTAGTAATGATTTTATATTTTTTTAAGAAAACTCTTACTAAATCATTTCCTAAACGCACACCACTATTTACCAAAGTGGCACTACCACCCAATAAGAAAGTAACCATTTCTTCGCCATTTAATGTAAATGGTTGACTAATAGCAATATCGTTTAATGCCAACGATACTTTATATTTAGTAAAACTTTTATTTTCTAAATTATTAATAAAATAGGTTTCGTTTTCAACCCATAAAGAACTTAAATATTCGTATCTAACTAATTTGCCATTATTTTCGGCATATAAATAATCTCCTTCATCAAAAGTAGGAATTTCAATACCAATATTAGAAAAATTAGTAATTAAATCATCAATAGAAACATTTTCGGTAATCTCGCCGACAAAATCTCCAACCTTTAATTCATTGGTAATTGTGCCAACAGGAAATAAAACACCGGTATCAAATTGTGCCACATCTACTTTTCTACCCTTTAATTCATCTATTAAATGATATAAAGTCCCAAGCATTTTATCTCTATTTGCTAATTTGCAACGAACTCTATAAGCAAATTCAAATGGACTAATAAAAGCATCATATAAATTTGTAATAGTGGGGCTATTTTCAAAACTAAAAATACCAAAGCCCGCTAGATGAGTGCGATTTTGTTGTCTAGTCAATTCTTCAAATGTCTTTTTATATCTATTAACTTCTTCATCACTTGCTAAATGTTCATAAAAAGAAAAGTTAGCGATGCCATTATAGTCATCGTTGCTATAATATTCTTCATCATCGTTAAAACTTAACTTGTAGTCAATAATCGCTCTTACAAAGTCTAATGCAAATGTTTTTGGTATCATAATCTATCTCCTTAAATATTAAATTGCTCTATCAAAAAGTCATATTGACAATCTAATAAATCGGTTTGTTTATTTCTTTGTCTTTTAAGACCAAAAGAATTCATTAATGATGGAATTAACCAACTTTCTAAATTATTTTCAATGTAATGATAATGTTTATTAATGTAAGTAGTGCTAGTTTTTGTGCCTACTACTTTTTCTACATATTCAATGACACCATCATCATTAACAATTTTAAAGGTTTCTTTCTTCAATGCACTTCTCTTACCACGAACATTTTTACGATATTCTTGGTAATAAGATACTTTGCCTTTGCCTTCTTTAAAAATAATCTTTCTTTCTGCTCTACCATAATCTCTTTTTGCTCTATCACTAATATTAGCTTGGCTGCCTTTACTAGTTTTAGTGCCTTTACCTCTTTTATGGATCACTTCGCTATCTTCTAAAATATGGTAGTAAGGATATATGACTTCTAGTTTTTCACTACCTAAATCAAAATAGTAAGTTACATGGTTTTGCATTTCTAATGGTTTGTTGAACTCGTTTCTCACTTGTTCACTTAATTGTAATGGGTTTCTTGGATTTTCTTTTAAATTCCCGTGCTTTTGTTGTGCAACAAATTGTGGCTCAACAGGAATTGAAACCACTATACCATCTCTTAACACTTCTCCAAATAACTTAATATCAAATTCTTCCATATTATTCTAATGTAACTTCTTGGTTTGCCACTCTCGGTTTAAGTAAATCTCTAACTAAAATATTAGATTCAAAGTAATTGTTGGTAATATCATTGACTTCTAATTTAGTGCCATCTTCTAAATACACAATATCGTGTTTACAAAATGCGTGTTCACCAAATACAGTAATGCCAATAATAGACTTAACTTTTTCTCTACCATCTTCCCAAGAAGTAGTAAGTGTAAGTGGGGTTGAAACAAAATAATAGATTTTTTCTAAATGGTCATTATTTGGATTATGCCATTTTCCATGATGAGAATAAATCTTTCTATCAACAAATAATGGATTTTTAGTTCCTAACATATTGATTACCTCTTATTGCCAAAAATACCTTTTTGGAAACCATTAATTTTGCCCCAACGCAAATCAAAGACAATAATGTTTTCGGCTTTTTTATCTATTGGATCATCATCACCATTGAAAATCATATTGTAGATAACTCTATATTGTAATTTTTTAAATGGTGCAACTAACTTGCTATTTTCATCAAGTGCATTTTCAATATCTTCTTCATAAGAGAAATTATCATTTAGATATAAAATCTCGGTAATCATTTCATCAAAGCAAATATTGATAATAGCAGGTATCTTATCTCCTTCAATAGCGTAATCGTTTAAATCTAAACCTTTTATTGCTAATTCTTCGTTGGTAATTATATATTCACTATTCATATTGTCTATACCTCACTTAATTAGATTATAAATAATGAACAACGAAAAGACAAACAAAAAGACAAGCTAAAAGTATCACTTTTGATACTTCCATTTAAAACCACCTGCATATTTTTGCCTTCCTTTTAATGCAGAACATATACTTCCACAATTTATTAGTGTGCTTCTATGAGCATCTGTCAAACTACTAAAAATATTTAAAACATTATTGTTTTTATCTAATTGAGCAACTTTTTTTCTTGTTTTTATCAAATTATTTGAAAATGCGTGGTTAATATTTTCCTTTGGCGAACACCATTCTAAATTATTAAATCTATTGTCTTTTTTATTTCCGTTTTTATGATTTACTTGCGATTTATTATATAAATTTGGAACAAAAGCAATCGCAACTAACCGATGGACATCTACGAATTTGCATTTCTTGTTTTTTGTAAGTCCTACTTTTAAATACCTTTTTCCACTAGTTTTTAACAATTTGAAATTACTATTTCTAATATTACCAAAATTGCTAACTTGGTATAAACCTTCGTAACCTTTTATATCTTTCCAAATTTCTTCCATAAATATCTCCTTTAATTAAAAACTCTTTCTAGGATATATGCAGTTATATGTTTGCGACCAATAGCCCACACATACCCTAAAAAGAGTTCTTAATATAACCATTGGTCGCATATTTATTATAAAGCACAATATAAAAAAGGGCAAGTGTTAGAACTTGCCTTTATTATTAGTTTATTTGTTCATCAACAATTCTTGGTTGCAATTTGCCATCAACATAAACCATTTCAACTTTCTTGCCTTCTTGCTTGGCTTTTTCTATCATTTCTTTCTCTTTTAGTTTCTTTTCATATTCGGCTTTGCTTTTGGCTTTGGCTTCCACTTCTAATTTATTAAATTCTTGGAAACCTTTTTTTGTTCTATCCCAATGCACAATTGTTTTTTTATTGTTTACAGTTTTGCAAAGTGTAACAAAATATGTCTCTTTGCCATTAATAAATGTGTTATATAAACTAATTAAGATTTCATAGTGAGAAACGCTATTAATAATATCAATGGCTTTCTTGCTTTCCTTAATAAATCTTTTAAGACCTTTAATTTCTTCTTCTTTGTTTGTTAGTGTAATTTGCAATTTCATAATCGCAATATTAGTTTCAAGCATAGAAACAAAAATCTTTTTTAAGTTTTGTTTTTGGTTATTGACCTTTTTGTTTTCTTCAATTGTCATAATCTGTATCCTTTACATCTCGTTGCCATTATTATACACCATTGCATAAAAAAAGAAACCCACTTAATTGTGAGTTTCTTAATATTGGATTCTCTCCTTATTCTTTGGTGATAACAGCAAATGGATAACGAGTAGCACCACCGTTAACTCTGTTGACTGGGTTAGCTAACGCAGCGCCTAAACGCATTGTAAATCTTAAACCAATCATATCTTGTTGTGCAAGATTGTAAAGTTCTGTTCCGGTTGCAGGGTCTTTGAGGGTTGCTTCATATAAAACTCTCATAGAGATTTCTTCGCGGAAAGAATAAACGAGATAACGGAAATCGCCAACGATAGCAAATGCTGTCGATTGGTCGAAACCACCGGTTAAATCAATATGTCTTGGTAAAGCACCGATTTGTCCTTGGTCTCCAGCTAAAACACCAAGACTGGTAATTGTAGCACGGAAAGCGCTATTTAAGGATGGACCACCGAGAATAGCAGTTGGGACATAACCACTGTTTTCAACATATTCCATTGCTTCATTGATAGCATTGTAGAAAGATAAACCAGCAGTGCCATCCCAAGCTACTGTTGCACCAGCGGTGGTAGCACCAGCAACGATACCAGTATAACCAGTCCAAGGACTATTAGTTCCAAACAAAATGGTGGAATCTAACACTTGTTGGAAAGCACCAACAACTTGTTCGGTAATTTCTGGCATTAATTCAATACCAAAATCTTCGACATCGTTTAAGGTATTGATAGAAACAGGAACGATAACAGCAATTTCTTCGGCAACAAGGTCAACACCTTCAAATGCTAAATAAGAAATTGGTTTGTTTTTGATTTCTGGCTCATCGGCATTGGCTGGGGTTGCTTGGTTTTTAACCCAACCGGCAACGGGTAAATGAGATAAGACATTTAATTTGTAAGTTTTGCCTCTCATATCAGGTAATCTTCTACCTAATTCAAGGGCTTTGGAACGACCTACAACACCACGGATAATTTCTCTACCATATTCTACTGGTAAAACAACACTGTTGTTAGAAACGGAATTAATCGCCATATTTTTTCTCCTTTCATATAATGGCTTTTAGCGAAAGGTATTAACCTAACGCACCTTTAATGGCATTACCCACATCTTCATATAGTTGCGTTTTATCATTAGTTGATTTCGCACCTTGTGCAGTTTGCACTACTGTTGAATGGGTAGCACCTTTTGGGAGAGTTGCTTCATATTCCTTTTTAACTTCTTTGATTACTTTGTCTATATCGCCTTCTTCGGCATTGAGTAATCTCGTGTCATTTTTGAAATAGTTTGGCAATCCCTCTTTTGCTAACTTTTGGGAAATTTCGTTTGCCTTTTTGTAAGAACGAAGTTCACTTAATTCCTTTTGGTCAGCTTCATATTGCTCTTTGACTTTTTCTTGGGCAAGTTGCTCTGCCGTTAAACCGGCTTGCTCTTTGGCTTTTTTTAAGTCATCATCGTATTTTTTACGAAGATTAGCCATTTGACCATTGTGTTTGGCTTCCATTTCGGCTGCCTTTTCTTGAACTTTTGCCTCAACATAGTCATTGAGTTCTTGTTCGGTTTTTGGTAATTCTTTTTCCATACCTTATTCTCCTCTCTTGGATAAAGCACCAAGGTTGCTTAAATTGGCAAAATGCCACTCTACTTTAAGGAAAGTAGGAAACCTTATCTCGGTAGATTACTCTACTTTGTTAACACTTAAATCTTGCGAAACACCTTTAATGAAATTGGTTTTATTATCCATCTCATTTTTTGTTTGTGGTGTTTCGTTTTGGCGGTTTAAATTCGTTTGATTTAACCCCTTATTATTATTTTCATTAGTTTTTTTACGGTTGTCAACATAATCATTCCAAGTCTTAACACCTTTCATATACTCATCAACATTAGGAATAAATGATAAACCTTGTAATGTAACTCTTGGATTGTCTAAACCTTGATTTCCAAGATTAACAATATTGTTAACCATATCGGTATCATTACTAGGCAATGT
This sequence comes from Acutalibacteraceae bacterium, assembly GCA_045539315.1. Classification (GTDB taxonomy): domain Bacteria; phylum Bacillota; class Clostridia; order Oscillospirales; family Acutalibacteraceae; genus RUG11462. The sequence goes on along the minus strand of JAZQFC010000022.1, from coordinate 9,591 downwards.
ATGTGTGTAAACTAAATCAATATTATCTAAATCAAATTTGACTTTCTCATATAATCTTTTGTCATTTTTCTTAACAAAGTCTAGTGTCAAATCTAGCATAATCATATAACCTTTGTTAAACCATTTTTCTTTTTCTAAACATAAATCAAGCAATGGTTTGGTCTTGGCTTTAAGAACTGGATCACTTGCATTTTGTGTGAAATCATAACTCATAAAGTCTGGAATATGAGTGATGTAATGAATTTCGTTTTTATAATCATCTGCTAATTTTTGAATATCGGTTTGATTTAATGGATTTGATAAGAACTTGGCATCAACATTTTCACCTTCAAGTGGTAAAACTCTATGTCTTTTAATAAGTTCAATAGCAGCTTCGGCTTCTTTATCGTTTCCTAATCTTGCATTTTTGATAAACAATAGATAGTTCATAATGTCATCAACATTTTGGAAACGATTATTTTGCAAAGAACTATATAAAGCAATTTGGAATAATGCTGGTTGGCAATCACTAATGCACCCTTTGTTGTTAAAGAATTCGATAATAGGAATATCTTTAAATCCATGTTCCATAACATTGCTTAATTTCGCACCATCAATTAAGAATAAATTAAGTGGATAAATACTAAACGCTTCTTTAGTAGCAATGGAAATATTAGGAGTGTAATAAGCATAAATCTTATCTTTGGTATAGATAAGACATACATATCTACCAGTTGTTCCATCTTCATTTCCTATTGCCTCATAATAAATGGTATAAGCAAAAAGTCTTTTCATTGCGATAGAGCAATCATAGACAACATTTGTGTATAAAGGATTTAATGAACGATATTTTGGGAAACTATCCCCTTCTTCGTTATATAAACAAAGGAAACCACTACCAGTAATTCCCATTTCTAAAGCGGTGTTATCTATTTCTTCTTCAAAATCATTATGTTTTTGCAACAAAGTAAATTTGCTAATTCTTTCTTTTTCGCTTTCACTACCATTAGAAACAATATCTGGCACTCTACCTAAAAATGTCGATTTAGCAGTATCGCAAAGTGGTTTTAATAAATTATGTGTGGTTTCAAGTTTGATTTTTTTAAAAAGAAAAGGTTTTTCGTATTTGTTGTAATACATTTCTCTTTGTAGTTTTTTTAATCTAATATCTTTACCAATGGCATCTTTATAAAATATTTGATACCAAATAATATCTTTGACTACTCTATCAAGTCCAATTCCATTTTCTAATGTTTCTTTACTAACATTCATTCTAATCATACTTAATAACCTCTTACCGCCTTTACGAATTTAATAAAACTATTATTAGTTTCAACTCTACCGCTTGTGTGATATTCGTAAGTAACCAAATATTGTGTCATAGCATCAACCTCATCATCGTGTGCGCCATTTGGGAATTTCATCATTTCTTCTTCCATTTCACCTATGGTTGGGTCAATTTCTTCGCTTGGCAGCCAAACATTACCGGCTTCTAAATATGGAGTAACACTATTGGCTCTACCATATTTGTCGGTCATTTTTGGATCGTAAGCATCGAAACCGCCAATAACATTGTTCAAACTATCAATAATAGCTTGACCATTTGCTTTCTTTTCAACGATTTTTCGCCTACAAGTCGGGTAAGTTGCACTTACAATTTTAATCGTATCACACATTTCATTAAATGTAAGTCTTTTTTTAATTCTCTTTAATAGATAATGATTTGCCCCTACTCTACCCCATACTTGAATAGCGCAAGGGTCATTAGACTTGTCTTTTCCACCAAAGGATAGGTCGCAACTCATCGTAATTTCTTGGAAATCATTAGGTAAAGTTTGCTTTGTATAATGCTTTATCATATCTCTTGTAAAGACTTCGCCACCATCAATTGTTGGGTGTCCTTGATATAGTGCTTCCCAAACTTTAAGTCCCACTTCTCTTTTAGTTTCTTCTGCCCATTTAGCATCAAAACCTAATTGTGGACATAATGTTTCACCAAGTTTTCTATGCAAATGAATATCTGGGGAGGTATCGCATAAACAAGGAATATTGATATAATACCAACCACTTTGTTTAGATAACACACCGATTAAATCATCTTCGTGCCACCTAGTTTGAATAACAATAATGCCTTTTCCTTTGCCTCTACAACGAGTTCTAATACTATCTTTATAAATTTGCAATTTTTGTTGTCTAATAGTGGGGTTATTTGCTTCAATAGAGTTTTTATATGGGTCATCAATAACAATTAATGATCCACCATTACCGGTAATACCACCCATAAAACCACGAGATATAACACCTCCGCGATGACCTTTAATCTCGTATTGCATTTTAGAATTCATGCTATCGCTAATTTCAATGCCAAAAACATCTTTACCAAATTCTTCGGTCTTATTTCTATTAGCATCACCGAACAAACTAGCGAAATCATCATTATAGGAAACTAAAATTGCATTTCTATCTGGGTTTCTTCCTACAAACCAACTAGGTAAAGTTTTAGTAATGGTTTCGCTATTATGTGTTGGTATTAATTCTTTGCCAGCCAAATAAATACTATCTTCTACTTGTATGCAAGAAACCATTTGATTATCAACTTCTTCGATAGTTTTAATAAAGTATTTATATTTATCATCTCTATCTTTCTTTGCTTTATTTTCTAATCTTTGTTGTTTTCTAGGAATATAGAAAATAACATCATTTTTATTTGGGTTAAAGGAAACTCTATATTTTTTTGAAATGTATCTGCCATATAATTTAGCATCATATTCACCAATTCTCGCTTTTATGCCAAGTGAATGCAATAAAGTATATACATCATAGGCAAGTTTTTTATTAATATTAGTGAATTCGCAATTTCCTTTTTTATCGCAACATCCATCTGTATCCATTAGACCTCTTAAAAGTTCCCATCTTTGGTTTTCACTCGCCAAAAGATATTCGGTTGGAATATGTTTATTTTTTAACAAATTAAGTCTTTTAAGATTTTCGGTAAAATCGTATTTGCAATATAAATTTTCTTTGGTTTGTTTTTGTTGCTTTCCTAAAACGACAAAAGAAATATTTGGTTTATTTTTTTCTTTTCTAACACAATATTTTTCTTTCATTCCTATGGCATTTAATTCATACGATAAATCTTCATCACTAACAACAATATTATTACTTGCGGAAACTCCATCACCTAGCCACAAACCTAAAATATAAGGGTTAATAAGCAAGTCTTTTTCTTCGTTTTTTAATGGAGAATTCATTAATACATAAGGACTTCTTCTACATTTAGGCAAAATTTTCATTAATTCTTGTGTTTCTAAAATGTGTTCTTCCCTTATATTATGATGTTTTCCATTAATTCTTTGTTCTTTTTCTAAATATACTTTCCATAAATGCTCTCTTGTAACAATTTCGCTTTCACCATTAGCAAAAGTAATCTTTAAACAAGGGTGCATATAATGTGTTTGTGTCCCAAGCACCATAACTTGTTCGCCTTTGTCGTTGTAAACAAAATCGCCAACAACTAAATCACCATGTTTTTTCCACCCTTTTGTAGTTAGTATGGGGGTATCTATTGGGAAACCTTTGCCGTGTTGTGGTGGGCAAGATATACAAACAAAGACATCTTCGCCCCTTTCTATCTTCTCAACTACACTTTGGCATATTTTCGCTAAAAAGATATGAAATGGGGTAAATGTATATGTAGGAAACACTAATTTTAGATAATCAACATATCTGTCTTTAGCTTTACGATATTGCACCTTTTTTAATGCCCTTATCTTTTCGGCATCACTCATATTATTAATAAGGTTTTGCATATCTTGGTTTTTTTCTTGTTCCATAGCAAAAGTAGTAGTGGTTGTCTCAAATTCTTTTTTAATCTTTTCGTTTTTTATATCGTTTTTATTAAAGATTTCTTGGATAGACTGGTTATTAGATACTTTTCTAGTTTTGTCCATTTAATGATTCCTCAAACTTTTTCAATTCTTCTGGTGTCATATTATTGATAGTGTCATTTATTAATTTGTCTTGGTCGGTCTTTTCATTACCAAACTTTTCGCTAAATTTCTTTTCGGCAATGAACTTTAACAAAAGAGCATTAGGTGGTAATTCTTCTTCCACCCAAACTTTTTCTATATGTTCGCCAATAACTTTGCCTTCATCATCATAATCACGAATTTTCATTATTTGTTGTCTGCGAATAATTTGCCCACCAATAGCGGTTTGATACAATGATCCAGTAATAATAATGTTTGCTAATTCTTTTCCTTGTTGCATTACCATTACTAAAACAGGACACAAAGAGCAAAGTGTTTCAAATTGTTTAGGTGTCATTTCTAACTTTTTAGCGATTTCTTGTTTGTCATCGCCATTTAAAGACCATTCGGCAATATTTTTAACAATTTGTTTACTTAAATCTGGTATTTTGTCCTTATCATCTTGGTTAATTAAAGATAAAGTGTGGTTAATTGCATCATAATCAAAATAGCCACCATATTTATTCATTATGGTTTCTACTGCAACTTCATTATTTGATTTTTTCTTACCCATATTAAGTCCTCGTATAAAGATATTATACCTAAATAAAATAAAAAAGCACTAGGAGAAACGCTATGAACAAACCCTAATGCTTTTTAGAAAGGAAGCTATGCACACCTAGTATAGCTTGAAGCAAGATTATAATAGCAAAACAAAAAGTAGGTGTCAAGCAGATACATACGAGAACTCTACACCTACCAAAAATATTCTATTTATTATCCTTTTAATTTTCAATTGTAATTTGAATTGTTTTTAGCACACCTCGTGTGTGCGTATTTGAAGAATTAATGATTATATCTATTCTTTATCTAATCTAATTCTATATCTATATCTTAATCACTATCCCTATCTCTATCTATATCTTCATCTTTTAAGATAAAGGAAAAATAAAAAAATGATTAATTTAAGTCTTAAAAAATTAAGAAAACCATTAAGATTATAAAAATAACCTACACACATTTCTTACATTATATTAATGTATCATTTATTGTTATTTTTTGTTTATTTATGTTTCTTTATGTGCTAAAGTATTTATGAGATAGAGAAATGGCGTGGTGGATAGAACTAATAATCAAGGTTTTAGTAGGTGTTCCAATAATGATTATCGTTGTTGGTAGTGTATGTTGGGGTATGGCGTGGTTGATGATACTTTATACCGAACACAAACAAAAGAAAATTGATAGTGGTAAAACATTAAATAAGTTCGATAAATTCATAGAAAAAATATCAAATATAATACTAAAATGAAAGGGGGAAAAGATATGTTGAATGTGCCAATTTGGGTATTTGTCATCATTTGTGTATTAGCGTTTATCGGTGTATCTGTCATTGTTTTTGGTATCGTATCATTAATTTACGCTGTTGTGGATGCACACTACCAAGTTAAACAAAATGAAGAAAAAATTAAAGACTTACAATGCCCGGAAAAATTAGATAAAGGAGAATGAAATGGAAACCGTTGAATTATTAAAACTTATAACTGCTAAAATGGAAAATGCAACTAATCATCTTATGAGATTAAGATTAGACAAACAAAATGGTCATGAATTAGACATTGCCCAACTTAAAGGAACTATAATGGCGTATGTTGATTTAATATCTATTTTAGCCAATGAAAAAGTCAAGGAGTTAGCAGATGAAGAAAAGATTTAGAAACTATTATGTTTGCGATAAAAATGATAATGGTGTGTGGTTTTCTTGCAAAACTAAAGAAGAAGCTATGGAATATATTGAAATAGCGCCTATTAAATGCCAAGAAAAAAGTAGCAGATTCTACATTAGAAAGGAGGAATATTAATGAAAAAGCATTTATCTATTACCATTGACCAAGAAACATACGAAGCCATCAAACAATATGCTAAAAAGGAAAATCGTAGTGTTTCAAATTACTTGGATCAATTCTTAAAAACCAAATTCAAAGTAAAGGAAAAGAAAGATGAAATACATTAGAACGAAAGATGGAATATTTGATGAAACTCAACATAGACACACTAAAATAAAAGGTAGAGTGTCAATTATGGGCATTTTCTATGATTTTAAAGAATCCGACACTATTGAAGAATTGTGTGATGAATTGATTATTAAAAACCCAAATAATGACGGAGATTTTTATAGAAAAGTGTTTGTTTTTGAAGATGCATGGGAAAATATTTTAAATGAAAGACACGCACAACATTGCACAAACAGAGATATATACGAACACGATGTAGAAATATTTGGTGCAATTTGGATTTATAATAGCAATGGTGTGCCTACATTAAAGGCGGTAGCAAAAATGAATGAAAAAGGAGAGTTAGAGTTGTTATGATTTATATTGAAATACCAGTATGGTTAGCAATTATTATTGTTATTTGCTTTATTATTTTGCTTATCTATTTTATTGTTGGAGATTTGTTTGCAAGACTTATGCACAAGCACTATCAACTGATATTAAGAGAAAAGGAGAAAAAAGATGAATAAAAATATACCATTATTAGTGGTTTTATCAACTATAACCCTATATTCATGCTCATCTAATATTAATAAGGAAAAATATAATAGTAATATTATTAATAATAATGTAGAAGAATTAGATAATAAACCATTATATAAACAAGAACTTAATGATGGCAAAGTAGAAGTCTATATCTTTACTAGTTATACATCAACTGGTGGTGGATATTATCACCTATTAACTACTTATGATGCACCATTAACATTAGAATCTTATAATACCTATTTCACTATTAATAAAGATAATATAACTACTTACTATTCTATACCAATGTTTCAATACACTTTTAGTGTCTAACCCTATTGACAAATTGAAAAACACCTATATAATGAAAGGTGTCCGCAACAGTAGCGGAATAACACATACATACATATACACGCATATATATAAGAGTGGACTTATCATCTACTCTTTTATTTTAGTTTTAAAAATTTCAATAATTTTTCACAAATTTTGGAGAGGGGTTGGGTTAAATATTATCATTACCCTAAAATTAGATACCCCCCACCGGTATTTGACTTATTAGGTGTAAAGCATTTTTGCTTGACATCTTACTCATCCATAAAACCATACAATAGTAAAAAATATAAATAACATTAGATTTAATTTATAAGCATTTATTTATAATATGGCTGTTTTATTCATTTTTAAACCATTAGAACGACTTTATAAAAGAGTTAATATAAATTATCATTTGATGCTTTTTCCGTTGCTTAAAATGGTTATTTTTAAATAGTGGCTTTTAGTAGCTTTATTTTATAATATGATCCACCAATAAAAAGAGAAACAAAGCACACCAGGAAAGGCAAAAGAAAAACCCCGCGAGGGGTTGCCCTGTTGGGGTTGGTCTTGGTTAGTGGTTGCGCCTTTGTTCTGGTTCTCCTTTCTTTTAGTAATTTAGACGGGGCAATGATTCCACCGCTAAGCCATTAAATTCATATTTATATATATAAATATTTTCATTGTGGTTGAAGGTATAAGAGCCGCGCAATTCGTGCAGCCCTTGAGAGTTTAAAAATTCGGTTATTTTTACGGATCGCGGATCATTGTTTAACCATATAAAGAGTTTTGCAAGTTCACAAGCTGCCGCCGCGCCGGTTGCGTGGATTTCGTTCACCTTTTGCCCGTTGCGGTAGATGTGCAGAACTTCGGCGATTTCTGCGCGGGGTGATGGGTTGAAATGGTCGGCAATGATTAACCCTAAAAGCTGGGCGAGGGGTCTGCGCTCTTCTTCGGCTCTTTCGGTGGCTTTGGTGGTTGTTTCTTCATCGAGTGAAATAGTTATATATTTAACTTTCTTTGACATAATCGCGCCCCCTTTCCTGTGTGCCGATTATTTCGGCGCGTTGGTTTTTGCGTTTGGCTTTTTCTGTGGCTTTTTTCAAGGTTTCCGCCGTGATGACAAGCACGCGCCCCGGCGATGTCCTAAAATAATATAATTTTTTCATATTTGCCCCTATAACTTAATATAAATCTCTCGCCCGGTCTTTTTGCTTTTGATGTGGTAAAAATGCGAGTATATAAGGAATTCAACGCCAAGCGGGCGCAATGCTTCGGCGGTGATTTCTTCTAAATGTTGCAAGCGCTCGCCCATCTTGGCGGACTTTTCCGGGGTGTATCTGTCGGAGTCGTTGTCAAAGTTTGCGAGCTTGTCGGCGTAATCATTAAGCCAATTAAGCAAGAAAGCCGCGCGGGATGCTTTGCGATAGTGGGAAACACTAACGCAGGAGAGTTCGCCGCCGTGGGTGGCTATTTTCCAAGCGTTGAAGCTTTCGCGGGTTTGTTTTTTGTTTGGTCTTGTTTTGTATTTCATATTTTTAAATCCTTTCTAATATTACCAGCTAGGGCGCACAAGGTGGGCGCGTTCTTCTTGGTTGCTGTTTCTAGTAATAAGAATAAAGCAGCCGCCGGGGCAAGTCCTGCCGAATGCGTAAGGGTAGAAACCCCCGGCAAGGGTTAACGGCGCGCGGTCATCATCACAACCGGCAAACCATAACGAACCCCCACAAGCTGCGCCACAGTTGGCGAATATTTCGCCGAGCTTGGCGGCGTTGATGACTTGCGCCGGGTTTCCTTCTTGGATCATTAATTCACGCACAGCCAACGGGGCGAGAATATCGCGGGCGAGTCTTTCGGCTTCTGTCATTTTGTCATCATTTAGCGCGCTAGCTCTAACACCACCGGCGGCGGCTTCTTCTTGTGTAAGTTTTATTAATTCAATTTTAATTTTTAACATGTTTTTAAACTCCTTTTATTTAGTTTCTTTTATTGTGTCAATTATAGCGACATGACCGAGCAAGCCGGCAGACTTTGCAAAGCTTAAACACTCGGCGCGGATAGCTTCCGCTTTTTGAAAATATTTTTTTATTTTGTTTAATCCTTTTTGATATTGGGCAACATCTAACAAGGGCGGAACTTCGGCAGAATGCCAAACCTCGCCGGGGTTGTTTTGGTAATATTTCCCACAATGACCGGAAACGCCACAAGCCCAACCGGGCGAGAGATTAACCACAACGCGCGCCCAGTTGCCGGGCTTGGTTGGGTCTTTTGGGTCAAATTCGGCACGATCCAAGAACACCCACACAGACACCGCGCCGGCGGTGTGGTCATTTTTTGCGTTCTTGTTGATAATCTCGGCAAGAGTTGACAAGCCCCCGCGCTGGATGAATTCGCGCCAATTGGGGCGGATATAGTCGGCAATTAATGCGGCGAAATAATCAACATAATTTTTAAAATTAATTGCGGCGACATCGTGCGCAATTTTTGCGCGTGATTCCTTTTTTAATGATTCATGATATAAGCGCGACCACTCGCCAACGGTGGCGGGGTTGTGTTTTAGTTCGGTTATTTTGTCAAAGTCCAAACCAGCGGCGGCACAGTCTGGGCGGGTGGTGTAATAGTAAGCGCTTACAATCTCGCCCGCCTTTTGTAATCTTTCGCGGGTTTTGTCATAAATTGCGCCGAGTTCATAAGCTCTAAAAAATAAGGGCTTTAATTCTTCGGCGATGCGTTCGGCTTTCTTGGTGTTTTCTTTGTTTAACATGTTTCTTTTTTTCCTTTCGTTTTAAATGGTTTCTATTTTGACACCC
>JAZQFC010000021.1:0-56670 GCA_045539315.1 Acutalibacteraceae bacterium | reverse complement strand
CTCGACCAAAAAGGCAGGTTTTTCAACCTGCCTTTTAATTATGCTAAAATGCCTTAAAACAACCTGTACAAAAGGGTTTCAGATGTTTTAAGAGTAACTTTGAGTTAAGTTAAGATAAGTTAAAAAACGCCCGAAAGTCATACCAAAGTCATACCATAAACCAAACCAGACATTCAAGGACATGTTTTGTAACCTAATAATATTGTGTTACAAAAATTCAATAAATATTATACTACATTATGTGTTTTTTCTAACTGAAAAAGCATTGTGGCATATGTTAAATAATCAAAGTTTCTGTTTAAAACATCGTTTTTCGAAGGGCTAAAACACAAGATTTTCATACTATCACATACTCTCACTATATTAGTGTAAAAAACAATTTAAGAAAACATCGAAAAAGCGGTTACATTTTACTACCGTAGAGCGCAACCGCTTTTGAGCGAATAAGTAGAACTATTTATATATTTTGGTTATGTTTTCTTCGCTCCATGTTTCTTGACTTTTTGATGTTTGGTTGCCTTTATTGTATGGGTTTTTTACATCAATAGAAATACATTTATCAAGAACACTGAAGAATTCGTTCAAAGTTGAATCAAGCTGTAGATTTTTTGATTCTTCTTTATCTGCATCATTTCCTTTTTCTAATATGTTTTCTCTTTCAAAATCATACAACCTTAATATCGAAGTAGAGTAAAATGCGCCTTTAAAAGAAATATTTATATCAGATATGTTTGTGATAAACGCTGGCTTTAGTTTTACTAATGTTTCAATGTTTTTTGTAAGTTTTTCTTTTGAGTTCTCTGATATTCTTTCTTCTTTAAAAACTTGCATATTCTCTTTAAATTCATCTATACTGAATTGATTGCCGTTATTGCTAATCTTCTTATAAAATTCTCCGTCACTTTTTTCTATTCCATAAATGATAAAATCATCAGTTATTAAAAAGGCATCTAATCCGGGGTAGTCAAAGCTTCTATCCCAAGAACTCCAGCAAAAATAACATATGATAGGGTCGTCTTTTTTATTTAAACAGTAAAAAAGTAGAATTGATATACAAAAAATAGCCAAGCACACTACCGCTAGTATTCTTTTTTTCATCATATCACCTCTTAAAAAATTTTATTTATATTCGCCAAAATGACACAATCTTTCATTTAATCCATTTTCTTTTCTTATTGCATTTTCAGTTATTTCTTCATTGCCTAAATATCCTATTGTAACTGCTTCTTCCTTGTCTTCTCTTGTTGTATAGATAGGATGACTTTCATAAACCGGACATTTTTTTCGAATTATATCTATATTGTTATTTTTGACAAGAACTTTCTCTAGAGGCTTATCTTTATTTCTAATTAAAGTTCCGTTAATTATATGATAAGCATGTATTAATTCATGTGCTAATTCAATGTATTTTGGAATTTTACTAAACTTGTATTTATTTTTTTTAGTTTTGACATAAGTATAACCCGTTTTTAATGTTAATTTAATAATAGCATTACAGCCATGACCACTTGTAGCAAGATTAATGTCTTCAGAGGTGGCTCCTGATTCAATATATTCCTTGTATATTTTTATTGTAACTTTACGAGGAGAACTAACAATTGAATGTACAAGTTTTCCTCCTATATAACCAAACTTTAATTGATTAAGGTGTCTAAAATTCAGAAAATATATATGGGCTATTTTCTTTTCAACAGTCATTCTGTATGACTGTTTTGCTATTTTTTCTAACATCTTGTAGATTTTATTGTGATAATATTTTTTGTTATTATCTGTTCCGCTTTCAATCACCAATGAATATCCTGTGTCATCTGTGCATATAATTGGATTGTTTTCACAATAAGTGAAAATATTGTAAGAAAGTACTGTTCCTGTATATCCAATATAATAAGTATCATCAGCGTTTATAAATCTACCAACTGCTGGGTCGTAATAGCGAGATTGAAGATAATACATAGAGATTTCTGTATCGTAATAATAACCTCTGTAACGAATTGGGTTAATTAAACCAATGCCTGATGGTACAGATTTAAGTCTTCCCCAAGCATCATAAGTATATTGTGCTACAACATTACCATCTTCGTCTGCAATACCAAATACATCGCCTTGCATGTTTTTAAGGTAAGTATAGTATTTTGCATCCGTTCCATCAAAATACTCAAAACCTACTATTTCATCATTGTAATCATAGTAGAAATGCAAGTAGTTATTACCCCATGCCTGATGAGTTAATTTATCATCAGTCCAAGTGTAGTTGTATGTGGTTATAGTTCCGTTGTTGTTAACAACTTTTTGAGTTCTTAAACCGTATTCATTATACTCATAATTTGCACTCAAATTACCTTTAGTATAACTTGCTAATTGTCTGCCGTTTTCCCATGTTAAAGTAGCATCAAGGTAACTTAATGGATTACCAGACTCGTCATAGACGAAAGTTTTGTTGCCACGAGCTGTAAGTCTATCTTTCCAATTAGCATCATTATATGAATATGAATAAATACCCTTTTTAGTAATATTTCCATAGTTGTCATATTCAAACGAAGTTGAATTCTCTTTAACTAATTGACCTAATTCGTCATATTCATAGGTTTCTTGGTCGCCAGCGCTGTGAAGATTTTTAACAACAGTAATATTTCCATTGTTATCGTAGGAATATTGGTTATACAAATAAGTAGTGCTGCCAACAGTTACTTTTTCAGTTAGTATCTGGTCAGTCACATAGTCACCATTATTAATATATGTATATTCTTTTGTTAAAACAACTGTGTCGCCATTTTTAGTTTCTTCTTTTGTAACTCTACCAAAAGCATCTGAATATACTGTTTTTGTCATATCGCCAAAAGCAGTTGTTTCAGTTGTTGTTAAAGAAGTTTTTGTATCTGTATCATCTGTTTCAGAATATGTTGTTGTAAACTTTGTACCGTTTACGATTTCATCAAAACTTTCATCATTTGATGAATATAAATACAAAAGTTCAGTTTCAGCCGAATTCCAAATTTGAGTTTGTTCAAGATATGTTAATGTGACAGTAGCATTTTCAAAATCAATTGTTTTAACTAACTTCCCTGTTTCATCATTAACATAAGCGAGGTTTTCAGTGGTAAAATCATCCTTGTTTTTTGATACAGCACCCACTATCCTACCATCAACATCATAATTATAATCAACGGTTTGCCCGTTAGCATAAGTAATTTTTGCAACAACTCTGTTTTGATTAGATTCATAAGTGTAGGTTAAAAGAGGAGTGTTGCCTACAGAGATAGATTTGAGGTCTCCAAATGGGGTATATTTGTAAGTATAGGTAACATTTCCATTTGTTATAGTAGAAATGTTTCCTCTATTATCATAAGTGTAATTTACTTCTAAATTAGTTTCATCAACTTCTTGTGACATTTCTATAAGATTATCCAAATCATCATAAGAATAGTTAATTGTATTACCATTACCATCAGTAGCAGAAATTTGATTTCCTGTTTCATCTTCAGTAGTGGTAAAAGTATCAATACCAAGAGAGTTGGTTTCTTTGTTTATTGTACATAATTTGTTGTTCAAAGTCAAGGATTTAGAAGCGCTTTCAGTTTTCATAACCTGACCATCACGAGAAGTTTCATAACTTTCTGTTACCTCATATCCCTCGTCGTCTTCGTATTCATTGTCTGCGTAAATAATAGAGTCTGCAAGAACTGTATGTAATTCATCAATATAAGCAGGAGAAGAAGTAGTTTTTATATGCAGATAATCAAAGTCTGATATGTTTTTTCCAGCAGCTTCAATGTCTGCGTAAAAAATAGTTTTCCAAGCACCAGTTTCAGTCGCCTCTATGGTAAGTGTATAATCTGTTTCTGTGTTTTCAGAAATTCCACTTCGTAAATTAATATCAAAATCCGATGCTGATTTATACCAGAAACGAATACCACTTTGATTTGTGCTATTAAATGCAGTATCAGGAATAATAATACCGCCGTCAGTTACAGATTCTCCTTCTGCATTAGTATAAGTATATTCATCCTTGCTTTGTGTTACACCCCAAGAGTTACCTAAATAAGCAGTTGAATTAGTTTCGTCTTTTATTATTTCTCCATCTTCATTTGTCGTATTTACAACTGCACCATTTACAAGGTAGTCACAATTTGCAGTTCCTGTGTATGCATCAAAATTATTAATGGTTGAAACAATTGTGTAACCTTCTTCAATCTGATAATCGTCTTGTTCTACAGTTTCAAGGCCTGTTTCTGTATCAATGGTAGTATCATCTTCGGTTTCAGTGATATTCATAACACCACTCATAACTTCAACACCATCAACTAACATATAACCATAAGGACATTTATATTCAATTTTGATTTTATAATTATCGTAGTTTGTTTTTGTGTCTATAGGCATCATAACTTTGTAGAAAGAGATTTCGTTGTCAGCACTTGCACTTAAACAAAAATCAATATCTTTTTCTGCTAAAATTGTTGGAGTGTTGTCATTGTATCCAATAACTGATATTTTGCAATTTTCATCTGTTGCAGTCATACCAACTGTAGAAACCCATGCAGAAATTGATGCATCAGAAACATTTGATAGATATATCTCTTGTTCTGCGCTTCCGTTTGTAATTTTTAATGCCTTATTATCCAATGAGCCTCTTTTTGATGTATTTTCTACAAAACTAACAGTACCATCTATATCCCAAACAGTATTGTTTGAAAAATCTGCGTTTTCAACTGCATTGTAATCATATGCTCTTTTATGTTTTTCTAATTGTACTGCATCAATATGAACGTTACCTTTAGCATTGTAAAGGCCTAATTCAATATTTGCAGATGAATTGTTTTCTGTAACATCAAAAGTCACATAAACACGAGTCCAATCGCCATATTCACCTGAAATACCTGTTGCTTTCTTAGTAGTTTCACCTACAGTTGCGCGAATAGATACACCATCATAGATAGTGTTGTTTTCGTCAAGTTCAATTTTACCATTTTCTGCAGTTTTTACATAAGCAGAGAATGTATAAGTACCAGCTGAAAGGCCTGTGACAGTTTGACTTGCTTTTGCAGTTGTAAACGATGTATTGTTAATTTCAAGCCATTTATTTCCGAAGTATGCATTGTTAACTGTTTCTGACTTAGTTTGAACAGAAGCGTTTGTTAAAGTCCAACCAGATGTAGATTTTTCAAAACTACTATCGTTTGCTAAGTTAACTACAGGAATAGTGATTTCTGTATTAGCAAAAACATTGCCTTCTTGGTCTGCGTTTTGGTTAATAGCATAACCGTCACCATTAAATACGGAGGCTAAATAACCGTTTTTATCAAAACTATAGATTTCCGAATATGTTGCTTCATTTTGTTCATCTAATTGGTAGTATATCGTTTTAGCAGGATAACGAGAAACACTTAATCTACTACCTTGTACCCATTCGTTTGTAGTAGAATTATAGCCATATTCTGTTATTTCTTGACCGTATCCTGTTGTTTCATTTATTAAAGTAAGTTTGTAATCCTCTAGTAAAACAATTGCTTTAAGATTATAATCCTCGTTTGATGAAGAATGATACTCGTAATTAATTATGTTATCTCCACATGTAACTTCAGTAAGATTTCCGTTTGTGTATGAGTATTCAACTAATTTATCTTGCGCTTCACATTCTACAGAAAGCAAAATATTAGAATCGTTTTCATCGTATGTATAAACATATTCATTTCCATCTGGGTCTGTAAGTTTAGATATTCTTAAAGCAGTATTATATTCAATATTTAAGGCAGAATCGCTGAGCCCTTCTTCATATATATTTGTTAAATACTTTTCGTTTTGAGTGCCGAAATTTCTTCCGTCTTGAGTAAACTCAAACACTTTAGAATCAGATGATGTAATTGTATATGTGGCAGATGTGGCAGTAAGGGTATAACCATCTCCTTTTTCATCAACATAATTACCATTATCATCACTATTAAAATAAATTACTTCTCCATCGTCAGTATTCCAAACATATTTATAATTACTATTATTAGGATAATAGGAAACGCTATCAGAATAATATGGTTTCCAGTAATAATATGCACCTGCACCAATGTTTTGGTTAAAATCTGTTGTGTAAGTCATACCTATATCAACAGTACCTGCTGAGCTTTCAACAGAAAAATCATCTCTTTTTACAACAGGAGAAATAGTTAAATCATTGTAATAAAGAGTTCCTGCTTCTTCCATATCAAACTCGTGATATGAGTACTTTTCATTTATGCCTGATTGGTTGATATATGTTATTTGCAATGATGGGTATAAATTGCATTCTTGAGAGCTCGCATTATATCCTAAATCAGTATATAAATCATTTGATGTTCCTGCAATAGCATAAACGCTTGAAAGCCCAGTAGTTAAATTTGATGTTGTGTAGAACTGTTGTATGCTCTTTGTTATATTCCACACCCCACCTGTCGTATCATTTGAAGTATCACAAACGTCTTCAGCATAATTGTTAATGATACCGCTTGAAACATCTATGCTTGACGCGTTAGCATCGCCAATGAAATATATTGGTAGTTCTGCACTATATAAATTAGTAAAACCTAATCTAAACACAACATTTGTTATATATGAACCAGGAGCTAATATAGGTAAATTATAAATATTAACTTGTACTGCAGAGTTATAGGCACAAACGTTATTTGTATCATTAATCGATGCTGAAGATGTTGAAACAAAGGTGTTTGTTGATTCTAAATCAGAAAGATTTAATTGAGGGTCAATTGTCACAGGATAATCTCTGTCTTTATCTTGTAGCCATTCTTTATCTACAATGAGTTTTACTGTTAATTTATTATTCTTGTCTGAAACAATTTCAAGTTTTAAATCATCACTAAAAGCACCTTTATCATCTGTCATGATTGGTGCTGTTATTGTATATATAGTTTTACCTTTTGAGTTTTGAAGTTCAATAGTTTTATCATCTTTTTGAACAGGAGTTAATTTCTTATATCTATATTCAATTTCAAATTCATTTTGGTCTGTTTCTTTGTTTAAAATCAAGTTTTCTTTAACTTGTCCACCTGTAATAATATATTCGGCGTCAATATTATCGTAGATATCTTTATAAACAGTTGTGCTAACTGCATTAGGAATAGTGGTAAACTTTTCATCGCCTTCAAGTTCTTCTGACTTTTGTTCCACTATTTCTGCTTCACTGTTATTAGCGCCAACAAAGCCCCAAGAAATGTTAGTATCTTCAGTAGCTATTTCTACTGTTTTACCTTTTTTATATTTCTTTGACAATAAAATATCCTGAGCAGTATTTTTAGTAGTATATGTATCGCTATCTTGAGATTTTAATTTGTTGTTTATTTGTTCCCATTCACCATCTTCATTTTCAAAGTGAATAGGGGCATTGTATACTGCCGTTTGCATTTTGCCGTCTGACATTTTGAAAACTTTTTGGGTCTCAGTACGCATTGACTCGATTTCTCCAACAATATATGCTGGTTTTTCACCATCAACGCTTGTTTGTTTCGCCATTGCTACAATAGGTATTGTAGTAAACACAATAGCAAACGTTAATAATAGTGCCGTGAGTTTAAATTTAATTGATTTTTTCATTTGTTTTTCTCCTTTTTATTGTTCTAAAAAATAACACGAGTGCTATCATCAAATATTATAAAAAGCATTTAAAACAAATTCAATTCTATTCAAATTGAAAACTTTTTCAATCTTATATATTTGGCTATTAAAACAACAAGATATTTTTTCTTATTTGTTATAAATTTGGTCCGTCGCTTATTTTGTTTCTAAAATTCATCCTTATAATAAAAGCAGTCAATACAACTGTTAGTTGTATTGACTGCTTTTGCTTTAATACCTCTTGCACAAATATGTTGTTTTATCCAAAAATTCTGTAAATAATAATTTTACAATAAATAAAAATAAACGCAAATCAATTATTCATCAATTTCATTATATTAATAACTATCTCTCTGTTCTTTAAAGAAAGTTTTGTAAACTCATTCAAACATTCTGTTGTTTGTTGTTCTTCTGCAGGATTGTGTTTTGCAAAATCACACAATAAATAGTTTATATCTGTTTCTAACGAATCCGCAATTATTAACAACATTTCAATGCTTACCATAGTCTTGCCGGTTTCTAATCGACTAATCGTACCTAATGAAACATCACATAACTCTGCTAATTGCTCTTGTGTTAAATTTTTAAAAATTCTTTTTTCTTTTATTCTCGCTCCAATTAAAAGTTTATAATCTTTCATAATATACACCTTCACATATTGTTCTTACATTATAAGTTTAGAATATTACTTGTAATAATTGTATAATGTAATTTGATTAGTTCTTTACTAATTTGACTATTTGGTGTATAATGTAGATGATTGGAAGGTGACTGGTTTTGTTTTCAAAAGAAACATATAACATTGTACGCTCAACTACATTGGCAAATGTATTAATTGCCTCAAACACAGCAAACAACACAACCATTGGTTGTATTATTGAAAATCTAAAGCTTTATAAAAGATACAAAGAAGAAAAAACGCTTGAATTATTACTCGCTTATATGTGTTTGTATTTAGAATTAGGTTATGATTTTTATGAATATGAAAAAATATTTAACCAAATATTATCTTATAAAGGCATTTCAAAAGCCGATTTTTTAGATTTTGCAAAAAAGCAAACTGCTATTTCTTTAGAATTAACAAAAGCAAATATAAAACGTATTATCGGAAGATGGTACCCTGCTAACAACGGAATAACAAGCCAAGGTGTAGTCGAAGATATTCTATTCAAATGCAAAAACTTTATTATAGGAACGCATAAATATCAAAGCAAAAACAAGAAAAATAATTTAATTCTTGAAATAA
This sequence comes from Acutalibacteraceae bacterium, assembly GCA_045539315.1. Taxonomy (GTDB): domain Bacteria; phylum Bacillota; class Clostridia; order Oscillospirales; family Acutalibacteraceae; genus RUG11462. Next base: position 47,825 of record JAZQFC010000021.1, on the reverse strand, counting down.
TAGACAATGAATGCTATATTTATAATATCAATAATGGAAGGTTTTATAGATTAATTGTTTAAAGCAGAGGATGTAAAAATGATTATTAAAATTGCGATTTGTGATGATGACTTAAATTATTTAAATAGTCTTGAAAACATGCTAAAAAGCTATTTTGAAAATAAAAACTATACTTTAGAGTTAAGCAAATTTAATACAGCAAAAAATTTAATTTTAGATATACAGGACGGCTCTAATTTTGATATTGCGATTATAGATATTGAAATGCCTGATGTAAACGGAATGAAATTAGCACAAACAATTAATGATTTATGTAATAATTGTATTGTTATGTTTTTAACTTCATATATTCAATATGCGGTAGATGCGTTTAAATTAAAAATTTTTAGATACATACCAAAATCTCAAACCAATTCTCGCCTTTCCCCTGCAATTGATGATGCAATAAAGATTGTTGCTGAAAAACAACAAAGACAAGTTTTAATATCTAAATATAATCATATCGAAAACATTCATTTTAATGATATTATTTATATTCAGAAAAATGGCAAATATTCAACCTTTGTTTGTAAAAACAATAGGGAAATAGATAAAAGACAAAGTATTATTAATACTTACAAAGCATTAGATAAAGATGATTTTATTTTTATAGATAGAGGTTGTATCGTTAATTTAAACAACCTAAAAAGAATTGAGAATAATGATGTTATTTGTATTAACGGCGATAAATTAGCAATTAGTCGTTCCAATCAAAAAGATGTAAAAGAAAAAGCAATTAAGTTTTTGACTGAAGGGAAATAAAAAATTATGATTTTTTATATTGTTGAATTTTTAGCTTCATTTATAGAAAGTTTAACATTTATGTTTATAATCTCAAAACTATTTGAAAGAAGGCATTGCAAATTTAAATCTGCAATCTTATCATGCATACTATCTGTATTTATAACCGCAATAACCTTGTTCTTAAATACATTATCATTATATTCTTTGTTTACAATGATAGTTTTATCTGTTTTGCTTGGTTGTTGCAGTTTGTTAATTTATAAATTCAATAATTTCTTAGAGTTTGCAATAGCCTCTTTATACTTTGTGTTTTTAGGTGCTTTAGATTTTCTAATTTTATCAATAATAGAAATTTGGGGAGAAAAAGTAGGATTTACATTAAGTATAATTACTGATTTTAGTTTTAAACGAATTGTTTATATAATTTTTATGAAGTTATTGTTAATTGCTTTTAGTTGTATTTTTTATTTCGTTTCTAGAAAAAGAAAAAACAAATTAAAGGCAAGCAAAACGTTATCTTTAATTATCACTGCTCTAAATTTAATATGTTTTACTGTTATAAATTATTTAGTATCAGCAATCATCGGCAACGATGTTATAGTTTTAAAAAAATCTGTTATGATTTCGTGGGTAGTTTTAATTGCATTAGTCGCTCTAATAGTAACAGTAATTCAACTTGTGTTTAAAAATAAGCAACAAAAACATCAAAATGAAATGATAAATCTCCAACAAAGTTTTGTTAAACAAGAATACGAGCGATTATCTCAAGAATATCAGAGCAAATCAAAATATTATCATGATTTCAAAAATCATGTGCTGTCAATGAGATTAATGATACAACACAAACAATATGATGCTGCGCAAGATTATATTAGCAAACTATATGAAGATGTCTGCAACGATAACTATCAAGTTTTTACTGGTTCAAAACTTGTTGACGCGGTGTTAAACAACGAAATTCATAAAGCAAAAGAAAACAATGTAAAGATAACAGTAAATAGCGAATATAATATTATAAATCAAAATCTAGCATTTGATGTTTGTGTAATATTATCTAATCTTATTGACAATGCAATCGAAGCCAGCACTAAAGAAAATCAAGAATTCAGGAATGTTGAAATTAAAATTGTTGCAAAAAAAGAAATGCTTTTATTAGAGGTTAATAATTATGTAAGTGTTTCACCGTTTAATGAAAAAGGAGAATTACTTACTAATAAAAAAGATAAATCTTTGCACGGCATTGGACTGAAAAGTGTTGAGCAGTCAGTAGAAAACAATAATGGTATTTTTGAACAAAAATACGATAAAAATATATTTAAATCAATCGTATTAATTTAAAGTCTAAACGGATGAACTTATTTAGAGGTAAGTTCATCCGTTTTTCAATTTGCGGTAAAAAATCAACCAAAAAGGGACAACTTTCTAAAAAATTCATCGAATATAATAAACTGTTGTCAAGGTTGGTGAGAAAATGCTAGAAAACATTGCAAACCATTTAACTAATTTACTTATTAAACACAAAGCGACAGATGAAGAAAACTATGAAATAATAAAATACGGTATTATGCTCATTATTTCTACTGCAAATTGTATAATATCAATATTATTTATTTCTTTAATTGCAAACTTCTTTTTAGAAGGCGTTATATTTTTGCTGCTATTTATGACATTAAGAACAAAGTGTGGTGGTTATCACTGTTCTTCTTATTTAAGATGTTGGTTATTTACAAATTTAATATTTATAATATATTTGGCACTTATTAAATATACCTATTTTGATGACAACTATATAGTGATATTGATACTTATTAGTTTTTCAATCTTTACTGTTTATAAATTTGCACCCGTTATTAACAAAAACAATCCCAAAACAAAAAAGCAAATTGAAAAGAAAAAAGTAGTTGCACGAGTTACAATAGTAATATATTCCGCCTTGATAATTATTTTTTTATTAATGTTTGGAAATATAATTTTGTATTATGCATATTCAGCCGTTTTGGCTATATGTATGGTTATATCCTTAATGTACTATGAATTTTTAGTTGACTGGAGGTGTAGACATGTTAGAAAAATTAGCAAAAGCAATTGAACAAATTGCAAAAGAAGGCGCAGGAGCTGTTTCTTTTGTTGCTTCTTATCAACCAAAAACACCAGCTTGCCTTTTAAAAGAAGACGAAGAATAATTTAAAGCAAAAAGTCCTGTGAATTTAACACAGGCTTTTTGCTATATTTTAAAACAATAGATAATAAGCAATTTATATTGCTTCATTATAGTAGTAATGTGTATGCTATTGTATTAAATAATACTTAGTATCATAATTCTAATTTTTTAGAGAAGGATGATAAAATGATTAAATACACATTAAAAAGTAAAACAGCAAACATCGAAGAATTTGAAAATGTTGAGGTTTTCGGCATTAAAGCTTACAAAGATGATAAAGTAGTTTTTGATATTGATGATATATCACCAGACAAACAGTTTGTCGAAAATATAATACATAAATTAACTAAATATAATGTTTCAGTTCATCATATCATGGATGTAATTGAAGACGAATTGTTCACAAAACTAGAAAAATAAATAACTAACAAAGATTTTTGAACTGGATTATTAAAATGCAGTAGTATGCATATCTACTGCTGCAAGGAGTATATATGAATAATCATTTTGGCAAATATTTAACTAGGTTGAGAACAGAAAGAGGGCTTTCTGAACGACAACTTTCAAAACTAACGGACATATCTTATTCTCATATAAGTAATATAGAAAACGGGCGAAGAAGTCCAAACAAAGAAATCATTAACAAACTTTCAGAATGTCTTAAACTAAACGAAAAGGAAAAACTGAAAATGTTCGACCTGGCGGCGATTGACCATACAAGGATTAATAACATACCGGACGATGTTTCTGAATATATCGAAAACAATAATTCGCTAATTAACGTTATTCGATTAGCAAGCGAATTGAACTATGCCAATGAGGAATGGGATGCATTAATAAAACATTTAAATAAAAAGCCGTGAAAACGGCTTTTTTCTTTATGTTTTCAACTTGAATAGAATTGAAATATGTAAAAATATATACTAACATAAACATATAAGATTTTTTGTCGAAAAAGCAATCAAATAAGCTTATTACGATAATTATATTTGTTCACAACTTGCTTTTTTCTTTTAGTTGTTACAGCAGTATAAATTTCTGTTGTAGCAATACTTGAATGGCCAAGCAATTCCTGAACAGAGCGCAAATCCGCTCCGTTAGAAAGTAAGTTTGTAGCAAATAATGTGGTGTTGATTTTGGATTTATTTTTGCTTTTGTTTTAATCTCGTTATATATGTATTCAATACCATGTATTCCTAACTGATTACCGTATTTATTTACAAACAATATATCGGTTTGAGGATTGCTTTTTTCACGACATTTTATCCAATTAACCAAGTTTGCCCAGGTTTGTTGACAAGAAATATAAATTAAACGTTGTTTTCTGCCTTTGCCCTTGATAAGAATCACGTGTTCAGAGAAAACAATATCGCTTAAAGATATATTAGATAATTCGGATATTCGAATCCCTGTGCTTATTAAAATATCTATTAACGCTAAATTTCTTGTTGACAAAAAAGTTTGTGATACTGTTTTAGATATTTCAACTTGCTGGTTAAGTAAATTAAGAATCTTTTTCACTTCTAAAATTGTTAATGTTTTAGGCAATCGTTTTTCTTGCCTAAATTTAAACTTGTGGTTGTTATAATAGTTTTGGTTTATATAACCTTTATCCATTAAAAAAGAAAAATACATCTTAAGAACAATTAATTTTCTTTTTATTGTAGTATCTTTTAGTTGTTTCTCTTGTGTAAGATAATTGATATATTTCAAAACAACATTTTCGTCGAAAGTTTCATTGTCAACAAATATCGCAAAGCTTTTTAAATCAGACAAATACGCTAATGTTGTTTTGTCAGAATATTTTTCAAGGTCATTTTTGGTTACTGTAGCGTTTTGAATATCTCTGATATCGCCATTCATCTTGAAAACATTGATGTTTTTAGTTAACTCACAACTAATTAAATCCTCTTCCTTGCTGATTACACTTGTTGTTTTTTCCTTTAGCAGACAGATTGCTTTCTACCACACTGTCAAAATTGGTGATATAGTATTTGCAAAAGACGGAAAGCCTGGCGAAGTTGTCATTGTTCTAGAAGATAAGAAAGCCGTTATTTTTAGTGGTTTGGTAAAATACCATCCTAGAACAGAAACAGAGGGATATTGGTCGTTTCTCTTGCTTTCTAGCCAATATGGAAATGCATATTTTAAAAAGTGGTTTGTTATCACTTCAACAATGTTGCATTTGAGTGCGGATATCTGTGCTTCGTGCTCGGTAGAAACACGAGCATAAATCACCACCCTTCGTTCGTCAAATTCATTATATCGATACATCATCCAGCTTTTTCTCCTTCCTGCTGAATGGTGAAATTGAATTTCGAGGCATCCACCACGTCAGCGTGCTGATTTACCATATTCCGAAACACGTATAACGGAATTTTGCCGTCGTGATAAAGCTGTTCGCAAAGCTTTAGGGCGGCGAAAATATGGTTAGGATTTTTATCCTTTATAATTGTAATCATAGTGCTCCTCCTTTACAAATGTGCGATTTTTATCTCGCATCACGATTTCGCTGTCGGTGTCGGTGCAAAAGTTCCAAGCCCTTGAGAATATCCTTCTTTATCTGCTGTTCGGTATAGGATTTCGGGAAATATCCGTTGAAATCCTCTCTGCGAAACCGCAGATGTTCCTGTTGGTTCGGCTTTTCCTCCGACATTATTTCGTATATTTGGTCTTTGGTCAGTACGCAGTCCTGAGACATTTTCTTAAGCCGTATACTCTGTGCGTGGGATGGTGTGCAGTCGTTTAGCTCAATAGCATCAAGCAGGATTCGCTGTTCATCCTCTGTCAAGAATGAGATTTCCACCGCCGGACTGAAAGCAATTTTGCCTTCGTCTACCTTGGTGAGTAGTTCGGGGATGAGGTATGTTAGGCGGATATAACGGTGTATTTGCCTCTCGCTTTCTTCGTTATCATTACTTAGCTTTGTGACGCTCAGCATGTTCTCGCCAACTTGGCGAGAAGTACTCCTACCTTGATGCTTTATTGCTTCCAACTTCATCCGATAAGCAAACGGTTTTTCACTGGGAAGTATGGTTTCTCTCTGCAAATTTGCATCTACCATTGCAATCACCGCCTCATCATCTGTCATTTTCCGAACGATTACGGGCATTGTTTTAAGCCCCAACACCTTACACGCCGCAAACCTGCGGTGTCCCGATATCAGCTCAAAGCCGCCATCCTCAAGCGGTCGTGCAAGGGCGGGGGTTATCGCCCCGACCTTGCGGATACTTTCAATCATTCGGTCCATTTCCTCGCCTGACTGAATTTTAAAAGGATGATCCTTGAAGGGGTGTAGCTCCTCAAGAGGAATATTGTGTACTCGCTCTAAGCGTGCATCGTCTCTTTCCGCCTGCGTTGAAAAGATTGCATCAATTGGTATGGGCGACAGGGTAAAGTCTGATTTTCTTGCCATTTATATGACCTCCTTTTTCGCTTTTCTCAGTAATTTAATTAGCTCGTCAATCTCATCTGGATAGAAGGCGATGCCTTTCAGAGGCTTACCATTTCTCCAGCGCCGCACGTCGATACACGGTGCATTGACACTCCACTTGATGATATTGATTTCCTTTGTGTCGTTGTCGGTTTCTCCTGCAACTCCGATTTTCTTGATAATTTTGTATTCAAACATTTTTGTTTCCTCCTAAAGTTTTTCGATTTCTTTTAAATAGGTACTGCCTTTGCTGCTTTGTCCGTAGATAAGCTTAAGCCGTGTGCCGTTGTCCATTTCGTAGAAGCCTAAATACCCCTGCCACCAGAACACCGGCGTTATGATCTTTCTTCCGTCTACCAACCGAAGAAAAAGACGAAGCATTCCGCCCCTTGCTTCTTGCATTTCTGCTCGACTGTAGACCTTGTTGTTTGCCATTTGCTCACTCCTTTCTATAGATTAAAAATTCATTCTTTTTCGGAGAGTAAGTTATATATTTATTTATATATTTAAGACCTCCGACTACTTTTTGGTTTTTGCAACCACCTCCTTTCACTTATTTGGAATTACACCCCTGATTTGCACCCCCTCACTAATTAGGAATTTAATGACCGCTTTTGCACACCCACCTCGAAGGAAAATTTTTATCCCTTCACTCATTTGGACAAGGGGTACCGTTTTGGACACCCAAATCGCCAAAAAATATTTACCTATCTACTAATTCCCACTGGGAAAGCCCAAATGCACACCCTTTTTGAGAGAAAATTTTTAATCTCCTCACTTATTTGCAATGGGAAAGGGTGTTTTTTAAGTCTGTTTTGAAAATTTCCTCTCACTTGTTTCCACAGAGAGAGCGCAAATTATCGGGTGTTTTTAAAAAGTTCTCTCACTAATTCGCATAGAGACACCTTTAACCACAAGGGTGTTTTAAAAAATAGGCATAAAAAAAGACGCCTATCTTCCGATAAGCGTCGAGAAAGCTATCAAATTTCAAAAAATGATAACACAAATTGATTTTTGTTTCGATTTTTTATTGCTTTTTTTTGCGCTGTCGTGGTATAATGCAAAAGAAAACATTAAACACAATGTGTTATCGTTTATTGGAGGTAGGACATTGGAACATAAAAATATTATAAAAAACACAATTAGCGCCAACGGCGGTATTGCAAAGCTGTCTGCTCTCACATCCGCCGGCGTACCAAAAGAGAAGATATATAAGCTGTGCTCAGACGGCTTTCTTCAGCGTGTTCGTCAGGGCTATTATCAGCTTGCAGATGAACTGATCCTCTCTGATGAGCAGGTAATCGCTTCTACCATTCCCGAAGCGATCATCAGTATGGAATCAGCTTTGTTTCGCTATGGCTACAGCGATTTTATGCCTAGGGTTTGGTCTGTTACCGTGCCTCGTAGTGCATCACGCAGGCTTAATACCTCCGTGCCGATAAAGGTCTATTACGTTAAAGACGATATCTACGACCTCGGCAAGACTACGATTACTGAAAACGGTGTTACCTTTGCCATTTACGACCGTGAGCGCACCATTTGCGATATGTTCAAGCATCGTGGCAAGGTCGATAACGAAATGTTCAGTAAAGCAGTAAACGCCTATGCAAACGATACAAACAAAAACCTCATCGCCCTTTCCGATTACGCAAAGAAGCTGAGGGTTTACAATAAAGTGATGGACATTATGGAGATATTGCTCCATAGCTAACGTATAAGAATAAACAAATTATTATCCCGCATATATCTTTTCCTCAAGCCAAGGTTCATTGGAACTATTAGTGCGAAATTTGTAGATGCTTGAGTGACAATAACAGAAGGAGTATCGAAAATGACTACAAACAATACTGCCAATAACGGCTTTGAAAAACAAATATGGGATGCGGCTTGCGTGTTGCGTGGCAATATGGATGCATCTGAATATAAGAATGTTGTTCTCGGACTTATTTTCTTAAAATATATCTCTGACCGTTTCGATGAAAAGTATCAGGCTCTTGTTGCGGAAGGTGACGGATTCGAGGAAGATGTAGACGAGTACACCTCTGAAGGTATCTTCTTTGTTCCCGCAAATGCTCGTTGGAGCGTTATTGCATCTAAAGCACATACACCTGAAATCGGTACCGTTATCGATGAAGCGATGCGTTCCATTGAAAAAGAAAATAAGCGACTCAAGGACATTCTACCCAAGAATTTCGCTCGTCCGGAACTCGACAAGCGTAGATTGGGTGATGTTGTTGACCTGTTCACTAATATTCAGATGATCGATGACGGAAGCGAAAAAGATATTCTTGGAAACACCTATCAGTATTGCCTTAGAAAATTTGCAGAGAACGAGGGCAAACTGGCAGGCGAATTCTTCACGCCTGAATGTGTTGTAAAAACGCTTGTTGAAGTATTGCAACCGTATAATGGTCGTGTTTATGATCCTTGTTGTGGTTCTGGCGGTATGTTCGTGCAGTCTGCGAAGTTTGTTGAGAACCATCGTGGTAATATCAACGATATTTCCGTGTATGGTCAGGACTCTAACCCTACCACTTGGAAAATGGCACAGATGAACCTTGCCATCCGTGGTATTGATGCCGATCTTGGCAAATTTAATGCTGATACTTTTTTTAATGATTGTCATCCGACACTTCGTGCTGATTTTATTATGGCGAATCCGCCCTTCAACCTTTCTGATTGGGGTGCAGATAAGCTTGCTGACGATGTTCGTTGGCAATATGGCTTACCCCCTGCAGGAAATGCCAACTTTGCTTGGCTTCAGCATATGATCCATCATCTTGCACCTAACGGAAAAATCGGTATGGTTCTTGCAAACGGTTCGCTTTCTTCCCAATCTGGTGGCGAAGGTGAAATTCGCAAAAATATTATTAACGCCGATTTGGTAGAGTGTATCATCGCAATGCCTTCTCAGCTTTTCTACACAACGCAGATCCCTGTTTCCCTTTGGTTCCTTGCAAAAAACAAGAAGCAAAAGGGCAAAACTTTATTTATTGATGCCCGGCAGATGGGTACAATGGTTTCTCGCAAGTTACGTGAGTTAACTAATGATGATATCTCAAAAATTGCCGATACCTATAATGCATATGTAGATGATATTCTTGAAAATGTAAAAGGCTTCTGTGCAGTAGTAGACACAACTGAAATCGAAAAGCAAGATTACATCCTCACTCCCGGTCGTTATGTAGGAATTGAAGAACAAGAAGATGACGGCGAAGCATTTGAAGATAAGATGAGTCGTTTGACTTCTGAGTTGTCAGAACTCTTTGCGAAATCTCACGAGCTTGAAACGGAAATTAGAGAAAAACTGGGGGCAATAGGATATGACATCTGAATGGAAGCACTGTACAATTGCTGATTTAGGTGATGTGGTTACCGGAAAAACACCATCAACCAAGATTGCAGGGTTTTGGGATGGTGCTATACATTTTGTTACACCAAAGGATATCCAAGGGCTGAAGCACATTACCAATACAGAGAGAAGAATAACAGATGCAGGACTGCAAAAGGTCAAAGGATCAGCGCTACCTCCAAATGCTGTCTGCGTTTCGTGTATTGGCAATATCGGGTATACAGGAATGACAACGCAGAAATGCGTATCAAATCAGCAGATAAATTCCATTATTGTTAATAGCAATAATGACCCCGATTTTGTCTATTACCTCATGAGGAGTCTTTGGCCGTTCTTCAAAAACTACGAAGGACAATCTACAACCCTTTCAATACTTAATAAAACACAGTTTTCGAAAATTTCCGTGACCGTTCCAGATAAGGTTACGCAGAAAAAAATTAGCAGTGTTCTAAAAACAATTGACGATAAGATCTCAACAAATCAAAAGATAAACGATAATTTATATGCCCAAGCGAGAGCAATCACAAATCAGTGGATCGTCGAGAACGAGGATGACTATGATCTACTTCCTCTTGAGAAGATAGCGGCAATCAACCCTGACACCTATTCTCCGAAAGACCAATGGGAATATATTAATTATCTCGATACAAGCAGTATCATCGACGGCTGCATTTCAGAAATTCAATATATCATTCCAGCTGCTGAGAAACTACCAAGTCGTGCAAGACGGATTATTGCTCCAAACGATGTGGTATTTTCAACAGTAAGACCAAATCAGTGTCATTTCGGCATCATCAGTATGCCGCTACCCAACATGCTTGCTTCTACCGGATTCGCTGTTATAAGAAGCGCAAATCCGTTAGTCTGCAATGAACTTATTTATCTGTGCCTGACGGAGAATGCGTTCATTGAGAAAATGCAGCAGTTAGCAGAACAAAGCACTTCAACATTTCCGTCGATAAAGCCATCTGATTTAGGAGTGTGTGAAATACCCTGCCCAAAGGATGGATCATCAAGTAATCTTACAGAGATGCTGAGAGATATGTTTGCGCTTGTTGCTGCCAATCAGCGTGAGAACGCATCTTTATCTGAATTGCGAGATTCGTTACTCCCAAAGCTCATGTCCGGCGAGATTGATGTATCAGATATACAGTTCTAATCCGCTAAATTATCGTTTATAGGAGTATACATGAAAAAGTTTTGTGAAAATCATCAGTGTGGTTGTGGTATGCAATTTAAGTGGAAAACTTTCTTTCTCCAATCGGGTGAAAGTTGGTTTGGGCGTTGGGATGAGGCAAAGAAAAATGTTATTGATCAGGATATAATTAACAAACAGTATCACATTACTATAAGATGCCCCAAATGTAATAGAAGGTTTTTTATTGTTAAAGAATAAGAAGTTGATTGGAGAGAAATATGGGAAATCTAAAAGATCAGGTTCATACTTGTTTCCATTGTGGAAATACAGGATTAATGAATTATGTCGGAAACACATATTGGACATATGATGAAGTTGAAAGAAATGCTCTTGGAGACGTAATATATGCGGTGCAAATTGAACACGAATACTGGCATGTTTTTGAATGTCCAGTATGTCATAAACCTGTATTAATTAGCGAATATTGTTTTGATGCTCAGGAGTCCAGACCAGAGATTAAAACAGAATATCCAACAATCGCCGTTTCCCGAGATGGTGTACCAAAGGACATTTATTCTGCATTCGAGTCTGCCGTAAAGACAAAAGGTATCGATTATTCAATTTGTCTGTTATCTTTACGTAGAGTTCTTGAAATTATCTGCAAAGATAAAGGTGCAGAAGGCCGAGATCTTGAAAAGAAAATTGACGATTTGATTGAGAAAAAGATATTCCCGCCAATGATTGAAGATGCTTGCTGGATTATTAGGCAAATGGGAAATGATGCTGCCCACGCTGACAAGATCGCCGTATATACATACGATATCGAGCAAGTAATTGGATATGTTGCAACGATCATTGATTATTTGTATTCGCTTCCGTATCGAGTAGAAAAAATGAAAAAGAAGATCGAGAAGCGCAAAGTTAAAAAATAAAGTTTCAGTACTGCGAGGAATTACAAAATGATATGCGTATTTTTAGATACAAATATATTACATTCTAAATCTGCAGATTTTACAAAAGCCAGATTTGCTGAAAAACTGGAAGAGTTGATCGGCGAAATCGAGGTGAATGATCTGTATACATATGTCAAACTTGTGATTCCTCAACTTGTTATCAGTGAATTACGCAAGCAACAAATTGATGACTGTTCTAACACTGTAAATGATCTAAGAAAAACAAAAGTGACTTCGCAGGTGATTGAGCTCCCTAAAAACTACGAAGAGACTTGCGATAAAGTATTTAATGATACATTAGATGGTTTGCACGCTGGAAATGTAAAAGTTAATGTTGCACCTTATCCCCCAGATGAAGCATTGCAAGGAATTATACGACGAGCAATAAGTAAAAATCCTCCGTTTGAAGCGAAAGAAAAAGAATCCGATAAGGGATTTAAAGATGCGTTGATTTGGGAATCACTGTTAGAATACAAAAAGCAACACCCAAAAGATGTGTTAGTTCTCTACTCAAAAGATAAACGGATTACAGATCCGTTTTTGGCTAAAGAATATAAAGAACTTTTTGATGAAGAAATACATATGGTTTTCAGAGAAGATCCCAACTCGCATAAAAAGCTCTTAGATAAGTTAAGAGAACTCTCTGATGTGGAAGAAGAAAGAGCAACATTCTCTCAACAACTTAAAGACCGTTTGATTTCCTTAATCCAAGCTATGCCATCCGTGTATTTTGCTGAGCCTGACAAAGTATACGAAGTTGATGGTGAACAAATCAGAGTAGATGATTGTAGTATAAATGGTGTCACAATTACTGACGAAATTGAAGACCACGAAGATATCATTACTTTCTATCTGACATTGAATATTGCATATGATTTTAGAGATGTATACGATGGATTTGGAAATATGGATTTAGATTGCAAAGCCATTGTTAATTACAGTCTATCTGAAGATAAATTCTATTATCAAGGTAATGAGGATCCCGAAGGTGTCTTTTGGGAATTTGACGGACTCGGCGAAGAAATATAATCGCCTTCTATAGGAGGAATAAAATATGTTTAATGAACAAACATTTGAACAAGCGGTTATAGAGCTATTTGTAAATATGGGGTATTCTCATATTTATACTCCGAATTTAGATCGTGATAATAGTAGTCCTTTTTTGAATTCTGTATTACAGGATAGTATTGTTAAACTAAACAAAGGACTGCATCTTAACGCCATAAATGAAGCTCTCAATAAGCTGAAATCTTTTGATTCCGGTAGCTTGATTCAAAAGAATGCCGAATTTATGGATTATCTGCAAAACGGTATTCCTGTTAGATACTACGTAAAAGGTGAAGAGAAAAACTCTATTGTATCGCTAATTGATTATAAAAATGTCGATAACAACACTTTTAATGTGGTGAACCAGTTTACATACATTGAAGGACATAATAACCGCCGTCCTGACGTGATTCTTTTTATTAATGGCTTGCCCCTTGTTTTAATGGAACTCAAGAGTCCTTCTAAGGACGAGGTTGGTGCAGAAAACGCATATAATCAGATTCGTAATTATATGCAGGATATTCCGTCCATGTTCATATACAACGCTATCTGCGTAATCAGCGATCTTTCCACAAACAAGGCGGGAACTATCACTTCCGGTCTTGACCGTTTTATGGAATGGAAAACCAAAGACGGCAATTATGAAAACACCGCATATGCACAGTTCGACACCTTCTATGAAGGAATATTCCAAAGAGAGAGACTGCTTGATATTATCAAGAACTTTATTCTCTTTGCCGGTGACAGTCAGAATCCAATCAAGATTCTTGCCGGATATCATCAGTACTTTGCTGTTAGAAAAGCGATTGAAAAAGCAAAAATTGCAACTGCCACCGACGGTAAGGGCGGTGTATTTTGGCATACTCAGGGAAGCGGCAAATCGCTTTCTATGGTTTTCTATGCTCACTTGTTGCAAAAAGTATTAGATAGTCCAACTATCGTCGTTATGACTGACCGAATTGATCTTGACGATCAGTTGTATTCTCAGTTTTCAAAGTGTGCGGAGTTCTTGCGCCAAACACCTGTGCAGGCAGAAAGCAAAGAACACTTGAAGTCTCTTTTGGAAGGCAGAAATGCTAACGGTATTATCTTTACAACAATGTTTAAATTCGAGCGTGGAGAGGAACCGCTCTCTGCTCGGCGTAATATTGTTGTTATGGCAGATGAAGCTCATCGTGGTCAGTACGGTATGGACGAGAAGGTTATTATGTCCGAAAACGATGATGGCGAAACTGAGGCTCGTATTGTTGTTGGCAATGCCCGTATTATTCGTGATGCACTTCCGAACGCAACATTTATCGGTTTCACAGGTACTCCTGTGTCTTCAAAAGACCGTAACACTCGTGAAGTATTCGGCGATTACATCGATATTTATGATATGACACAGGCTGTGGAGGATGGCGCAACACGTCCTGTTTACTATGAGAGTCGTGTTATTCATCTAAAACTGGATCAAAATACACTTGCACTGATCGACTCGACCTATGATATTTTAGAACAGCAGGCAGATTCAGTTACCATCGAAAAGAGCAAGAAGATGCTCGGTCAGATGGAAAGTGTTCTCGGAGCAGACTCCACCATCGAATCACTGTGCACGGACATCATTGACCACTACGAAAAGAACCGTGCAAATCTCTTGACGGGCAAAGCGATGATCGTTGCTTATTCTCGCCCTATTGCTATGAAGATTTATCACAAAATTCTTGAAATGCGCCCGAACTGGAACGAAAAAGTTGGCGTTGTAATGACTAGTGGCAATAACGATCCCGAAGATTGGAAAGAAATCATCGGAACTAAAAAACACAAAGAAGATATGGCTCGTAAGTTCAAAGACAATAATGATCCAATGAAAATTGCTATTGTAGTTGATATGTGGCTTACCGGTTTTGATGTTCCTTCTCTTGCTACGATGTATGTTTACAAGCCGATGCACGGCTATAACTTAATGCAGGCAATTGCACGAGTAAACCGTGTGTTTAAGGACAAAGAGGGCGGCCTTGTTGTTGACTATGTAGGTATAGCTTCAGCTCTTAAAGCGGCTATGAATGAGTATACCGCCCGTGACCGTGCGAAGTACGGCGATATGAACATCGCCAAGATCGTTTATCCTAAATTCAAGGAAAAACTTCAGGTCTGCAATGATCTGATGTACGGCTTTGATTTTAGCGGATTTGCAACCGGTACTCCGCTTGTGATGGCAAATCTTATTACGGGTGGAACAAACTTCATTTTAGACTCTACCGATAAAAAGGATTTGTTCTTAAAGGAAGCTCTTCTTCTTAAACAATCTCACTCTCTTTGCTCAAGTATGACCACTGAACAAGAGCGACACGATGCCGCTTACTTTGAAGCTGTTAGAGCAATGATTATGAAGATAACCATTGGAGGACAAGGTGGTAAACCTTTGTCTCTGACAGAGATTAACAAGCAAATTAACGAGCTTCTCAAAGCAAGTATTCAGAGCGAAGGCGTTATTAACCTGTTTGACAGCAAAACGGTTGGCGAAAACTTCTCGCTATTTGATCCTCATATCTTAGACGAAATCGCTAAGATGAAGGAAAAGAATATTGCCGTTGAAATCTTGAGAAAATTGATGGCTGAACAAGTTGCGATATATAAAAGAACTAACGTTGTTAAATCCGAAAAGTTCTCTGAAAAAATCGCAAAGTTGATGAACGCTTACTATAACGGACTTATTACTAACGAAGAAGTAATCAAAGAGCTTTTAGAAGCAGCTCAGGAAATTGCCAATCTTCATAAGGAAGGCGAAAAACTCGGACTAACAACCGAGGAATTGGCTTTCTATGATGCACTTACTAAGCCCGAAGTGGTTAAGGATTTCTATACAAATGAAGATTTGATTGCAATTACAAGAGAACTTACGGAAATGCTTCGCAAAAACCGTACTATCGACTGGCAGAAAAAAGAGACTGCTCGTGCTGGTATGCGAAAGATGGTTAAACGACTGCTGAAGAAATATAAGTATCCGCCCGAAGGTATGGATGACGCCGTTCAAACTGTTATAACGCAGTGTGAACTCTGGACAGATAACATGGAGGTGTGACAATGAACATAGATAAACTTAATTCGGCAATATCCGAATTTACAAAGAAAAAGAAGTCCAATGCAGCATATTACGAAGAAAATTGGGCTGAACGTAAGGAACGCAAGGACTATTATCAGTCATTTACCAAGGACAAGCTTATTGCTATGGCTGAGGAAGAGTTCTTAGAGTATATCAGCAAGCTTTGGTCTATGCTTATTTGGGGTAATAAAAAATATGTTGTCGACAAACTCATCGCCGACAACGGTTTTGATGCACTCAAAAAGCAGTTGGCTGAATTACTCTATGGTACAAGCTCGATTGAAAAACGCTGGGATATATTTTTAAAGTCTATTAAGGGTATGGGACCTGCAACCATTAGCGAATTGCTTACATACGCTAACCCACAGGAATATGTAATCTTTAATAAGACAACAATCCTTTGCTATGGCTATCTTGATATCCCTGATATGCCGAAATATAACTATCAGTACACCGGAAAGAAATATGCTGAAGTTTGCGCTATTGCAAAAGATATTGCCGCCGAACTCCAAAAAGCCGGTGCAGATAATTACGACCTTTTGGCAGTAGATTACTTTATGTGGGATGAAATTCTCCCCCTTGCTGAAAAGAAAACTTCAGATACTCCTGCCACCCCTGAAGTTAAGAAAACTGTTACCGTAAAGGATTCAAAATCTCTCCACGATGAGATCAAGGAAAAATTGGTTGCAATTGGTGAACTTCTCGGATTCGATAGCCGTTCCGAAGTAAAGATTACCACCGGCGCAGTTGTAGATGCTGTGTGGGAAGCCAAAATCGGAAATATGGGTAAGGCTATCTATGTGTTTGAGGTACAGTCTAAGGGTTCAATCGATAGCCTTATTCTTAACCTCAAGAAAGCACAGAGTAATGCAGCCGTACAAGCTGTTGTCGCCGTTGCTGATGAAGAACAGCTCGCAAAAATCATCAGCGAAAGCGCAGGTGTTATTGATGAAAAATCTCTCCGCACCTGGGACTCTGAAGATGTTTTAGCAGTCTATGACTCCCTCGTCAGAGCTCACGAGTCAATTAATAAACTGGCTTTAGTACCAGAAAGTTTTTAAATAGGAGCAATAAAAAATGAGAGCTTCCATACAAAACCTTATCAAAAACTCGATTTTTACTGAATGTACTTTGCCAAACACGGAATATGGTATATGTAAAACTAAATATACTACTGCCGAGGATTTTTGCTTAACCAAAAGCACAGATGATTCTATTGCGCAAATTATCTATAACAATATAGTCGAATATGCCATAGGCGAATTTGATATAGATTATAACAACTTGGATGAGGAACTGTGCCGAGCTATTGCTGAAAACTTAAAATTTGATGAAGATGCTAATTACACTTCAAAATTGAGATATGGTTTTTATGGAGAGGTTTTATTATACTCATTGTTAACTATTCTTTTTTCTACTGACGTGCTAATTTCAAAGGGGTATTTTTACAGTCCTCTCGAAAAAGGAGAGCCTAAAGGGTTTGACGCTTACCATTTAATTCAATATGACGATAAAGTAGAATTATGGTTCGGAGAAGCAAAATTCAGAAAAGATTACAAAGCGCCCATCGATGAGGTTTTATCTGGTTTTTCCAAAACAACTTCGGAAGGCTACTTTAGCAATAACGTGTTAGCAATTGTTAAAGAAAAACATAACATATCAAATGGTAGAGATATTATTGATAAACTCACACCTATTACCCAGACTTGGAAGAAAAGCGTATTAATAAATATTGCGGATGAATTAGAAAAGAATAGCGCTGAACTAGTTTACCCAATAATGATTGCATATCAACAGCCTAAACGCTGTAATTACTATGATGGTGTAAAAAAATGTATTGACTATATTGAAGAACAATTTAATTCAGGGGAATATACAATTAACACATCATTTCCAATAAAAGTATTCTTTATGTTTTTTCCAGTTGATGATGTAAAAAAGATTAAGGAGCAAGTAATTGAATGGATAAGCAACAAAGAGCCATTGATATCATAAAAAACTATTACTTAGCTGAAGAGCAAAATGATCTTTCAGATATGATTAGAAGCGTTTGCTCTTATTTTGATTATATGAAAAATCAAGAGCTCTCATCAGGAGACATAGATTTTCTGCAGGATCTTTCTAATAGTATAGGTGTTCCTCAGTATGTAAAATTACTAGAAAGAGACTTTTCTGCTAATTACCCTGATAAAAGAGAAATATCGCTTTCAACATTAGCGTCTTATTATAACGAAGCAAATCTTACACGGGGCGGACAAATTCTGCATCGATATCAGAAAAATGTGTTAGATATGTTTGTCGCAGATCAATATAATCGTTTTATTTTGTCTGCTCCGACTTCATTCGGAAAAACATTTATTGTGTACGAAATTATCAAAAAAATACGATACAAAAATGTCGTTTTAATTTTCCCTACAATATCTCTCTTATCAGAAAATTTTGAAAAACTACTTTCCAGCCTATCTAATACCTTTAATGACTATAGAATTCATACTTTAAGTGAAGATGATGAAGTAGCCGAGAAAAACATATGGATATTTACTCCTGAACGATTCTTATCTTTCACTGATAAACATGAATCCCAACAATTTGATTTTGTTTTTATCGATGAAATATACAAGATAGACAATGAATTTATAATTGATAAAGAAACTACCGGAGAAAACGAGCGAGACGTTGCTTATCGGGTAGCGTTGTCTTATGCATGTAAAAAATCCAAAGATTTGCTCCTGGCAGGTCCATATATGAATATGGCAAATAAAACCTCCTTTGCCAATTTTGTTGAAGATAATAATTTTACTGTAATTAATTACAACAATATTGAAATCGTAAATAAAACAATAACCGATATAAAAGGGAAGAAAGAATATAATATTGATGGTATACAAATTGAATTAGATGAAAATTCAAAATATTCCAAAGTGTGTGATATTGCCGTAAGACTCACTAATCCAAAAGAGAACACAATAATCTATAACAATTACAAGTCAGGCACAGAACGATACGCAAAAGAGATTATTTCTAGACTTGATCAAAAGGAAATACATTTTGAATCAGATGATCCTGTTTATAGAATGTTTGTGGAACATCTTGAAAAGACATATAGTGCAGAGTGGATTATCGTTAAGGCTTTAAAGTATGGAATTGGTATCCATCACGGTCTTGTTCCCAAATACATACAGAAAGAAATTATCAATTTGTTTAATAGAGGGATTCTTCTTTATCTGATATCTACCACTACTATTACTGAGGGCGTTAATACTTCGGCAAAAAATATTATTATAACATCGAATAAAAAAGGTAGAAAAAACCTTAAGCCTTTTGATGCCAAAAATATTGCCGGAAGAGCCGGAAGATTCTTGCAACACTTTTCCGGTCGAGTAATTATCGTTGACAATAATTTTGAGGAAGTTTTGACTTCCAACGAAGATGAATTGCAACATAAAAACTATGATATCGACAGTAAAAAGACAGACGTTGATTATACAATCACATCAGATAAGTATTTATCAAAAGACGATAATGAGAAAAAAGATAAAATATTTGAAGAAGTCCGCAAAAGAAATATTCCAAGAGAAATTATTGAACAATATAAAACAGTCAGCATCTCTGATAAAATAATAATTTATGATAGAATGCAGATTTTAACACCAATGCAGTTAACGGAAATAAAAGCATTAATATCAAGACTCAATTATAACATGCAGATTTCGTGGAATGGTTTCCAAGAAATAATTACTATTTTGAAGCCAATTATTCGAGATGACAAATTATTGGAGTTAGCAAATGCTACATGCAAAGACAGCGATTTTTCTCTTATAACTGCGAAGGTACACTTTTATTTGAAAGGCGGTTTCTTTGGATTGCTACAATATAACACCAAAGGAACACGCTATGATGATGCGATGCGAAATACCGCAGATATGGTTTACAATGTTTTCAAATATCAATTGGTTAAATATCTTGGTGTTTTCAACTTGATTTATCAGCACGTAATGGCTCAAAAAGAAGGAGTAATCATTGATGAAGTTTCAGGAATTACTGCCTTGCTGCAAAAGTTAGAATACAATGCTTTTAGCTCAAAAGCATTGATTTTAAGCGATTATGGAGTTCCATTCAAACTAGTAGACTATTATGATGACCCTAGCGGCAGGAAGGATTTTGATTCTTACGAACAATACATTGATAGTAAAATCTCTCATATAATTTAATAAATGCAAAAATATGACAAGAGCTTACCTTTCGGCAGAATATTTATTGTGGATGTTGTTAGCCATGTGAGAAGCAAAGAATAGGAGTTGCTATATGAATTTTAGCAAAAATAAATTACCGTCATCATCGAAAGAAGTTGAGTGGTATTGGACACAATGCATACAAGAAAGATTTGATTTCACAGAAGTTAATGTTCACGGAAAACAGCAAAACTTTAACCTTCCTGCTGATTATTTTAATATGAAGGACTCAGCAGCGGATAAAATTGCATTTATTGGTCGCAATCATAGCTTTTTCTCCCAACCCGTTTCGATGATGGAATTTGAACTGAATATATTTGGTGAGATAAATCCAGATACTCAAATAGGCGGACTTTTGAGCAGTATAAAACACCTTCGTGCAACTGCAGATACATATGGTTTATTTGCAAGATACAAGTATATAGATAAATCTGTTTATTGTGCAATTACTATATGCTATGTCGATAAAGAATTTGGGGCAGAAATGGAAACTGCGGTTATTGAAATAGGCGAAGATGAAAACTCGTATATTCTTCCGATAGCAATTAGTGAGAAAGCTTTGGATTATTACACATTTGATGATCTTGCAAAATTAGCTTATTGGTTAGGTAACTTTTGGGTTGGGTTACAATATGAAGTTATTAATCGTCCAGAAGAATTTCGTATTATTGAACAACGTGGTCCTATCACAGCTGCGCAGGAGATGGAGTTGCATCAGGAAACGAGGCCTGTTTTAATTAAGCGAATCATTCCCATAGACGCAGATGGAAACGAAATAAAATATGAATCAACTGGATCAGGGAGGAAGTATACGCTTCCAGTTTGGGGTGTAAGAGGACACCCACGAACACTCCCAGATGGAAGAATCACTTATGTACGTCCATATCCAAAAGGAAAAGATAGAAAGAATCCGAATGCATTGGTAAGTAAGGAATACAAGTTTGTTGAAGAAAAAATAGATTCAGATACAGAAACAGCTGAGAGTAAAAATGGACTATAAAGTAACAGATTAATGACAACAGGCACGAGAGGTTGACTCCCGTGCCTGTTATGATTTGGTGTATTTGATTATGAGTTCATCGACACCATCGGTGTACTTTCCGTGAGCTATTAGCTTGTTGCGGTAATTGAGTAGACATTGAAGGATAAGGAGGTGTTCTGCTTCGGTTAGGTATAGATAGTATTTTCGTTTTCTCATACGAATACCACTTCGGCATTGACGGTGTCGATTATGCTTTCACGCATATTGTTCATTTTTTGAGTCCACAGCATTTTATCGGTCGTATTGATTTTCTCGGTTAAACCTTCTTTATCAGCGTATTCTTTTCCAAGCTGATAAAAGCGTTCTTGTGCTTGTTCTTCGATGTTTGCGAGGTGAGATTGGAGCGTGCCGGAAGTGAGCAGGTTATAATACAAGACTTTGCGGTGGTGCTTTAAGTAGTTCAGTCTGCGCTGTCCCCATACACCGATTGGTCGGGTGTCTGTTTCTTCGACGATTAGGTTTGGTAGGCGGTAGTCCCCCTGCATCGTGTAAGTGCCGCCGTGTTGTTCGAATAATGTTTTCATATAGAAAAACCTCCTTTGATGCTTTGATTGTACCAAAGGAGGCTTGTTTTTGCGAATGTGCGATTTTGAAAATTGCATACGGGTATTAGGGTGTCCCTAACGAGTACTGTTTTGCGACAACAGGAGTACAAACAGTCTGCTCGCTAAGATGATACAGATCTTTTCGCCCAAACAAAAAAGAAGCACAGCGGACAGAGTTTTCATCCTATCTGCTGTGCTTTTTGAATTGATTTTATTCTTTTAACAAGTCCTCAAAGGGCGTTTTGGTTGAGATAAAAGCATCGTAAGCGAAGTTGGCACCAAGGCGAAACCCCATAATAAAACTGTCAAGATTTGATTCACCGTTGACGACACTCCACGCATTTGAGAAGTCAAGAAACCATTTCTTCGGCTCGTCTGTCAAAGCGTTTATGAGCAAATCTTCTGTCTTCATCAGCACTTCCATTTGCTTTTGCACCGTCTTATTTTGCTTTGTACTGCGTGCCTGTGGATCAATATTTCCGTAATAAAATTCTTCTATAAATCGTGCCATAGTCAGCACCTCCTTATGCCTAAAGTTTAGCAAAAGGAGAAACAAACTGCGACTATACGAATTTTAAAATCGCACAATTAATTTCATTAAGTATCTTTCTTGTCTGTCTTTGAAGCGATAAAATTGAAAATTATTATAGAAATATAAATCGTAAAAATTATAGACTCTACTAAGACAACGGACTGCGTTAATCGTGTACATGGAGAAAGATTTGTATCCCCACCAACAAACGTCATAGCACTAAAATATGTGATATCAAAAGCTAAATGAAACGGTGAATTGGCAGTTATCATTTGCAACGAATTAGGATTAAATGCAAGAAGCAATAAGTAAATATTTGCAAAAAGCTGTATTATATGAATTATTATAAATGAGAAAGTTAGAATCTTATGTTTGGTATCATATTTAGGCTCGTTGATATCTATTAATTCATAGCAATATAAAACAACAAATACTAATTGAAATACTATAAGGAACACCCAGAAAAATGTTTCATACTTAGCGACATTTTCTTCAAAGTATAGTTCGGCAAATTTATACGAAATATAAAAACTTAATACAGGCAGAAAACAACCTACTATCTCCATTGAAGAAGAAAAGATTTTTTTGATTATATTATTTTTGCTGTTTGACCAACGCACAAGTTCTTTGGCATACCATACTATTAAAATTAAAATAGAGGTCGAAGGGATGCCAATCACAAAAGGAATAGATATTTTAGTGGTTTTAAAATACAAAACCACTGTAGAACACATAAATAATATGTTGTATAAAATAACAATTAGAAAGAACTTTTTATTCTTAAAATAATCATAGGTTTTGCAGAACGCATTTTTGATTATTAGTAATAATCTACGAAAAAATTTTATGATTGAAGAAATGATATTTGAAATCATTTTTTTGATTTTATTTCCCATAAGATTCGCCTTCCTTTTTATTAATTATAGCATAATTTCGTTGAAAAGTAAATTTTAGTATTAATCTTCCCACTTTCGTCCCGGTACGGCTTCCATATCGAACATTGCAAGTGCTTGGTTGATTTTGTGGAGAGAGATGTTGTCCTTGCCTTGTTCAAGGTCACGGAGGGCGTGTAGACCAATTCCGGAGAGCTCTGCGAACCGCTCTTGAGTTAGATGGGCAGCTTTACGCTCCAATTTAATAAATTCGGCTATCTTATTCATAAATTCACTATACGTAATCGGTATAATTTTTGAAAACTACACTCAAAGCTATCCCGATTTTGCGGTATTTTTGCACCTCGCTTTCTGTATCTATTTACGGGTACATTTTAGCAGAAAATTTGAGCTATAACAAATGTGCGAACATACAAAAAAGCCCACTACCGAATTTCTAGGGTAGTGGGCTAAATGCTTGATTTTATTAGTTAAATCCACACTTCAACGGTTATATCATCGAAGGAATGGAGTCGCTGGTTTGGGCGGAATGCTTTAATGAAATCTTCAGCATTTTCCCGATTGAGTTGGAACTGAAATGCTCGGATTTTTCCGATTACTTCATTTCCTTTATAGCAGCCTGTGGTGCTATGCACAAAAGAGGGAAATCTACAGCTATGATTTTTGTCTCGTTTAAAAAACAAGAATTGATTAATGAAGTTTCGGATAACACTGACGAGTTTAAAAGGATCGAGTGTTATAAAAAACAAGAAACTTAAACAACTCAAAGTTCATTGTTTAATTTTTAAACATAATTTAAAGGATTGCTACTATTCTTTGCCACAAGGCAACCTTTAAATGCGAAGCGTTTTTGTTAAAGCGTGGGCTTGGACAACTCAATAAATGTAAAAAGAGAAATGTGGCTACATTTCTCTTTTTGTCATTTTTGAGGCAAGAGGGGTCATAGGGGATGTTCCACTGAAAGCGGCAAGATGGGCGCAAGACTCCATCGTAGCCAATGCTTGTTACAACTTTTTTAGGACAATTTATTTACATTTATTAACTTTTAAAAAGCCACTTCAAAAAAGTTTTATGTAGATTTTAAACATTGAATTTGTAAATTTCATTTTCTAAATTTCAAATTTTAAAAAATAAAAATAATTTTTTAAAAATTATTTTTATTTTTTCAGAAGCTGTTTTTGTATTAAAATTCACTGATTTCTTTTTTAAAACACAAAGAAATAAAACTTAATCTTGCTTTTTTCAAAGACATTTTTATGTTTAAAAAAGAAATTTTTAAAACTTTAAAATATTATTTTAGTCTTTAAAAAGCAAAAACAAAAAGGTGAAAACTACTTTTTAAAAAGTGTTTTCACCTTTTTCATTTTTAAAAATTCAATATTATTTTCTGACTTTCAAAGTGATTTTACAACAAAAACTTATATATTTCATCTTCGTTTTTCTTTAGTTTTAGTAAAAGTCTGAGTAACTTTTTTTCTAACGAAAACAATTCTTGAATTGCGTCTGCGCAGTATCCGATAACCTTTGGTATATAGTTATTGCTTGCGTCAATATCAAATATTATGTCATTAATTAATCTTCTTAAACAAATAATTTCCGCAGAATGTTTTGCAACAATTTCTTCGTTATAAATAAAAATCTTATTGCCTTTTAATGCCTTTCTTATATAATTATTTGTCTGCATTTTCAGTTTTTTCGCGTTGTTAACGATGCTTTGATATTCACATTCGTTCACTTTAATTCTTACTTCTTTGCTACGTTTTCTTTCAACTTTCTGTGTTAAAATACTCTCTTTGTTCGCGTTCAATTCATCATAATGCTCACAAGTTTTGTTTTTAAACACAGGAACATTACAGTTTTTACAACTTAACATTTGTTCAATGTCTGTACCTTTTAAACTCTCATAAATGTTCTTGTTTTTAGTATATAAATCATTAGAGTATTCTATAGTTGTATCATAATTACAACTTTCAAAACCGTTCTCACTTAATATTTTAATCCAAACAAGAGTATGATTATACGCTTCGCTCACTGTAGTGTTTAATCTTTCTAGTTCGAAAATGCACGGTCTTTCATCGCCGATTTTATCAAGAAGCTTTTTTGCAAAATATCGTTCGCCTGCTAAAACATGCCTATAAGTTTCTCTTAAACTTGATGTTCGACAATGGTAAACCAAAAAGCATTTTTTGGTTTTAGAGATTAAAACATATATTGAGCGCTCTTGTGTTTTTTTATAATTCACATTTTTATCGTACATAGTCTTTACTCCTTTTCATTTTCCTCTAATTTTTGCACTATGTCTTGTTCTGTCTTTAGAACATTTTCCAACAACGTTTCAATTTCTTTTATATCTTCATCTGTATATTCTTTATTTTTTGAAATCCTATCATTTATTTTTTTAAGTTGAATTCGAGTTTCTTCTAATTTTTTATTAGCTTTTTCAACTATTAAGATATCTACATCGAATTCATGATTTTCATCAGGAATTATTATATATTTTTTATTTTTCATGTTTATTTACCTCCAATCGCTTTGCACGTCTATGTTTTCTCAAACTACTTTTAATGCCATTTAAAAATACTTTCTCTGATTTTAATGCTTGCTGCATTATTTCCCAGGCATGTTCTACATCTGTATCTTTGTAATCTTCGCTAAAGAAAATGCTTTTAGCAACTTCAAAGAGCCTATTTCTAACTTTCTTTAAATATTGGGTATGATATTTAACTATCGCATAGTTATATTCCACTATAGCGGGATTTAAAGCCGACTTCCTTATATACGGGGCAACTTTCATGCCTAATTTTTTTGCGTTTTCCTGAGCGATTTGGTATTCCTCCTCGCTCAGCATTAATCTAATTTCTTTATTTCTTTTTGAATTAATATTATTCATATTAAAAAACCTCCTAAATTAATCCACATGACGGTGTTTCAAATACTCTTCTAAAGCTTCTTTTGAGATACAAAGCCGTCGTCCAACTTTCACCGTTGGACAGTCGGGTCTGTGCAAGAAAGCCCTTGCGGTCGGCAGAGAAGTCTTAAGGATTCTGGCCACGTCTTTTACATCATACAGTTCAATCATAATAATTTACCTCCAAAATAATTTTATAAGTATAACTGATTTTTCTTTTCAAAACAACAAAAGGCTAGCCCTATATCAATATTGATATAAAGCTAGCCTATTACAAGCAAAGCACTTATTAAGTTGTAATAACATGATACAAAGTTTTTCATATCCATTTACAGTATCATGCAAAAAATATTCAAAGAATACGTAACGCTCTCATTAACACTCATATTATACTATTAATAAAAGTCTTTGTCAAGCGTTATTTTTCCATTATATGTAAACATACTGACATACAAGTATACAAATATGTAATTTGACGGCATAATTTGTGTTTTATTTATTAATTTTAGACTTCCGCTTTATTTCTTTTTGATGTTTTTTCATCCGTTCTTTTTCCGCAAGTTCTATTGATTTATGTTCTTTTAATTTTTTATAAAAGTTCTCAAATCCTTGACAAAAATCAACATTGTGATATAATACAATTAATAAGCAAACATATTTTGTTTGTGAACACGCAGGTGTAACAACGTAAGTTGGTATAGGGTATGCTCTCGCAGAATCATGCGAGTCTGTTAACAATGAGTGGAGCACCATTTGAACACTGTTAACAGGATGAGTTGTAGTAACGACCTGAGCCTGTGCAATATAAAGGACTTCGGAAAAGTCACAATTCTCTTCTCGGCAAACCGTGTAAGAGGTGCAAGGAATTGTGGGTATGCCGAACTACCTTATAGTAAACAGCGTGAGTTAGCTATAAAACTCCGAGTTTTGGCTGTTCGCTCGGAAACATGTACTAAACAAGTGTGAATTTATTCACGCTTTGTTGGGTTTTGTTTCCGGATCTATCTGTAAAATGAAATAAAACCCAACAAGGAAAATCCTTTGTTGGGTTTTTTCGTGCAAAAATTTACAGATGAGAGGTGTCAGTAATGAACAAAAAAGATATTAGCGAACTCAATATTAGTTTTGATCAAAATAAAAACCGTTTCAAAGCGCAAATAGCTGTTGGGTATTATGAAAATGGTCGTATAAAACGCAAGACTGTATACGGGACGACAGAAAAGGAAGTAAAGCAAAAACTACGTCAAATTGAAATTGGAATTTATACAGGTACTTATGTTGAAGAAAGTTCTATAACAATTAAAGACCTCGCCTTACAAATCCAACAAGATAAACTTGACTACGGAGATATCAAGTCTTCAACTTATCATAGAAACTCCGAGACAATTAAAATGCTATCAGACATTTACATGACACCTATTCAAAAAGCAGACGAATTTCATCTTAAACGCTTTTTATTGAGTAAGACAAATTATTCACAATCATCTTTAAACAAGATGTATATTATGCTTTCTATGGTGTTTAAGGAAGCAATAAAGCGCAAAATCATAAATGAAAATCCTATGGCTGAAGTGCGAAAACCAAAGTCCAAGAAACGCACTGAAACAGTTAGGGCGTTAACGATTGATGAACAAGCAAAGTTGATGAAACTCTTGCAAAATGAAGACATTAAATATAGCTTGCAAATGTTATTGTCAATGCTCACTGGTATGCGTATTGGCGAAATTAATGCCTTAACCGTTAAAGATACAAATCTAAATTCTAATACAATAAGCATAAACAAAACAATATCGCGAGGACCAAAGGGCGAGGCTTATGTTGATAACACGCCAAAAACTGATGCAGGAAAACGAACTATACTGATGTCTGATAATGTCAGAGCGCTATTACAAGACTACTTGCGAGTTGTTGATGACGGGTATTTGTTCACAACTGAAAAAGGTGGACTAATAACGACTAATCAGGTCAATATGGAACTTTCTCGACTTTTAAAAAAGCACGATATAGTAGACAAAACTGTTTCAGGCAAAATCACCGCTCACTCTTTAAGACACACCTATGCAACAAGATGTATTGAAGCGGGAATGTCGGCAAAAGTACTTCAAACACTTCTCGGACACACAGATGTTCGAGTTACATTAAACACATATTGCAATGCGTTTGACCAATTTCAGTCAGAAAACATTTCGAAAGTTGATAACTATATGCAAAATTTAGGACTGACTTTAGATGAATTTTAAATTAACCTACATTATTTAAATATTTTATTGATTTGTAGGTTAATTTGTGATATACTATTAGTAGTCGGGAGGGAAAAAGTATGAAAGATATTGTTTTTGAATACAAAAAATTACTTGCTTTAAAGTTTGAAATCGAACAAAAACTTAATGTTTTACCAAAAGGTTATATATCAAAAAAGACTATTGGTGGTAAGCAGTATTTATACTTGCAAATTCGCAATGGCAACACTATTGAAAGCAAATATATTAAAGCAGACGAAGTAGAAGAACTAACAAAACAACTTTCTTTAAGAAAAGAGTACGAAACAGAATTGCCTAAAATTCTATCACGACTTGCAGATATTGAAACTGCCGCAGAATTATTAGATAAATCATTGCTTCGCAAACTTAAAATGTTAAAACTAACAATTGGTATGGACAACATTTCTGCTACTGAAAAAGAAAAACGAATTTCCTTTTCTGATGCAATGACATCTATTGAAGGCATTCCTGTAAGCGAAATGGTTAAAAACGACCTTAACAATTGGAAAAACGGTAAAATAACATATGTGTCTATTTTTGAACAAACACTTAAAAGATACGGTTTTGTAACGGAGGTATAAACTATGCGTGACCCTTATTTATATGATGATGTTAATACCCTTAAAAATTTAGCAGACATAAAAGATAGCGAACTATTACGAAAAGCAGAAGCAGACATAACCGGCCTTGCTATGGCAGCGATTTATGATTACAAATATGACAAGTTCAATACCGAAACATTGCAAGATATTCATCGTAATATCTTTGGGCAAATATTTGATTGGGCCGGAGAATTTCGTACAATTCACATAGTCAAATGCGAAGATATTCTTGGTGGCGATACTGTTCGTTATGCTTATCCTGATGAAATCAAAAAACAACTTGACGAAACCGCAAAAGAAATTTCAAAATTAAAAAGAACTGGCGAAAATGATAAAGAAATTGTTTTTAAACTTGTACGCATTATCGCAAGTATCTGGCAAACACATCCTTTCCGAGAAGGTAACACAAGAACAATTATAGTTTTTGCAGTTTTACTTGCAAAATCTTTGGGTTTTGAGATTGAACATGAACTTTTTAAAACAAACTCTGCATATGTCCGTAACGCTCTCGTTTGGGCATCACAGGGTATTTATTCAAAATACGAATTTTTAGAGCGCATCTTCTTTGATGCAATCCTCGGCGAAGATATCGAAACCGATACTCCATCCGAAACCAAAGCAAGTAAATACGATACCATCGGAGAATATAAAGTTAAAGACTATAAAGAAAGACCACACGAGTATAAAGAGAAGTAAACTTTTGAAATCTTTAAAAAACATCTTTTTGGAGTTAAAGTCATACCAAAGTCATACCTAACATTAAAAAAGCCCTGTTTTAAAGGGCTTTTAAAGGATTATGTATGGTCGCCTCGACCAAAACAAAAACCACCCAACAGGGTGGTTTTTTGTTATTTGTTATAAACTCTTATTTCTGGAATTGGGCAGGCAGTTGCTTCTTTTAATGTATAAATTGTAGCATCTTTATGATTTCTGAAAAGTGAGCAAGGAACTTTTGCAGTAATTTCACCGTGCAAAATCTTTCTAAGCGCACCTGCGTTCCAATCTCTTGGCATAATCATAATAACTTTTTTTGCCATCATCATTTCTTTCATACCAACTGTAATACAGTATGTAGGAATAGCATCAAGGTCGGCACCGCAGTTCATATAAGCATTTATTGTTCTAGTTTCACGGCTAATTTTAAGCACTCTTGTTGGTCTATTTGCAAACTCTTCGTTATCGCAAATTTCATCCTTTTCAGGTGGCTCATTAAACGCATAATGACCATTTATTCCTACCCCACCAAACACCATATCTAATTTGCCATACTTTTCAATGATTTCCATAACTTTTTCAGGATGTTCTGGGTCTGGGAAAATTCTATTCTCAGGTAAAACATTAAGCTCTTCATCTACAACATTATAGAAGATTCTATCCATACCACCTCTAAAAGACAAGGCGTCAGTTTTATCAAGATATGTTTTATCATCTTTAAGATATTCATCCATATTAATAAACACACAATTTTTTAATGAAATCCTGTATTTATTAACAAGCTCAGCAAATCTGAAATATGGGCCAAGCGGACCATAAGGCACCACCATAACAGTCGGCTCACCTTTTGCATTGTTTTCTTGAATAACAGTAAGAACTTCTATTGCAACTTTCCAATAAATATCTACTTCTGTAATTGAAACATCAAGTTTAATGCTTGAGCCCTCTCCTAATTTTTCCGGCGCGATTAAATTATAGTTTTCCATGTTTATTCTCCTTTTATATGTTTTAAAATTTCTTTGTTTAATTTTTGCCTAAACTCAAAAAGTTCAGAATTCGTTGGGCAATATTTAAAATTCACTTCTCCTACACACCTCTTAATGAAGTCGAGTGTGGCAGTACGCCCTATTAAAGTTTCTAATTTTTTCAATGCTCTATAATCGTTTAATCCTTCATAAAAAACCTTCATTCTCAAAGACGGAATAGCTTTACCGCTAATATCAGGATAAACAACAAAAGTTGTGCCGGCTCCTGCGCCCATTAACTGACCATATCCGCAAGGATTATATGTAGGATTAAAAATTCCATGGCTTAAAACATCGTAATAATAATTATAGCCCCAATGCAGAAAACCTTTTGCATTGCTAACATAAATTTGCATACCTAACACTCTGTTTCTCGCCGAGGTAGCCGATATCATACGGTTAGAATAACCCTCGCCAATCTGTGGTCCGCCCGTATAATAAACCCAAAAATCTTCACAATTTTTAATAAATTTATCAACCTCATTAGAAGCAATATCAACGATAGGCAGTTTTACGCTTTTGTTTTCATAAAATTTAAAATGTGATAAAGCATCTCCGATTTTGTATTCTGCAAGTTCGCTCTCAACCACCTTTCGAGCATTCTCATAATAAGAAAAATGCTCATCTTGAGGCTCATCAGAAATGTGAAAAAGAATGTTTTTATCTATACCCACACTTTTTAAGAATTTCTTTAATTCGCGAAGATAACATTTTAAAAATTCAGTATATTCTTCACCTTTAGCATCAGTTTCCCAGCCAAAAAGTTTTTTGTATTCACCATCAACTGTTGCCATAATTTTCGGAGCGTGTTTTGCACCCCATTGCGTGAATAAATGATTATGCTCAAAATGCTCAAAACCACACTCTTTGCATAACAAAACAAATCTTTCCATTAACGAAAAATCAAAACTATACTTTCCGTTTTCCACTGTAATTTTTACAAGTTGAACTGTTTTTCTTTCTTTGCCAACTGGTATATCAAGCGGCGGAGTAAATGCAGGCAATAAAATCATATTCATACCTGTTTTTGACGCTTCTAAAAGAAAAGAGCGGATTATCTCAAAATGCCTGTTTGAAAAAACCTCAACATTATACAAATCTGCAATGCAATCATAATGAAACCAACAAGTGTATATAAACTCTTGTTTTGGCAAGTTTGCGCCAACGATTTCAAGTTCAATACTTTCAGTTGCAACACATTCCTTATTAAGCGCATTATAAAAAGAAACTGTTATGTTATACTTACCTGGCGTAAGGTTTTCTCCGTGTTCATTTACCGTAAACCAAAGCGACTGATAGGAATCATTAGAAGCATTAATTAAATGCTCTTGCTCTTGTTCAAACCATCTATGTCCCCAAGATCCATCATCGCTTATTTTTGCATTGGTTTTGCGTTTTAAAAGCATATCGGGATAAAGCCCTGGTGTTTTGCGCTCATAAAACTCATCAGTATTCATATATGTAGCCCTTGTTAACGGCACATAGCCAACAAGATATTCAGATAAATAACAAATATCTAAATCACTATCTACCTTTACATACAAAGGCAATAACGGTTTGTTGCCTACGCTTTTGAACGCTATTTGAAAAGAAAAAGGCTCGTTTTGCAGCATGGTTGACGTTTTAAGCGCCTTGCCTTTGATTTCATCAGGAAAAACCTTTTCAAGCGAAGAAAGAAGTATTGTTTCTAACTCTTTTTTTGCTGTTTCTATCTTACGCACTACCTTTTTTAAAATTTTTATTGACTTCTTTTTTTATTGCTAATATAATTATAATTGCAAAATAGTTAAAAGTATATGCACAAAATCACCCTTGTTTTGAACAAAAAATATAAAAGGAAATTTTTATTATGCAAAAATCGGCTCCTGAATACTATTCTTCAGATATTCCTACAAACTCACATTTGCGCATAAACAACTGCGGAACATTGCTACTTAATGATAAAGACTATCATATTTTAAGACCAAACGGGCGCACAGACTATCTTTTAATCTATATAGCAAAAGGCAAAGGATATGTTACCATCAATAATAAGGAACATATTATTAAAGAAAAACAAGCGTTTATTTTTCATCCTGCCGAAGTGCAAAACTATCATTTTTTGAAAAAAGATAACGCTATAAATTACTGGATTCATTTTAATGGAACATATTGCAAAGAACTTATAGATTCATTAAATTTAGACAACATCAATGTTTTAAAACTCAATATTGATAGAGTAGATATAGAACAACTACTATATAGGCTATGCCATGAGTTTGGTCAAAAAAATCCTTTTTATGAGCAGGTTTGTTCAGGATTATTAATTACTATTCTTTCTCTTATGAGTCGTTCTGTTTCAAATTTAAATTTTATAAACAAACCAAATAACTTAATTGAACAAATAATAGGCGATTTTCATGCAACGCCACAAGAAGCATTTGTTATAAACGATATTGCGAAAAAGTTTTCTATTTCAACTAACCATCTCATAAGAGAGTTCAAAAAAAGCACCGGTCTTACACCGGCGCAATATATAATCGAATTTCGTTTGAAAAAAGCGCAAGAACTTTTGCTTTTTAGCACCTATAGTTTAAATGAAATTTCTGAACTTTTAGGATACCAAAGTTATTCTTATTTTTCGCGAGTTTTTAAAAAACACATAGGAACAAGTCCTATTGATTTTCGCGCAAACAACCATAAAAGCCAAAATGTTTAATCAATATATAAAAAGCCGAGATGAAAATTCATCTCGGCTTTTTATTTTACATTATTATAGATTTCCATTCCTAATACTTCAACAGTTATTCCTTCAAGGTATGCCTTTTCAGATTCCGTATCAGGATTTAGCATTTTAACATCTGTTATCTCATATAATATTGCTTTATATTTTACTGAACCGCCATCTTTTAATCTCATTGGTATAGGAATTAACAATATAAGAATTAATACAATAATAATTACAGTTAAAAACTTTTTCTTGCTTTTCATAATATTTCTCCTATCTTAAAATATCTTTAGTTTCTTGGTTTCTGTATTCGTGTTTTTC
This sequence comes from Acutalibacteraceae bacterium, assembly GCA_045539315.1. Taxonomy (GTDB): domain Bacteria; phylum Bacillota; class Clostridia; order Oscillospirales; family Acutalibacteraceae; genus RUG11462. Next base: position 14,091 of record JAZQFC010000021.1, on the reverse strand, counting down.
ATAGTAACCGATTAGTGCGCCTGAATTGTCTCGAAGCGCCACCATATAAACATCTTTGTTTTCTTTATCATTGCGAGAAGTATAAACAATATTATTCTCCTTATTCTCTTTAAACCAACTAACCACTCGCTCAATTTTCTTGTTTGACTCGGCATTGTGGCAGTCTTTAAGGCTTTTGCCTGTCAAATCCCTATGATAACGAGAAACAGAAGCAGGATTCATATAAATTATGGTATGCTCCAAATCGCAAATCACAACAGGCGCTGTATCTTGGTCGATAACGCTTTTAAAAAACATTGAAAGTTCCATTGCTAAATTTACTCCTTGAATTTATAAATAGATTATACCATATATTTTCATTTTCTTCAACACTTATAAAAACCAATAAGTTGCTTAAGTCAATAGGTTTCCGAATACCTATCGAGTTGCAACAAAGTGGTTATATTAGTGTTTTATATGTCAAAAAGCGAACCTTGTGATATTATTTCAGTTTCTTCTTCATTGTAACGCACAATTTTTTTGAACTCTTCAACACTTCTTAAAGCTTCGTTAATTAATCCTTGCTTTTTTAACGAAACAAAAATTGCAACTGAACGCGCTTGACAATTCAAGGATTTATTTGGATTAAATTCTATATCTGTAAAAGAATTGTAATTTAATAATTCTTTATGAAGCTCAGTATGTTGATTCAACGCGTTTATATAAAGCCAATCATAGAAGAGTGTTTTGGGTTCACTTGAAATATCTTTTCCAAAAAATTTAAACGAAATAATTTTGCCACTTTTCTTTAACCGTTCATCTTTTTTTGATATATAAGACGGTTCAACTAATAAATCCAAGTACGGTCCGCCAAACTCAAACACCTTGCTTGATTGAAAAGCAGATTCAACAGAAAACGGCCCTTTGCCTTCATAAATGATAGTAAGGTTAAATGCGCTAAGATTTTTTCCTAATGAATTTAAAGAAGCGTTTGATACCTCTAATATATTTAAATTCAAATCGGTGTTTTTCGCGGCTTTATGCAAAGAATTTATGCTTTTTTGTTTTTGAACCTTTGAAAACCCATTGTGAAATTCAAATTCAATTATTTTTTCTTCAAAAAACGGCGGTATATCTTTTGCAAGAAAAATAGGTCTTTTAGCCATTTTAGTTCTCCTTTTTTTGCCAATATTTATAATCTATTCTATAATCAAAAAGTTCTCTGTTAAGACAAAGCAAATCTTTTGATTCTATTGTTTGAAATAAATTATAATGAACATCTGCTCGATTTAAGTGAATTTGTTTAATATATTCTACGGGTATTTTACCTTTTAACATAATTTCCGCTTGTGGGTCAGTTGTGTATTGGTGTGGAATATTTTGTTGCTCCCGTAATTCTTCATCAGCAAACATTTGCTCTAAATCATTACAATGAACACCAAAAGCAAACTTGTTAGCAGCAGCGTTTGTTTTGAAAAACCTTCTATGTTTTAAACTAAACAATCTTAAAACTAATGCGTCTATTAATAAAACTGCAAACTTATCTCCATATTCTACACGCTTTTTATAAAACATTTGATAATTAGGAAATTCTATTGAAAAAGAACTCCATCTTTTCCATTTATCATATCTTTCTTCATCTGAACAAATGAAAGGTATATTGTTTTCAATACAATAATTTCTTGAGCACAATCCATGCTTTAAGATGCTTGGCACATTTTCAACACGAGTAAAATGAACAAGATATTTAACACCTCGTTCGGCCAAAAAATTCATAATCTCTTCAATGTCATCTTTCTCTTGATGTTCAATGTATTCTTTCTTTTGGCCGTTTTTAATGTATTCAATAAAATCGCCAGAATAGTTTAGAATTTCAACAACATTGTTTTGTATGCGTTTTTCCAAGTTGATGATTCTAGTTTTTCTACCATTCGTTAATTCAATAGACGCGAATAAAATATCTTGATAAAGATAGAAATCGCGTATTTTACCCCTAAACACACCTTTTGCTGTTTTATAATGGACATTAGCAACAAATGTTGTTTTAAGTTTGTATTTTGACCATTCCATAGCTTTACCCCCTCGTATCCACATCACAAAAACTAAACTTTCATAGTATTATCATACCACATTCAACAAATTTCTTCAACACTTATAAAAACCAATAGCCGACAAGATAAAACTTGACGGCTATTAGTTAAAAGGGGGTTGTATGAACATAAAACTTAAAAATCAAAATCAGTTGGGTCTAGACCTGCTTCTTCAAGCGCCACTTCTCGCTCATAATCGTCCATAAACTCGAAATCTGACATATCGATTCCTGCAGATTCTATCTCATCTTGTTTGCTCGAATCTACCATCTGCATATATGCGCCATACGCCGCTGTTTGCTCCGCAAAATCTAACTCGCCATCGTTGTTAAAATCAAAAATGTCTTCAAAAATACCCATAAGTTTTCTCCTTTTTTTATATTACAATTACATTATATTGCCTTTGGTGTCCGATAAGAAGGACAAACGGCGCTAATTTTCATATTGCAAAAACAAAGCAGATGTGATAGAATGTTAGCGTATTAAAATTCAGGAGAGTAAATATGGCAGAAATATTAGAAATTATTATGATTTTATCTTTTGGCGCGTCTTGGCCAATGAATGTTATTAAATCTTACAAAGCGAGAACTGCAAAGGGCAAAAGTTTGGCGTTTATGTTGCTTATTTTCTTTGGCTACATAGCAGGTATTGCCTCAAAATTTGCAAACGAGGCGTATATGGCATCGTTTTCACAAAAATGGTATGTTTTATTTTTCTACTTTTTAAATATTTTTATGGTTAGTCTTGATATAATTCTTTATTTTAGAAACAAAAGATTAGACAAACAAAATAGCAAATAATAAAAAGGCTTCTTTTGAAGCCTTTTTTATTGTTTATATGAATATATTATGGTATAATTAATGTAGAAATTACAAAGGAGTATTATTAATGGATTTTTCAGTTATTACGGCTAATCGTCAGTCTTGCAGAAATTTTGACGCTACAAAACAAGTTGAAAACGAAAAAATACAGGCAATTTTAGCAAATGCCAGACTCGCTCCGTCTGCTTGTAACGGTCAACCTTATTTTTTGACCGTTTGCAAAGGTCAAAAGGCAAAGCAAGTTGCAAAAGCGACTATGGGTATGGGAATGAACAAATTTACTGCCAATGCGCCTGTGCAAATTGTAATTTCAGAAAAGCCTTATGTGAAATCTGCGGCGCTTGGCGCTAAAGTTAAAGGTAATGACTATCGTTCAATTGACATTGGCATTATCTCGGCTTTTATTACTTGCGCGGCAACCGAACTTGGTCTTGGCAGTTGCATTTTGGGTTGGCTTGATAGCGAAAAAATTAAAAAAATCTGCGAAATAGATGGCGATGTGCGTCTTGTGATTTCGCTCGGCTATGCAAACGAGGACGATAAACTTCGCAATAAAACTCGCAAGAGTATTGATGAACTTTCAAAAATTATTGGGGAATAAAAAGTATGTTAAAAGTAATTTTATTTGATATTGACAATACGCTATTGAGTTTTGATGAGTATGTTAAAGAATCGATGAAACTCGGTTTTAAAGAGTTTAATATCGGCGAATATACAGACGAAATGTATGCAACTTTTACTAAAATCAACACTTCTCTTTGGCACAAAATCGAGAATGGCGAAATCGACCTTGCGCAGTTGCAAAAAATTCGTTGGAATATGATTTTTGAGGCTCTTGGTGTTGAAGCAGACGGCATTGCTTTTGAAAAATATTTTCGCGCAAGGCTTTTTTACAACGCAATTGAAGAAGATGGCGCTATCAATTTGCTAAAATATTTGAGCGAGAAATATATTCTTTGTACTGCTAGCAACGGACCTTATTTGCAACAGATGAACAGATTAAAAGTAGGCAAAATGGCAGACTTTTTTACCGATTCTTTTATCTCTGAAGACATAGGCCATTCAAAACCATCGAAAGAGTTTTTTGAAATTAGTCTTGATAGGCTAAACAAAAAATTAGGGCAGAATTTCAAACCTGATGAAATGATGATTATAGGCGATTCGCTCACTTCGGATATGGCAGGGGGAATAAATTTTGGTATGAAAACCTGCTTTTATAACCCTAAAAATATAACCATTCCAAACGAAATAAAACTTGACTACATAGTTTCACATTTAAGCGAAATCAAAAGCATTTTGTAATTTTTTGCGAATGATGAGCGATAGGGTTGTTTAGTCCATCATCCGTCTTTGCCTTCGGCAAAGCCACCTTCTTCCAAAAGAAGGCTCTGTAGGTATCGCCTTTGGCGATGGATTTAAAAAGATTATTCGTTTTCGTAGGGACTTCGCGTCCTCGACTGTCCGTCTTAAAAGATTCTTCACTACGTTCAGAATGACGGTGAATCTTATATGCATTCGTAGGGGATTACGCCCTCGTAATCCCACCAAAACAGACGGACCGACGAGGGCGTCGGTCCCTACAAAAGAATATAGTCGTGTCATGTTGAGCGCAGTCGAACCATCTTAAGATTCTTCGCCAATGTTTGCGAATGACGGCGGGATGTGGGCATCCCGCCCTACGATAAATCTAAAATATATTCGTAGGGGAGGGGCTCTGCTCCTCCCGAAAGAAAAACGGGTGGAGTAGAACCCCACCCCTACAAAAGAATATAGTCGTGTCATGTTGAGCGGAGCCGAAACATCTTAAAAAGATTCTTCACTCCGTTCAGAATGACGGTGCGTGTAGGAAGTAAGCACCCATTAGACGAACGAAGTGAGGCGCAAGGTTCTGGGGCACCCATTCAAAATCTTTGATTTTGCTAATGGGTCAGGTCCTTACAATAAATCATGGCTAAATATTATTATAAACAAAAAAGACTTCTCGGTTGAGAAGTCTTTTTTAATTATTCTTGAGGTTGTTGCATTAAATCGACAAACTCATCTCCATCGATTTTTTCTTTTTCAAACAACACTTTTGCAACCAAATGCAATTTATCGATATTATCCTTAAGCAATTTTTCGCCACATTTATATGCGGTATCGATAATCTTTTTAATCTCTTTATCAATTTTTGAAGCAACTTCTTGGCTAACATTATCAACATGGCCATAATCTCTGCCAAGGAAAACCTCATCATTAGAGTTACCATAAAGAATTGGGCCTAATTCTTCGCTCATACCATATTTAACAACCATATCTCTTGCAATTTTTGTTGCGCGCTCAATATCATTAGAAGCGCCTGTTGTAAAGTTGTCGCCATGGTAAATTTGCTCTGCAATTCTACCTGATAAAAGCATAACAATTTCTTCTTCCATCTCTTTTTTATATTTAGAGAATTTATCTTTTTCAGGAAGCGAAATAGTCATACCGAGCGCTCTGCCACGAGGAACAATTGAGATATGATGAACATCATCTTGAGTTGGCAATAAATAACCTGCAATTGCATGGCCTGCCTCATGATACGCTGTGTTGAGTTTTTCTTTTTCGTCCAATACCCAACTTTTCTTTTCAGTACCTGCAATAACTTTAATTGTTGCATCTTCAATATGCTTTTCGGTAATTGCTTTTTTATCTTGACGAGCAGCGAGAAGCGCCGCCTCATTAAGAAGATTTTCAATATCTGCGCCTGTAAAACCTGCAGTCGCTTTTGCGATGGTTTTTAAATCAACATCAGGAGCGAGCGGTTTGCCACGCGCATGAACTTTTAAAATTTCTTCTCTGCCTTTTGCATCAGGATAATTAACAGTAACTTGTCTATCAAATCTGCCCGGACGCAAAAGCGCTTTATCCAAAATATCAGGTCGGTTAGTAGCGGCAATGATAATTACGCCTTCGTTTGCGCCAAAACCGTCCATCTCAACTAACAATTGGTTTAATGTTTGCTCTCTCTCATCATGGCCACCGCCAAGACCTGCGCCACGCTGACGACCAACTGCATCTATCTCATCGATAAACACAATGGCAGGTTGGTTTTTCTTTGCAGTTTCAAACAAATCACGCACACGAGAAGCACCAACACCAACAAACATTTCAACAAAATCAGAACCTGAAATTGAATAAAATGGTACGCCTGCCTCGCCTGCAACTGCTTTTGCAAGTAAAGTTTTACCTGTACCCGGAGGGCCAACAAGCAACACGCCTTTTGGAATACGAGCGCCGAGTTCATTAAACTTTTTAGGGTCTTTAAGAAAATCAACGATTTCTTTTAACTCTTCTTTTTCTTCATCGGCGCCTGCAACATCAGAAAACATAGTCTTTTTCTTTTCATCTGCCGGGTTTTTAAACTTGGCTTTGCCAAAATTCATAGTTTTATCGGCACCGCCGATACCACCCATTCGTTTTGCCATAAACACCCAGAAAACAATGAAAATTACCACCAACAATATCGTTGGCGCAAAACTTAAAATCCAACTGAATTCATCGCCTGCCTCAATATTATATTCAATATCAAGGTTGGTTTTTTCTTTGATTTCGTGAAAATCATTGATAAAAAGTTCTGAACTTGGAACCTCATATTTTTGCTTTATTTCGCTACCTTGAACTTTATATTCAACAACACGAGTTGAAATATTCATTTCAAACTCTGTTACCTGGCTTGTTTCTAAAAGGCCTAAAAATTCAGAATATTTTAATTCTTTTTTCTCTAAATTTGTGCCCCACATTGAAGCCAATGTTATTACCAAAAGAAGTGGTATTGCAACATAAAGCAAAATGTTTTTAAAACTTTTATTAATGATAATCTACCTCCTTTGAGATAAGTAATACTCTTCTTGTGTTTTTATTTACTGCATAATCAGCCGAAACGCCGACATTTTCTACCCATATTATTCTATCGCCATCTATAACAACTGCGAGTTTATCTCGCACATCGCTCGGAATTTTTAATTCGTTATAAACCGATTTTAAAAGTTTATTAACCTTTCGGTTTTTAAGAAAAATTTTATCCTTTTCGCGGCGATTACGAATAACAAGACCTTGACAAATTTTATCATAATCAATAGCGTCATTTAAAAACAAATTGTAAACATTTTTTGACTTTTTAAATTCATCAACACTCAAAATTTTTGCATCGTAATTATTATATGGAGTTTTTGCGCTCAAATTAAAAGGCATTTCAAATTTTTCAATGTTAATTTTTTCGCCTTTTTTTACGATAATTTTGTTGTTTTCACTTTCAAACAAAAAGCCTTTTGGCAACTGACATCTGCCACCGTTTTTTATTACATTTACACATTCATTTATATGAAAATTATCAACTGAAATGCCAATGTTTTTATCTAAAAACTTTTTAATATATTCAAATAACAGCGCTTCATCAAGCGTGTTTAATTCTTCTGCGCAAGGTTCGGTTTTTAACATTTCTTCGACCAAATTGTTAAAAAATGCGCTGTTTCTTTTTGCGCTTTGAGTTAATCTTTTCACGCTTTTTAAAAAAGCAGGGTTGATTTCTTTTAAAACAGGGATAACATTATGCCTGATTTTATTTCTTGAATACTCATCGGTTAGATTTGTTGAATCGGTAACAAAATCTTGAGATTTGCTTTTTAAATATTCCTCTATTTCAAGCCTTGAAACATCTAGAAGCGGACGAATAATATTATCTCTTTTAGCAGGAATTGAGCAAAGCCCTGAAACACCACTACCACGAGCAATATTAAAAATCAGCGTTTCTGCAACATCATCAAGATTATGAGCAGTAGCGATTTTGCCACCATTGCACTCTTTTTCAAAGCACTCATATCTGATTTGACGAGCATATTCTTCAACACCCATAGAATGCTTTTTAGCGTCATTTTTTACATCTATTTCAAAGCAAACAAATTCAATATCATTTTTTTCGCAAAAATCTTTGCAAAATAGCATATCGCTTTTAGCCTCATCGCCACGAAGCATATGATTAATATGCACCGCTTTTAAGGATAGCGAAAACTCATCTTGCAATTCTTTTAAAATAAGCGCTAAACAAACGGAATCAGCACCGCCGGAAAGCCCAATGACGATACTGTCTCCAACTTGTATTAAATTGTTGCTTAAAATAGTATCAATAACTTTTTGTTTCATTATTCTTCGTAATTAAAATCTCTTGTTGTAAATCTTGTAAACTGCGCGTCAAAATTAAGATACGCAGTACCAACCTCACCGTGACGGTTTTTGGCAATGATACACTCTGCCTCGTTTTTATTAATCTCATCAGGAGTATCGCTCTCTGCTTGATAATAAATATCACGATAAATAAACATAACAATATCTGCATCTTGCTCGATAGAACCTGAATCACGAAGGTCTGCAAGTTGAGGACGGTGAGATTTGCCACGCGCCTCTGTTGAACGGGCAAGTTGTGAACAACAGAGAATAGGAACATTAAGTTCTTTCGCCATTGCTTTTAAGTTACCTGTAATATCTTGAATTTGCAAAACTCTGTTATCTTTATACTTTGTAGAAGTCATAAGACCCAAATAGTCGATAACAACCAAATCAGGCTTTGGATTAAGTCTGCGAAGACGCGCCTTAATCTCGGCAACGGTCATACTTGGAGTTTCATCTAAATACAAATTACACTCGGTTAAAATACCACTTGCTTGAGCAATTCTTGACCACTCATTAGCATCAAAATCGCCTGTTCTGAATTTTGAAGAAGGAATAGCCGCTTCAGAAGCGATAAGACGCTCTGCTAACTGCTCTCTTGTCATCTCTAAAGAGAATACCGCAACGCATTTTTTAGACTGCAAAGCAACATTTCTTGCAAAGTTAAGCGCAAGAGAAGTTTTACCCATACCAGGACGAGCGCCAAGAATAATAAGGTCTGATTTGTGAAAACCTGAAATAAATCTATCAATAGCAGAAATACCTGTTGGAATTCCAACAAATTCTTCCTTATATTCATCTTTTGTGAGTTTGTCTAATTTTTCAAAAGTTTCGCCGGTGATGACTTTTTTAATATGCACCAAGCCGCCGTCTTCTCTGTTTTGTCTTATCTCATAAATGTTTTGCTCGGCAGAATCAAGCAACATATCTGCATTTACATCTTGGTCTGATGCATCAGAAATGATTTTTCTTGCCGCCAAAATGAGCGAACGCACATAATATTTTTCTTTAACGATTTTTGCATAAGCAACAGAGTTTGCACTTGTTGGCACGATTTGTGCTAACTGCAATAAATAAGACTTACCGCCTGCATCGTCAAAAGTTTTTTCTTTTTTCAACTCTTCTAAAACTGTGATAGCATCTATCTTTTTAGAAAAAGCGTCCATCGACCACATAACCTCGGCAATAGCCTTGTGCTGTGGCAAATAAAAATATTCAGGTTTAATAACCTCGGCAACATCTGCAATAATATCAGGGTCTATTAAAATTGCGCCGAGAATTGCCTGTTCTGCTTCAAGCGAAAATGGCAAAACCTGTGATTCATTATTCAAAATCTCTTGGTTTTCCACAAAACTCACCTCTCTTTTAAGGTTTTTCTACTTCTTAATTTTTAGCAATAATTTCTGCCGACATTTTTGCAATAACGCCTTGATATAATTTTACATCAAAGGAGTATGTGCCAACAGTTTTCATATCAGGAGCAGAAATTTTCTTTTTATCAACATTGATACCGAAATCTTTTTTTAAAATCTCTGCTAATTCTTTTGAAGTTACTGCGCCGAAAAGTTTACCATTTTCACCGCATTTTGCTGCTACGCTGACAGTTTTACCATCAATTTTCTTTTTATTTGCTTCGGCAGCCGCTTTTTCTTCTGCTTTGTGATGAGCCGCCGCTTCTGTTTTACTATTCAACTCGCTCATATTTTGAGCATTTGCTTCAACTGCAAGACCTTTTGGCAAAAGCACATTTCTTGCATATCCATCTGCGGCTTGTTTTACTTCACCGCGCTTGCCAAGACCTTTTACATCTTGCATTAAAATAACTTTCATCAAAAAAACTCCTTTAACTATTTTCTTTCGCTTTTTTCATAGCATCGCTGATAACATCAATAAGTTGTTTTTCATCTGTGTATTCAACCTGCGCCGCCGCCATTGTTTGATGACCGCCGCCGCCTAACAATTCCATAACAACCTGCACATTAACTTTACCGAAACTGCGAGCCGAAATATTTACATTTTTATTTTGAACAAGCGCTACAAATGATGCTTCAACACCTTTGATAGTAAGAAGTTCATCTGCCGCTTGAGCCGCCGCAATGCGCGCATTAACATCTTTGCTTTCGCAAATGGCAATTGCATAATTCTTTATAGTTTTAGCCGATGAAACAATATCTGATTTTAAAGAATATGTTTCCATAGTTTCGGCAAAAAATTCTTTTACTATAACAGGGTCTGCGCCCTTTTCTCTCAGGTATGCAGTTGATTCAAAAGTACGAGCAGTTGTTCTTAAAACCAAATGCTTTGTATCAAGCATAATACCCGCTAAAAGCGCATTTGCGCTTGATTTTTCAATTACTTCTGCGCCACTGTATCTTAACAATTCAGTTACCATTTCACACGCGCTTGATGAAGATGGGTCATGATAGAAAAGAATAGAATTATCAATAAAATCAACCGTTCTTCTATGATGGTCGATTACAACAACATCTTTACACTTTTTATAAACTTCTTCTGATTCAAGCGATGAAACTCTATGAGTATCCACCACAATAAGAAGCGTTTTTCTTTTTACTTTAGGCAAAGCCTCATCAGGCGAGATTATAAAATCATCGGTAGGTTGAATTCTCGCAGTATATCTTAAAAGCGCGCCTGCCAATGTGTTTTTATAATTGCAAACAATGTTTGCCGATTTGCCGAGTTTTGTTATAGCGCAATAAAGACCATATGCCGCGCCATAAGCGTCCATATCTGAAAAACTATGACCCATAATAAGAATGTTTTCACTACTTAAAATGAGTTTTTTCAAAGTTTGCGAAACAAGGCGCATTTTAACAGCGGAATTAATAGGTTTTGACTCTGCAACGCCACCGAAAAACTTATAATCTTCTGCATCTTTTACAACTGCCTGGTCGCCGCCACGACCAAGCGCCATATCAAGAGCCGAGTTTGCAAATTCAACGCATTGAGCAAAGTTTTCGCCACCGATACCAACACCAATTGACAAAGTAGCAGAGCCACGCTCGCCAAAATCAAGGCTTCTTACTTTTGACAAAACTTCAAACTTATTTGCTAAAATTTCATCAAAATTAGATTTTTCACAAGCAAACAAATATTTCTCTGCCGAAATTTTCTGAATATAACCTTTTGAATCTTTGTCAAACTCTTCAATATGTCGCTCGATATTACCCAAAATCTCATTTTTCTTTGATTCAGGTGTGTTTTTAAGCAACATTTCAAGACCATCGATATGTATAAACATAACGCAAGGTTTTGATTTTTCAACCTGAAGTTTTAGCGATGAATAAGCGGTATCATCATCAAAGAAATAGATGGTTTGCCCCTCATATTTATCAGAGCAATTAAGCGGAAAAACATTGAAATAACGATTTCTATAAGTTATTTTTGAAAACTCATTTTGCTCTAAATACTCTCTGGTTTTATTGCCGAAAATTGCGCTTAAATTTTCACCATAAGCGTCAACCCCGCCTAACACCGAGCATTTGAATTTTTCATTATACCAAACAATTTCATTGCTTGGGTTTGCTATCATCATTGCAATGCCAAACTCATTCATTGCCGAGTCATCAGCATCGGTAATATGCCTTGCAGTTGTTTGGAAATAGCTATTTATCATACCCCTTGCAACTATTACAACGCAAAGCGCAAGAATAACACAAGCGATAAATGTTAACACAGCAAACAAAGCCATATTTTTATTAAAACTTGCTACAAGTATAATCAATGCAACGGCCAATAAAACGGACAAAGCAATTGATAAAAACTTTGTAAAACTATTACGCTCTTTCATAAGGCTCTCCTTAATCTAAAAAGTAGCAAAATTATTTTTCTTCAACCACATCTTCGCCCAAAGACATCATAAGCGCGTCTAACGGGTCATCTTTAACAGGTTTTGGCGCAGTTTTTCTGTTATAAGGTCCTAATTTATACTTAACACCGCTAATTTTTAAAACTGCATCGCGAATTGCATTTTTATAACGCTCCTCGCTACGAATTGTTTCTAAAAACGCAGGGTTTGGCGCATCTATAAGCAAGTAAGCGCCATCAACATACGCTTTTGAATTGTTTAAAACTGCATAAATTATTGGCGACTCTGTTTTCAAAATCTCCATAACCTCTGCCCATTTTGTAAATTTTGAAATCTCTTGTTTTGGTTTGTTTTCGCTAGGTTTTACTTCTTTTTCTTCCACCTTTTGAGGTTTTGCGATAACCGGTTTTTCTTCTTTAGGCTCTTGGTTTACGCTTTCTTTTTGTGGTTTTACCACTTCAAAATTTCCGCTTAAAACTTTAGTTTCAAGTTCGCCAAGCCTTTTAAGAAGCGCATCAGTTGTGCCATCTAACTCATCGCTGCAAAGCGAAATTAAAGTAGTTTCTGCCACAATTCTTTTTGAAGCGCCGGTTTTCATTTTTTCTTGAGCGGCAACAAATTTATTTGAACAATAAAGAATGTTTTCAAATCTGATATTTGATGCTTGAGCGGCAATTTTTTCAATATCTTCATTAGTGCCTGTGATAAGACGAGCAAAATCTTTTGAAGTTTTTGCAACAAGCAAATCACGGTAATGAGCGATTATTTCAACAAAAAGCCTTTCAATATCGCAAGAATTTGCATAAAGTTCATCTAACAAATTCAAAGCGCCAGCGGCGTCTTTTTTCTCAATAATATCAACCATTTTAAACAAATAGTCTTTGCCGATAAGACCTGCATTTAAAGCAACGCTTTCTTCGGTGATATTTTTTGAACTGCCTGCGCAAAGGTCTAATAAACTCAACGCATCACGCATACCGCCATCTGCTAATTTTGCAATAAGCACTGCGGCGCTCGGCTCGATAGTAATACCTTCCATCTGGCACACATAATTAATTCTTGCAGAAATAACATCAACCGAAATTCTATTAAAATCATAACGCTGACAACGAGAAAGAATTGTAGGCGGAATTGCCCACACCTCTGTTGTTGCGAGAATAAAAATCGCGTGTTTTGGAGGCTCTTCAAGAGTTTTAAGAAGCGCATTAAAAGCCTCTTTTGTTAGCATATGAACCTCATCAATAATATACACCTTGAATTTTGCTCTTGCAGGCATATATTCAATTTGCTCGCGCAAGTTTCTAATATCATCAACACCACGGTTAGAAGCCGCATCTATCTCAACAATATCAAAAATTTCGCCATTATCAATGCCTTTGCAGATTTCGCACTCGTTACAAGGGTCGCCCTCGTGAGAGTTCAAACAGTTAACTGCTTTTGACAAAATCTTTGCGCTTGAAGTTTTACCTGTACCACGCGAACCTGTAAACAAATATGCATGGGTAAAACGATTCTGGCTAACCTGATTTTTCAAAGTTTGAGAAATATGGTCTTGTCCACAAACATCGGTAAAAGTTTGAGGTCTATATTTCCTGTACAACGCTTGATACATACGCTTCTCCTTTTTGTTTTTTTAGAAAATTTATGCGCTTAAGTCTGCGGACATCAGGTTTGCTGCGGCACACGGGCACATTCGCTTAATGCTGCTCGGTTCCCCGCCTGACATGGTTCACGAAGGTCCGTTGCACAGGACCCGATATCCGCATACTTAAACGCATAGACTAGAATCTCGAAATCGGTAAGATATATTATAATACATAACTATAGAATTTGCAACACTTTTTTTATATTATATATAATATTATAGACTATACCCATTTTGTAGTGGTGCGCTAAAAAACACACACCAAAATACAGGGTGCCCACCCTTACGAATATATAAAATTTTTCGTCATCCTGAACGCACGTGAAGGATCTTAAGATGGTTGCGTATCGCTCACTATGACAAACCCATAATTATTTCGTAGGGACTTCGCGTCCTCGACTGTCCGCATTAATGGGATTACGAGGGCGTAATCCCCTACGAATATACAAATGATTTATTGTCATCCTGAACGGAGCAACGCGGAGCCGAAGGATCTTTACAAACTCCATCGCCAAAGGCGATACATACCGAGCCTTCTTTCGGGGG
>JAZQFC010000020.1:0-5823 GCA_045539315.1 Acutalibacteraceae bacterium | reverse complement strand
AGTTGGTTTTGAAACAAAAAATCGTTGGCAAACTTCATCTAGCGTAATTTTCTTGGTATAGTTATTCTCAATATATCTCATCAACTTAACAGAGTGGTTGGTTGCGCCTTTAAAGATTGTTTTATCTTTGTTGTCAAACTCAATGTCAAGTTCTGAAATTATGCTTAATATTTTTGGCAAAATGTGAACTCTGCCTAAATGTTTATCAAGCGCTTGATAAATAGAATCAAGCAATTCTAAAACGATTGATGTATTAAGTTTAAAAACATCAAAAACCTTTTCTTCATCGGTAGTATTAAAAAATACTCTTGAAAACTCATTGTCGCCTATGACAGAATCAAATATTCTTTGATGAAGATGTATCTCCAAATAGCAATTAGTTCTGTTAGAAGTTCGCTCAAAGCCAATTCTTGTATCAGGCGGAGCAATGGCTAGTTTGCCGTTAGACGCCTTAATTCTTTGTTTGCCAATTTCAAAAATTCTATCGCCACTAATGACATATATTAGTTTATACGAACTGGAATTAAAGTATATTTTATCTAAATAATTTTTTGTCTTAACATCTTTCGGTTCGTCATTGTAGTAATAATATATTCTTAAGTCATCTTCAGTATAATATTTTTCATCTTTCAACACTTTTCACCGCCTTTTTCTTATTTTAGCACAAAACTTTTATTTTTGCAAATATTTTTTTGCATTTTTGCAATTTATTTTTTGTGTTTGTGAGTTTATAATGAGTATGAAGGAAAATTATCTTTAAGGAGGAAACTAAATGAAAACTTTTAGAAGAATTTTGGCAGTTGTTTTATCTTTAATAATGGTAATCGCAATTTGCCCATCAGTGATTTTTGCTAGCAGCGAAACATTAAGTGACAAGATAACAGATATGAGCGATGCTTCGCTTTTATCTCCTGATTTCGTTGAGCAAAAACTAAAAATCGGTTATAACTTCGGTAACCAATTTGACGGTTGTATTAGACAAGAGGGTTACACCGCCAAAACACTCGCGGATTTTGATTCAGCCGAAGAATATATGGATTATTGGGAAAGTCTTTGGACAAATGCACCAATTACCGAAGAATATGTTAAAACAGTTAAATCTTATGGTATCACACTTGTTCGTTTGCCTGTTTCTTGGTATAACCATTTAGATGCAAACGGAGTTATAGACCCTAATTTCTTGGCTCGTGTAAAACGAGTTGTTGATATGATTATTGAAAATGATATGTATTGTATCATCAATATTCACCACGATGGTCACAATGGCTATAAAGGTGTTAAAATCGTTTTAGATGAAGAGCATAGAGAGTCAACAATGGCTTATATGACAGATATTTGGACTCAAGTTGGTACATATTTTAAAGATTATGGTACTCACTTGATGTTTGAAGCGTTCAACGAGCCAACTGATTCATCAAGAAGTATGACTCCAAACGACGAAAGACAAGCAGAAACAAACATTCAACTTAACAACTTTATTAAAGTTGTACGTTCGCTCGGCGGCAACAACGCGCAAAGATTCTTGGTTTGCCCAGGTTACTCAGGTCTTGCAACACCAAAGTCTGAAGGCTTAGTTGATGAAACTGTTGGCGATTTATCAAAACTTATCGGTACAAAGCATCAATATTTTAGCGGTTCAGCTTTCGATTCTTCGTATTCAGATAGTTTCATTAAAAAATCAGGTATGGGCTTGATTATCGATGAAATTGGTTCATCAGGCAGAATCCCTGACTCTGATGACGGCGCTCTTGGTAAAGATATCAGAACAAAAATTGATAAAATTTATGGTCTTTCATCTTGCTGGTGGGACAACGGTCAAGGCCCTGAATACTCACTTATCGACAGAGCAACTTGCACACCTGTAAACTACCAAACTTTAGCAACTTACACCGGCACAGAAGTAACCCCTGCAACTGTTGATGTGAGTGAGATTGACACTATTGATACAAAAGAGTATTATGCTAAATTCTGCACAGAAGACGTAGGTGTAAACGGTAGAAAATATGTAATTATCAAATCAGAAAAACCTATCACAGAATTTGTTGCAAGAACTAGCAGTATGGGTAAATACTACATCAAAGGTGTAGATGATGGTTGGGTTTCTTGGTACGAAAGTGATGATGACCAAACTTATTACAGATTAGATACTCGTTATATCAACTCTTTCTCATATCTCAAATGGAAAGGTAGCCAAGCAATCATTCCTGGCGCAACTGAAAACACATATTGGGTTTCGGGTAACTATTCTATCGAAAACACACTTTTACGTCCTTGCACAGTTACAATTGACGGCGTGCAAGATACAATTATAAAACTCGGCGCAAGATACGTTTTCCCTTATGTTGATGACGACCATTTTGTAGCATACACAGATGGCGAAAATTTCTACGATGAGGGCGACTTTATCGAAATCACAGGCGACCTTAATTTAACTTCTCTTTATGTAGATGCTTCAATGCAAAAAGGCGCTGCAATGAGATTAAATGAAAAAACAGGTTTAAGATTTTATACTAATATAGATAAAAACCAAGTTTCTTCTCTTGAAACCCTCGGTGCAACAGTAGAAATGGGCACAATCATCGCTCATAAAAAGAACATCAAGGGCTATGATGTTACTTTAGAAACATCTGAAACTGTAAATGGAAAATTAACTTATGTTACAGTTCCTTATGATCAAAGTAAAGGTTATTATAATGATGGCTCTTTCTCTGGTGTTGTTGGTTCAATTGTTAACATTAAAGACACAAACGCAAATGTAAACTTTATCGGCAGAGGTTATATCAAGATAACAAAAGGCGATTTCTCTAAAACAATTTATGCCGATTATGTTGATAATAACTATCTTAATCACTCAAGAGCAGTAAGCTTTGTTGCTTATTCACTCCGAGAAGATGTTGAAGTTTACGAAAGTTTTGTGGACTTTAAAGAAGTAATTGATCATTATGCAGACCTTTATATCGACCCGATAGACCCGTCTGATAACGATAAATTTTAATTAAAAAAGGAGAAAATAGAAATGAAAAAGATTTTATCAATTGCACTTTCCCTTTTACTCGTTTTATTAGTAGTGCCTATGGCTATTTATGCTGAAGGCAACACACTCACAGTAGGTTCTACTGGTGATTATGCAACTATCGCAGAAGCAGTTTCTGCTGCTACTGCAGGCGATACAATTCAACTTGTTGAAGATATTACTGAAGTTAATATCACTATTTCAAAAGCAGTAACAATTGATACAAATGGTTTTGTTTGGACAGGTGGTACTTCTTCAAAACAAAACTGTGCTACACTTAGCGCAAATGTTACTATTACAAACTCACAAAGAACATCTCAAATTACTGCAGATGAAACACCGGACATCGTAGCAAACTCAGTTAAAAATCAAGGTGTATTTGTGCTTGGCGCAAACAACATTGAAGTAACATTTGATGGTGTTGCTATTAAATCAACAAATGTCTATACAAATAACCTAGGTTGTGCAATTTACGCATCTGGCAAAACAGCAACTGTTAATATTGATAATTGTTATTTAACATCTTCACACTTTGCTTCTGTTGTTGCTCAAAAATCAGCATTGACACTTACTGCAAAAGATTCAATTTTTGGTGGGGCACAGGGCTCTTATACAACAGGTATTTCTGATAATGGTTCTGTTTTGAATTTTGAAAATTGCGAATTCTTAAAAACCATTGGTCAGACTGATGCTACTAATGCAACAAGTGCAACAAGCGGTACTGCATCACTTTCAAATCTTAACATGACATTTAATGGTTGTACAGGTACTGCTATTTATGGCGCAGATACAAACGTTAAATTTGTTGGTAAAAACTCATTTACTAATGTTTATGCAGGCGTTGTAGTTTCAGCCGGCGAAGGCACAACTCTTTATTCAGATAGCGCTTATACAACAGAAGTTTCAGCCGGTGCTTTAGCTGCAAATACTGCTATTTACTCATTAGGCGAAGGCGAAGTTCCTGAAGAATCTTCAAGCGAGGAGCCGGAAGAACCATCTTCTGAACCTGAAGAGCCAAGTGAAGAAGAAACAACCACTACAACAACTACTACCACAACAACTACAACAACTACTACAGTTCCAACTCCATCAACTCCTGTAGAAGGCAAGGTGTTGACAGTTGGTGCTACACTCGGTCAGTATAAAACTATCGCAGAAGCGGTTTCTGCTGCAACTGCAGGCGATACAATTCAATTTGTAGAAAATGTTCACGAAGAAGAACTTACAATTTCAAAAGCAGTAACTATTGATACAAACGGTTTTGTTTGGACTGCAGGTACAGCGTCTTCAAACTCTAAAAAGAAATGCGCTTCTTTAAACGCAGATATTACAATTACAAACTCAAAAAGAACATCACAGGTAACTGCTGATGACAGTTTTGATATTGAAGCATTTTCAACCAACCGTGGCGGTGTATTTGTAATCGGTGCAAATAATGTAACTGTTACATTTAAAAACATCAATATCAATTCTACAAACGCTTATGAAAACAACCAAGGTTGTGCAATTTATGCAAATGCTAAAACAGCGACCGTAGTTATTGATAATTGCTATTTATCATCAGATAAATACTCTGCAATTGTTGCTCAAAAATCAGCGTTAACACTTACTGCAACAAATTCAATTTTTGATGGTGGCAACGCCGCTTATGCAACTTGTGTTTCTGATAACGGCTCAAACTTGAATTTCAAAAATTGTACATTCTTAAAAACAATCGGTCAGTCAGATGCAAATTCTTCAACAAACGCTACAAACGGTACTGTATCACTTTCAAATCTTAATATCACACTTGAAGGTTGTACAGGTACAGGCATCTACGGTGCTGATACAAACGTTAAATTTGTAGGTACAAACGCATTTACAAACGTTTATGCAGGCGTTAAAGTTTCTTGCGCTGATGGAGATGCAATCTACACAGATGCAGACTATGTAAACCAACTCGTTTCTGGCACAACACTTACAGAAAACAGCGCAATTTATTCAAAAACTTTACCAACAGAATTTGATATTTATATTGATGGTAAATTGGTTGAAACAGTTGATGTAGGCGCTTCTTATACACTCCCTGTAAGCGAAGACAAAGGCCTTATCGCTTATACAGATGGAACAACATACTATGCAGAAAATCAAGTTGTGGTTCCTGAAATCAACTTGAATTTAACATCTGTTTCAATTGGAGATGTTAAAATGCTTCAAGGTGCTTCAATGAAACTTAATGTAGCAACAGGTTTGCGTTTCTACACTCAAATTGATATTGAAAAAATCAACGCTTTAAAGGAAGAAGGCGCAGTAATTTCAATGGGCACACTTATTGCTCCTGAAAATCTTTTAAACGGTGAAGAGTTAACTCTTGATATTTCTGAAGACAACAGATTAGATGTTGCTTATGAAATCGGTCTTGATGAAAACCTTTGGTTTGAAGAAGATGGATTTAAAGGTATGGTTGGTTCAATCGCTAATGTCAAAGAGAAAAATATGAATAGACGTTTTGTAGGTCGTGGTTATGTAACAGTAACTTTAGGCGATGTTACAAAAACTGTTTATGCAGATTATGCAAACGGCGATGTTGTAAATAACACAAGAACAATTAGTTACATTGCAAATGCAGTTAAAAACGACGCAAACAGCGTTGATATGTATGAGAAATACAAAGATATAATTGATGCAATTGCAGCAAAATATGACTCTGCAAGTGAATTTTAAGAGGTGAATAAAATGAAATTTGAAAAAATCAGTTTAGAATTTGAAAAATATGAATCTCTTGATATTATCTCGGCTTCAGAAGGAGCAGAAGACCCAACAGTAACTCC
>JAZQFC010000019.1:0-33545 GCA_045539315.1 Acutalibacteraceae bacterium | reverse complement strand
TTCTTTGTCAGTCACAACAAATGCTCTTGGAAATTCCAAAAGATTTGTATAAATAATCTTTTTTTCAGTTTCAAGCAAATTTAGATATTCTCTTGTGCTTTTTGAGACAGTTGCCGAATCTAAATCAAAAATCCCTATAATATCAGTATTTTTAACAAATGTTTCTCCACCTAAATATACTTTCAATTTTGTCACCTAAAAATTTTTGTATATATCTTTATATTTCGTCATCCGTAAGCGTTGTGCGATAGCACGAAGCCGAAGGATCTTAAGATGTTTTTCTGCGGACAGTCGAGGACGCGAAGTCCCTACGAATGTATAAAAGATTTATTGTAATACTATCATCCGTAAGCGTTGCCGAAGTGGAGTCGAAGGATCTTAAGATGTTTCGACTACGCTCAACATGACACGTGTTTAGTTTTATCGTAGGGGCGGGGTTCTACTCCGCCCGTCATTTGTTTTCTTTCGGGAGGAGCAAAGCCCCTCCCCTACGAATGTATATAAGATTCATTGTAAGGACTTGACCCATTAAATCAATGTTAAATTCCTCGACAAGCACACCGAAACCTTATACAAAAGTAAAAACCACTTGCTTTTAACAAGTGGTTTTTGTTGTTATCTTAACAATGTCATTACAATATCGCCATTGCCAACAAATCGACCGGTCCAGTCATAAGTTTTATCATTAGAACTATCATAATAGCCCAGTTTATTACCATAAAAATCATAAAGCCATCTTTTAGTGCCTATCTGCTCTTTAAAACCTATAATTTTACCCGTCCAGTCCTGAATTCTTTCTCTAGCCATAATTTACCTCTTAAAAAGTCTTTAATTATACCTACTTTTGAATTTCGAGAAACGGGGAAGTATAATTTTGAAATTACTTATTAACCTCTAAAAAAACTTCCAAATCATCTTTTGTATTTGAGTTTTCCTTTGGATGCTTAAAAACCTCTTGATTATTTTTGTCGTACACAAAAGTACATCCATTTCGATTGACAGCAAAGGTTGTATCTGTATAACCTTGTAATTCTCCTTGCTGTTTTAATTCTTTACCATCATTTAAATATGCAACAACATACGTTAAATCTCCAAACTTAATTTCTTTGGCTAAAACTATCACAATACTTCTCCTTTTAAAACCTATAACAATCTTTAATGACTTCTATTCATAAATAAACCAAATGTGAATTGGACTATTCATCTATCACCCAATCATAATTATACCATTGCACTGCAACTCTAAAATGATCTGTACTATTTACCGACCATGTATGCCATGTGTCTCTGCTTAATGCTATCGCTTTCTCTGATTTTTCCATATTATGAATATCAAAAGTATGTGGAAGTCCATCATTAATGTTTTGAGTGTTTTCCTTTGTTTTAGGATCTAGAGTTAAAACAAATTTAGTCATTCGAGCTGGTATTGTAGCAGGTCGTCCGTATGCAATAACGTCGCCAAAATAATAGACTATAATCGGCACATTATCTATATTTGGCACTAATTCTGTATTGCCTATTTCTGCGGTTGTTAACGACGTTTCTTCAAACGCACATTTACCTATAAAATTAACATTCTCGGGAATGCTAATTTCTGTAATATTATAACATTGATAAAAAGCATATCTGCCTATTTTTTTCAATGTTTTAGGCAAACTAACCGATTCAATTGTGCTACATTCCTTGAAACCACTATCTAATATTTGTGTAACCAAAATATTATTGTATGTTTCTGGAACAACTAAAGTTGATAATGAAAAATCATCAGCAGCTTTAACTCCGTAAGTACCATCATCCAAAAGATAGTATTCAAGCCCATCAGTTCCCTCACTTTCACTTGAATCGCCTACTATTCCGCTCAAATCGTGTGTTTCGGTGGTTCCGTCAGTGTAATAAATTATAAAGTTTGTGCCTACAATTTCGGTTTTTACAATTCCACGACCTGGATCGCCCTTTTCACCTTTTTCGCCTTGAATACCTGTTACACCAGGTTCACCTTGTTCGCCCTTTTCACCTACAATAGAGCCGAGGTTTACTGCAACGGTTTCGTTGGTTTTTCTTACATAAAGGTTGCCATCTTGGATATACATTTCGGCAATACCTACACCATCTTCACCATCAGCACCTTTAACATTGCCAAGGTCGGTAGTGTTGCCTGTTGTAAAGGTAATTTTAAGATGTCCGTCAGCGTCAATAACTACTGCAGAAATACCTATGCCATCTTCACCTTTAGCACCGGTTTCACCCTTTTCACCTTGTTCGCCTTTATCCCCCTGTTCGCCTTTATCACCTTTAGCGCCCTTGATATTGCCAAGGTTAATTACTGTTGAGTCAGACAAAGTAATTACAAGTTCATCATTTGCGATTTCTACTTTTGAAACACCAACGCCCTGTTCACCTTGGATACCCTGTTCACCTTGGTCGCCTTTGTCACCTTTTTCACCTTGGATACCCTGTTCACCTTGGTCGCCTTTGTCACCTTTTTCACCTTGAATACCCTGCTCACCTTGGTCGCCCTTATCGCCTTTTTCGCCTTGGATACCTTGCTCACCTTGGTCGCCTTTGTCACCCTTTTCGCCTTGGATACCTTGTTCACCTTGGTCGCCTTTGTCACCCTTTTCGCCTTGGATACCCTGCTCACCTTGGTCGCCCTTGTCACCTTTTTCACCTTGGATACCTTGCTGACCTTGAGGACCAATGATTTTACCGAGGTTAATATCATCACCATCGGTATAAACTATAATTAATTCGCCTTCGGCATTTATATCAATAGATGCAACGCCAACGCCCTGAATACCCTGTTCGCCTTGAACACCTTGCTCGCCTTTATCACCTTTGGCGCCTATAATATTTCCTAGGTTTACATCATTGCCATCAGTATAAACGATTACAAGTTCTCCGTGTTCATTAATAGTAGCAGAAGCAATGCCATTACCTGTTTCGCCTTGAACACCCTGGATTCCTTGTTCACCTTTTTCACCTTGGATACCTTGCTCGCCTTGAATGCCTTGGTCACCTTTTTCGCCCTTGATATTACCAAGGTCAAGTTTTGTTCCATTA
The DNA here is from genome assembly GCA_045539315.1 of Acutalibacteraceae bacterium. Taxonomy (GTDB): domain Bacteria; phylum Bacillota; class Clostridia; order Oscillospirales; family Acutalibacteraceae; genus RUG11462. The sequence goes on along the minus strand of JAZQFC010000019.1, from coordinate 30,485 downwards.
GTAAGGGTTATTTTTAAATTACCATTTTCAATAACGATAGTTTCAATACCAACGCCATCTTCACCTTTAGCACCGGTTTCACCCTTTTCACCTTGGATACCTTGCTCGCCTTTATCGCCTTTTTCGCCTTGGACACCCTGCTCACCTTGGTCGCCCTTGTCACCTTTAGCGCCAATTACTACACCGAGGTTAGAAACAGTATTGTCAGAAAGGGTAATAACCAATTCGCCTTTGGCATTAATTTCCGTTTTTGTTACGCTAACACCATCTTCGCCTGCGTCACCCTTATCGCCTTTATCACCTTTGGCGCCGGTTTCACCTTGGTCTCCTTTGTCACCCTTTTCACCCTGGATACCTTGCTCACCCTTTTCACCTTGGATACCCTGTTCACCTTTGTCTCCTTTAGCACCAATTACATTGCCAACATTTGAACGTTGATTATTAGAGAACACAAGAACAAGTTCGCCATTAGAGTTAATTTCTGCACCAACTACGCTAACACCGTCTTCACCTTTAGCGCCGGTGTCGCCTTTTTCACCTTGAATACCTTGTTCGCCTTGGTCACCCTTTTCGCCTTTTTCACCTTGGATGCCTTGCTCACCTTGGTCGCCTTTATCACCCTTATCGCCCTTGTCGCCTTGGATGCCTTGCTCACCTTGGTCACCCTTGTCGCCTTTGGCGCCAATTACTACACCAAGATTAGAAACAGTGTTATCAGAAAGGGTAATAACCAATTCGCCTTTGTTGTTGATTTCGGTTTTTATTACGCTAACACCATCTTCGCCTTGTGCACCGGTTTCACCTTGAATACCTTGCTCACCTTGGTCGCCCTTGTCGCCCTTTTCACCTTGAATACCTTGCTCACCTTGAGGACCAGTTGCACCGGTTTCACCCTTATCACCTTTTTCACCTTGTGCACCAACAACTACGCCAAGGTTTGCTGTTTGACCATTTGTATATGTAATTACTAACTCACCATTATTGTTTATTTCAGAAGAAGACACGCCAATTCCGTCATTGCCATTCATACCAACAATTTTATCGAGATTTATAGTTTTTCCATTAGAAAAGCCGAGTAAAAGTTGCCCTTCATCATTAATATTAGCAGAAACAATGCTTACACCGTCTTTACCGTCAGCGCCATCTTTACCGTCAGTTCCATTGTCGCCTTTCAAGCCATTCGCAACACCAACATTTAACACTGTGCCATCGGTAAGAGTAATAAGTAATTCATTGTCGCTTGAAAAAGCAGCAGTTTTTATGCCAACGCCATCTTTTCCTGCTGTTGCTTTTAAAGAATTAACCCAGTCATTTTTATTGCCAGAATATCCGTTTTCTTTTGCAATTTCATAAGCAGATTTACCATTCAAATCATCTAACCACTCTTGAACAGTTCCATCGTAACCATATTGAACTGCTAATTCATACGCAGAAAGTCCGTCTTTTACCGTTGCAGAAACAGGTTTGCTACCAAAATTGTGCACAACATCTGCAACCACAAATGCTATACCTGTTACAAGAGCAATAGCAATAACTATTCCTACTATTCTTTTGACTATTTTTCCCATTTGAATTTCTCCTTGCTTTTAAACATAAATTTTATTCTTAAAGAAACATATTGGTGAACACTATTCACCAATATTATGGTCATTATAGCATAAAATAAAATAAATGTAAACACTATTCAACAAAAAAGCGAGGAAAAAATTTATGTTTAAGATAAAAGCGGCCGATGGAACAAATAATCTTTCAGGCAAAAACATTGCAAAAATTCGCAAAGAACAAAAGTTATCTCAACGAAAACTCGCCACTAAAATGCAGTTATTGGGGTTTGATGTTGACCACTATTTTATTCGCCGTGTTGAAAACGGCGAAAGATTTGTTACCGATATTGACTTGGTGATTTTTTCAAGAACACTCGGTGTTCCCATTGATAAATTATTATCTGCTGAAGACGCAAAAATTCAAAGTTCAAATTAAAAAACCACTTGCTTTTAACAAGTGGTTTTTGTTTTTAATAAAATTTAAACTTAAATTTGAATTCTTTTGCGTTTTTATGAGCGATGCTGTCTTTTTTAACAAGCAATGTTATGTTCTTATCGAACGCATCGTCCCAGAACATATATTGGTATTTGTTTTTGCGTTTTTCGGTGTTTAAAATCTTAACTCGTTTTAGATATTTGCAGTTGTAAAACGCGTGATAAGGAATATTAGTAACTGTTGCTGGTACTTTATATGTTTTGCCTTTTTTGCCTTGTGGGTAGAATAAAATTCTTGTTTTATCTTTGTTAAAAACAACGCCATCTACAGACACATACGCTTTGTTTTTATCAGAAAAAGTTACCTTTTTAAGTTTTTTGCAATTTTGAAATACATATGCAAAATAATTATCATATCCGCTATCACAATTGTCTTCATCAAAGTTTTTGCCAAAATGAACTGTTTTTAAATTCTTACAGTTTTTAAAAACTGGCGGACACACTGATTTAATATAATCCGGAAACTCAACTTTTTTTAATTTTTTGCAGTTTTGGAAAATTGCATATTTATCAATTTCAGGTTTATCATAACAACAACTACCGTCATAATAAGTATCATAAAAATCATAACCTATGTTTTTTAGGTTGCCTTTTTTGGCAAAAGTAATTGTTTCAAGGTTTTTACAATTGTAAAACGCGCCGTTGCCAATTATCTTAACATTTTTAGGAATACTGATTTGTTTTACATTTGAATTTGCAAAACTAAAATAGCCAATGATAAAAGTATCTTTAGCAATTTTAAAAGATGTTTTATTAACAGGGACAAATCTCAACTCTTTTATTGGTTTTTTGTAATAATATAAGTTTTCATAAAGCGCGCCATTTTTAGTATAAAAAGTTTTATTTTCTTTATGAACTTTTATTTTAGCAAGTGATTTACAGTTGTAAAAAGTTGCGCTATTAATAGACTCAACATTTTTGCCGATATATAGATACTCAAGCGCTGAACAACCACCAAAAGGTCTGAATCCTAGCGCTTCAACCGAGTCAGGAATTGATAACTTTTTAAGATTTTTACACCCTTCAAAAGCGCCATAATACTCTGCATATTCATCGCCATATTCTCTGCCAAATGCAGAAATACTATCAATTGAAATACCTTCTTCAAAAGTTATCATTTCTGCTTTTGCTTTATAAAAGCAACCGCCACCAAGTTGTGTTACAGTTTTTGGAATAACAATCTCTTTAGCGCTTGAAAGTGCAAAAGCAAGAGCATGTATTTTAGCAACACTTTCTAAAATTTCAACTTCTGTTTGTTTTGGCGCTGCTACAATTAATTCTGTCATATCTTTGTTATAAAGAATATTGCCGTTTGCAGTAAACTTCTCGTTTTCTGAATCAACTGTTAGCACTTTTAAATTTTTAGCATCGAGAATGAAGTTTTCGCCGATTTCTTTTACACTTGCAGGAATGTGAAACTCTGTTATTTTTCTGCAACTTCTGAATGATTCAAAACCGATTTTCTCTAAATTATTTGGAAGAACAACGCTTTCAAGATTATAGCACTCATAAAAAGCATATGGTTGAATCTCTACAAGAGTTTCAGGCAAACTGACGGTTTTAAGATTTTTAAAGCGAACAAACGAAGCGCCACCGATGGTTGTTATACCTTCTTGTACAACAATATGTTCAGCAAGGTTTCTAAACCTATAAAACTCTGAAAACTCTTCAAATTTCAATCCACCTTCGCCACTATAAATGCTATCGCCACATTCGGTATAATAAGCACCTGTGCCACTTATAGTCAAAGTTTTTGTTTCATCGCTAAAACTATAATAAACACTGCTATCGCCAATGCCATCAAGTTTATATTCTTGCGCAGAAGCACTCACCATCACAAATGGAAAAGATGACAATAAAATCAACATTGAAATTAAAATACTGATTGTTTTTTTCATAATATACACCTCTCTTGTTTATATAGTGTCAAAATCTTATTAAAAAGTTTCAAATTTTTAAAAATAAACATAAAAAACCACCCGTAAAAACGAATGGTTTTTTAACATTAGCCTACATTATTAATCGAATTAGTATCATCAGGAATGTTAATGCGCTCAATATCTGCGCCGACTGCGGTTAACTTTTCAACATAGTCTTCATAACCACGGTCGATAAGATGAATGTTTTCTATCTCGGTTACGCCTTCTGCAATAAGACCTGCAATAATCATTGCCGCGCCTGCTCGCAAATCAACCGCTCTTACAGGTGCGCTTTTTAACTTTTCAACGCCCTCGATAACGGCAACCTTGCCATCAACCTTGATTTTTGCGCCCATTCTAACTAAATAATCAATATACTTAAATCTTGAATCCCAAACTGCCTCTGTTACCATTGAAGTGCCGTTTGCAATTGTCAACAAAGTTGCCATTTGCGCTTGCATATCAGTAGGAAAACCTGGGTGAGGTTGAGTTTTAACATTGCACTTTTTAAGCGGACCATTGCAATAAACTCTTACTGCCTCGTCATACTCATCTACCACAACGCCTGCCTCTTCAAGTTTTGCAGAGATAGACTCAAGGTGCTTTGGTATAACATTTTCAATTCTAACATCGCCACCGGTAGCAGCCGCTGCTACCATATAAGTGCCCGCTTCTATCTGGTCAGGAATTATAGAATAAGTTGTGCCTCTTAAACTCTGCACACCTGAAATTTTCAAAACATCTGTACCAGCACCACGAATATCTGCGCCCATAGAATTCAAAAAGTTCGCCAAATCTACAATATGAGGCTCTTTTGCGGCATTTTCAATAATAGTTCTGCCTCTTGCTTTAACAGCGGCGAGCATAATATTAATAGTAGCACCTACTGAAACTGTATCAAGATAAATAACTGTGCCAACAAGCCTGTCAGCAGTAATATTCATCATACCATCTTGCTTATCAATAGTAGCGCCGAGCGCCTCAAAGCCTTTTTCGTGCAAATCAAGCGGCCTTACACAAAAATCACAACCACCAGGAGGGGCGATTTTTGCTCTTTTAAATCTGCCAAGCATTGCGCCCATAAAATAACTAGATGCTCTTGTTTTACAAGTCATTTCATGGCCAACAATATGAGTATTAACACCCCTTGGGTCGATTTCAACTGTTGATTTATTAAGATATCTGATTTTAGCGCCAAGTTCATTTAAAATCTTTAAAAGAACATTAACATCAGAAATATTAGGCAAATTTTCAATTCTGCAAATATCATCGCTAAGAAGCACCGCAGGGATAATTGCAACTGCAGCATTTTTAGCGCCACTGATATAAATTTTACCCTTTAAAGGATTACCACCCTTTATAAGTAATTTCTCCAAAGTTTGACACCTCTTGATATTTTTAAAACAAAATCAAACGATTTTCTTTAAACTTCTAAACTCATTAAAAACTCGCATAAATAAAGGCTTATGCGAGAAGAATAATACTAATTTTTACATTTATGAAATTATTATAACACATCTTTTCATAAAAATCTATAAATTTTTCTAATTTTCGAAAAAATTATTGACTAGCATTAATTTATCTGCTAAAATAAGTGTATCCTAAAGGAAAGTTGAGGAACTTTTTTATGTCAAATTTTGTGATTATCACTGACTCAACAGCGGATTTACCAAAAAATATTATTGACGAACTAGAAATTAAGGTTTTACCTTTGAAATATATCACCAACGGCGAGACTTTTATTGATATTGCCGAAGAAGACAATAGCGCTATCAAAGCATTGTATGAAAAAATGAGAAATGGCGCTACTTCGCAGACAAGCCAGATTACTTTGCAAACATTTTTAGATGAATTTACTCCGATTTTGAAAGACGGAAAAGATATTCTTTATATCGGTTTTTCAAGCGGTCTTTCAGGCACAGTTGGTCAAGCAATGCTCGCGGCCAAAGAGTTGCAAGAAGAATATGCTGACAGAAAAGTCACAGTTGTTGATACTCTTGCGGCTTCTCTTGGCGAGGGAATGCTCGTTTACTATGCGGCTAAAATGAAGAAAGACGGTAAAGATTTAGACGAAATCGCTGCTTGGCTTGAAGATAACAAACTTCGTCTTGCTCACTGGTTTACTGTTGATGACTTGCATTTCTTAAAACGCGGCGGAAGAGTTTCTCCTGCAACTGCAATTATTGGCACAGTGCTTGGTATTAAACCTGTTATGCACGTTGATGATGAAGGTCACTTAATCAAAGTTAGCACAATTAGAGGTAGAAAATCCTCCCTTGATGAATTGGTAAAAAGAGCAGGTCAAAGCATTGAAGATGCTGAAAATCAAACCATCTTTATCTGCCATGGCGACTGTATTGAAGACGCTGAATATGTTGCTAAAAAGGCTAAAGGAGACCTTAAAGTTAAAGAAGTTATTATTGGTTATACAGGCCCTGTAATCGGTTCGCACTCCGGTCCTGGCACAATGGCAATTTTTACATTTAATAAAAACAGAGACTAAAAGAATTAACCCCTTAATCAAAGGTTATCCTATTGATTAAGGGGTGTTTTTTATGGATGAAAAGGAAAGAATGATAAACCTTGTTGACGATAAAGTTTTGTTTGACGAAATCTTGCCAAAAAACAAAAAAGACGAAGAACTTGAAGAAGAATACAAACAAGGTATAAAATATCAAACCGAACTTGAAAATAAACAAGCAAAAACAAGATTATTTTAAAAAAAGACTTCTCTTTTGAGAAGTCTTTTTATCTATCTTTAAACAAATTTCCACCAAAACTATCAATGGCGACTATTAAAGGAAAATCTTTAAATTCTAGGCGTTTTATTGATTCGCACCCTAAATCGTGGAATGCGATTACATCGCACTTTTCAATGCATTTACAAGCGAGCGCGCCTGCGCCACCAATTGCGCAAAAATAAACTGCGCCTGTTTGCTTAATTGCCTCGCACACTTCTTCACTTCGCTCGCCTTTGCCTATCATACTGCAAAGACCGAGTTTTAAAAGTTTTGGCGCAAATTTATCCATTCTGCTCGAAGTGGTAGGACCGCAAGAGCCTATTGCAAGACCTTTTGGTGTTTCGGTTGGCCCTGCATAATAAATACTGGCGCCTTCTATATCAAAAGGTAATTTTTCGCCACTATCAAGCAACTCAAAAATTCTCTTATGCGCCGCATCACGCGCAGTAAAAACCTCGCCGGATAACAAAACACGGTCGCCTGCTTTTAACTTTTTTAAATATTTTTTAATGTCTTTAGTGTTAAAAGAGTATTCCATTTTTATTCCTTAATACTATTAATTGCGTAATTAATTTTTTGATAATCATTAACAAACTGGTTGATTTTTTCCAAAGCGTCTTTAACTTCAAATAACGCACTATCATCGCTTTGTGGCAACATATCAACATCTGCCTTTAATGCATTGTATTTTGATTCTAACTTTTTAAATTCAGACTCTTTAACTATCAAATCGCCTTTGATTTTTAAAACTTTTCTCGAAACTTCTTCAAATCTTGATTTAAAATCTTGATTTTGAGCAATAACTTGGTTTGCCTCAAAAAGCGCCGATTCCAAACCAGCATTTTTCTCGTTTTCTTTTTTTAATTCGCCGTTTTGGTTTTCTAATTCTTCAACCCTTTTATTAAGTTCGCTGACTTTGTCTAAAAGTTCATTGATTTTATCGGTTTTTAAACTCATTTGATGCTTTAAAGTTTCGTTTTCTGCTAAAGCCTCTTGATTACTCTCGGTTTTTTCATTCTGAAGTTCTTCAAAATAAGCCAAAACATCCTTTTTATTAAAACCACCGAAAAGTTTAGTACGAAATGCGCCTTTTTCCTTCATTTTTCTTTTCCTCCACTTATTTTCCCACGCAGAATTTTGAAAATACTTCTGCTACAACAGTTTCGCTGACATTCTCGCCTGTAAGTTTTAAAAGCGCGGCAATTGCATCTTCTATTAACATACCAACTGCGTCTAATGTCTGACCGCAATTAACTTCTTCAATTGCCTGTTCAATAGCGGTTTTTGCCTCATTTATACAGTCAAACTGTCTTTCATTTGCAATAAGATTTGTTGATGCATCTATATGCGAAATACCGATTTTTTCAAGTATCTCTTTTCGCAAATCATCAACACCTGCGCCACTTTTTGCCGAGCAAAAAACAACTTTTCCAAAATCGCTTAATTTTGAAATATCAGGGTTTTCATTAATATCAGTTTTATTAACAATAATGATTTTAGGCGTGTCGCCCGTTCTTTTCAAAAGCGCAATATCTTCATCATCAACATCGTTTTCAGCAGAAACAACTGCCAAAACAAGACCTGCAGTTTCTATTTTTTCAAGCGCTTTTTCAATACCGATTTTTTCAACCACATCTTCAGAGCCGTGAATTCCTGCGGTATCGCAAAGATTAAGTGTAACGCCACCTATATCAACAGTTTCTTCAACAATATCCCTTGTTGTTCCTGCGACTGCAGTTACAATTGAACGGTCAAAACGAGATAACAAATTCATAATAGTTGACTTACCGACATTTGGTTTGCCAACAATAACACAGTCAACACCTTGTTTTATGATTTTGCCCTTGTCATAATCAGAAATTAGTTTTTCAAGTTCACTTTTTGCAGTGTTGAGTTTTTCAAAAAACTGCTCATTTTCCATTTCTTGAGCGCCTTCTTCAGGGAAATCGGTAAAAGTAACAACCATAGCAGACGCATAGACTAAAACATCTTTAATCTCTTGAATTTTTTTACCGCTCTCGCCATCTAAAATAGCAGCCGCTGCTCTTGCCGCCGCGCTACCTTTAGCGCTAATCATTTCCATAACTGCCTCGGCTTCTGCTAAAGACATTTTGCCATTTAAAAACGCTCTTTTAGTAAACTCGCCGCCATCTGCCGGACGAGCGCCTGCCGAATAAACCGCGCGAAGCGCTTGTTTTAAAACTGCCTCGCCACCATGAACAGAGAGTTCAACAGTATCTTCGCCTGTGTAAGAATAAGGGGCGCAAAATTTGAGTGCAACGCACTCATCTATCACGCCTGACTCATCACAAATATGACCAAAAGCCGCTTGATACCCTTTTAAATTTTCAATTGTTTTTTTATCATTTTTAGGCGCAAAAACTTTACTTGCAATAGCGGTAGCGTTTTCGCCTGAAATTCTGATAATTCCAATAGAGCCCACGCCCGAAGCAGTACAAATTGCGGCAATTGTATCAGACATTTGAAAATTTCCTTTCTTTATTTACCTAGTCTATATCAGGTAAATAAGCATCATAAGACTTTAATGTTTCTCTTAATTTATCAGTATCAACATTATGAATGTTTTTATCGCCTCTTTGAGCCATAACAGCGGCGATACCTGCTGCTTCACCTTCACAAAGGCAAGATGGCATAACTCGAAGTGAGCCTTGAGTTATTCTGTCAGTAGAAATAGTTCTACCTGCTACGAGCACATTATCAAGATGTTTTGGACATAAGCAACGATAAGGCACACCATGAGATTCGCCGTCTTTATATCTATCAAATCTATGGTCGGCATTAGCAGTTTTTCCCCATTCATTATTCTCTCTCGCCGACATATGTATATCAATAAAATAATTGTTTCTTGAAATTTCATCAGGGAAACTTTTTCTAGCAAAATAATCTTCTTTTGTAAAAGTATAGTCGCCGACAATTCTTCTTGTTTCACGAACACCGAGTGTTGGCGCAGTTTGAACAAGATAAGCATCTTTAAATGCAGGGTGATACTCTTTAAGCGCTGCAACTAATCTTTGAACTAAATCTCTGCCTTCATCAATTTGTTTTGAATAAAGGTCTGGGTTAGTAGGGTCAACTTCCCAAATGTGACCCGCATTAAAACCAAATGTGCCAGGGCCAATTTTACTATGACAAAAATGAGTATCAGGAATACCATATTTACCTTCATTAACAATTGTATGAATCATACTATCTGTATTGCCTGCATGCATATAAGGAAGTGAATATAAAACTTCTTCATCAATGTTAGACATAACAAAGCACATAGTACCAGGTTGAACATCGCCATCTTCACCAAAAGCAAATTCGCCACCTGAAAATGCATAAATATCAGCGTCACCTGTACAGTCAACAAAAATAGGGGCTTTATATGCGCAAATACCGCCTTTATTAGCAACGATAATCGCTTCAACATTGCGCTCATCTTTCATAATAACATCGCAAACGGTTGAATGATATAAAACTTTAACGCCTGTTTCTTTTAAAAGATTTGCATAATTAACTTTAAGCGCTTCATAGTCAATAGCCACCCAGTCAAGATGGTCTTTATCAATATGTGGCATTTTATTTTTTGTTTCAAGGAAAATTCTCTTTGAGAGACCGCCATAGATAATACGCACACCATCAGTATAAGGTGTCCAAGCAGGTACAAGACCGGTAGTAGCCATACCACCTAATTGTCCACTTTGCTCGATAAGAAGCACTTTTGCTCCTTCTCTACTGGCAGCGGCAGCGGCAGCAATACCTGCAGGGCCTGCACCTGCAACTATTACATCATATTCTTCATTTATTTTTAAACGTTTTTCATTAAGTTTAATATCCATACATTAACTCTCCCAAATATTGATATTTTCACAAATACATTATACTTTAAACTTTAAAAAATTACAACACTTATTTTAACAACTTTTTTGCCAATATTATTAAGTAAATTTTGCGAAAAAAATATTGAAGTTTTTATGAATTTATTTTATAATAAAACCATAAGATGATACATCTTAAATTTGTTGTTTTAAAGGAGAAATATTATGAAATATAACATAGAAGGCGGAAATTTGCCTGCAGTAGTAATTGAATTAGAAGCAGGAGAAACTATTATTAGTGAGGCAGGCGGTCGTACTTGGATGAGAGGACCTATCGTTACTGATACAACATCGGGCGGCGGAATTGGCAAGGTTTTTGGCAGAATGTTTACAGGTGAAAGTTTGTTTTTAAGCAAATACACCGCTAACGGTAACGCCGAAATTGCTTTTACTTCTTCTTTTCCAGGCAGAATTATCGCAAGAGAACTTGCCGCAGGAGAAAGCATTATTTGTCAGAAAACTGCGTTTTTATGTGGCGCAGGAGATTTAGATTTATCAATTCATTTTAGAAAAAGAATTGGCGCAGGGCTTTTTGGTGGCGAAGGCTTTATTATGCAAAAAGTTACAGGTCCTGGCATTGTTTTCGTTGAACTTGATGGCTATTCACCTGAATATGAACTTGCGCCAGGGGAGACCTTGGTTTGCGATACAGGTGTTGTTGCTATGATGGATGAAACTTGCAATATGGATGTTCAGATGGTTAAAGGCGCTAAAAATATTTTCTTTGGTGGTGAGGGGCTTTTTGATACAGTTGTAACAGGTCCTGGTAAAGTTTATTTGCAAACAATGACTATTCCAAAATTAGCGTCACTTTTAGCACCATATATGCCAACTAATAATGGCGGTAATTAATACATAAATTTTAAAAGGAGAGTTTTATGCAAATAACTAAAGATATTAAATATGTAGGTGTTAACGATAAAAAAATAGACCTTTTTGAAGGTCAGTATATTGTGCCAAATGGTATGGCTTATAATTCTTATATCATTTTTGATGAAAAAATCGCAGTTGTTGATTCGGTTGATAAAAATTTTAAAGATGAGTGGCTTGGCAATATAAAATCTGCGCTTGATGGCAAAGCCCCTGACTATCTTATTGTTCAACATATGGAGCCTGACCACTCGGCAAACATTGATGAATTCAAAAAAGTTTATCCTAATACCACTGTTGTGGCTTCGGATAAGGCTTTTATGATGATGAAAAGGTTTTTTGATACCGACTATGAAGACAACAGACTCATAGTTAAAGATGGCGATGAATTAAGCCTTGGCAAACATACTTTGTGCTTTGCAACTGCACCTATGGTGCATTGGCCGGAAGTTATTATGACTTATGATAAGTGCGATAAAGTTTTATTCTCGGCAGACGCTTTTGGTAAATTTGGCGCGCTTGATACTGATGAAGACTGGGCTTGTGAAGCGAGAAGATATTATTTTGGTATCGTTGGCAAATACGGCGTTCAAGTTCAGGCAGTTTTGAAAAAGTTGGCAGAACTTCAAGTTGAGATTATCTGCCCGCTTCACGGACCTGTTTTGAACGAAAATTTGGGTTATTATCTTGGTTTGTATAATACTTGGTCATCATACTCGGTTGAGTCTGAAGGCGTTGCTATATTCTACACATCGGTTTATGGCAACACAAAAATTGCAGTTGAAATTTTAGAGCAGGAATTAAAAAATCTCGGTTGCAAAAAAGTTGCAGTTACTGACCTTGCACGTGATGATATGGCGGAGGCAGTTGAAGACGCGTTTAGATACGGAAAAATCATTCTTGCAACCACAACTTATAACGGCGACATTTTCCCATTTATGCGAAATTTTATAGAAGAACTTTTGGAAAGAGGCTATAAAAATCGTTTTATCGGCTTTATGGAAAACGGCACATGGGCGCCTATTGCTAAAAAGAAAATGGAAAAAATGTTTGAAAATTCAAAGGATATTACCTTTGCAAATTCAAGCGTTACAATTAATTCGGCTGTAAAAGACGATACAAAACAACAAATCAAACAATTAGCAAAGGAATTTTGCGAGTAATTGGTTAATATAATAACAAGGAGGGTTTTACAATGAAATATGTTTGCAATATTTGTGACTATGTTTACGATGAAGAAGCAGAAGGCACAAAATTTGAAGACTTGCCAGAAGATTGGGTTTGCCCACTTTGTGGCGTAGGCAAAGAAGATTTCTCAAAAGAATAATTAAAAAAACGGAAGCGATTTGCTTCCGTTTTTGTTTTGTTTTATATTACACGATTTTTGTAGGGGTGGGGGTCTACTCCACCCGCGTTTTTAAAAGGGTCGTCAAGGATGCCGACCCCTACGAATATATTTTAGATTTATCGTAGGGCGGGATGCCCACATCCCGCCGTCATTCGCAAACATTGGCGAAGAATCTTAAGATATTTCGACTGCGCTCACCATGACACGCGTTTAGATTTACCGTCATTTTGAACGTACGTGAAGAATCTTTACACAATTCCAAAATAATAACAAATATAATAAATAACCCCATACACCCAGCCTGAAAGCAGACCGAAAACTATTACCGGACCTGAAATTTTAAAAATATTCGCGCCTGTGCCTAAAATTCGACCTTCGGTTTTAAACTCAATTGCCGCAGACGCACACGCATTTGCAAAGCCTGTTATCGGCACTAATGTGCCGGCTCCAGCGAATTTTGAGATTTTTGGGTAAATATTAAGCCCTGTAAGTATTATTGATGTTGCTATCAGGCTAATCGATGTGAGCGCTCTTGCGGTGTTAAGCGAAACGCCGAAACCAAGCCAATACATATCGGTTATGGCTTGACCTAAAACGCAGATAATCCCACCTATTACAAACGCAAAAAAAGTATCCTTTAAAACTTCTGATTTATCCGATGCGCGCTCGGTCATTTTTGCATATTTTTTGTTGTTCATTTTATCACCCAGTATAATTATTGCCACTTTTAAGCGTAATTATCACTGTTTGATATTTAATTAACAAACTCGCCACAAATTTACATATACTTTGTGCAAAATGAATATAATAAACACAATATTTTGTGTTACTTTCTAAATTTTGAAACTGCAAAAATTATTGAATAAAATGACGAATTATGTTATCATATTATTAGAAAAAGAGAAATATTTTTACGGAGGAACATTTAATGCTCGAATTCAAACAATGGCAAGGCTTTGTAGGTGGAAAATGGTGCGAAGAAATCAGCACTCGTGATTTTATTCAAAAAAACTACACCGCTTATGGTGGCGATGAGTCTTTTTTGGCCGGACCTACCGAGGCTACAAACATTCTTTGGGGCAAACTTCAAGAATTGCAAAAGCAAGAGCGCGCTAACGGTGGCGTTTTGGATATGGATACAGATGTTGTTTCAACGCTCACTTCTCACGGCGCAGGCTATCTTGATAAATCGCTTGAAAAAATCGTTGGTTTGCAGACGGACAAGCCTTTAAAAAGAGCATTTATGCCTTTTGGTGGCATAAGAATGGCAGAAGAGGCTTGTAAAACTTATGGTTATGAGCCAAGCGAAAAATTGCATAAAATTTTCAATGTTTATCATAAAACTCACAACCAAGGTGTTTATGACGCATACACCCCTGCTATGAAAAGAGCGAGGAAGAATAAAATTATCACAGGTCTTCCTGATACTTATGGCAGAGGTAGAATTGTTGGCGATTATCGTAGAATTGCGCTTTACGGTATTGACCATCTTATAAAATGCAAACAAGAAGACCTTGACAACTGTGGCAACGGTAAAATGTATGACAATGTTATTCAACTTCGCGAAGAAATTGCTATGCAAATCAGGGCTTTGCGCGAGATGAAAGAGATGGCGGCGATTTATGGCTATGATATTTCAGAGCCTGCTTCTAACGCGAGTGAGGCGTGTCAATGGCTTTATTTTGGTTATCTTGCCGCAATTAAAACACAAAATGGCGCCGCAATGAGCGTTGGCAGAATTTCAACATTCCTTGATATTTATATTCAGCGTGATTTAGACAACGGCACTTTAACCGAAGAACAAGCGCAAGAGTTAATTGACCATTTGGTTATGAAATTCAGAATGGTTAAGTTTGCAAGAATTCCATCTTATAACGAACTTTTTTCCGGCGACCCTGTTTGGGCAACTGTTTCTGTTGCAGGAAAAGGTATTGACGGCAGAGCGCTCGTTACTAAAAACGATTTTAGATTTTTGCACACACTTGAAAATATGGGCCCATCTCCTGAACCAAATTTAACTGTGCTTTATTCTGAAAAATTGCCTGAAAACTTTAAAAAATATGCGGCTAAAATTTCTATACGCACAAGTTCTATTCAATATGAAAACGATGATGTTATGCGTCCTGTTTGGGGCGATGACTATGCGATTTGTTGTTGCGTTTCTGCTACAAAAACAGGTAAAGAAATGCAGTTTTTCGGCGCTCGTGCTAACCTTGCAAAATGTCTTTTATATGCAATAAACGGTGGTGTTGATGCTACTACAAGAGTGCAAGTTAGCCCTAAATACACCCCTATTAAATCTGAATATCTTGATTACTATGAAGTAATTGAAAAGTATGATGAAATGCTTACTTGGCTTGCTTCTATTTATGTGCATACACTTAATCTCATTCATTACATGCACGATAAATATAACTACGAAGCGGCTGAAATGGCGTTGCTCGACTCTGATTTAAAACGTACATTTGCAACAGGCATTGCAGGTTTTTCACACGTTGTTGACTCGCTTTCTGCGATTAAATACGCTCGTGTTCGCACAATTCGTGATACTGAAGGTTTTGTTGTTGATTTTGATACCGAGGGCGATTTCCCACGATACGGCAACGATGATGACAGAGCGGACGACATTGCAAGATGGTTGCTTAAAACATTTTTGCACAAGATTAAACAATGCCAGACTTATAGAAACGCAGAGCCTACAACATCTATTTTGACTATCACTTCAAATGTTGTTTATGGTAAAGCGACAGGCTCTTTGCCTGACGGCAGAAAAGCCGGCGAGCCACTTTCTCCTGGTGCTAACCCATCTTATGGTGCAGAGGAAAATGGACTTTTGGCTTCGCTAAACTCTGTTGCAAAACTGCCTTATGAATGGGCGCTTGATGGTATTTCTAATACGCAAACCATCTCTCCTGAAGCGCTTGGAAACGATGAAGAGCAACAAACTGAAAACCTAGTTTCTGTGCTTGATGGTTACTTTAACAAAGGCGCTCATCATCTTAATGTTAATATTTTTGGCAAAGAAAAACTTATTGACGCAATGGAGCACCCTGAAAAAGAAGAGTATGCAAACTTTACTATTCGTGTTTCAGGTTATGCAGTTAAATTTATCGATTTAACTCGCGAGCAACAGTTAGATGTAATCTCTCGTACTTGCCACACATCTTTATAGCACTCTGCGCGTGCAGTTATGTTCGCTCTTTCGAGCGAGTTAAATTGCCTGTCGGCAGTTATAGGTGCGTTTTCGCGCGTGATGTTTGACCTGCGGTCAAGTTAATGTATCGTCTGCGCGATGAATTTAAAATTTTAGGCGGAAGTTTTTCTTCCGCCTTTCTTAAAAGCAAAAGGAGAAAAACAGTGATTGGTAAAATTCATTCAACCGAAAGTTTTGGCGCGTCTGATGGTCCAGGGGTTAGATATATTATATTTTTAAAGGGCTGTTCTATGCGTTGCAAATACTGTCACAACCCTGATACTTGGGGTAGCGATACACACAAAGAGTTAAGTTGCGATGAGTTGATAAACAAAGCCGAGCGCTACAAAGAGTATTGGAAAAACGGCGGTGGAATAACCGTTTCCGGTGGCGAACCACTTTTGCAAATTGACTTTTTAACCAGCCTTTTAAAGCGCGCAAAAGAAAAAGGCATTAACACTTGTATTGACACAAGTGGCGAGCCTTTTGATAAAAACAATACGAACAAGTTTGATGAACTTATTAAATATACCGATTTGGTATTGTTAGATATAAAGCAAATTGACGATGAAAAGCATAAAAATCTCACTTCAAAGTCAAATAAAAACACTCTGGAATTTGCAAAATATCTATCCGATAAAGGCATTAAAATGTGGATAAGATATGTTTTAGTGCCAGGCATTAGCGATGACGAAAACGATTTGAAAAAGTTAAAATCGTTTGTTGATACGCTAAACACAGTTGAAAAAATAGAAGTTTTGCCATACCATACTTTAGGCAAGTTCAAATGGGACGAGTTAGGGCTTGAGTATGAATTAAACAACACCCCTACTCCTACAAATGAGCAAGTAAAACACGCGCAAGAAATATTGAATATATAAAACAGGGCTGAAATTCAGCCCTGTTTTTTGTAGGGGTGGGGTTCTACTCCACCCGCATTTTTAAAAAGGGTCGTCAAGGATGCCGACCCCTACGAATGTATTTTAGATTTATCGTAGGGCGGGATGCCCACATCCCGCCGTCATTCGCAAACATTGGCGAAGAATCTTAAGATGGTTCGACTGCGCTCACCATGACACGCGTTTAGATTTACCGTCATTCTGAACGCACGTGAAGAATCTTTTAAGACGGACAGTCGAGGACGCCTGTCCCTACTTTATTGCATAGCCTTGTTTGTGCATATTGCACATATTTTTAGTTCATTTATTGTGCATTATCTACAAAGAAATATGTTGACTTTTTGGCAAGTTGAGAGTATTATAAAATTAGAAAATCAATAAAGGTTTTCTAAAAAATAAACAAAAGGAGGCATTATTTATGAGACCCGAATTAAAATTACACCAACTTAATGTTGAGGATTTTATCAATACAGTATCATGCTGTAAGGGTGATGTGTTTCTCGAAACAGACGAAGGCGACATCTTAAATTTAAAGTCAAGACTTTTATTATTATCGGCGCTCGGTAGAATGATAAACGGTCAGATTACAGAAACAACTGTCAGATGTGAGCTTCCGGAAGATGAAACAAAATTATTCAGATTTGGTCTTTATGGCGAAAAACCTGAATAAGCCACACTCAAAAATTTTTAAAAATTTAATATATAAAATAAAAACCACCTTTTTAGGTGGTTTTTTCGTTTTCTTATTAATCTTTTTCTATTTCAAACTCGAAACGAACAGTTGAGCCGCCGAGTTTTTTAGAATAGCCTCGTTTTTCTATCTCATTTTTAAGCGCAAACACTTTGCGGCCTTCTTGTTCAACAAAAGAATCAAAGAAATCTATATTTTGCTCGAACGGGTTATTTGCATAGTTAACATCATCGTCTGCTCGCAAAGAAACAGTTTTCAAAAACTCTGACAAAGCCTCACCAAAAGATGTGTAAAGAGGCTTGTTTTCTACATTAGGTTGTTGATTATACCATTCATTATAATAAACAAATGCGTCATCTAACTCGCCATTTACAAAATTATATCCTGTGTATTCAAAACCGGATGTGCCACCTGATGTTTGAGTGAAAGACGCTTTGTATTTGAATTTATTATCTTTATACTCAACAAGCCATATATCCTGTGTTTGACCATTGCCCAAAACCGACTCGCTCATACGATTTTCGCAAAGCAGATAAACGCCATCTGTTTCGATTATCTGCAGATTTGCAAACACCTCTGAAGTTTGCGATTTCTTTAAATGAACGCCTGAAAACTCATCTTCTTCATCGCCATGATACGAAACAAATTTCATTGTATCGGCAACGCTCACGCTACCGTTTTGATCCTCATACATATCCATATAAATGCTGTAATCATCGGCTGTTGAATTTTCTTTTGTATAAACAACAAGCATTTCATCATTGCCATCATTATCAAAATCGGCGCGAGCATTTGCAATTAAACCGCTAGGCTCAAGCCAAACGCCCTCGCTACTTATGATAACGCCTTTTTGCTCGTGCTTTACCATACCCATTTGTTTTAGTCGCTCACTATAAGCGCTGACAAAACTCGAATTATCAAGCGATTCATTTTGTTTTGTTTCGCCATTAAAATTTTCAACATTTGAGTTTGAATTTTTGCAACTTGCAAAGCAACACAAAGCAACCAAAACAACCAAAATCAAACTAATATATTTTTTCATAATATCAACTCCTTTAATATTCAAATCTGCCATTGCCAATAAACTCTCTTATCAACGAATTTTTTGGCACATCTTTTTCATCTAAACTATCAAACGCCGATAAAACCGATATTATTTCTTCTATTTCATCGGTTTTTGGCAACGTTTTTAACTTATCCATCACAAGTGGTTTATAAACCGATAATTCATAAGGAATAAATGTATCAATATCAACATTTGAACGATATTTATAAGGCATAATATATTTTTCAACACCCTGCTCAACACTATGAAACATTTTTATAGTGTCATAAGGGTCTCTGTTTCTAAAAATGCTATCTCTGATAATTCTGCGAATAAGCCTTATTTTAGATGGGTGCAAAACTACACTGCCATATCCAATTCTTGTTCTTACGCTGACATAAATTTTCAAAGTATTCTCGTCTGGAATCTGAATAACATCAGGGTTTAGCGAGTGAATACCCTCTAAAATAATCGGCTCGGTTTTGCCTCTTTTCAAAGTAACGCCTGAATCTACGCGTTTGTTTGTCTTAAAATCAAATTTTGGCAATGCAACTTCTTCAAGATTAATCATTTTTTCAAGTTGCGAATTTAAAAAATCGGTGTCCACTCGTTTTGGCGATTCAAGGTCGATTTTGCCTTGTGCAAACATTTCTTTTTCTAAATCGGTGAGTGGTAAAAAATAATTATCAAGCGACAATGTGTGTGTTTCAAAACCGCACTGGTCTAAAATATGCTCAACCGAAAGCGCCGTTGTAGTTTTGCCGGAGCCTGATGGCCCTGAAAGCAAAATTATCGGCGTTTTTTCAATGTTTTTTGCAATCAAATCTGCAACGCTTTGTGTTTTATTTGCATACTCATTTTCACATTGCGCTATAAACTCATATTTATTGCTATGAAGAAGTTGATTTAATTCAATAATTTTTTTCAACATAAAAATCAGTCCTATCTATCCCATTTGTTGCAAAGTTCGGTAACTTGGTCTGCAAATCTGCCAACATCTTTATTAGCGCCATATTTATTTCTCTCAATAACCGTTAACAAGCGTTTGCCTGCTAAAAGTAGTCGTTCATAAGCGCTTGAAGGTGTAGGGGCTTTGCTCTTTTTAATCTTTTGCAAATTGCCTTGGTGCAAACAAGTGTTAGTTAAAAGGTTATAAATTGCACCATTGTAAGGGGCGATAGCTTGAACCTGAAGTTCATCTTGAACTCGATTTGCAAAATCAGAACTCGAAGTATCGCTACCATGATTTACAAAAATGGTTTTTGGTTTTGGCGAAATGTTTTTCAACCATTCCATTAATATATTACTATCGGCATGACCGCTTATACCCTTGATTGTTTCAATTTTTGCGCGAACTTGAATTTTCTCGCCGAAAAGTTTAACCTGTTTCACGCCTGATATAAGTTGACGACCAAAAGTGCCTTCTGCTTGATAACCAACAAATAAAATAGTTGAATCTTCTCGCCATAAATTATGTTTTAAATGATGACGAATTCTGCCTGCCTCACACATTCCGGAAGCAGAAATAATAATTTTTGGGCGTTTATCTAAATTAATCGCCACTGATTCATCGCTTGTTTTTGAAAATGTAAGCCCTGGAAAACTTAAAATTTCTTCTCCACTTTGAATTAGCGCCAATGTTTCTTCATCATAATAAGACATCAACTCTTCATCGTTTGAATAAATCTCAGTTGCTTCAACACACAAAGGACTATCAACAAAAACAGGAAAATCATACTTTGTTAATTTATTCTTTTTTATATTATGCAAAAGATATAACAACTCTTGCGTTCTGCCGATTGCAAACGAAGGAATTACAAGATTGCCACCTCTTGATATAGTATCATCAATAATTCTTACCATCTGCTCGGTATAGTCTTCTCTGCGCTCATGAACACGATTGCCATAAGTAGATTCAATCACAACATAATCTGCGCTCGATGGGAACTGTGGATTTTTAATAAGCGGTCTATCCACATTACCAACATCGCCTGAAAATAATATTTTGTGCTCCTTGCCTTCTTCAAAAAAGGTTATCTCAATACTTGCCGAGCCAAGCAGATGACCGGCATCGATAAATCTTACTTTAAATCCTTCGAAAATCTCAATTTCTTCATCATATTCGCACCCTTGAAAAAGTGGTAATGTAGCCTGTGCGTCTGCAATAGTATAAAGCGGAATATACTCATCTGCGCCACTGCGTTTTGCTCGTTTATTTCGCCATTTTGCTTCCTGCTCCTGAATATGAGCCGAGTCTAAAAGCATAATCGAACACAACTTTTTAGTGGCAGTTGTTGAATAAATTGCGCCGGTAAAACCATTTGAAACCAAGTTTGGTAATTTACCTGAATGGTCAATATGAGCATGAGTTAAAAGCACACAATCCACATCTGCAGGAGATATAGGCAATGGTGTGTTTTCATAAGTGTCAGGGCCTTGCTCCATTCCACAATCAACTAATATCTTTTTATCATTATATTCAAGCAATGTACAAGAGCCAGTAACTTCCCTAGCTGCGCCTAAAAATTCTATTTTCATATATATTGCTCCTTGTTTTATCTAGTATAATTTCAGTATAAGGCTTATTTGTCTTTAAGTCAATTAAGATTTTGTTAATTTTACCACTAAAAAGAAATCTAATTATTGACTTTATTCGTTTTAAAGGGTAAAATTAATAAAGAAATTAATTTTTTGGAGAAGTTATGAAATCTTTAAAAACATTATTAAATTTATTTTGGGTGTTTTTAAAAATAGGCGCAGTTATGTTTGGCGGTGGCTATGCTATGCTTCCTATTTTAACACGTGAATTGGTTGAAAAACGCGGTTGGACAACTGACGAGGAACTTGTTGACTATTTTGCGATTAGCCAATGCACCCCTGGTGTTATTGCAGTTAATGTTGCAACTATTATTGGCAACAAGAAAAAAGGCTTTTTCGGTGGTCTTTTTGCTACTCTCGGCGTAATTTTTGTTCCTACTATTATAATACTCATTATTGCAATATTTTTGTCAAACTTTGCAGAGAATGAATATGTTAAAGACGCATTAAAAGGTATCTCTGTATGCGTTTGTGTGCTTATTATCAACGCAGTTATAAAACTTTGGAGTAAATCCGTTGTTGATAAAACTTCATTTGTGATTTTTTTAATTGCGTTTTTGCTTTCTGCTTCTACACTTGTTTTCCCAACATTTAAAATCTCGCCTATTTTGTTAGTTTTAGCAGGCGGATTAATTGGAATTATAATCAAGTGTTTTATTGCAAAAGGAGGTAACGATAAATGATTTACCTTCGTTTGTTTTATGAATTTTTCAAAATCGGCTTATTTTCAGTAGGCGGTGGACTTGCAACTCTACCATTTTTACAAGACTTATCCTCTCGAACAGGTTGGTTTTCATCTGCAGACATTTCTAATATGATAGCAGTTTCAGAATCAACCCCTGGCCCTATCGGCGTTAATATGGCAACCTTTGCAGGATATACCACAGCGCTTTCAGAGTATAACAACATTTTTCTAGGCATTTTAGGTGGTATTACTTCAACGCTAGGCCTCATAGCACCGGCTATTATTGTTATAATGCTCGTTTGCGCGTTTTTGCAAAAGTTTAAAGAAAACAAATTTGTTAAAGGTGCTTTTTATGGACTTCGCGCAGTTTCAATAGCACTTATTGTATCGGCAAGTTTGGGCGTTATTTCAACAACGCTTGTAAATGTTGATAAATTTTCTGCAAGTGGCAATATAATTGATTTGTTTTTTATAAAAGGAATTATTTTGGGTATTGTAATATTTATTTTGCAAAAGATTTTCAAAAAAGTCCACCCTGTTGCGTTTATTGCCCTATCAGCAATAATCGGTATAATATTTAACTTTGCATAAATATACTTTTCGGGAGGAGCAAAGCCCCTCCCCTACGAATGTATATAAGATTTATCGTCATCCTGAGCGAAACGAAGTGGAGCCGAAGGATCTTAAGATGGTTAAAACGGCGGTTTGTGGGCAAACCGCCCTACAATGAATATTAAAGATATATCGTAGGGCGGGATGCCCACATCCCGCCGTCATTCGCAAATATTGGCGAAGGATCTTTTTAAAATCCCTCATCCGAGTTTTGCTTTGCAAAACCCACCTTCTCCCAAGAGAAGGCTTTTAAATGGTTTTCATTATACAACAAAAAAGGCTCGTTTAAAACGAGCCTTTTTTATTCTGCAAATTTAATTGTAAATGTTGTGCCTTCGCCGATTTTTGAATCGACCGTCAACTTTGCGTTATGAACACGAGCGCCGTGTTTAACAATTGAAAGCCCAAGTCCTGTGCCACCACTATCTTTTGAGCGACTTTTATTAACTCGATAAAATCTTTCAAAAATTCTGCTCAAATCTTCTTTTTCAACACCAATTCCGGTATCTGAAACAGACAGAATAACATTGGTGCTTGTTTGTTTAATTGCAACGGTCACTTGTCCGTTTTCACGGTTGTATTTTATGGCGTTATCACAAAGATTATAAATTATTTCTTCAATAATTCTTGGTATGCCGACAATTTCAGCCGTGCCGCCTTGAAGCGAAAAACTTACCTTTTGCTTTTGCGCGCTTGATTCTAACCTTGAAATAATTGTTTGACAAAGAGAGTATAACTCAATGCGCTCTTTTTTCTCTTTAATAATATTTTCATCAAGATGAGAAAGTTTTATAATATCCCCAACCAAAACGATGAGCCGTCCTGCCTCATTATAAATCTTTTCTGAAAATCTTGTTACGTCTTCAGGTTTTACCATTCCGTTTTTCATAATCTCTGCATAACCAGAAATAGATGTGAGCGGGGTTTTCAACTCATGAGAAACATTTGCAGTAAATTCTTTACGAATTTTATCCTGCATTTTGTGTTCTCTTTTTATTTTTTTCATCTGCTTGTCTAACATTTCGGTCTGTGCTTTTAAATTGTTTGAAAAAGGTTGTAATTCTTCAAACAAATCTACCTCTTTTTCAAGCGATAGGTCTATATTATTAATTGGATTTACAACCTTTTTAGTAACCGCTTTTGCGACTAAAACCGAAACTAAAGCGCTAATTATTATCGAAACCACAAAGCAGATTATAGAAACTATCAATTCTGCTTTCAAAACTGTTATCGCAAGTACAAATGCCAAAACATTTGCAACACTACAAGCGCCAAATACCGACCAACTGATTATATTTTTCAGTTTCATAAACTATTCTCCTATTATATAACCGATTCCTCTAACAGTTTGAATAAGTCCTGCTGCTGATTTTAATTTCTGGCGCAAAGTTCTAATATGTACATCAACAGTTCTCGACTCGCCATCAAAACTATAGCCCCAAATTTTATTCAAAATTTGGTCGCGAGTTTTAACAATGCCTTTGTTTTCAAGCAAATAAACAAGCAGTTCAAACTCTTTTAAAGTTAGCACTATGTTTTCGCCATCAACCTTAACCTTATGGCGTTCAGGCGAAACATAAAGATTATCAATTTCATAAACAGTATCATTATTATTGCTTGGCATTCTTCTTAAAAGCGCCTTAATTCTAGCGATAAGTTCCATCATTCCAAAAGGTTTTGAAACATAATCATCTGCGCCATAATCAAAACCTATAACTTTATCATATTCACTTGATTTTGCAGTTAACATCATAATAGGAAGATTTTTAGTTATAGGAGAAGAACGAAGTTTTTTCAAAATTGCAAGTCCGTCTTCGCCGGGAAGCATTATATCAAGCAAAACAAGGTCTGGAATTGATTTTTCCATTTGAGCATAAAAAGACTTTGCGTTTTCAAAGCCTTGCGCTGACATATTAGATGAATTTAAAGTATAAACAACTAATTCGCGAATGTTAGCATCATCTTCAACAATATAAATCATTTTTTCGCCTCCTTGAATTTATTGTAACAAAAAAGGGTTGCATTAACAACCCTTTTTAAAAATATTTTACTTAGTTTTAACTTTTGCTACTTTAGAATATTTACCGTATTTTTTGCTACCGTTAATAATTTTATATGCTCTTACTTTTACAAAGTAAGTTTTGTTTGCCTTTAACTTTTTAACGGTCTTTTTAGCGCCCGAAAGAACGGTTCTTGCTTTTTTGAAATTCTTATTTGTTGAGTAGCGAATTTGATAACCTTTTGCGTATTTTACTTTTGCAGTTACTTTAACTTTGAATGATTTTTTCGCTTTTGTTACTTTAATCTTTGGACGAGCAGTAAACTTCATACATTTAACAGTTTTAACTGTTGAATCTACATATTCTTCGCCACGAACTGCGCGAACTTTATATTGATATTTGTTTCCGCCTCTGATTTTATTAACAAATTTTAATCCAGTTGTTTCTTTAACTGCCAAGAATGATTTACTACCATTCATTGCTCTGAAAACAATGTATTTTTCTGCGCCTTGCACTTCGCCCCAAGTAATTGTAATCTTTGTTTTTGCAGTTTGTACTGCTTTAATTACAGGTGCTTTTAATTCTACCGGTTGAGTAGGCTCGGTTTCGCTTGGTTCGGTTTCGCTTGGTTCAGTTTCGCTAGAACTTGGTTCTGTTGCGCTTGTTGGTTCATCTGGATTAGATGGATCTGAAGGATCAGATGGATCTGATGGGTCTGCAACTGTTGCAGATGTTGTGAAAATATCTTCGCCTGTTGGGTCATCAGTTTTTGTTGTTGATGTTTCGTCTGCCCCTGTTGTAACAGCAGTAGAAACTGTTGGTGGAACTACCGGTTTTACTGTTGTTGTAGTAGTTGTTGTAGGAACAGTAGTTGTAGTAGTTGTTGTGGTTGTAAACTTATCCGCTTGGCTTGGGTCATTTTCAGCCTCGGTAGTAGTTGTAGGCTGTGTAGTAGTGGTAGTGGTAGTTGTAGTTGGTTCGGTAGTTGTAGGTTGAGTGGTAGTTGTAGTAGTCACCGTAGTACCATCAAAAATATCATCTACTGATGGGTCGTAGTTATCTGCCATACCAACGGTAGAAACCACTGATAACAACATTAACACTGTCAAAAATATCGCCATTAATTTCTTTTTCATAAAAAATACCTCCATTGATTTTTATTTTATTTTAACACAACTTAATTATAAAATCAAGTTATTCATCTCTGCCGCAACATTTTTTATACTTTTTACCGCTTCCGCAAGGGCAAGGGTCGTTTCTGCCGATTTTGTTGCCTTTTCTTACAGGCTCTTTTTTAAGTGAGCCATCATCTGCGCCTGAAGCACCTGTTTCTTTAGCAACTTTTTCACGTTCAAGCGATACATTTTTGCGAACTCTTACATTAAGAATACGTTTTGCAACATCTTCTTTAATACCCTCGGTCATTGCATTGAACATATCATAACCTTCGTTACGATACTCAACAACAGGGTCGTGCTGACCATATGAACGAAGATGAATACCCTCGCGAAGTTCGTCCATGGCGTCAATATGCTCCATCCAATGAGTATCAACCGATTTAAGAAGCACAACGCGTTCAACTTCACGCATAAGTTCATCGCCAAACTCGTTTTCTCTCTCTGCATAAGTTTTTTCTGCGATTTCAACAAGTCGGTCGATAACATCTTGTTTTTCAATTCTATCAAGGTCTGCATTTGTGTAATTCAACTCGTTTTCAACGTCTAACCAAGCAGAAAGTTCAAGTTTTAAGCCTTCAAAATTCCATTCTTCTGCAATATCCGCTGAAAGATAATGGTTGCAAATCTCAACAATTGTGTCTTTAACCATACCTTTAACTGTTGAAGTAATGTCATCGCCATCAATAACCTTATTTCTTTGGTCATAAATGATAGTTCTTTGAACATTCATAACATCATCATATTCAAGAACGCTCTTTCTAATTGAGAAGTTACGATACTCAATTTTTTGTTGAGCGCCTTCAATGGTGTTAGAAAGCATTTTCATTTCAAGCGGCACATCATCTTCAACATTAAGTGTTTCCATAATGCGATAGATGCGCTCGCCACCGAAAAGACGCATAAGGTCATCTTCAAGCGAGATATAAAATCTTGATTCACCAGGGTCGCCCTGACGACCGGAACGGCCGCGCAACTGATTATCAATACGGCGAGATTCGTGACGCTCTGTACCGATAATACACAAACCGCCCGCTTCTCTTACGCGCTCTGCCTCTGGCTGAATTTCTTGTTTAAATTTAGCGTTAAGTTCTGAAAATGTTTTACGAGCATTTAAAATTTCCTCGTTATCGGTTTCTGCAAAACCGGTAGCCTCGGCTATCATCTCATCTTCAAAGCCCTGTTTCTTCATCTCGGCTTTTGCCATATATTCGGCATTACCACCGAGCATAATATCAGTACCACGTCCTGCCATATTAGTAGCAATTGTTACCGCGCCAAATTTACCTGCTTGAGCAACAATTTCTGCTTCTTGACGGTGGTTTTTAGCATTAAGAACGTTATGCTTAATGCCTTTTCTTTTAAGAAGTTTACTTAAAAACTCTGATTTTTCAATTGAAATTGTACCAACAAGCACCGGTTGACCTTTTGCATTACGAGTGGCAATATCTTCGATAACTGCATTGAATTTTGCAAGTTCTGTTTTATAAACAACATCAGGGTTATCAAATCTTGCCATTGGTTTGTTAGTTGGAATTTCAACAACATCAAGTTTATAAATTTCATTAAACTCCTGGCTTTCGGTAAGCGCAGTACCTGTCATACCTGAAAGTTTATCATACATTCTAAATAAATTTTGGAATGTGATAGTGGCGAGTGTTCTAGATTCGTTCTCGATTTTCACATTTTCTTTTGCTTCAATTGCCTGATGAAGACCCTCATTATATCTTCTACCAAACATCAAACGGCCGGTAAACTCGTCAACAATAATAACTTCGCCATCTTTTACAACATAGTCAATATCTCTGTGCATAATACCATGCGCTTTAATCGCTTGGTTAACGTGATGAGCGATAGTAATATTCTCTGCGTCATTAAGATTTTCAAGCCCAAAGAATTCCTCGGCTTTTTTAACACCACTAGCGGTAAGTGTTGCCGATTTTGCTTTTTCATCAACAATATAGTCGCCATCTTGCTCTACTTGGTCTTCTGCTTCTTCTTTTGAATTAAGGTTTTTAACCTTTGTCATCTTTAATGATTTTGCAAGTGAGTTTGCGCGTTTATAAAGGTCGGTCGATTTTTCGCCCTGACCGGAAATAATAAGCGGAGTACGCGCTTCGTCTATCAAAATCGAGTCAACCTCATCGACAACCGCAAAATAATGGCCACGTTGCACACGCTCGTTTGCATAAGTAACCATATTATCACGAAGATAGTCAAAACCTAACTCGTTGTTAGTACAATAAGTGATGTCAGCGCCATAAGCGGCTCTTCTATCATCGCCCTCAACATCATGAGTGATAAGTCCAACTGTAAGACCTAAAAATCTATAAAGTTTGCCCATCCATTCAGAGTCACGCTTTGCAAGGTAGTCGATAACAGTTACAATATGAACGCCTTTTCCTGTAAGCCCATTAAGATATGTTGGCAAAGTAGCAACAAGAGTTTTACCCTCACCTGTTTTCATCTCGGCAATTCTGCCTTGGTGCAAAACAATACCACCTATAATTTGAACAGGGTAAGGACGCATACCAAGCACTCTGTCAGCGGCCTCACGGCAAACTGCAAACGCTTCTGGCAAAATGTCGTCCAAAGTTTCGCCTGTTTGAAGTCTGTTTTTAAATTCATCGGTTTTTGCTCGCAACTCTTCATCAGATAATTTTTTAATATCTTCTTCAAGTGCTAAAACCTTTTGTTTAATAGGCTCAATTCTTTTTAATTCTTTTTTAGAATATGACCCTAACAAAAAATCTCTAAGTCCCATATTTTCAAATCCTTTCAGGACAAGTAGTCTAATTATAAATATAATAACATAAATTAAAGTAAAATAAAAGAACTATTTGTAAATAATTTATTTTTTAATAAAATTATTCGTTGTCTTTTTTAATTCTGCAAATAAAGTCAAACTAAAAAACCGACCGAAAAATCAGTCGGTTTTTGCACATTAATCTTTATTACACCAATATTTTTCAAGTCCTATCGCTTTTAATTTCTTTTCGATAGCTTTGCTTCCGTATATTGTTAATTCTATTTCATCGATATCTTCATTTAAGTTTGAAACAAATGAAACATTGTCGTGATTTATACTGTATGAAATATCGCCATTTTCACCTGGTCCATTGATATATACTTTTGTTGTATTCTTTCTAACTTTAACGCTTTCCGGCGCAAAAAACAGGGTTGACATATCTTTACTATATAAATTTCCGCCATTGCTACAGAACCATTTATTCTCTTTATCAACTCTAACTTTTAAAAGCCATGCACTCCACCAATTGCCCGAAAAAACGCCTTTTGAAATGAATTTAACATTTTTCCCTATTATAATAGCATCTGCATAATAATTATTTGCAAACGCATAAGGATTAAGAATCTTTTTCACGCTTTCAGGAACAACAAACTTTTTATTAGCAGATTTTGCAATTATTAACTCTTTACCATCTTTGCTTAAAAGCGAGCCATCAATAGATTTATAATGCTCATTGTTTTCATCAACAAAGCATTTTTTAAATTTATTGCACCCATCGATTTTTTCAACGCTTTCAGGCACAAAAACTTTTTTCTCTTCATCCAAAGAATTTTTACGAACAACCTTTATCCCATTAGGAATATTCACATTCTTGCTATAATAATTACACGCATACAATTCTGTATTGTCCTTTGAACATAAATTGCCATCAACCGAAGAGAAGTTTGGATTTGCTTCGTCAACTTCAAAAGTTACAGTATAATCATTGATATTTGAAATGCATTCAACAGTTTTAGGAATTTTTATTTTTTTAACAAGGCATAAATTTTTGTGAAAGCCATAATATTCATCTGTATAATACTCAGGATTATGATACGAGCCTCTTTCTTCATCATATTCACATTCATCGATTTCTATTGCCCAAGAATATCTCCATTCATCTAAAAAAGGCGATGAATAATATTGATAATACTCTGGTTCTTCACAACAACCACACAAATCTGCTGGCTCTTGTTGATATCTATAAAGCCCAAGTTTTAAAACTGGTTTGCCACCGATGTTTTCAGGAATTTCAACATATTCTTCGTCACCAATATATCTGTTAATGCAAACACCGTCTTTGTAATAGGTAATTTCAAAATCAGGCGCATCAGAACTTATATAAAACTTATTGTTATATTCATCAATTTCATTTGTACAACTATAGTTTGTTTTTTTCAAGGTTAGTTCTTCAAAAAAAGATGGGTAATCGCAAAAATCATACTCTCTATCAACAAAATGCTTGTCGTATTTGTTTTGAACTATATCATTTGTTGAAATTGAATCAATATCTGCTTTGTCACTATCACACCCAACAAAACTTATGCAAAATAATAATGCTAATAAAAAGGCTAATAGTTTTTTCATAAACAACACTCCGTTCTCAAAAGCAAAAAATGTAAAATTTTGCAATATTTTCTATATTGTACCATATAACAAGTCAAATTGAAAGTATTTTTTGGAGTTTCAAAACAAAATTAAACTTTTTTCAAAAAAACTTAAATTTTTTATTGACATTCTGTGATTTGTGTATTATAATGTTTAGGCGCATTAAAAGAAACGCGCTAAATTTAATATATTTCGAGGCGTAGCTCAGTTTGGTAGAGTGCTTGGTTTGGGACCAAGATGCCGCAGGTTCAAGTCCTGTCGCCTCGACCAAAAAGGCAGGTTTTTCAACCTGCCTTTTAATTATGCTAAAATGCCTTAAAACAACCTGTACAAAAGGGTTTCAGATGTTTTAAGAGTAACTTTGAGTTAAGTTAAGATAAGTTAAAAAACGCC